>SVGZ01000012.1 GCA_015056045.1 Clostridiales bacterium | reverse complement strand
CGTTTCCTAAAACAGCGGCGTTTGCAGCGGAATTGGAATGCAGCAGGGCGATCATTCCCTTATGCGTCCGCGAAAGAATGGTTTCCATGGCTTCTTTATTGCTCGGCTGGTCATCATTGACCCAATTACGGTAAGCAAAAGTCCAGAAAACGACCCGATAACCTTCTTCTTTGGCATAGCGGAGGAAGTTTTCGGAATACTTGCCTTCGGGCGGTCTGATGAATTTTGCCATATCTTCGCCGGTGACCTCACGGTAAAGCGCAGAGAGTCCTTCCGCTTCTTCAAGGAACTTTTCCTTTGAGGCAACGGCAAGGTCTGCGTGTGTGAGGCTGTGGTTTAAGACGAGATGTCCTTCATTTTTCATGCGCAGGACAAGCTCGGGATTCGTTTTTATATAATGCCCCGTTACGAAAAAAGCCGCAGGCACCTTCTTTTCTTTCAGAATGTCGAGGATCGCCTCGGTATTGCCGTTTTCGTAGCCGGTGTCAAAAGTCAGGTAGATGCTGTCGTCCTTTCCGTGGTAGAGGACGTTGTCATAATTTTCGATGAAAGGCGCATCATCCGCACAAATGGGCAGCTCGCCATCTGTCCGCGGCTTATAATACCAACTGTAAGTTTGTGCGGGCGTATGCGAAACGGCAGAAACGGACGGATTTTCCGCAAGAGTGAGGATCGTCACACCGCAGATCGCAATCAGCATCAAAACAGCTGCAACCGCAGTATGGTGCAGTGCTTTTTCCATAAAAAGGGGAAGTTTCTTTTTCAAATCATAGCTCCGAAAATGTTTTTGCTATAAGATATGGCGCAAAAATCTGCCTTATGAACAAGATTTACAAATATTTTCTATGAAAAGAGAGATATTAGCTTGGGAATTGTGCTACAATAGGGTAAACAAAACTTTGGGAGAAGATTATGCGATATAAAAATACAACTGTTTGGACGAAAGAACTTGTTTTAGAGGCAATGACCCGCCAAGCGGCAAAACAGGCGCTCTTATCGCGCATTATTTTAACCGTTGCAGCGGTGATGTTTGGCTATGCAGCTTATCTTTTTTACAGCGCAAACGCACTCGTTGCAGCCGGATTCTGTATCCTGGCAGCTGGTCTGACGGCGATCTATACGCTCATGTATCCGGAAATTGCGGCAAAGCGCAGCTATAAGAAACAGGAAAAAATTATGGGCGAAAACTGCACAAGCACATTCTCTGAGGAAGAATTTACTTCCGAAAATGAATTTTCCGCAATGAAGAGACCCTATTCCCATATCGAAGGCATCCTCGAATCCAAAAACGCCTGTATCTTAAAGGCAGGCATGGGCGTCCTGATCTTAGATAAAAATACCTTCACCGATGCAGAGGGAAACCCCGTTCCTTATGAAACGGCAAGGGATTTTTTAAGAGAAAAACTTGGCAAATAAAAAATAAAGACCGTATGCGAAAAGCATACGGTTTTTTGTTATTCATTATTTTTAAACTTTGTGATCAGCTCATTCGTCAGGCTGAAATCGTCATAACGAACGGCAATATCTTCACGCTTTACCCAGACGGCTTCGGCAAGCTCTTTTTCATCGACTGTAATTTCCGGGCTGCCGTCAAGCTCTGCGGTAAAACCAAGGAGCAGACTCTGCGAAAATCCCCATGGCTGTGAGCGGTAATAGCGGATATTTTTGACGCGAACGCCTGTTTCTTCCATGACTTCACGGCGAACGGTATCTTCCGGCATTTCGCCGACTTCGACAAAACCTGCAACAAGGCTGTAGCTTCCCTGTGGTCTGCCGGCATAGCGCGTCATAAGGAGGCGATCGCCATCGTGTACGGAAACGATGATCGCAGGAGAGATCTTCGGATAGACCGTATTTTTGCAGTTCGGGCAAACAAGCGCGCGCTCATAACCGGAGTGCGTAAGCTCGCTTCCGCATTTTCCGCAGAAACGGTTCGTTTCGTACCAGTTTGCCAGATGATAGGCTTCGATCCCCGAAAAATCGATGAATTTATCGCCCATTCGGCGTCGAAAAACATTGATGTCCTCAAAAATGCAGTCTTCTGGCAAGGCTTTCGGGTTCAGGCAGAGGTAGAAAAAGTTTTCATCCACACGGAAAAGGTAGCGGTATTCCGATTCGATCTCATGGCAAAGCGGCAGTTTCGGAGCTCCCGTTTCTTCGCCTTTGTGGAGGAGGATCTTCCTTCCCTCAAAAAACATGGCATAGGCTGTTTCGCCTGTCATGGGTGTTCTTTCTTCATATTCGATGTGAAAAGCGTTTGGCTGGATGTCTTGTATCATGATGAAACTCCCTTCTTTTTTATTGTATCATATTTTGGAAAAAGGCGATAGCCCGTGACGAAAAGCCGCAGATATGCTACAATCAGGATAGAAAGATTAAAGGATCGGCAGGCAATGAAAAAAACAGCGGTCATTGGTGGTGGTGCTGCGGGGATGATGGCGGCACTTACCGCATCGGAAACGAGCGAAGTCACCATTTTTGAAAAACTGGACAGAGTCGGCAGGAAGCTCGCACAAACGGGCAACGGACGCTGCAATATTTCCAACACAGCGGCAGAAGCGGCGCATTATTATAACAATGCTTTTGTCAGCGGTATTTTTTCGCGCTTTGATGTGGAAAAAACAAAGGAATTTTTCCATAGCATCGGGCTCTTTTTAAAGGAAGAATACGGCGGCAGGCTTTTCCCATACAGTGATCAGGCAGGAAGCGTCGTCGATGCGCTTCGTTTTGCCGTGAAAAACCGCGGGATCGAGCTTTGCCTTTCGGAGCCTGTCCTGAAAATCGAGAAAAACAAAGAAGTTTTCATCGTTGAAACTGCAAAGGGAAAGCGGAAATTTGATTATGTCATCGTCTGCTGTGGTGGTGCTGCTGCGGAAAAACTCGGCGGCACAATGGATGGCTATGTGATTTTGAAGAGCTTCGGGCATAAGATCACAAAACTCCGTGCGGCTTTGGCACCGATCAAAACCGAAAGCGCTTATTCCAAAGCCTTAAAAGGCGTCAAGATCGAGGCAAAGCTCGGGCTTTATACCAAAAAAGGCTGCCTGCGCGAGAGTTTCGGCGATATTTTATTTACGGAATACGGGCTTTCGGGTCCGGCAGTCATGGATGTTTCCCGCTATGTTTTGGGCAGCGGCAGTGAAGAGATCCGCATCGATCTTTTCCCGATGCTTGCGGAAGAGGAAGTTTTTTCCATGCTGAAAAGGATGCAGAAGCTCCGTGAAACCGCAGGTGAGCTTTTCTGCGGTGTCTTAAACAACAGGCTGGCGATGACGATCGTCAAATATGCCGGTTTTATGCCTTCTGCGGCGGCAGATTCGCTTTCGGAAAAAGACTTGAAAATCCTTGCAGCCTCGGCAAAGAATTTTGTCTTTGAGGTCAAAGGCTCGATGGGCCTTGCAGCTGCACAGGTCACAAGAGGCGGAGCAGAGCTTTCGGGGTTTGACCCGATGACGCTCGAAAGCAAAAATGTGAGAGGTCTTTTTGCGGCAGGTGAAGTCCTCGATGTCGATGGCGAATGCGGCGGTTTTAATCTGCAATGGGCATGGTCTTCGGGCTATGTTGCCGGAAAACTCGGAGGCTGATATGCTGGAATTACGGGAGATCAAACTGCCGATCGATAAATTGGCCGATGAAAAAACAGAATTGAAAAAACTTGCGGCAAAGCGTCTTGGCATTGCCGTATCGGAGATCAGGGAATTTTCTATCCGCAGAAAGGCTCTTGATGCGAGAAAAAAGAACGAGATCTGCTATGTGTATACGCTGCACATCGGCGTTTCGGGAAAAGAAACACGCTTTACTCATAAAAAAGGCGTTGCAGAGGCGGAAATTTTTACTTATGAAATAAAAAAAGCGGAAAATACGAGCGAGAGACCTGTGATCGTCGGTTTTGGTCCTGCGGGGATGTTTGCGGCGCTGCTTTTAGCAAAGGCAGGATGCAAACCGATCGTCCTCGAGCGCGGTGAAAAAGCCGAAGACCGTGCAAAAAAGGTGGAACAGTTTTTCCGCGAAGGAAAGCTTGACCCGGAAAGCAATGTACAGTTCGGCGAAGGCGGTGCTGGAACTTTTTCGGATGGCAAGCTGAATACGGGAACGCACAACAAACGCATCGGCTGGGTTTTGGAGCAGTTTGCGGCATTCGGTGCGCCTGAAAATATCTGTTACGATGCAAAACCGCATATCGGGACGGATATCCTCATCAAAGTTGTCGGCAATTTGCGCAGGGAAATCGAAAAGCTCGGCGGTGAAGTGCGCTTCGGTGCGAAATTCACGGGCTATGAGGCAAAAGACGGCAAACTCGTTGGCGTGACTTATGAAAAAGACGGCAAAACCGAGCATTTATCCTGTTCGGAGCTTGTTTTGGCGATCGGTCACAGCGCAAGGGATACTTTTTCCATGCTGCATGAAAGCGGCCTTAAAATGGAACCGAAGGCTTTTTCGATGGGTGTCCGCATTGAGCATAAACAGGAAAAAATCGGTTTTGCGCAATATGGCGAAGCTTACAAAAAACTGCCTGCAGCGGATTATAAGCTTTCCTGCAGAACGGAAAAAGGGACAAGCGCCTATACTTTCTGTATGTGCCCCGGTGGTGCCGTTGTTGCAGCAGCTTCGGAAGAAGGCGGTGTCGTCACAAACGGTATGAGTTATTCCGCGCGAGATCTTGAAAATGCCAATTCTGCGCTTTTGGTCACATTGATGCCGGAAGATTTTCCCTATCCGGGTGTTATGGGCGGCGTTATATGGCAGCGTGAGATCGAACAGAAAGCTTATCAGCTGGGAAAGGGATACTTTGCACCGGCACAGCTTTTGGGCGATTTCCTTGAAAAAAAGCCGAGCAGCGGATACAGAAGTGTTTGCCCGAGCTATAGACCAGGTGTGTATTTTACGGAGCTTGAAAAGGTTTTGCCGGAAAAGATCACCGAAACCTTGCGTGAAGCCATTCCGCTTTTTGCAAGGAAATTAAAGGGTTTTGATGACCCCGATGCAGTACTTACAGCACCCGAAACAAGGAGTTCTTCGCCTGTGCGCATCCTTCGTGGGGAAACAAGGGAAACGGAAATTTTGGGAATTTACCCCGCAGGTGAAGGTGCAGGCTATGCAGGCGGTATCGTTTCCGCTGCTGTGGATGGGCTTTTGACCGCAGAGGCGATCATAGAGAGAAAAACAGAAATATGAATCTTTTGGGAGTCTTTCTTTTCAGGGAAAGGCTCTTTTTTAGGGGAAAATACCGTATAAATTCAATAGTTTGAAATTTAAGAATAGGCAGAATTGCATATTTTGTAAAAAAACATCCTTTTATTTCAAAAATTGTATTGAACTCATAGGGTATAGGTGATAGAATTAATGTCGTGCCCGAATGTACATTACATAAAGAAAGGAAACATCAAGACGGGAACGATAATGAGAAAACTCAAAACATCACCTCTCTTCCTCAAACTCACATCTTATTCACTCGGACTGACCTTCGTCCGCAATCATGTAACCAATGTATTCGTCCTGCAGATCGCACAGACCTTTGGTCTGAATACGGTCGAATTGGGCGGTATGCTTTCCGCAAGATTCGTTGCACAGATATTTGTTCCGCTCGTTATGGGCAGAGTTGCCGACCTGATCGGCAAGAAAAAAGTCCTTGCGCTCGCCTTTATTCTGGAAATTTTAGGCACGCTGATGATGGCGGTTTCGCCGACGATCGGCTGGTATATTGCCGGCGTTTTGGTACAAGGCAGCGGCAACGGCTGTGTATCCGTTTCGCTGACGCCTGCTTTGGCAGATGCTTACCCCGATAAAGCGACAAAGCTGCTTTCCCTGCAGCAGGCATTCGGCAGCACGATCGGCATCATTTCTCCGCTTATCATCAACGCCGTTACCAAGGCAACCGGCGGCACATGGAGAGAAGCACTCCTCGTCGCAGACGTTTTGATCATCGTTCCGCTGATTTTCACCTGCTTTGCTGAATTTGCAACGGTACAGATCAAAGATACTTCCGTCAAGCGCACTTCCTTAAAGGAAATGCTCCGCGTCTTAAACAACGGTGCACTTATTTTTGCGGCAATTTCCATCACCTTCTATTGTGCGATGGATAATACCTATGTTTCTTATGTCAGTATGTTCTTCCGTGATGCGCTTTCCGCAGAAGACATCGGCGCAGTCGCACTTTCCGTACACAGCGCCTGCTATGCGATCTCCCGTTTCCTGACGGGCTTCGTCAAACCGCAGTGGGAAAAGAAAGTTTCCGTTATCTGCCTGATCATCAATGCAGCGGCGTTCATCCTCATTACAACGCTGACAAGTATTCCGGTTGCGTTGGCATTCTGTGCAGTTATCAGCCTTTCCGCAGGTCCTGTTTTTACCTTGCTCATGGGCTATGCGGCAAAGAGCGACCCCGAAAACTCTGCAACGGCAACATCGATCATGGTCGTCGGCAATGGTATCGGCGGTGCAGGCGGTGCTTTTTTGGCAGGTGTCGTAGCGGATATCTGGAATGTTGAATGGGCATTCATCATGCTGGGTGTATTCTCCGTTGTCAGCGTCATCACCTATATCATTTCGAGAAAAATCGACGAAAAGAGAAAAGCGGCAAAACTGGCTGCTTAAAAATGTTATTTACAGGCATATAAAGGAAGGCATCTTATGAAAACATCAAAGAAACTTTTATTACCTGCAACGTATACTTTGTTTATGTCGATCGGCATCACCTTTGTTCTAATGCAGATCTATTCCGGTAGTTTTGCGGAAAGCTTCTCCCTCAATATGACGGAGCTTGGCACGCTGTTATCCTGCCAGTTTATTGCGAGCATTATTGCGCCGTTGATCTCCGGGCGACTTTCGGATGTCATCGGCAAGAAAAAAGTCCTTATTGCGGGCATTGCGATCTATTCTGTCGGCTGATTTCGGGCTTAACGATCGTCACTCTTGACCGCATGAATAAAAAGAGGCAAAAAGCAAATTAAGAAAAAAGGAGCTGCACCATGAAAAAGACGACGTCCAAAGTATTTTTGCTTGCGGCGACCTATTCGCTCTTTATGTCGATAGGGATTGCCTTTATTATCATGCAGCTTTATTCCGGCAGTTTTGCGGAAAGCTTCGGCCTCAGCATGACGGAGCTTGGCACACTGTTATCCTGCCAGTTTCTGGCCAGTATGATCACACCGCTGATCACAGGGCGTTTATCCGACGTGATCGGAAAGAAAAAAGTCCTGATCGGCGGTATTGCTCTGTTTGCGATCGGCTGCTTTGTCATCAGCCTTTCCAAAACGGCAGCTGTCTGTAAGATCGGTATTTTCCTATGGGCGGTGGAAGAACCTGTACAAACGGTGTCTGCTGTGCGGCATTGGTCGATGTCTTCCCCGAAAAAGCACCGCGCTATATTGCGCTGACTTCCGTTACGGCTTCGAGCTTCAATATGATCACTTCTGCATTGGCAAGCCTTTTGGGTCCGGCATTTCCCGATTGGCGGACGACTTTTGCGCTGACGGGTTTTATCATCCTGATCCCGCTTGTTTTCACCTGTCTTTCCAAAATCGAAAAGGCAGATCAGTCGCTCAAAGCGGCACAGGGTTTTAAGGGCGTTTTTGATGCGCTGAAGAAACCGAATGTCATTATCGTCTTTTTTGCAACGGGCTTTGCGAGTGCCATGACGATGAATTACGGCTCTTATGTCAACAGCTTTTTTACGGAGATTTTCGGCGCAGAAAAGCTTGGCAGCTCGATGGTTTTTGTGCATAGCCTGTGTTCCGTTATCGGGACAAGCATTTTCGGTATGCTGAAGATCAGCGAGGAAGTCAAGATAAAATACCTTGCTTTTGCGAGTGCCTTTTTCCTCATTCTCGAATCGCTGATGCCGAGTGCTGTTTTGGCTTTTATCTTCGGTCTGTTCTTCTCCGTATTGCAGGCGACGATCTTTACGCTTTTCACGGCGCTGATGGCAAAGCAGGACCTCGAAAATACAGGCCTTATGACGAGCCTTGTCTTAATCGCACATGGCGCAGGTTCTTCGCTCGGTGCGGTTGCAGCCGGCTTTATGGCAGACATGGCAAATCTTCGCGGCAGTTATCTGCTGCTTTCCGTATGCGGACTCATTTCGGGTGCGCTGCTTATTTTACTTCATATCCTTTATAAAAAACGAAAGACGAGATCATTATGAAAAATTCCAAAAGAATGCACTTAGTTTCGGCATTCCTTGTACAGTTCTTTTTTACGGCATTCTATACGATACCGCAGGTCTATAATCTTTATATCGCAGAAGATTTTGGTTTAGGTCTTGCGGAAATCGGCACTCTTGTCATGCTGCAAGCGCTTCCGAGCATGATCATTCCGCTGCTTCTTGGGCGTGCGGCAGATAAATTCGGCAAAAAACAGATGATCGTCGGCGGACTTGTTCTTTATATCGTTGGCGGTCTGATGATGGTCGCGGCAAAAACGGTCGGCTTCTATACAGCAGGACTTCTTATCAATGCGGTTGGCATTGCGACGGGTTACGGCAGCAACGGGCCGGCCATTGCGGATAATTTCCCCGATAAAGCAGGCAGATACATCAGCTGGATCGAAGCATCGGGCTGCGTTGCACAAACGCTTGTTCCGCTTATTGCTGTGGCGATCGGCGTAACATGGCGTCCGATGTACCTCATGGTCAGCGTTCTTGCGGTTATTCCGATGCTGCTCATCTGTTTTGTCCGTATCCCGAAATATTCTTCCGCAGATCCGGCAAATACGGGCAGCAATTCCCGTGCAAAGATCACGCTTTCGCTCATTATTCTTGCTTTTGCGATGCTTTTCTATTGCGGAATGGATGCGACCTATGCTTCCTTTGTCGATGCCTTCTTTGTCGATCAGAGAAATATCGCCACGCATGGCAGCATTGCCCTGACCCTGCACGGCGCTTTGTATGCGGTATCCCGTTTCCTTACGGGGCTCATTAAAAAAGGCGAAAAGACGGTCATCCGCATTTGCCTTGCCATATCCGCAGCTTCTTTGGGGATGATCCTCCTTATACAGAATCCGGATATTGACCTGATTTTCTGTGCCATTTTCAGCTTCTTTGCAGCGCCGGTTTATCCGCTCTACCTCGCACAGGCAGCGCGCGATTACCCGGAAAATTCTGCAGAGGCTTCTTCACTCTTAATGGCAGGCACCGGCATTGGCTGTGCCATTATGGCCTGGGCTGTCGGCTTTGTCGGTGAAAGCGCCGGAATGACCGCAGCCATGATCATGCTTATCGTATCGGGTGTCTTTTCACTGTTATGCTACATCATTTCCGAAGCGATGGGGAAAAAACAAAAAGCATAAATCGTGTAAAATGCAGCTTTTGGCTGTGTTTAATAAAGGCTTTTGCAAGCCGAAAAAAGGATGGTCCGAATATGGAAAAAAGACAGAACACATCTGCGGCAAGGAAATGGCTTTTCCCGATCATTTTCTTCCGCTCGATCGTCGGTGGTCTCTTTGGTTCGCTGACTCACGTCATGATCCTCAGCATTGCGGAAAGCTTTGGGCTTTCAACGGGTGAGCTGGGCGGTCTTTTGAGTGCGAACTATGTCGCATCGATCGTCATGCCCTTTGTTGCGGGCAGATTGGGAGACCTTTTCGGAAAGAAACGGGTCCTCGTCGCTTCGATCTTTGTCAACCTGATCGGTTCGGCGATCATCATCACGGCGCCAACGGTAGAGATGTATGTTTTGGGAACGATCATCGGCGGTTTTGGCGGCAATGCGGAAAACAGCATATTGACGCCGGCACTCGCAGATACCTATCCGGATCGTGCAACGCGCTATATCAGCTGGATGCAGGTATTCGGTTCTGTTTCGGGGATCGTCAGCCCGCTGATCATCAGCGCACTCAATGTCCGCCTGAACCTCGATTGGCGTGCGATCAAGCTGATCTCCGTTCTTGTCATGCTTATCCCCTATATTTCGACTTTCTTTATCAAAATCGAAAACAGATCGGAAGGCAAAACGGCAAGAGGCTTCAAAGAAGTTATGCACCTGCTTTCTGATCCGACGCTGCTTCTTGGCGCACTGCTCATGATCGTCTATTGCGCGACGGATAATACCTATGCAAACTTCGTCAGCATTTTCTATACGGAAAACTTCGGTGCAGTTGAAGCCGGTGCGTTGGCTTTGACGCTCAACAGCGCGATGTATGCGCTTGCAAGATTTCTCGTCGGCTTTATGAAAAAAGGACATAAGACGCTTGGCATCGTTTCGCTTGCAGCGGCAGCGGTATTCCTTGTCCTTGCGGCGATCGCACCGAACCCGACTTTGGCACTTATCTTCTGTACTTTATACAGCTTATCCTTTGCTCCGGTTTATCCGCTCGTTGTCAGCAATGCAGCGGTCAGCTATCCGGGCAACTCCGCAACGGCAACGAGCCTGATGTTTGTTGGCGGTGGTTTAGGCTGCTTCCTTATTACGACTCCGGCTTCGAAAGTCGTCGGCAATTACGGCGCAGATACACTTTTCATCGTTCTTGCGGTAACTTCTGTGATTTCCATGGCACTTTATTGGGCATATTGCAATGCTCTTAAAAAGAAACAGTTAAAGGAAGAGATTCATGAGTAAAAAAGAAAGAAAGCTTTCTAAAAAGCTTGTCGTGCCGGCTGCGATGATGAGAAGCTTCGTTATGGGCTTCAAGGGCAGTATCACAAATATCTTTATTCTTGATATCGCTGCAAGTTTTGGCCTTTCCACAGGCGAACTCGGCGGTATGCTGACGGCAAACCATCTGGCAGGCGTTGTTGTTCCGCTGATCGTCGGGCGTGTTTCGGATCTTTTGGGTAAAAAGCTCGTCATCATTCTTTCGATGATCATTGCGGTTATCGGTTCCCTTTTGATCGCATGGGCACCGACGGTCGAAGTTTACGTCATCGGTACGATCATCATGGGCATTGGCAATACGGCTTCCAACGGTGCAGTAACGCCGGCTTTGGCAGATCTATACCCGGATAAAGCACAGCGCTACATCAGCCTGATGCACGTCGTCATCAGTATTGCGACGATGATCGGCCCGATCCTGCTCATGACCATGGCCGGAAGCCTCGGTCTCACATGGCGAATCGCGCTTTGCGGTATTGCGATTTTAACGATCGTTCCGCTGGCAATGGTTTCGCTTTCCGATATTCCGAAGCCCGAAGGCGTCAAAACAGCAAAGAACATGAAAGAAATGTTTGCGCTTCTGCGTGACCCGGCATTGGTCGTCGGTTCTCTTTCGCTGCTGTTCTATTGCGCAACGGATAATATCTATGCGCCTTTCCTGAGTATCCTTTTTGAAGAGAAATTCAGTGCGATCGAGCTTGGTTCGCTTGCCCTTTCTCTGCATGGTGCAATGTATGCGATCGCCCGTTTCCTCATTGGCTATGTCAAAAAGAGCACAAAAGCGCTTGGTGTGATCACGCTTTCCATCAGCGCCCTTTCGCTCATAATGGTCACGATCGTCAAAGATCCCGTCTGGGCAGTTGTATTCTGTGCATTGTACAGCCTTTCCTTTGCGCCGCTGTATTCCGTCATGGTCAGCCAGACCGCACTGGCATATCCGGGCAATTCAGGAACGGCAACGAGCCTGATGTTCTTTGGCGGCAGTTTAGGCGGACTCATCTTCTCCGATCCTGCTTCCAAGCTCGCAGGCAGTTTTGGTGTTGATTGGGCATTTTACCTCTTAGCAGGGCTTGCCTTCATGGCGATGGTGCTTTTCATCGTGTACAGCAACAAACTGAAAAAATCGGAACAGCAATAAAAAAACAAGGCACGGCTGAAAAATGCTGTGCCTTATCTTATCAAAAGGGAGGTATTATCGATGAATCAGAAGGAATTAAAGGGCATTGCGCTCATTTTATTCGGCATGTTATTGTGCCTCGGCGGCGGAGAATTAAACCATACGATTCTGCACAGTTTCAGTGATTTTCCGTTCGCTGTGCTTGGTGTCCTTATCGGCATCCTTGGTCTGTATGTCGTTTTCAGAAAAGAGAAACAGGGTAAATAATAAAAAACCGGAAAATAAAACATCCGCCGTGGTTTTCCCATAGCGGATGTTATTTTTTTATTTGTTTAAAAGCCCATCCAAACGCTCTCGTGCATCCTTTTCCTCATCCGGATCGGGAAGCTTGGAGATCGTCGTCCATTCGATGCGGTGTTCGCGGAGTTCTTCAACGCGGATGTGCAGACCCATAACATCTGTTTCGGGGTTTGTACCGTCCGCAGGAATTACGGAGAACTGGCTGAAAACAAGGCCGCCGAGTGTCGAATAATCTTCGCTTTCCTCATAGGGCATTTCAAGCTCTTCAAACAGGGTTTCAAGCTCGAGTGTACCGGCTGCACGCCAAAGGTTATCGCCGATCTTTTCTAAAGGCAGATCTTCATGAAGGTCGAATTCGTCATAAATATTGCCGAAAACTTCTTCAACGAGGTCTTCCATCGTGACAAGACCGGATGTTCCGCCGAATTCATCGAGGACGATCGCAAACTGGACTTTCTTTGCCTGCATATCGCGGAAGAGAACGTCTGCCTTGACCGTTTCGGGAACGAAATAGGCAGGTGCGATAATATCTCTCAGCGGTTTCGGGTTTTCTGCGAGGGAGTTGATAAGGTATTCTCTTGTGCGGAGGATACCCAGAATATCGTCTACATCTTCGCCGCAGACAGGGAAACGGGAAAGACCGCTTTCCTTGATGGTTTTCAAAATTTCTTCGTCCGTGTCTTCTTCATAGATGACGACCATATCCGTACGGTGGATCATCGCATCAAAGGCGGTGACGTTGTTGAATTCAAAAATATTTTCAATGAGGTCGCGTTCTGTGGATTCGATCGCGCCTTTTTCTTCGCCGATGTCTACCATCATGCGGATCTGTGATTCGGAAACATTTTCCGTATCTTCATCCGGGTTGATGCCCATAAGGCGGAGTACGCCGTTTGTCGTCTTGGAAAGCAGCCAGATGATGGGCTTTAAGAGCTTGTTCATGGTGTTGACAACGCCGCAGGCAAACCTTGCCCATTTTTCGGGAGCGTGCATAGCCACACGTTTGGGAACAAGTTCGCCCAAAATCAGCGTGAAGAACGACAAAATGATCGTTACAACGATGACGGCAATGGTATTGAGCGTTGCCTCGGGGATCGCCGTTACGCCGCAGGTTTCGACAAGCCAATCAACGATTCGGCTGGCGAAGTTATCCGCAGCAAAAGCGGAACCGAGGAAACCGGCAAGCGTGATGCAAACCTGGATCGTCGATAAGAAATCCGAAGAGTCTTCTGCGATCTTTAAAAGCTTTGCGCTTGTTTTATCGCCTGCTTCTGCCTGTTTGCGGAGTGAACCTTCGCTGACGGAAAGCACGGCGAGCTCTGTACCGGCAAAAAATGCATTAACTAAGATGAGAGCACCTTGCAGTAATAATTGGGGCCCTAAAGGGTCAGGTGACAAGATATACCTCCTTTTGGACGATGCGTAAAGACAAAAAAACATAACCCCTGCCGAACTCTCCTGCAGAGACTATGCTGTATTCACATATTTTTAGCGCTTAAGTATTCGTCCGCGCCTTCTGTATCGTCCATTTTTTCCTCTTTCTATAGATCGGGCAAAAAGCCCGCATACAGAGTACATAGCTCTATATAAAAATGAGTATACTGTATTTATCTGTTCTTGTCAAGTGTTGCAAATTGCCAGTAAACTGCTATAATATATAGTGTTGGCAAAGATATGCAAATGCATTTGACAATAAAACTTTTTACTATAAGAGAGGGTTTTCACCATGGCAAAAATCACGAAAGACACAATGATCACAGCAGTAATCGAAAGAGATATCAACTGCGCACCCATCTTCTTTGAACACGGCATGTTCTGCATCGGCTGTCCGTCTTCTGCAATGGAAAACATCGGTGAAGCTTGTGCTGTTCACGGTATCGATGCGGATATCCTCGTTGCAAGACTGAACGAATATTTCGGCGAAATGTAAGAGAGAAAATAAGCTGCGGTTTTATGCTGCAGCTTTTCTTTTTTATGGGGGATATGATGAAAAACGAATCGCTCTGGCAGTTTTTGAAATTTACATTTTTCTCTGTATTGGCCGCAGGCATACAGGCGGGTTCCTTTGCGCTGTTCAATGATCTTCTCGTATGGGGCTATTGGCCTTCGTATCTGGTTTCGCTGCTGTTGACGATCATCTGGAGCTTTACGGTCAACCGCCGCTATACTTTCAAGTCTGCGGCGAATGTTCCCGTTGCGATGATGAAGCTGCTCGGTTTTTATGCTGTTTTCACGCCGCTTTCGACATGGCTTGGTGCTCTTGCGGAGTCTGCAGGCATACATGATTATGTCGTGCTTACCGTGACGATGCTTGTCAACTTCATTCTGGAATTTCTGTTCAGCAAATACGTCATGTACGGGAAAGCAGCCTGACGCTGCGCAAATATTCAATGAAAAAGATGGGGAATAAACTGAAGTCGTTATTTGTTTCGGAAAAGCAAAAAGACCTGTAAAACTTTCTTTTTTAGTTTTACAGGTCTTTTTTTATAGGCGGATGCGGACACGATCACCGTCTGCGGAATCCACTTCGACGATGTCGAGCCCTTTATAGCGTTTCATGATGCGGAGGAGTGCATACAATTTTTCTTCCGTATAGCCAAGCTCCGGCGGCATATGCTTTGCGGCAGTTTTTGCGGCAAAACGGTTTGCAATGAGACTCGTCGGCATCCAAATGATGATCGGCAGCCTGCTTTCGTGATCTTTGACGTAAATGCGCATGGCTTACTCCACGAAAATGCGGATCGTATCGCCGTCTGCAGAATCGACTTCGACAAGATTGCCGACAGCACCTTGCTGTACCATGCTGAGGAGCTGTGCAAAATCGATATTCTGCAACGCCTTGTTGCCCGAAACCTGCGGCATTTCAACACCCATTTCGATCGCTGCCTTGAGGAAAGCCATCGGCAAATTTACGCGGATACGATCGCCTTCTGCGCTGTCGACGATGATGCGGAAAAACATTTCGTCGATATTTTTCCGTTCTTCTTCGGGAACGATGCGGACAGGAGAGACTTCTTCTTTTTTGCCGGTCAGCAGCTCGTCAACACTGACGCCGAGATATTCCGCCAATGCCGGCAGAACGCTGATATCGGGGTAGCTCTGGTCATTTTCCCATTTGCTGACTGCCTGCGGGCTGATGTTCAGCTTTTTGGCAATATCGTCCTGTTTATATCCTTTTTCGCGGCGAAGAGCAGCGATCCTTTTTCCAATACTGTTTTCCATATGATAACTCCTTGGTTTTACAAAAGCGCCTTGTTTATGCTCTCAGTATAGCCTTTTTTTATGGCAAAAGTAAATGGAACAGGCGTTGAATCGGGGCAAATTTGCACAACCAAGGGTGGAATATTCGCTCAACGGATGGTTGAATACGAAAAAAACAGCTCCTTTTTGATCAGGAGCTGTTTTGATTTCAGATTTTAGCCTCTGGGCGTACGCTTCGGTGCTTTTTTCAGGAATACCGGAATTTCGGGTTCATCTTCTTCGAGGAAGCTGAGATCCTGCGGAACCGGTGCAGCAGCTTCGGGTGTCTTCATGCTACTGAGCTTATCGCCAAACCAATCGGCTGCTTTCGGCGGTTTAACTTCGCCTTTGTTTTCGGAAACAACTGCGCCATAGAGGTTTGCTGTGCCGGAAACGCTTGCTGTCGTGCGGTTCTGCGGAGCTTTGACAACGGTTTCGCCGTCGATCGGGTATTCGCTGCCGAAACCTGTTGCGATAACGGTGATGTGTACTTCGTCGTCGAGGTTTTCGTTGATGTCTGCGCCGATGAAGATGTTTGCAGCCGGATCAGCTGCAGACTGAACGAGCTTGATGGCTTCTTCGATTTCGGAAAGGCCCATTGTCTTGTCGCCTGTGATGTTGAAGATGATGCCCTTTGCACCCTGGATAGATGTATCCAGAAGCGGAGACATGATCGCCTGTCTTGCAGCGTCAAGAACTTTGCTTTCGCCTGTGCCAACGCCGATGCCCATGTGTGCGATGCCTCTTTCCATCATGACGGAACGGACATCTGCAAAGTCGAGGTTGATGAGCGCAGGTTTTGCGATAAGGTCTGTCAGACCCTGAATACCCTGGCGGAGTGCATCGTCTGCAAGCTTGAAGGATTCGAGAAGGGGTGTGTTTTTGCCCATAACTTCGAGGAGCTTGTCGTTCGGGATCTTAACGATGCTGTCAACGGTGTTGTAGAGTTCATTGAAGCCGGCTTCTGCGACTTTTTTGCGCGGAATACCTTCGAACCAGAAGGGCATTGTTACGAAGGCAACGGTTAAAATGCCATACTGACGAGCGATATCGGCAATAACGGCTGCGGAACCTGTGCCTGTACCACCGCCCATACCGGCAGCGATAAAGATCAGGTCAGCGCCTTTTACGATTTCTTCTAATTCTTCGCGGCTTTCTTCGGCTGCTTTTTTACCAACGGAGGAGTCACCGCCGGAGCCAAGACCTTTTGTGATCTTTTCGCCGATCTGCACCTTGTTGGGTGCCTTGTTCAGGTATAATGCCTGTTTATCGGTATTAACGACGTAAAACTCTGCACCTTTAAGGCCGTATTCGACCATCCTGTTGACGGCATTACCACCGCCTCCGCCGCAGCCAATAACTTTAATTTTGGCAAAATTCAGATTCTGTGTATCAAATTCGATCGGCATGAAATATCCTCCCTTAAACAGCACTATACTTTAGTATTGCCGGATTTCAAAATTTTAATTGGTAGTTCTTTAACTGGGGAAATTTTACCGGAATAACCCCAAAAATTTTTCGTTTAGACTCTTCTTTTGTGAATGGTCCTTTTTTAAATCATAAAGCGAATGGGCTTCGTTGTCAAGAAGTGCAAGCGAAGTATTGTACTCTGCAGAGAGCATATTTCCGCTTTTATAGACGCTTATGACCTCTTTTTCCATAACGCTCGCGATAAACTGCGTAATTCCGCGCGTCTGGCTATCCGCACCGCTGAGGTAGACGGCAGCTCTCGGGAAAAGAACATCGTTCATCGACGCAAGCGCCTTTGTGATTTCGCCTAAAATAATGCGCATACGCTTTTCGATCGTACTGCGGACTTTGACGACATCATAGCCGCGCATACGGCCGGTTTCGTCTTTGCCGAAGATCAGGTCGCCGTGATCCGCGTCGATCCCGAAGATGTAATTTCTGCGAAGGTTCTGTGCGGTCTGAATATCGGCATCGATGGCAATGGCAAGGTCGCCCGTGATATCGAAAGACCCCATATCGATCGTCGCTTCCGCAAGAACAGCATCGGCATAAACGGCGGAAACGGTCGTTTCCGTTTGCCCGATATCGAGCAAGATCGCACTTTTATCGCGCTCTTCCGCGGGGATATAGTGCAGTGCCTGTGCCAAACCTTCGCCGACATAGCAGGCAATATCGATCTTCAGTTTTGCAAGAGCATTTTCAACGACATCCGTAAATTCACGGCTCGCATAGGCGTTGACGACACAGGCAGAAAGCGTATATGTTTTCTGTCCGATCGGCTCTTCCGCATAGATCTCGCCATCGTCATCGGTAAAATAGGCAAAGCGTGTTTCGATGTGCTTGGCATCGGCATAATTCGTGGACATTGCCTGCCTGCGGAGTGCATCAATATCGCCGCGGGAAACTTTTTCGCCCATGACTTCTGTCGAAACCTCGAGCTTTTCGAGTTTTAAGAAACAGCCCGGTACACCGACGATGATCTCACCGATCTGTCTGGAGCTTGCGACCTCGGCATCTTCAATGACGGAAACGATCGCATTTTCCGCACGGGAACGATCGATAAAAGAACCTTCCTTGATGCCTTCATAGGGCAGGATCGCGCTGATGGGCAAATTCCTGCTGCGGTCCGGTGCTGCGATCATGCATATTATTTTCGATGTACCGATTTCCAGCGTTGGAATATCCCACATAAGTCTGCCTCAAAAATGCAAAGAAATATCACGGAGCATAAAACTCCTACATATGATTATAGCAAAATTTTTTTCCGTATACAACCAATTAACATACGGTATTCACGGGAAGTTTACGCTTTCATCACAAAAAAATGACGAAAAAGGCACAACTTTGCCGCCTTAGGAAAAGACGCCTGCGGAAAGATAGCGTTCGCCCGTATCGGGAAGCAGGACAACGATGTTTTTGCCTTTGTTTTCGGGCTTTTCTGCATAGCTGATCGCCGCCAAAACCGCTGCACCGCTGCTGATCCCGCAAAGGATGCCTTCTTCTTTGGCGAGTCTTGCCGCCATCTTTTTGGCATCTTCCGTTTTGATGCGGATGACTTCGGAAATAAGCGAAGTATCGAGAATTTTCGGAATGAAACCTGCACCGATGCCCTGAATACCGTGGCTGCCGGCTTTTTCACCGGATAAAACGGCAGATTCATCCGGTTCAACGGCGATGATCTCGATCTTTTCGTTTTTTATGCGAAGGTATTTCCCGGTGCCGGAAAGCGTTCCGCCGGTGCCGACAGCGGCAACAAAGGCATCGATTTTTCCTTCGGTATCGCGCCAGATCTCTTCCGCAGTCGTTTTGTGTGCTTCCGCATTCGCCGGGTTTTCAAACTGCATGGGCATGAATGCGCCCGGATTTTCCGAAAGAAGCTCTTCGGCTTTTTTGATGGAAGCAGCCATTCCGCCGGAAGCTTCGGTCAGTACGATCTTTGCACCAAGAGCAGAGAGAAGCTGCCTTCGCTCGAGGCTCATATTTTCGGGCATAGTGAGGATGAGCTGATAGCCGCGGATCGCTGCAATAAAAGCAAGACCGACGCCTGTGTTTCCGCTTGTCGGTTCGATGATGAGGCTGCCTTTTTTTAATAATCCTTTTTCTTCGGCGTCAGAGATCATGCCCATTGCCGCGCGGTCTTTGACGCTGCCCAAAGGATTGAAATATTCGAGCTTTGCCGCAATGGAAAAGCCCTCTGCGATATGGGAAAGGGATACGAGCGGTGTATTCCCGATGAGTTCTGTGAGGTCGTGATAGAGCATAGCGGTCATTCCTTTGTCTCTTCTTCGAGTAAAATATTGCAGATATCGAACTTGATATTACCTTCATCTGCAGGGCCGTCTACCATAACGATGACGATCTTATCCGTATCTTCCGTATAAAACGCAACGACCCAGGAGATTTCTCTTGTTTTGCTGACAACGGCCGTACCCGTTTTGGAGGCTACGCTGCGTCCTTCTTTATAGATCGGTCTTGCCGTGCCTCTGCGGACAACCTCATGCATGGATTCGACGATCTTGTATTTCGTATATTCAGACATGACATCTTCATATAAGACCTCACGCCCATAGGATTCGATCGTTGTCTGTGTAATGCCGTCGGAATGCGTGATGCTGCTGACGATTCTTGGCTGTATGACGTCGCAGTCGTTTTCAAAACAGGTGTAGAGCGTAACAAGCTGCAGCGGAGAAACGAGCATTTCGCCAACACCGAAGCCCATATCCGAAAGCAGCTTTAGGTTCATTTCGGTGCCTTCGTTGACGAGGTTGCCGCGTTTAACGGGTAAATTGAAGGGCAGATCTTCATCAAAATGCAGCTTTTCGCGGAAATACTGCAGGAAGCGATCTTCACCGATCTTCATGGCTGCCCAACCGAAATAAATGTTATCCGAAGAACGCATTGCCGCAAACATATTGAGCTCGCCCGGTGTTCGTTCGCTTCGGGAAATCGGCGGCCAGATCCAGTCATCACCCGGCGGTGTCCATTTATTGTTTTCGATCTCATAGGGGAAGACCGAATTCATTGTGAGGATATTGTTATCCATTGCAGCCGCTGCGGTAAAGGGCTTGATCGTTGAACCCGGTGCAAGCGTTGCCTGTGTCGCTCTGTTTAAAAGCGGCTGGTTGGTGCCTTCGCCAAAGGTGCTCTGATAGACATCATCGGGGATCGGAAATGCGAAAAGGTTGCTGTCAAAACTCGGGTTGGAGGAAAGTGCGCTGATCGATCCTTCTTTGGTATCCATGACGATGGCTGCACCTGTCTGGTCATCGGCAAGGTATTTTTCGAGCGCATAATGTGCCTTTGTCTGATCGGCAATGCTGAGCGTTGTGCGGATATCCGTTCCGCTGACGGGTTCGACACGCTGCAGGACTTTTGTGATAACGCCGCTGCTGCTGACAAATTCAAGGGAATAGCCGTCTTCGCTGTGCAGAATATTTTCATAGGAAGCTTCGAGCCCTGTTTTGCCGACGAGAGTTGTCTTGTTCGTATAGCCGTATTTTTCAAGGTCAGCTTCGGAAGGTGCACCTGTATAGCCGACGGCATGGGCAAAAATTTCCCCATAAGGGTAATAACGCTGCGGTGTCAGCGAAGAATCGTCAATGCCGACGCCTTCGATGCGAAGGAGTTGATCTTTTAAGGCTTCATCCATTGTTCCTCTGCTGTATGCCTTGACGGAAACAACGGCATGGCTTCTTTCCAAAGCCGTTTCATAGCTTTTGCGGAGTTTTTCAAGCTTTAAATCGGGAATGATCGAAGAAAGCTGCGCCAAAGTCGCATCAATATTGAGGTCTGCGGAAACGCTGATATAGACGGTATCGGAATAGGAATTCTGGGCAAGAATCGTACCATCTGCCGCAAAGATTTCGCCTCGTGTGCCTTTTAGTGTGCGTTCACGGACGTAGGAACCTTCTTCATATCCTTCGAGGATCGAATCATAGGTAAAATCGATATGTGCCATATCTTCATAATAGGTCATTTTCGCTTTGACGTCTGTGATCAGGTCTTCGGTCAGGTCGCTTTTTAAGGTGATGGTATAGTTCAGGTATTCCGTTTCGTCTTCCGTTGTGATATACGGGTCTGTGACGGAAATATCGGTGATCTCCAGAACGCTGATGATGTTATCCCATGCGTCGGTATATTTTTCGAGAGAGATCGCACCGCAGCGTGTGCAGACATATTCATGCGCAAGGTCAAAATCCATATTGCGGATCGCCTCAACATAAAGTTCGCCGACGTTTTCGGGATGTGTCGTGTCCTTTTTGCCGCAGCCGATCGTGCAGAGCAGCAGTATTGCAAGAATGATATAGAAAGCTTTTTTCATAGCGGATGATCCTTTAATCATAAGAACATTTTTTCAGATTATATTATATAGCATAGCGGAATGTTTTTCCATGCGCAAAGGCAAAAAACTGTGTCGAAGCTGCATCTTTATTGTAAACTTGCCTTTGAAATACTGCACTTGGCATAAAAAACTTGACAATCTGCCTGAAAAAAACAATAATTGTATATTGGACACAAACCGAATATTTTCCTGAAAAGGACGGAAATTTTCAGTCATTTTTACGGTATGGAAAAGGATTTTTGAGATATGTATATGATCGTCGGACTCGGCAATCCGGGTCGTCAATATGAAAAAACAAAACACAATGCCGGCTATCGTGCCTGCGATATTGCTGCAAAGGAAATGGGCGTCCGCTTTATGAAGAGGCGCTTTGACGCTGTATTGGCCGAAACCAGCGTAGGCGGTGAAAAAGTCATTTTAATGAAGCCGGAGACCTATATGAACAATTCCGGTCAGGCGATCCGCCAGGCGATGAGCTATTATAAAATTCCCTCGGAAAAGATCATCGTCTTATATGACGATGTAGATCTGCAGCCGGGTAAGCTCCGCATCCGTGAAAAAGGCAGCTCGGGAACGCATAACGGTATGCGCTCGATCCTTCGTGAGATCAAAACGGAGAATTTCCCCCGTGTTCGCATCGGTATCGGCAAACAGCCGCCGAAGATGGACCTTGCGGATTATGTTATGGCAAAATTTGACAGCGAAACGGAAAAAAGCTTTGCCGAAGCCTGCAAAAATGCCGGTCTTGCCGCACTGGAGATCGTCAAAAACGGTGTCGCTTCGGCACAGGCAAAATATAACGGCAATGCGATTTGAAACCAAACGGTGATATCTTTTGAAATGTATTCTGGATTCCCTGCAGAAGAGCGCATTTTACCATGCGCATAAAGCTGCGGTAAAAGAAAATAAGCTGCCTGCGCGCATCACAAGGCTCCATGAGGGCCTATTACCGCATTTTATTCATGCCGTTTTTGAGGAACAGCAAAAAACGGTCTTTTTCGTATGCCCGAATGACTTTGAGGCAAAGCAGCTTTCCCAAAATTATCTTTATCCCGAAAAAGTTTTCCTGCCTTCCGTTCAGACGGAAATTTCCCATATTGACGCACGCAGCATCGAAGTCTCCGCAGAAAGAACGCTCGCTTTATGCAGGCTGATGCGCGGACCAGCCGTTGTGTTTACATCCATGGCGGCAATGCTCTATAAAATGCGCCCGAAGGAAAGCTTCAGCGAACATTTCTTCAGCTTAAAAGAAGGAATGATCATCGAACCGCGCGATCTGCAGGCAAAATTTGCCGCAGCAGGCTATGAATACAGTCCGCTCATCGAAGGCAAAGGGCAGTTTTCCGGCAGAGGTGAAATTGCGGAAGTCTATCCGCCCGATGCCGTATCGCCTTACCGCATCACCTTTTTTGATGACGAGATCGAAACGATCCGTCTTTTTGATCCGGATACACAGCGGTCTTATGGCGACAGCATAAAAGAGATCAGCATTTCGCCGGCACTTGAGATCAACCTCGGCGAAAAAGAAAAGGAAGAACTGAGGAACTATCTTTCTTCTTATGACGATGAACGCCTCCGTGCGCTTTCTTCGCGTATGCTCTATGAGCTCGAAGATACGGGCACTTTCCCGAATATCGAAGCCTATGCCGATGTTTTTTCAGAAAAATCGAGCATCATGGACTGGGCAGGCGATGCGCTCATCATCACAAACGATTTATTCAAGATCATTTCCGAACATACGAACCGTCTTGAGACTTCGCAGGTGCTTTTTGCGGAAGTCATGAACAATGGCGGTGCTTTCGGCTGCGAAATGAGCTCGCTTTTTGATCTTGAAGCGTATCTTGCGGAAAACAGCGGAAAAATCACCGATATCGGCGGTTTGCTTGAAGATAAAACACTGAAAATCAAAACGGAGATCGAAGCGGATGTTCTCTCTGCGGTCGGTTTCATGGGCAATATGGAAATGCTTGCCGATGCGATCCGCGAAAGATTGAACGGCGGTTTTGCTGTTTATCTTTTTGCATCTTCCCGTGCAAGGCAGCTTTCGGGCATTTTGCAGGAGATGAACCTGACGGCACCGGTCACAGACGGTAAAACATCACCGGGTCTGAGCATCGTGAACGCAAGACTGCAGGCAGGTTTTGCCATCAATGATGCAAAGGCGCTTTTCCTTTCCGAACAGGATATTTTCGGAAGAAAACTCAAAAACGCCAAGAAAAATGCAAAGAAAAAGCCCGTTCTTGACCTTGTTGCGGACCTCAAGGCAGGCGATACCGTCGTCCACGAAATTTACGGAAAAGGCCGCTATAAGGGCATTAAAAATATGGAAGTCGGCGGTGCAAAGGGCGATTACCTCGAGATCGAATATAAGGACGGTGACAAGCTCTTTATCAAAACTTCGCAGATCGATAAAATTTCCCGTTTCGTCGGTTCCGATGATGATGCAAAGAGGCTTTCCAAGCTCGGCGGCAAAGAATGGGATAACGCCAAGCAGAAAGCAAGAAGCTCCGTTAAAAAGCTGACGGAAGACCTCGTTTCGATCTATGAAGAGAGAGCGAAGATCAAAGGTTTCCGTTATGCGGAGGATACACCCTGGCAGAGCCAGTTCGAAGATAACTTTGAATATGAAGAGACCGAAGGGCAGCTGCAGTGCATCGAACAGATCAAGCGCGATATGCAGAGCACAAAGGTCATGGACAGATTGCTTTTGGGAGACGTCGGCTATGGCAAGACGGAAGTCGCCATGCGTGCCGCTTTTAAGGCCGTCATGGATTCCAAACAGGTCGCTGTATTGGTCCCGACGACGCTCCTCGCACGCCAGCATTATAAAACCTTCCTCGACCGTTTTTCGGGTTTCCCGATCAAGATCGCGATGCTTTCCCGCTTTACCAAAAATCCGGGCAAAGTCGTCGCAGAGGTAAACAGCGGCGCTGTCGATATCATCATCGGCACGCATAAGCTCTTTTCCAAGACGGTTAAATATAAGAATTTAGGTCTGCTCATCATCGACGAAGAACAGCGCTTCGGCGTTTCGCATAAAGAGCGCATCAAGGATATGAAGCGAACGGTCGACGTCCTCACATTGACGGCAACACCGATCCCCCGAACGCTCGAAATGGCGATGACGGGAATCCGTGATATTTCCACGATCGATACACCGCCCGAAGACAGAAAAGAAGTCGTTGCTTATGTTGCGGAATTTTCGTGGCAGATCGTCCGCGAAGCGATCATGCGTGAGCTCGCAAGAGGCGGTCAGGCATATTTTGTCTGCAGGCGCATTTCGCAGATGGATGAACTGCTCAGGAGTTTGCACCTTCATGTTCCCGAAGCAAGAGTCGCCATGGCACATGGGCAAATGAGCGAAGAGACTTTTGAAAGCGTTATTTCCGCTTTCTATGAAAAACAGTTTGATGTCCTGTTATCGACGACGATCATCGAATCGGGTATCGATATACCGAATGTCAATACGATCATCATTTATGAAGCGGATATGTTTGGTCTGGCGCAGCTCTACCAGTTAAAGGGCAGAGTCGGCAGAAGTCACCTTAGGGCCTATGCCTACTTTACGCATCTGCGGACGGACAGCATGAACGAAGTCGCACAGAAAAGACTTTCGGCGATCCGTGAATTTACGCAGTTCGGCAGCGGCTATAAGATTGCCATGAGAGACCTTGAGATCCGTGGTGCAGGCAATATTTTAGGCGCAGAACAAAGCGGCCATATGGCACAGATCGGCTATAACCTTTACTGCAAGTTTATCCGGCAGGAAGTTGATGAGCTTATGGGCAGACCCGAACCGCTTTCGCTCGATACGGAAGTTGACCTCGGTATGGATGCCTATATCCCCGAAAAATATATTCCCGATGAAGCGCAGAAGCTCGATATGTACCGTGCGGCAGGCAATATCCGCACAACGCAGGATGTTACGGATCTCAGGGATGTTCTGCAGGAACGCTACGGAACACCGCCGAAACAGGTTGAAAACCTCCTTGCTTATCGCCTCATCCGCAGCTATGCGGAAAAGGCAGGCATTGCGAGCGTCATCCGCCAGCCGAAGTTTGTTGAGCTGAAATTTGCGGAGGAAGACCTTGTCTATGTCGATGAAGCCATGGCAAGAAGAGTCGTCTCTCAGTATCCGCTTTTTGCCAATTACCGCGCATCAACGCCTCCGGCGATCATTTTAAAGCCGCAAAAGAATTTTATTAACGAAATGTTGCGGCTAATGTCACAACTTAGGCGTTGCATTAAAGCGGCACATAAAGTATAATAAGAATGTTTTTAAAAAGCCGCCGATGCGGCAGCAAGAAGAGATCAAGTTTGCTTTTGAAAAGCAGATCGCGTATAGAAACAAAGGAGTATTTTATGAAGAAGAGATTGGCGTTCCTCGCCGCAGTAGTCATGATGATGACCATGCTCGCAGGCTGTCATATGGTCGAATATGATGAACAGTCCGACAGATTGCAGGTCGTTGCCGTTATCGATGGTGAAGAGATCTTAAAAGACAGCATCCTCGATGACTACGAAACCTATAAGTCCTATGCTTATATCGACGAGGACTCTGAGAATACGGAATACGGCAAAACGGTTGCCCATTCTCTCAAGATGCAGTTTTTAAACGACATCGTTGAAGAAAAGATCCTCGAACGCAAGTTTGAAGAATATGGCATTGCCGAGCTTTCCGACGAAGAAAAAGCGGAACTCCAGAAAGAAGTCGATGAATATGTTGAATCGATGGAAAACATCATCACGACCGAAATGGAAACGCTTCGCCCGGCATATCCGGATTATACAGAAGAAAAGCTTCGCGATACCGCTGAATATAACGTCATGCAGAAATACGGTATTTCCGACGGTTCCTATCTGCAGGAGCTCATCACAGAGCGCAGAAAGGAAATGCTCTTGGACCGCGTCATCGTCGAAGAACCCTTGACAGATGCAGAGATCGAAGCATGGTATAACGAAAATATCGAGATCCAGAGAAAAGACATGGATGAAAGCATCTATAACTATGCTCTCGCACAGTCCGACTCTATCCCGCTGTATTGCCCGAGAGACAGATATTTTGTCCGTGTGATCTATGTCGACTATATCGAAGGCATCCGTGAAGATGCAAAAGAGCTCCGTGAAGACGGCAAACGCGAAGAAGCCGATGCTTTAAAAGAAAAAGCAAGAGCAAAAGCAGAAGATGAAGCAAACAACATCATGGAACAGCTGAAGAACGGTGCGGATTTTGAAACGCTCCTGATCGTCCATTCCGATGATGATTATTCCAAGGAAGAATACTTCCTCGAACATGGCTTTGAAGTGTACAGCGGCCAGCGTTCGAACCCTGCTGTCGTTGTCAATGCAGCGATCAAGCTGGAAACACCCGGTCAGCTGAGCGAAGTTATCCATCACGATGGCTATGGCTACTATATCATGGAGCTTGTCCGTATTGATGATAAAGGCGATATTCCGCTCGAAGAAGTCCATGATGATATTTACAACTTCCTCTATGAAGATGCAAGATATGAAGCATATCTCGAACTCCTGGAAGAATGGAAAGAGGAATATCACCTCGTCGTTTATGAAAACAGACTGAAGAACTAAAATAAGATCGGCATCCGTTAAGGATGCCGTTTTTTTGTTAGCGCAATAAAAGCTCTCTGTATAAAGTAAAGATGCGGAATGCCGGTATGAGTGCGGAAAAACTGCCGATCGAAAAGGACAAAAGCTTTTCTTCTTTAGCGGCAATGTGCAGGCGAATGACCAATTCAAAAAAGAACGCAATGAAGCAAAGTGCGGTTCCGTAAGCGATATATTCCGAAAAAGCGGAAAGCGCAACAGGCAAAAGTGCGAAAAGGATTTTTCCGTCTTTTTTTAAAAAAGCCATCGCGGCATCACAAAGAAAACTCACGATATATAAAAGCGGAAGCTTTCCCGAAAGAAAATAGAGCATCAGCCCGAAACCAAGGCCGATCAGCAAAACGGACAAAACTTTTCTTATATAAAAACGTGATGTTTTATTTTCGGGCATTATAAAGCTCCTTTTCTTCATTATTTTCAGATATATGCAGCGGATGCGCCGTTTATGTCCCATGCTTTTTGCGAAACGGGCTGTATTTTATGGTATAATAGAAATATCAATGATCCGGAGGCAAACTTATGCTCAGAATCCTGCTTTCAAACGAACAAGAATTGCTTTTGTCTTACCTGATGGCTGAGGCAAAAACAGCGCTTGAAAAAAAGGACAGACAGCTTTTGATATTAGTGCCGGCACAGGCGACTTTCCTCATGGACAGGCAGATCATCGAAGCCTGCCATGTTGCGGGCTATATGCACGTCCGTACGATGACTTTTGAAAAGCTCACCGCACAGCTTTTATCCGAAATCGGCGGCAGAGCGAAAAAAAGCATGAGCATCGAAGGCTTGTCGCTTTTATCTGCGGATGCGATCGGTCGCTTGCCGATGCAGGCGCTTTCCATGAGCAAAGACCCGGAGATCCATAAAAAAACAGCGTCTTTTATCCGTGCATTGATGCAGGAAGGCATCAGCCCCGAACGCACACAGGAACTATCGGAAAAGATCGGCGGAACTGCAGGGATCAAGCTTGCGGATACGGCAAAAATTTATCAGGAAATTGCGGAACAGCTCGGGAAAACGCCCGATTATGCCGATATGGAGTCGCTTGCCTGCGAAAATATCAGGGAAAGCGAATATGTTTCCTCTTCCGATATTATTATTTACGGATTCGATGTATTCCCCGGCAGAAGGATCGGCTATATCGATACGCTTTCACAATATACGGATGTGCGATTGCTCCTGCAGGGCGATGAAAATCTCTCTGCGGTAAGAAGGCTTGCACAGCTGCAAAATGATATTGAGATCCAGCATCTCGAAGGTAAAGTCGAAAGACCTCTTGATATTGCGCTTGCGGAAGAAAGACTTTTTATGGGCGCAAGAGCCGGCGATATTAAGCCCGAAAATATCCGCATTTTCTGCACGGGAACAAGAGAAACCGAGATCGAAACGGCTGCTGCGGAAATTCTCAAATATACACAAAATCACCGTATGCGAGAGGTTGCACTCGTCATGCAGAATCCTGCGGATTATGCCCATATCATCCGCGATGTTTTTATGAAAAACGGTATTCCCTATTTCCTTGGCGGCAAGAGAAGCCTTTCCGACAGCAAATCGGCAGAGTTCGTGATCACCGCACTCGAAGCGGCAGAAAAATGGGATGATGATGCGGTCCTGCGCCTTGTCAAAAGCGGTTTTTTACCGATCACAGAGGAAGAAACGGAGCAGCTCGTCATTTATATGAAAGAATACGGGATCCGTGGTTTCCATATGAAGCGCGAATTCCGCAGAGGCGATACCGAAAAAGTGGAAGCTCTGCGCAGTCGTGCGGTTTTTCCCTTATTATTGCTCGAAGAAGATATGCGCGGCATGAAAACAGCAGCCGAACGTATTGCTTCTCTGCGCCGTTTTACCCATGAAACACAGCTTGCCGCAAAAACGGAAGAACGCGCTGCATTGTTTGAAGATTACGGCCTTGCCGAAGAAGCAGGCTTTGAAAAGCAGGTTATGGAAAAAATGGAGAGCGTCTTTATGCAGATGGAACTCCTCCTCCACAGACCTCTGCATGCGGAAGAATTCAGGGATATTCTGTCTTCCGGTTTTTCGGGTGCGGATATTTCGACAGTGCCGCCGATGAGCGATCAGGTACAGGTCGGCAGTATTACGCACGGTATTTATTCCGATGTGCATTATGTTATCATCGTCGGTGCAAACGACGGCGTTTTGCCGAGTGCCAATGCGGATGGTGCGCAGCTCCTTTTGCCGCATGAAACGGAGATGCTCTGCCGTGAGGAAGAATTTTTCCCCGGTACGATGGACAGCGACGAACAGAAACGCTACATCAAGCGCCTGATCAAAAACACCAAAAAACTCGATATCTGTTATAACAAAGAGGCAGGGCAGCCATCGTATATGATCGCACAGCTTCTCTCGATTTTCCCGCAGATGGAAATCTTTGGCGAAAGCATGCCCGTCACGATCGAAGGCGGTCTGCGCATGATGGCAAGGGAACTCAGGCAAGGGCTTTTAGGTGCGGAAACAAAGATCCTGCCAGCCTATATCAAGAATTTAGAAGCAAGGGAAAGACTGACCTCGATGATCCCGCAGCTGACGATGAAAAACATACCGGCAAGCCTGACCCGTGAAGCGGCAAAAGCGCTTTACGGCGGAATGAAAGGCAGCGTCTCTTCGATCGAAACATATTACAGCTGCCCCTACAGGCATTATATCGAATACGGTCTGCGCCCGCAGGAAACGGAATCTTTTGAAGAAACTGCAGCCACAACGGGTACTTATGCACACGCCGCGATGGAAACGCTCACGCGCAACATTTTATCCGCAAAAGAAAAATGGGCAGAGCTTTCCGACGAAACGCTCGATGAATATGTGGATAAAGCCGCAGAACAGGCACTTTTTGAACACAACAGAGAGGTCATGCGTGAAAGCGGCCGCTATGCGTATCTGGCAAAACGCTTAAAGGAAGAAGTCCGCTATTCCGCAAAGGCGATCCGTGATCAGCTGATGGGAACCTCTATCGAAGTCGCAGGCAGCGAGATCGGTTTTGGTTTCTGGAATGATTTTACGGTCAAAACACCGCTCGGAGAAATTGCCATCCGCGGTAAGATCGACAGGCTCGATATTGCCGAAGCGGACGGCGAAAAATATATCCGTGTCGTTGACTATAAGACCGGCAACAAAGGCTTTGAATTGACAGAGCTTTTCTATGGTGTCGATATTCAGCTCATGGTCTATTTGCTGGCGGTGCTTAACCTGACGAAATACCGTTCGGCTGTGCCTGCAGGCGGTTTCTATTTCAAAATCAACCTGCCGATGGTCACGCCCGAAGATGAATATGGCGAAAGAATGAAAAAATACAGGATGAGCGGATTCCTTTTGGCGGAAAAAACCGCCATGGAAGCACTCGATAACGGCGAAAAAGAGCTGTTTTCGATGGCACTGCGCACGTCATCCGATGAAAATATGCCCATCCGCAGCGAAGCAGGCTTTACAAGGGAAGAAATGGCCGCAATGCTGAACTATACCAAAAAGCTGATCGGTGATGCTGCCGTCCGCATTTATGGCGGCAATATAGAGATCAGACCGCTCTTGCTTATGGATAAATTGCCTTGCCGCTATTGCCCGCATCTCTCGATCTGCCGAGTGGATGACGGCAACTGCATGGCAAAAGAAGGCTATAAAGTCGGCAAACAGGAGATTCTGGAGGCACTCGAAAGATGAGATTTACCGAAAAACAACAGGAAGCGATCTTCCTGCGCAATACGGATATATTGGTATCGGCTGCAGCCGGCAGCGGAAAGACATCTGTCTTATCGGAAAGGGCAGCACAGCTCGTTTTGGAAGGCGGCGATATCCGCAGGATGCTCATCTGTACCTTTACGAATGCGGCGGCTGCGGAAATGCGCCAGAGAATTGTTGCCCGTCTTTCAGAACTTGCCGAAGAAAAGGACGATATGCGCCTGCGGACTCAGGCAGAATATGCGGCTTTTTCCGACATCAGCACGATCCACAGCTTTGCCCAAAAGATCATCCGCGAAAATACCCTGCTTTCCGAAAACAGGACCATGACACGAAGCCTTGGCAACGAAGAAATGATGCTCGTCCGCAATTATGCGATGGAAGAGGCTTTTGAAGAGCTTTATACAGAGGAAAATGCAGATTTTCTTTCTCTTCGCGGGAAATATGCTGAGCGAAATGACAACAGTTTATCTGCCATTCTGTTCAGCCTTTATGATTATGTGAACAGCCTTCCCGAACGCATGGATTTCCTGCGGGAAGCTTCCGAAAAGAGCTTTGACTATGCGGAAGTTTTAAAAAAGGAAAGGGAAGTTTGTGCAGCCCGTGCGCTTGCACTCTTGGATGCTTCTATTGAGCTTGACAGGAAAAATGGCTGGGATAAGCAGCTCGAAAAGGATATTGCAGACAGAACACTTCTGGCTGCGATCAAAAAACACACCGACGATGCGGAGATCACAAAAAGAAACGCCGAAGAATTCAAGCTTTCACGCCTGACTTCGAAGCTCAGCCCGGAAGAAGATAAGGAATTGCTCAAGAGCTACCGTGAGAGCATCAAGGATTCCATAAATGAACTGGCAGACTATTCGCCGCAGCTCCCTGCAAGCGAAAGCGACTATATGCGCAGGGAAACGGCTGCTTTCCTGACGGTCCTTTTGCGCTTTGAAGAAAAATATATGGCGAAAAAAGCGGCACGCAATGCCATGGACTTTGACGATATGATGCATTTTGCCAACGAACTTCTGAAAAATGAACTCGTTGCGGAGGAATATCGCGGCAGATATGACCATATTTTCGTGGACGAATATCAGGATACGAACCCGATCCAGGAAGAACTCTTATCGAGGATCGCAAGACCCGGCGGTAAATTCATGGTCGGTGACATCAAACAGAGCATCTATCGCTTCCGCTTGGCAGACCCGATGATCTTTTCGGGCAAAGTCGATGCTTTTGAAAAAGGCACGGCAGAGGCAAGGCTTATCCGCATGAACGAAAATTTCCGTTCACTTCCTGCGGTAACGGCTCCGCTGAACCATATCATGCGCAGGCTCATGAGCAGAGATTTCGGCGAGATCGATTATGACGAACGAGAAGAGCTCATCCCCATGCGTGAAAACGACGAAAACGGCGGCATGGAACTCATGCTGACGCTTGACCTTGAAGGCGAAAAAGCCGAAGCGGAATTTTCCAATATTGCAGATCGTATCCTTTCGCTGTATGGGAAAACGCTCAACGGAAAAACGCTCAGCTGGGGCGATTTCTGTGTGCTTTTCCGCGGCGGAAAGGAAAAAACGATTCCGGCTTTGACGGACTATCTCGAAAATGCGGGGATTCCCGTCGGCAAAACACCAAGCAAACAGGCAATGAGCCCTATGCTCATTTTTATCAATATCTTAAAGCTGATCGACGGCTTCTATTCGGATATTGCGCTGATCTCCGTTATGCGCAGCCATATCGGCGTTTTTGACGAAGCGGAACTGGCACAGATCCGCATGGTCGATGTTTCCGGCAGTTTCAGGACTGCTTTTATGAAATATAAGGAAGGAACGGATGTTCTTGCGGAAAAATGCCGCCTTTTCTATGCACGCATCGAAAAATGGCGTGTCTATGCAAAGGCTTTGGGTATTGCAGACTTTTTGTCTTACCTCAAAACAGAAACGCAGTTTTTAGCTTCTCTTGAAACCTTGCCCAATGGCGAAATGGCTGCGGCAAGATTTGATGCTTTCTTTACGGGCTGCCTTGAAACAGCGGGAAGCGTCCGTTCTTTGGCCGAACTTGCGGAAAAACTCGAAGAAATTTACCTTTCGAGTGGTGCACTCCCGCTTTTTGAACATGAAGAGGAAAAACAGGACAGCGTTTCCATCATGACCGTTCACAAGAGCAAAGGTCTGCAGTTCCCTGTTGTTATTCTGGCTTCGACGGAAAAAGGCTTTAATGACGATGATCTGCGAAAAAGAGTCATCTGGCATAAGCGCACAGGGCTTGCGATGGATATTATCGACGAAAATGCACACCTGACGGAATCTTCCGCCTGCAAGAGCATCGTGGCGAATATCAAAAAATTCGAATCCCGAAGCGAAGAACTCCGCATTTTATATGTTGCCATGACGCGTGCAGAGAGTCTGCTCATCATCAGCGGCCGCATCAAGAGCGAGGAAAGCCTTGAAAAAATGATGATGCCCGTTGCAGATGCCTATGCCTATCTGCGTGCAGGGAATATCCTCACGTGGATCGTCAACGCAGCGGCAGACATGCGTGCTTTCGGTGGTACAGCAGCAGATGCGAATATCAGACTCAATATCTGCCTGCCCAAACATATTGAAACAAGAGAAGAACAGGCAAAACAGGAGATTGAAGAACTTTTAAGGTCGGCCTATACAAAACCTGCGGCGGAATTTATCCGCTATGACAAGCCATCTGTGCCTTCATGGGTAGGCGTCAGCTGGCTTCTTCCGGAATATGAGGCGATCGAAGGCGATTATGCGGGCGATTTTACCGCAAGAAAAGGCGATACGGGTGCAGCTTTCGGTACGCTCGTGCATCTTTTTATGGAACGAGCCCCGGAAACCCTCAGGACAAAAGCAGACGTCATTTCACAGGTTGGTGTTCTGCGCGAAAAAGAGATCATTTCCAGAGATGAAGCTGCGCAGCTCATCCGCAATGCCGGTTTTATTGCAAATTTCTTTGAAAGCGAACTGGCGGAACGCATCCGCAAAGCGAAGCGCATTTACCGCGAATTGCCTTTCTGCGTTGCTGTTGATGCGGAATATCTGGGTTATGAAGCACCGGGTGAAAAGATTTTGGTCGGCGGTATCATCGATATGATCTTTGAGGAAGAGGACGGCCTCGTCATCGTCGACTATAAATCCAACCACGCATCGCCCGATACGATCTTTACATTGGCGGAGCATTATCACAAACAGATGGAAATGTACACCTTTGCCGTTTCGGAGATCTGGCAGAGACCTGTCAAGGAAAAATATCTCTTCTTCCTCAGACCCGGGATCGCACTTTCTGTGGATTAAGTGTAAAAAATCCGCATAATTCCGGTAAAATTTGAAAAAGAGATTCCTTTTGGTGTATAATAAAAAAACCGTGCGTATAGGCGCACATGCAGTAAGAATTTCAGGATGGTAAAAGAATGCAGAAAAGCTACACCGTATCCGATATCGAAGTAATGGAAGGGCTCGAGGCAGTCCGCAGAAGACCCGGTATGTATATCGGGACGACAGGCTCCCGAGGTCTTCATCACCTGCTTTGGGAGATCGTTGATAATTCCATAGACGAAGCGGCAAACGGACACGCCGATAAGGTAGAGGTCATATTGCTGCCCGATGGCAGTATTTCCGTTGAGGATAACGGCAGAGGGATCCCCGTTGGTCTTCACCCGGAGCTGAAAATCTCCGGCGTTGAGGTCATCATGACGAAGCTCCATGCCGGCGGTAAATTTTCCGATTCGAACTATGCCTATGCAGGCGGTCTGCACGGTGTTGGTGCAGCTGTCGTCAATGCGCTTTCCAAATGGACAACGGTCGAAGTTTTCCTCGATGGGAAGCACTATTATCAGCGTTACAGCTCCTATGTCAAAAACGGCAAGATCTATGCAGGCGTACCGGATGAAGCACTGAAAGTCATCGGCAAAGCCAGCAAGCACGGCACTAAAACAACCTTCATGCCCGATGGTGAGATCTTTGACGAAACGAATATTCATTTTGATCAGGTCGCAAAGCGCTTAAAAACGCTCGCTTACCTTGTCGAAGGCATCACGATCACACTCCGTGACCAGAGGCAGAAGCCCGAAAAGACGGTACAATATAACTTTGTCGGCGGTCTTGCGGATTATGTCTCCGCAATGAACGAAAACAAAAAGACGATCAACGAGATCCCGATCAAGATCAGCGGCGAAAGAGACGGTATTCAGGTTTCCGTAGCGATGCAGTATACCGAAGGAACGGAAGAAAATGTCACTTCCTTCGTCAATAATATTTCCACGCCCGATGGCGGTATGCACGTCACTGGTTTCCGCAGCGCCGTTACCAAAACCATGACGGAGTTTATGCAGAACAATAAGGAAAAGATCAGCTTTGAAGGCGATGACTTCCGCGAAGGTCTCGCTGCAGCGGTTTCCATCAAGATCAAAAACGCACAGTTTGAAGGGCAGACAAAGACAAGACTCGGCAATGCTGCGGCAAGAGTCGCTGTCGAGGCGATCGTCCTCGAAGGCTTGACGGAATATTTCCAGGATCTCAACAACGCAGGCGTTTGCCAGAAAATTGCGGAAAAGGCGATCAACGCCGCAAAAGTCCGCGAATATACCAAAAAAGCAAAACAGGTCGCACGCGAAAAATTAAAAGCAGATACCGCACCGCTGATCGGTAAGCTTTCTTCCTGTACAGGCAGGGATTACAAGAAAAACGAGCTATTTATCGTTGAGGGCGACAGCGCCGGCGGCAGTGCAAAATCCGGCAGAGACAGAAAGTTTCAGGCGATTTTGCCGCTCAGAGGCAAGCCGCTGAATGTTGAAAAGAAAAAAATCGAACAGGTTTTGGCCAATGAAGAATTCCGTTCGATCATCACGGCGCTCGGATGCGGTTTTGAATCGACCTTCAATATCAAAAACCTGAAATATGACAAGATCATTATTCTGGCCGATGCCGATCAGGATGGTGCACATATCCGCGCGATCCTTCTGACCTTCTTCTTCCGCTATTATCCGGAGCTGATCAACACAGGCCATGTCTATATTGCGCAGCCGCCGCTTTACAGCGTTGCAAAGCGCAGGCAGAAAACACAGTATGCGCATACGGAAGAGCAGCTCGAACAGCTGAAGAAGGAAATGGGCAGAGGATGCGAAGTCAAGCGCTTCAAAGGCCTTGGCGAAATGAACCCGGAGGAACTTTGGGAAACGACGCTTGACCCGGAAAACAGAGTCCTTCTCCGTGTCGATGTGCAGGATCGCCTCGTTGCGGACAGCATCGTTTCAAAGCTCATGGGCGACGATGCAAACCCGCGCAAAGAATATATCAACCTTTACGCAAACTTCAACAAGATCGATAATTTCAAGGCTTAAACGCTTTAAGGATTTACAGGAATGAAGAGAGAACAGGCAGAGATCATTACAACGGCGTTGGAAGACGTCATGCATGAGTCTTTCATGCCCTATGCCGAATATGTTATTTTAGAGCGAGCACTCCCGCGCGTTGAGGACGGCTTAAAGCCCGTTCAGCGCAGGATCCTCTATTCCATGAACGAAAAACAGATCTTCCCCGATGGGAAAGACGTCAAGTGTGCGCGTATCGTCGGCGATACGATGGGCAATTACCATCCGCATGGAGACAGCTCCATTTATGAAGCTCTGGCCCGCATGGCACAGGATTTTTCCATGCGCAATGTTCTCATCGACGGTCACGGCAACTTTGGTACGATCGATGGGGACAGCCCCGCGGCAATGCGTTATACAGAGGCAAAGCTTGCGCCGCTGGCGATGGAAATGCTCCGCGACATCGATAAAGATACGGTCGATTTTACGCTGAACTTCGACGATACGGCAAAAGAGCCGATTGTTCTTCCGGCAAGATTCCCGAATATGCTCGTCAACGGTGCAACGGGTATTGCCGTCGGTATTGCGACAAATATTCCGCCGCATAACCTCGGCGAAGTCATCGACGGAACGGTCCACCGCATGAAAGAGCCGAACTGCAGCCTTGAATCGGTCATGAAATTTATCAAAGCGCCCGATTTCCCGACAGGCGGCATCCTTTTTGATACCGAAGGCTTAAAACAGGCTTATGAAACCGGCAGAGGCAAGATCCTTCTCCGTGCAAAAACAGAGATCGAAACCGAAAAGAACGGCAAACAGCACATCGCCATTACAGAGCTTCCCTTTGAAGTGCGTGAAGGCGCAATGCTCCGCAAGATCGATTCTCTCCGTGAAACGAAAAAGGAAATGTTTGCCGGGATCGATGCGATCCGCTCCGAAACGGACAGAAGCGGTATCCGTGCGGTTATCGACCTGAAAAAAGGCGCCAATGCACAGAAGATCCTCGATTGCCTGTTCAAATATTCCGATCTGCAGATCTCCTATGGCATCAATATCGTTGCCATTGCAGAAGGCAGACCGAGGCAGATGGGCATCCTCGAAGTTCTGGACAGCTATATTGCACACCAGAGGCGAGTCGTCAAGCGCAGAGTCAATTATGATATTGAGCAGCTTGAAGAACGCGAACACAAACTCGAAGGTCTTGTCATCGCCGTCTTAAACCTTGACCTCGTTATTGCGATCATCCGCGGTTCGGATGATACCCGCATGGCAAAACAGGAGCTCATGCGTCAGCTCGATTTAACGGGCGTTCAGGCACAGACGATCCTTGACCTGCGCTTGGCAAGACTGACCAAGCTCGAGATCGAAGTTCTCCGTAAAGAATATGAAGAAGTCAGGGCAAAGCTTGCTGAGTTAAGAGAAATTTACGCAAGCAAGGCAAAGCTCGATGGCGTCATCATCGGCGAACTGCTGCAGATCAAAAAGAAATATGCAGATAAACGCCGTACACAGCTTTCCCGTGAAAGCGGCGAAGTCACGATCGATCAGAACGAATTCAAGACGACCGAAGAATGTACGGTCATCCTCACAAGAGCAGGGCTCTTAAAGCGCATCAACAAAAAATCGCTTGCCAAGATGAACCTTGCCGATGCAGAAGTCCGCAATCAGCCGCAGATGACGGTCGATACCGATACGGAAGGCAAGCTCATGGTCTTCACAAATATGGGCAACCTCTATATCTTATCGGCTGAACAGATCCGCGAAGCGAAATTCAAAGACAACGGCTTCATGCTGAGCTCGATCGTCGCGGGTGTTTTGAAAAACGAAGCGATCATCAGCATTATGCCCTATCAGGATAACGGAAATATCCTCTTCGTTACCAAAAAAGGTATGGCAAAGATCACCGAAGGCAGCGAATTTGTCGTCAAAAAGAGCAAAATTGCGGCTTGCGGCTTAAAGGATGGCGATAGCCTTATCCTTTGCGAACCCGTTTCCGCAGAGGAAAGACTCTTTGCGATGACGAAAAAGGCCATGTCCATCAACATCGGCAAAGAGGAACTGAGCCTGCAGGGCAGAACCGCAAAAGGTGTCGCTTTGATCGCACTCGATGCGGATGATGAGATCATTCTTGCCGCACAGACTGCAAGCGACGGTGGTATTGCGTTGATCTCCGATAAAGGTTTCGCCAAATATACGGCTCTTGCGGAATTCCCGCAGCAGAAACGTGCCGGCAAAGGGCAGAAAGCCTTTAACTTCGGCAAAAAAGGCGAAATGGGAAGCTTCCTTGCCTATGCCGGCTATATGCGCAGACCTTGTGCTTTCTTCGTCACGATGGTTTCGGGCAATACGCAGGTATTAAAGAGTGCAGATATTCCGACTTGCGGAAGAAACGAAAGCGGCGAACAGCTGATAAACGCAATGCTTGGCGATACCGTAAAAGAAGCGGAAATGCTGCAATCGATCTAAAAGACGCTTTTATGGAATTGAACTATTGATTTTTCGGTGTTATAATATTCTTAACACCATAAGTGGAGGGAATATCATGGGAAAATTTGTTATTAAAAAAGTGGCAACAGGCATTAAGTTTGACCTGAAGGCAGGAAACGGCGAAGTTATCGCAACATCCGAAGTCTACACAACAGAAGATGCTTGCAGAGGCGGCATTGCAAGCGTTGCAAAGAATGCTCCCGCAGCAGGCGTTGAAGACCAGACCGCTGCAGAAGTCGAAACACTCAAACACCCCAAATTTGAACTCTATGAAGATAAAGCTGGCGAATTCCGCTTCCGCTTAAAGGCAACAAACGGCCAGGTCATCGCAACAGGCGAAGGCTACAAGACAAAAGCAGGCTGCTTAAACGGCATCGAATCCGTCAAGAAGAACGCTGCTGATGCAGAGATCATCGAAGCTGAATAAGTAAAATCATGGGCAGCAAAACGGCTGCCCTTTTGTTTTCGGCAAAATAAAAAGCCCTGACTTTTTCGGTCAAGGCTTTATTTTTATGGTTTTATTTGATGACGTCTACGCCCATGTATTTGCGGAGAACTTCGGGAACTTCGATCGAACCGTCAGCACGCTGATAGTTTTCGAGGATAGCCGCTGTTGTTCTGCCGATCGCAAGGCCGCTGCCGTTTAAGGTGTGCACATATTCGGGCTTGCCCTTTGCACCGTCGCGGAAACGGATGTTTGCACGTCTTGCCTGGAAATCCATGAAGTTCGAGCAGGAGGAGATCTCTACATAGCGGTTGTAGGAAGGCATCCATACTTCGATGTCATAGGTCTTGCAGGAGGAGAAACCGATATCGCCTGCGCAGAGAGCAACAACACGATACGGGATCTTGAGAGCTTTTAAGATCTCTTCTGCGTCTGCGGTCAGCTTTTCGAGTTCTTCGAAGGAATTATCGGGTCTTGCGAATTTGACGAGCTCGACTTTGTTGAACTGATGCTGGCGGATAAGACCTCTTGTATCTCTGCCTGCACTGCCGGCTTCACCACGGAAGCAAGCGGAATATGCTGTGTGATAGATCGGGAGCTGTTCACCGTCGAGGATCATGCCCCTGTACATATTGGTTACCGGAACTTCTGCCGTCGGGATGAGGTAGTAGCTTGTTCCTTCAACATGGAACATATCTTCACGGAATTTCGGGAGCTGACCTGTGCCGTACATGGAGTGTTCATGCACCATGAAAGGCGGGAAAACTTCTGTATAGCCGCGGGATGTATGGGTATCGAGCATGAAGTTCATGACGCTTCTCTCGAGTCTTGCGCCAAGACCACGGTAGAAGGTGAAACGTGCGCCTGTAACGGATGCGCCTGTTTCGGGGTCAAGAATATTTAAGGCATCGCCGATTTCCCAGTGCGGTTTTGCTTCGAAATCAAATTTTGTGGGTTCCATGAAGCGGCGGATCTCTACATTGTCTGCATCGGATTCACCATCGGGTGTTGTATCTGCAGGGATGTTCGGGATTGCGAGCATCATTTCGTTGATCTCGTTATCGAGGGCAGCGCTTCTTTCATCAAGAGCTTTGATCTCGTCGCCGAGTTCGCGCATTTCAGCCATGAGAGCGGTTGTATCCTCACCGGCTTTTTTCATCTGCGGGATCTTTTTGGAATCCGCATTGCGTTTTGCCTTTTTCTGTTCAACTTCCTGAAGGATCTGTCTGCGTTCTTCGTCTTTTGCGAGGAGTGCGTCTATATCTGCGTTTGCGTGTCTGCGGGCAAGGCCGGCTTTCACTTCTTCGGGGTTCTGTCTGATTCTTCTGATATCCAGCATGATCTAATACCTCTTTTTAAAGTTTTTCTTACATTGCTGCGGGTGTCTCTATGCCAAGGAGCCAGAGAGCCTTTTTGATGACATCGGCGGTGACTTTTGTTAAGCGCAGTCTTGCAGCGGTTGCGTTTTCGTTTTCGTCGATGATGCGGTAATCATAGTAGTATTTATTGAAGAGCTGTGCAAGCTCGACAACGTAGTGCGAAATTACAGAGGGTTCGTTCTTTTCGCAGGCTTTTGCAACGGTGCTGCCGAAATCTGCGATGTGGGAAACGACCTCGAATGCGCCGTCGGTGGAGAGTACGGACCAATCGGGTTCGATGAGTTCGTATTTATCACCAGCCTTTGCAAGAACGCTGCGGCAGCGTGTGTGGCAATACTGCACATAAGGTGCGGTTTCGCCGTCAAAGTTCAGGACTCTGTCGTAGTCAAAGACCATATCTTTGATCCTGCCGGAATAGAGTGCCGAGAAGATGACTGCGCCAACGCCGATCTGGCGGGAAACGGTCTCTTTATCTTCGATGCCGGGGTTCTTTTCTTCAATGATCGCACGCGTCTTTTCGATCGCTGCGTTTAAGACTTCTTCGAGGAAGACAACTCTGCCTTCACGTGTGGACATGGAACCATCCTGCATGGAGACCATGCCGAAGTTGACATGTACCATATCCTTTGCCCAGTCATAGCCCATGAGCTCGATTACGGAGAAGAGCTGCTTGAAATGCAGGTTCTGCTGGTAGGCTACAACATAGAGGCATTTATCGAAATCGTATGTATTTTTGCGGTAGAAAGCGGCTGCAAGGTCACGCGTTGCATAGAGCGTTGTGCCGTTGCTCTTTAAGATAAGGCAAGGCGGAAGCTCATATTTATCGAGGTTGACGACCATAGCGCCTTCGGATTCTTCAAGGAGACCTTTTTCGGCAAGCTCATCGATGACGGGCTGCATCTTATCGTTATAGAAGCTTTCGCCGTTATAGGAATCGAAGTGAACGCCTAACATATCGTAAACTCTGCCGACATCTTTCAGCGTCAGATCCTTGAACCAATGGAAGAGTGCCAATGCATCTTCATCGCCGTCTTCGATGTCTTTGAAATAAGCACGGGCTTCATCTTCGAGTTCGGGGTGTTCTTCCGCTTCTTTGTGGAACTTGACATAGATGCGGAGCAGACCCTTTATGCCGTCGCGTTCGATTTCTTCCTTATCGCCCCAGCGCTTATAAGCGGAGATCAGTTTGCCAAACTGTGTTCCCCAGTCGCCAAGGTGATTGACGCCAAAGCTCTTGTAGCCCATGAATTCATAGATGCGGTAAAGCGAATTGCCGATAACGGTCGTTAAAAGGTGACCGATGTGGAAAGGCTTGGCGATGTTGATCGAAGAATAGTCGAGGACGATCGTTTTGCCTCCGCCGATTGTCGAAGAACCGTAAGCTTCGCCTTCACGCTGTGCTTTTTCGATGGTATCCTTTCCGAAAATGCTTCTGTCAACAAAGAAATTGATATAAGCGCCAACGGTTTTGATCTCGGAGACGAAATCGGGCTTTTCGATTTTTGATGCAATATCCTGTGCGATCATCGGCGGTGCTTTTCTGAGCGTGCGCGCGAGCTTGAAGCAGGGGAATGCGAAATCGCCGAGTGTTTTATCCGGCGGTGTTTCCATCAAAGCTTCGATATCCGCAATGGGGAGCTCTGCGGCTTTTGCGATGCTGCTGCAAATCAAATCTTTAAAATCCATGTTTTGATCCTTTATATAAATCTAAAATTATCTTGCCTGAAAGCGGTTTTGCCCGCCTATTTTCTTACAAATATCATAATAGCACAAAACGGCGCCTTATTGCAATTGTTACTTGCAAAGACGCCGCTTTTGTATGGATTTTTATTATTCTTCTGTCGGTTTTTCGTCCATTTTGAGTGCTCTCGAGATCGGCGGCAAAAGTGCGCCCTGGATCGATACGGAAAGCAGCGAGACGATAAAGACGATATGGAAAAGATCGGAAGTTGCTTCTGTGCACATAGAGACCGCCATGATTGCAAATACACAGGAAGATGCACCTCTGAGCCCAGCCCAGGAAACGAGTGTCATCTGGCGCAGATTTCTTCCGGGGAAGACCGACATCAGGCCGAATACGGAAACGGGTCTCGAAACAAATGTGATGAATACTGCGACCATCAGTGCCTGCGGAAGGATGCTCACGATCTCCGAAGGTGTCGATAAAAGACCGATCAGGAAGAAGATCAGGATCTCGCAGAGGCTGTTGATGCCCTCAAAATAGTGCGAAAGCGATGTATAGCTGTTGAAATGCGCATTGCCGAGGACGATGCCCATGATATAGACGCTGAGGTAAGCATTGCCCGAAAGAAGACCGGAAATACCGTAGCAGGCGATGACCATTGCCGTGAAATACATCGGGTCCTGACTTTCGAGGATGAGGTGCGTTTTCTTGAGCAAAAAGAGCGTTAACCACGATAAACCGAAACCGACCGCACAGCCGACTGCGACCTGAAGGAAGACCATCAGCGGGATATTGCCTGTGCCTGTGCCGTTTTTGATGCCGACGGCAATAAGCGTTAAAAGATATGCTGCCGGGTCATTGCTGCCGCTTTCAACTTCGAGGATAGGGCCTGTCCCCATTTTCAGCGTGATATTGTTTTTGCGGAGCACGTTGAAAACGCTTGCTGCGTCTGTCGAGGAAATAACCGAACCGATGAGGAAAGCATCTGCAAATTTCATTTTAAGAACGAACATGCAGAGCCCTGTTGTGATGAAAGCTGTCGAAACGACGCCGATCGTGGATAAAACGAGTGCTTTCGGGACGTATTTTTTTGCTGCGGCAAAATTTGTGTTAAAGCCGCCCATGAACATAATGAACACGAGAGCGATCGAGCAGATGTTTTCTGTCAGCTTATAGTCGTTGAATTCGATCTTGAAAAGACCGCTGCTGCCAAAAAGCACGCCGACGAGCATGAAGAGAATGAGGTAGGGAATGTTGACTTTGTTGGATAATTTTGCCGATGTAACACATAAGAGGATGACCAATGCGGCGATGAGGATGATGGTTGTCATAAGCATACCTTCTTATAAAAGAGTTGATCAAACAAATCCTTCTTTACAAAGAATTCATCCGCCAACTCATTATATGAACGACAAAAAGGATATGTAAAGCACAAATTTTGCATTATTCAAACTTTAGAAAATGCCCCGGAGCATTATTCAAATATAATATAGCAATTATAAAAATATCCCAAATATACCAAAAACATATATTTTTAAGACTCAATTATAGAGATTGATGGTTGGGAGGATATAACCTGCAGTAGTGAGTATAATTGTGGGAGAAAGGTTTAATGTGGTTGGACTCAATGATAGAGATTTGTTGTTGGGAGGATATAGCCTACAGTAGGAAGTATAATTGTGGGAGATAAGTTTGGAGAGAGATTGGTTATCGAAAGAGTTAAGCCTGCAGTAGGAAGTATAATTGCAGGATAAAGGTTTAATGTGTTTGGACTCAATGTTAGAGATTGGTCGTTGGGGAGGTATGACCTGCAGCAGGAAGTGTAATTGCGGGAGATAAGTTTGAAGAGGAAATGGTTATCGGAAGAGTATAACCTGCAGGAATTTATTTTTGCAGGAATGCAGAGAAATTGATTGTGAATGATTAAATTTGCGTTGTCATGTTCTCTGCAATCTGTTAAAATCTTGTTTATTATAATTTTCAGAGGGCTAAGCATGAACGCACGCGAATTGTTGGAAGTTTTAACCGTTGCGGAAAGACTGAAGGATACGACACGGCATAGCTGGACGAAAAACGGACGGCATGAAAGTGTTGCTGAACACAGCTGGATGACGGCATTGATGGCTTTTTTCATTAAGGATCAGTTTCCGGATGCAGATATGGATCGTGTTATCAAAATGTGCCTGATCCATGATCTTGGGGAAGCTTTCACAGGTGATATTCCTACTTTTCATAAGACATCGGCAAACGAACAAACGGAAGAAGATAAACTGGCGGATTGGCTTAAAACCTTGCCTGCTGATTGTGCTGAAGAAATGAAATACCTTTACCGGGAAATGGCGGAACGAAAAACCACTGAAGCAAAGATCTTCAAAGCCTTGGATGGGCTTGAGGCTTTGGTGCAGCATAATCTGGCAGATCTTTCGACATGGATCCCTTTGGAATATGAGCTGAATATGGTCTATGCAGATGATAAAATCGCTTTTTCGGATTATCTGAAAGAACTTCGTGAAGAGATCCGAAAAGATACGATCGGTAAAATTGAAAAATCTGAGCATAATAAAAAACCGGACTGAAAACAGTCCGGTCTTTTCATTTTTACAATTAGTCGTTGGAACGGGAAGCGTTCTTTTCTGCGACCATAGCAACGAAATCAGCGATCTCGAAGCTGCCCTTATCGCCTTCATCTCTGCTGCGGACGGAGACTTTGCCTTCTTCGGCTTCTTTTGCGCCGACGACGAGCATATAAGGAACTTTTTCAAGCTGTGCTTCGCGGATCTTGAAGCCGATCTTTTCGGAACGGGTATCCATTTCGCAGCGGATGCCTGCAGCCTTCATTTCGCGGATGAGCTTTTCGCCGTATTCTGCGAATTTATCGGAGATCGGGAGTACCTTGACCTGAACCGGTGCAAGCCATACCGGGAATTTGCCGGCATAGTGCTCGATGAGAATACCGATGAAGCGTTCGATGGAACCGAATGCAACGCGGTGGATCATGATCGGGCGATGCTTTTCGCCATCACTGCCTGTGTATTCGATTTCAAAGCGCTGCGGCATCTGGAAGTCAAGCTGGATCGTACCGCACTGCCATGTCCTGCCGATGGAGTCTTCAAGATGGAAGTCGATCTTCGGACCATAGAATGCACCGTCGCCTTCGTTGACGACATAGTCAAGGCCGAGCTCTTTTAAAGCGTTTTCGAGGGAATCTGTTGCGATTGCCCAGTCTTCATCGCTGCCCATGCTGTCTTCGGGTCTTGTGGAAAGCTCTACATGATATTTGAAGCCGAACTGTTTGTAAACGCCGTCGATGAGGTTTGCAACGTTCTTGATCTCGTCTTTGATCTGATCCTGTGTCATGAAGATGTGAGCGTCATCCTGCGTGAAGCAGCGAACTCTCATAAGACCGTGGAGAGCGCCGGATTTTTCGTGTCTGTGAACGAGGCCGAGTTCGCCCATACGGATCGGGAATTCGCGGTAGGAATGCGGCTGGCTCTTATAGACGAGGATACCACCGGGGCAGTTCATCGGCTTAACGGCATAGTCCTCTTCGTCGATGACGGTTGTGTACATATTGTCTTTATAGTGATCCCAATGACCGGAACGGTGCCAGAGCTCCTGGTTTAAGATGATCGGTGTGGAAATTTCGACATAACCTGCTTCGTCGTGGATCTCTCTCCAGTAATTGAGCAGTGTGTTTTTGAGGACCATACCCTTCGGCAGGAAGAACGGGAAACCGGGGCCTTCTTCTGTCATCATGAAGAGCTGCATTTCACGGCCGAGTTTTCTGTGGTCGCGCTTCTTTGCTTCTTCGATCTTTGCCAGATGTTCTTCGAGTTCGGAAGCCTTGGAGAAAGCTGTGCCGTAGATTCTCGTGAGCATCTTGTTCTTTTCGGAACCTCTCCAGTATGCGCCTGCGATGGATGTCAGCTTGAATGCCTTGACGGGCTTTGTGGACATAAGATGCGGACCGGCGCAAAGGTCTGTAAATTCGCCCTGACGGTAGAAGGAAAGTTCTGCATCTTCGGGAAGATCGAGGATGAGCTGAACCTTATAGGGTTCTTCCTTTTCTTCCATGAGTGCGATCGCTTCTGCACGGGAAAGCGTGAAGCGTTCGAGCTTCAGGTCTTCTTTGACGATCTTCTTCATTTCTTTTTCGATCGCTTCGAGGTCTTCGGGTGTGAAGCCGCCTTCTCTGTCGAAGTCATAATAGAAACCGTCTGCAATAGAGGGACCGATTGCGAGCTTTGTTTCGGGGAAGAGCCTCTTGATCGCCTGTGCCATGATGTGGGATGTTGTATGGCGGAATGCAGCCTGACCATCTGTATCGGCAAATGTCAGAACTTCAAAATCACAGTCTTCTGTGACGATCGTGCGGAGGTCTTCAACTTCTCCGTTGATGCGAACGGCGCAGGCATTTCTTGCCAGACCTTCGCTGATGCTTTTTGCGATCTCAAGACCGGAAATCGGTGCTTCAAAAGAGATCTTGGAACCATCTTTCAGTGTAATGTTCATCGTTCTATCCTTTCAGTAATAAATTCTTGATTGACAATAAAAAAATCCCTTGCTGCGCTTCTTTTGACGCATGCAGGGACGATAGCAAGAGTACCGCGGTTCCACCCGGCTTTCCCCATAAAGGGACTGCTTTTTTGTGATTATAACGTGATCAACGGGCTGTTGCCGCTCCGAGGTGGTCTTCGGGAAAGTTTCTTATATGCGCTTTTCACCAACCGCGCACTCTCTTTCTAAGTACTCTTTCCGTACTCTTCTCATCATAGCTTACCTAAAGAATACAACCAAGAACGCCATTTGTCAAATGTTTTTCGGCAAAAAGGCAGATTGACAAGCATACTTTCCCTATATTATAGTTGTTTTATAAAGAAATCCGTTAAAAATCCATTATATAAGGAGAATTTTACCATGCTGGGGAATACTGCATTTAAAAGTGTTGATAAATGGGCTGATAAGTTAAGGGAAGCTGCGCTTGCGATCTGGGAAAACCCCGAACTCGGTTTCCATGAAGAGATTGCCTGCAAAGTGACGGCGGATCTTATGCGCGAAGCCGGTTTTGCGGTGGAGGTCGGTATTGCCGGCATTCCGACGGCGATCAAAGCGACTTATGGCAGCGGACATCCTGTCATCGGTTTTCTTGGTGAATTTGACGCATTGCCGGGTCTTTCCCAGGTTCATGCGCCGGAAAAACAGGCTGCGATTGAAGGCGGTGCAGGGCATGGCTGCGGTCATAACCTTTTAGGCATCGCAACGGCAGGCGCCTGCATTGCCGCGAAGGAAGAAATGGAAGAAAGAGGGCTTGCAGGAACGCTTGTTTTCTATGGCTGCCCTGCGGAGGAGATCGTCGTCGGCAAAGGCTATATGGCAAAAGGCGGCGCTTTCGATGGGATCGATCTTTCCGTATCCTATCATCCCGGCGACAACAACAGCGTTTCGATCGGTACGATGACGGGCGTTGATCAGGTAAAATTCGCTTTCTACGGCAGAACCGCCCACGCTGCAGGCGCACCCGAACAGGGAAGATCTGCGCTTGATGCGGTCGAACTCATGAATATCGGCGCAAACTATCTGCGTGAACACGTTCCGATGGATGTCCGTATGCACTATATCATCACCGAAGGCGGCAAAGCACCCAATATCGTTCCCGATTATGCGGAAAATTTCTATTTTGTCCGTGCGTTTACCCGCGAAGGCATCAGCGAAGTTTACGACAGGCTCGTAAAAATCGCACAAGGTGCTGCGCTTATGACGGAAACGGAACTCGAAGTCAAATACATCGGTGGATGTTACCCGACGCTGAATAACCGCGTATTGGCAGACATCATGCACGAAGCGTTGACAGAAGCACCGCAGCCAGTCTGGACGGAAGAAGACATTGCCTATGCGAAAAAGATCAACGAAGCACGCCCGGAACTGCGTGAAGCGGCTATCCGCAGAATGGGACTTGCAGCAGATGCGGAAATCTACACAGGTGTTGCGCCTTTGACCGTGGAAAACGGCTACGGTTCGACGGATGTTGGCGATGTTCAGCATATCGCACCGGGTATCTTTTTCTCCACAGCTACTCAGGCTTTAGGCGCATCGGGTCACAGCTGGCAGGTAACAGCCTGCTCCGGTTCGGAAATAGGCATCAAAGGTATGCTCTATGCTTCCCGTGCGATGGCGCTTTTTGCCCTGAAAATCTGCGATAAGCCGGAGACCGCAAAGCTTGCCAAAGAAGAATTTGACCGCGTTACCGGCGGAAAAGCCTATATCTGCCCTGTGCGCGATGTTCCGCTGCCGCTTTAAGAATTATGAACGAAATCTTTGAGAAAATATGAAGGAAATTAATCAGAAAATTATCAATGCCGTTATTAAGAGAGCGGAAAAACTATGCCCCGATTCGCTACAGCTGATCGGTCTTTACGGCTCGGCTGCAACGGGTGACCTGCACGGAAAATCGGATATCGACCTGCTGATCCTGATCGGTGACGAAAAAGGGCAGCGGCTTGCCGAAGGGTTTATTCTTAAGGATATCGGCATCGGCTACGATATTTATTGTACGACATGGGAAATGCTCGAATGGGATGCATCGCTTCCGCATGCGCATCTGTCAAAGCTGCTCGATGCACCGCTTGTCTATATCAGGGATGAAAGCGCAAAAGAAAGACTTGAAGCATTGCGCGAAAAAGCAAGAGCCGATCTGCATTCCGATCTGCGCTTTGAAAAATCTGCAGCTGCCTTTGAAAAAGCAAAAATGATGTATGCAGATGCCTGCCTTTGCGATTCCTTTGGCGAAATGCGTGCCAACGCAGGCGCAGCGATCAGTTTTCTTTTGGATGCGGTGATGCTTTTCCACGGGAAATATTTCAAAAAAGGCGTCAAGCGGACTTTTAAGGAAATTGGAGAACTTCACCTTTCTTTCCCGATGGAAGATATGATCATGGCGGTCATCTGCGCAAAAACGGAAGACGAACTCAGAAGCAACCTGAAGATCCTGATCAAAGCCGCTGCCGTGCATCTTTTCCCCGAAAAAGAAAAAAAGCAGCCCGCGAAAGAAAACCTTTGGGGCACTTATGAAGAAATGTTTTCCAACTGGCGGAACAAAATGCCCGAAGCTGCCGAAAACCACGATGTCTATTCTTCCTTTATGAATATGGTGGCTTTTCAGTTCATGCTGCGTGAAGTGGCGGAGGATATTGCGATCGATATTCCCGAGATCATGGGGGAATTTGATGCGGAAGATCTGCAGAAAAACAGCGAAGTTTTCGATGCAGCGCTTGAAAAATACCTTTCGGAATACCGAAAAATCGGCATGGAGCCGATGGTATATGAAAATGCAGATGCATTTATTGCGCATTATACAGAAAAATAAACAACAAAAAATCCGACCTCATGCAGGCCGGATCTTTTTTATTTTCCTAAGAATAATTCTCTGTTTCGACCGATCATTTCGTCTGTGCGGTCGATATAGCTGTAAACATCTTTGACAGAAGCCGCACGGACGAGCTTTTCCTCTTCGCGGAAGATGCGCTTGCTGATGCCTCCGCCGCCTAAAGCCAGAATATCGGCAACTTCTTCCATGATATCCACGTTATAGATACATTCGCTGCCGGGTAAGCAGTAGCCTGCGTTTTCGAGGTTGCCTGCCATGTATTTCTGCCGGTACATATAATAGGGAATGAATCCTTTTGAGAAAAGCTTTTCCCTTGCGCTTTCGATGATGCCTTCCGCCGTTTCTGCGGAAATAAAAGCGCCTTCGTTTTCTTCGGCAAAGCGGGATGCACGCTTGATCGCAAGCGTATGGACGGTGATGTTATCTGCTCCCAGAGCCATGACTTCGGATAAGCTCTTTTCAAAAACGGCTTCATCTTCGCCCGGAAGACCGACGATCAGGTCGCAGTTGATGCTCGAAAATCCAAAGCTCTTTGCCAGCTCAAATTTGCGGAAGAAATCTTCTGCCGTATGTGCTCTGCCGATGCGCTGCAGGGTTGCGTCACAGGTCGTCTGTGCGTTGACACTGATGCGTGCAGCGCCTGCTTCACGAATGAGCGCAAGCTTTTCTTCGTCGATCGTGTCGGGTCTGCCGGCTTCGATCGTATATTCACAGCCGTTATGCAGGTATTTTGCCGCTTTTAAAACACGGGCAAGCTGTTTTGCATTGAGCGCTGTCGGTGTGCCTCCGCCGATATAAATGCTGCGGACTTTGCGTTTTTCGGCAATTTCTGCCGCAGCTTCGATCTGACGGACGAGGCTGCTCACATATTTTTCCTCTAAACCGCCGTCTTTTGTCGTTAAGATCGAGGGGAAACTGCAGTAAGCACATTTGGAAACACAGATCGGGATGCCGATATAAATATCGAGGCTTTCCTCTGTGATCGAATCGATGATCGGCTTCTGTACGGCGCAGATCTTTTTTAAGAAATCGATCTTGTGCTGCGAAACGTGAAATTCACTTTTGAAGAGTTCTTCCGCAGCTTCTTCGCCTTTTTCGCGGATATTATCGCGCATAAGCTTCGATGGGCGAACACCCGTCAGCGAACCCCATGGCGGAGTCTGCCCCGTATAAGCGGAAAGCAGCCCGAAAATACAGTTTTTGGCAGCACGTTTGCGGAATTTTTTATAGATCAGCGGCGCGTCGCTTTCCTTTTCTTCGCCTGTTATGGAAAACTCGCCTTTCTTTTCGCCGTCAAGAAAAATCTCCGAACGGTGCAAATTGCCCGAAACTTCATGATGAATGGAGATGCCTTCTTCGCTGATGCCGTTTTCGATTTTTCGCACGGGGATGAACAGGCGGATCTCTTCGCAAAGATCGCCCCAGAATTCCGCAAGCGCTGTGTATAAGCTGACGTTCATATTATAAAAGGCTCAGGAAAGGATTGTTTGCTTTTTCAAAAAGCAGAGAAGTGGATTCGCCGTGACCGGGATAAAGGATCGGGTCGCCTTCGATCTCGAGGAGTTTTTTGAGCGAATTTTCAAGAATCTCAAAGCTTCCGCCGGGGAAATCCGTTCTGCCGACGCTCATATTGAAAAGGGTATCGCCGGAGAAGATCATATCTTCCGCAAGATAGCAGACGCAGCCTTTTGTATGGCCCGGTGTGTGCATGACGTAAAGCGTGATGCCGGCTTCCGAAATGAAATCGCCTTCGCCGACGACCATATCCGCCGGTGCTGTCGTGATGTTCATGCCGAAAGATGTACTCATATTCTTTTCGGGATCGGGCAGTTTTTCATCGTCGCTTTCGTGGACGTAAAGCGTTGCGCCTGTTTTTTTGCGGAGCTCTTCGGCGGAACCGATATGGTCAAAATGCCCATGCGTCAAAAGAATCGCACGCAGGCGCAGACCTTCTTCGCGCAATACGGCAAGCGTCCTTTCGGCTTCACAGGAAGGATCGATGATGATCGCTTCGTGTTCGCCTTCGTTAAATAAAATATAGCTGTTCGTCATGGCGGGACCGCCCGTCATTTTGATAACTTCCATGGGTACTCCTTTTTATCTGTTGCGGGAATCGATGATGATCGTTACAGGGCCGTTGTTTGTGAGGGAAACCTGCATATCTGCGCCGAAAGTGCCTGTTTTGACGGGAATGCCTTTTCCGCGGAAAATTTCTGCCGCTTTTTCATACATGGCGTTGGCGATTTTTGGGTCTCCTGCGGCAATATAGCTCGGTCGTTTGCCCTTTTTGGTATCGGCAAGCAGCGTGAACTGCGAAATGAGCAGCATTTCACCGCCGACATCCATAAGCGAACGGTTCATGACACCGTTTTCGTCGTCAAAAATGCGCAGTCCCGCTGTTTTTTCTGTGATATATTTGAGGTCATCTTCCGTATCGCCATCCATCACGCCGATGAGGACCATAAGTCCCATATCGATCTCGCGTGTCTCTTCGCCTTCGATCTCGACTTTGGCACGGCTGACTCTCTGTAAAACTACTTTCATATCTGTTCCTTTATTTTTTGTTTTTTCGATAAAGACTGAAAACGGCGTGCAGCTGCGGCTTTACGATTTTGCCGTCCGGCATGGTAAAGCTTTCTCCGTTTGCGGAACCGATCACATCCTGCTGCGGAGGAAAATGCATTTCACCTTCGGCGGTTTCCACGATGATGCTGTTTTTTGCGGATTTTTTTACTTTCCCGAAGAAAAATTCTTCTTCAAACTGTTCGCCTGTATGCGTGGTCAGGCAGATATAGATCGTTTTTCCCAAAATATCCCGTTCGGGCTTTTTGTTCAAAAGGTCGCCGATCTTCATCTGATGCCGAGCTTGGTGCATTTGACTTTGCCGGCTAAAATATCGGAAAGCGAATGCCTTGCGTGTGCGATGATGACCTCACAGCCGTTCATGATGGAACGCCTTGCAAACTGCAGCTTTGCCGCAGCACCGTTTGCGCCTTTTCTCGAAGCACCGTGGCAATAGGTGATGAGTTCATCGATCTTTTTGTTCATTTCTTCCATGTTTTGGGCATAAACATCGCCGATGAGCGTGGAAGGATCTTTTGCATCCATATAAATGCCTTCGGAAGAAGTCAGGATAACGAGCTTTTTGGCATGGACAAGCCCCGCGATAACGGCTGCAGTCTCGTCATTATCGACGCATTCAACAACGTCATCGCCCGATTTTTCGCGCAGTGCGGAAATTTCCATCTTGCGGTTTTCTTCGTTGGAAACGGGATCGTTGTAGTTGACGATCGGGATAGCATTCTGATTGGCACAGCGGAAGAAGAAACGGCGCAGGTGTTCTTCTTTTTCCTTATCGTTGAAGTGGCTGTGTTCGACAAGAACCTGACGAACGGAATAATGTTCGTTGATAAAGCGGCGGTAGAATTCCATTAAAATGGTCTGCCCCTGAGAGGAATAATCTGTCTTGATCTCTTCCATATCGCCGCGCAGTTCAAAGCCGTTGTTGCGCTTCATGTAGTCGATCCTGCCGATCTCCGTTGCACCGGAGCTGACGAGGATATATCCGGGTCTTAAATCCTTTGCCAGTCTTGCAATAATATTATAGTCGATGTCGTTATCTTCTTTGCGGATGAGCGCCATCGAGCCGATTTTTACGATCACGTCGAAATCATATTCCGCCATCATTTCCTCCAAAAACTTCCTGTGGGAAGTATTGATTTCATAATTATACGATTTTATTCTATCATCTTTCGATTTCATTGTAAATTAAAGATTCCTCTTAAAAATGGGCATCGCACATGATATAATAGAAAAAACAAAGGAATCTGAATTTTCTTTTCGGAAAGGATACAATATGAAATTTGTTTCATGGAATGTGAATGGGCTCCGTGCCTGCATGGGCAAGGGCTTCATCGATAGATTAAACGAACAGAATGCGGACTTTTTCTGCATTCAGGAAAGCAAGATGCACAAAGGGCAGGCAGTCGTCGAAACACCCGGCTTTGAACAGCATTGGAATTCGGCAATCAAAAAAGGCTATTCGGGAACGGTCACTTTTGTTTCGGAGGCTTTGCAGCCGATCGCCGTTACAAACGATTTTCCCGGTCAATCGGGCGAAGGCAGAACGATCACCGTTGAAATGCCCGGTTTTTACCTGATCAATTCCTATACGCCAAACGCACAGCCCGAGCTTGCACGCATCGATTACCGCATGAAATATGAAGATGATCTGCGCGCCTATATGCAGGAACTCGATAAGAAAAAACCTGTTATCCTCTGCGGAGACTTAAACGTCGCACATAATGAGATCGACCTGAAAAATCCAGGCCCAAACAGAGGCAACCCCGGTTTTTCGGATGAAGAACGCGGCAAGATGACGGAACTTCTTTCGGCAGGTTTTGTCGATAGCTTCCGCTATTTATATCCCGATGTAAAGGATGCGTATTCGTGGTGGAGCTACCGTGCAAACGCAAGGGCAAGGAACATCGGTTGGCGTATCGATTATTTCATCGTTTCGGGAAGGCTTGCGGATTGCATCAAAGAAGCGGGTATCTTGCCCGATATCATGGGCAGCGATCATTGCCCGGTTTTCCTTGAGCTGGATGATGAAAAACTGCAGGCGCTCGTCTGAGCTTTATTTTGCATAAAAAACGCGAAAAGCCTGCGAAAATGTGTATTTTTCGCAGGGAAATACTGTATTTTATCGAAAGAAATGATTGACAAGCGGGCGCATATCGCCGTATAATCACTTTGTAATATTGGAAGAAAGGTTTGCTTCGATGAAAAGACTCGGCACTACAATGAAAATGGGCATGTGCATGATGACGATGCGCACGAATCTTTCTGTGTCTTTTCCCGAAATGCTTACCAACCGATAAACTTTGAACCGGTCAAGAGGAATGAGTTTACAGCGTAAGGCTTTTGGGTCTTACGCTTTTTTCATGAAAGGAAGGAAACCATGAACGTAAAGCTTCACCTGACCGGTCCGAATATCAAAAACATGCGAATGTGCCGGTAGGAATTTTAATCATCGCAGCAAATAAACAACCAATTAAACTAAAAAACAATTTTTTAAAATAAATAAGGAGTAAACCATGAAAAAACTGTTATCTCTCACACTCAGCATCGTTCTTCTTCTCAGCTGTGTATTCGGTCTTACCGCTTGCGGCAAAAAGAACGTCACGATCGCCGTTCCCAATGACACAACAAACGAAGCTCGTGCACTTCTCCTCCTCGAGAATATTGGCCTCATCACATTAAAAGAAGGCGCCGGCATCACAGCAACAATCCGTGATATCGCTGAAAATCCCTATGACATCGAATTCAACGAAGTTGAAGCTGCTCAGCTCCCCAATGTATTAAAGGACGTTGACTTTGCTGTTATCAACTCCAACTATGCTCTCCCGGCAGGTCTTAACCCGGCTGAAGATGCTCTCGCACTCGAAGGTTCCTCTTCCGCATACAGTAACATCCTCGCTGTAAAAGAAGGCAACGAAGAAAACCCGGTTATCAAGGCTCTTGTTGCAGCTCTCGAAAGCAAACAGGTTGCAGACTTCATCACAGCTACCTATGGCGGTGCAGTTGTTTCCACAGTTGATAACCTCACAGACGGTTATGATGCTTCCATCGACTATGCAGCTCTCGACGGCACAAAAGTCAGCGTAGCAGCATCCCCGACACCCCATGCAGAGATCCTCGCAGTTGCAAAGGAAATCCTTGCTGAAAAAGGCATCGAACTCGTTATCGAAGAATTCACAGATTACGTTCAGCCCAACAACGTTGTTGAAAGCGGCGAAATCGATGCAAACTACTTCCAGCACGTTCCGTATCTCGATGACTTCAATGCAGAAAACGGCACACACATCGTTTCCGTTTCCGCAGTCCATGTAGAACCCTTGGGCATCTACGCTGGCAAGACAGATTCCTTAGACGAAATCAAGAAATAAGATAAAAAACACAAGACCCACCGGGGTATATACTCCGGCGGGTTTCTTTGGTGGCTTACATGATCGAAATCAAAAATCTGACCAAAACCTTCCGCGGTGCGGATGGCGCTTTCGAAGCATTAAAAAATGTTTCCCTTACCATTCCTGATGGAGATGTTTTCGGCATCATCGGAATGAGCGGTGCAGGCAAAAGTACGCTCGTCCGCTGTATCAATATGCTCGAACGACCGACCGAAGGCAGCGTCGTGATCGATGGCGTCGATATCGGCAGCTTGCCCGAGGCAGAACTCCGCGCAATGCGCCGCGATATTACCATGATCTTCCAGGGCATCAACCTGCTCATGCAGCGCACTTGCTTAAAAAACGTATGCTTCCCGCTCGAGCTTTCGGGTGTTAAGCCTGCGGATGCGAAAAAACGCGCAATGGAACTTCTGGAGATCGTCGGTCTTGCGGAAAAAGCAAATGCTTACCCTGCGCAGCTTTCCGGCGGACAGCAGCAGCGTGTTGCGATTGCCCGTGCGCTTGCGACAAACCCGAAGATCCTGCTCTGTGATGAAGCGACCTCTGCGCTTGACCCGACAACGACACAGTCTATTCTTGACCTGATCCGCGATATCAATGACAGGCTCGGCATCACCGTCATTATCATCACACATCAGATGAGTGTTGTGGAAAGCGTCTGCCAGCATGTTGCGATCCTCGATAACGGCGAAGTCGTCGAACAGGGCGAAGTCAGCGAAGTTTTCTCTCATCCGAAATCCGATGCGGCAAGAAAACTCGTCTTCCCCGAAGGCGAAAAGGGCACAGTCGATATGAAAGACCCGAATACGGCGATCATCCGTGTTGTTTTCAACGGCGCAATGGCAACGAATACGCCTCTTATCACAAAGATGGCGATCGATATCGGCATTGCGGCAAATATTGCCTATGCTTCGACGAAGTGCATCGGCAAAGGCGTTTACGGGACGATGCTTCTCGGTATTTCCGGTGGTCCTGCGGAAACGCAGCGTGCGATCGATTATTTAACAGCAACACCCGATGTATTGGCAGAGGAGGTAAGTGAACATGTCTGAGAATATCTTTTCTCCCGAAGCAATTTCGGAAGCCATTGATATCGTCGTTACGGAATTCCCGATGGCGATCTGGGAATCGCTCTATGTAACGGTTCTGGCGACATTATTTGCGATCGTGATCGGTCTGCCGCTGGGTATCCTTCTCGTTGTTGGTGAAGAAAACGGCGTCATGCCCATGCCGAAATGGTTCATGCGTACGCTGAACGTCGTCATCAACCTGCTCAGGTCTGTTCCGTTCCTGATTTTGATGGTCATGGTATTCCCGCTGACAAGGCTCATCATCGGTACAGTCGTCGGCACAGCCGCAACGATCATCCCGCTTGTAACGGCGGCATTCCCCTTTGTCGCAAGACTTGCGGAAAGCAGCCTTCGTGAGATCAATCCGAATATCATTGAAGCTGCACAGAGTATGGGCGCAACCCCGATGCAGATCATCATGAAAGTCATGATTCCCGAAAGCGTACCTTCGCTGATCTCCAATGCGACGATCGCGATCACGACGATCCTCAGCTACTCGGCAATGAGCGGTATCATTGGCGGCGGTGGTCTTGGCAAAATTGCGATCAACTACGGTTATTACCGCTATAAATACCTTGTCATGTATCTGGCCGTTATCCTGCTCATTATTATGGTGCAGTGCTTCCAGAGCATCGGCACAAAGCTTGCCGTCAAGCTCGATAAGCGCCTCAAAAACAAGGTCGACTAAGCAAAATAAAAAGACTCTTTCAAGGAAAATCTTAAAAGAGTCTTTTTTGTTGTCTAATTTAGTCGATGCGTTCGCTGCCCCAAAAGAAGAGTGCGACTGTACCGGGACCTGTATGGCTGCCGATCGTCGTGCCGATGCTGTTGATGAGGACTTTGCCGTTGAGCTTCGGGAATTTCTGTTCAATGAGCGAAGCAACTGCCTGTGCATCCTCCAGGCAAGCAGAGTTGGAAATGAAACATTTTCCGTCGTAATCGAGGCCGTCTTTGGCGAACTGTTCCATTTTGTTTACGATCTCGGTGATGACTTTTGCCTTGCCGCGGATCTTGAAACGCGGAATGAGCTTGCCGTTAAGGTCAACATTAAGGAGCGGACAGATCTTCAGAACCGTACCGAACCAGCCGGAAACCTTGGAAACACGACCGCCTTTGATAAAGAAGGTAAGGTCTGTCGAAAAGAACCAATGATGCAGTTCTCTTTTATGTGCTTCTGTCCATGCGGCGAGCTCTTCAAGTTCCATGCCGCCATCGCGGAGGTCTGCCAGTGTATCCATTAAAAGACCATAGCCGGAGCTTGCCGCCAAGGAGTCGATGATGATGATCTTTCTGTCGGGATATTTTTCCATAAGCTGTTCTTTTGCAACGCATGCGGAGTTATAGGAACCCGAAATCCCCGAAGAAAGGCTGAGGTGAAGGATGTCTTTTCCTTCCTGAAGGAAAGATTCAAAATAAGGAAGATATTCGCCGACGCTGACCTGCGATGTCTTTGTATCTGCACCGTCTACCATTTTCTGATAAAACTCATCAAAGGGAATGGACTGCCCCAAATCATCGGGATAGGATTCGCCATCCAAAAGGTAATGGAAACAGATATAATGAATATCTCTTGCTTCGAAATGTTCTTTGCTCAGGTCTGCCGTAGAGCAGCAGCTTAATACATAGTTTGCCATATTTTCACCTCAACATATTTATACGGAAACAGCATAGCTGTTAATTAAATTGTATCGTAAATTTTCATCGGAATCAATAAACAAAATGTGAATTTTGAGTCGAAAATAACGATTGCAATAAAGCGTTATTTGCTTTACTATAAGGATATACCAAAAAAGACGGAGGAAAAAGAATGTCTTATAAAGAATTTACCGATAGACCCGGTATGAGGGCTCTGAACGAAGCAAAAGATTTTGACTATACGGATAGTTGGGTGATCGAAGACGGCAATATCCGCTGGGTCGGCTATCAGGGTGGTCAGGAATCTGCATTTACAAAAGAAAATTTCGGCAGCTTCCGCCTTTTTGTTACGATGCGCATCACGGAAACCGTCACGCCGAACTCCACACACCTTGCGGTTATGATCTGGGGTAAGAGACCCGCAGAAGGCACCTATGGCTCGAAGGGCTTTGTTTCGATCATTCCGCCGAACACATGGATGTGGGATTACAGACGCGATTGCTGGATCTATGCACAGAAGCGCTATGAACATAACCTCGCACAGGAAGAATGGCACGAAGTCGAAATTCTGGCCGACATCAAGCGTGGCCATATCCGCACTGCCGTTGACGGTCTTGAAACGATCGACTATTTCTATCAGCATGATTTAAGAGATCTCGTCGCAGGTCCGATCGCTTTCCAGCAGCATTGGGATGGCATCCCCGAATATAAAGATATTTATATCGAGGTAGACCCGAAAGATGCAGATAGACTGCTCACAGTAAAAGAATAAAAAGGAGAAACGGGTCATCATGGCCCGTTTTTTGAACATGGAATATACAAAAATCAACGCAAAAACGATCGATAAATGGATAGAAGAAGGCTGGGAATGGGGTATCCCGATCTCTCACGAAGCCTTCCTTGAAGCGAAAAAAGGGAATTGGGAAGTTTACCTGACGCCGACAAAAGCCGTTCCCAAAGAATGGTTCGGCGACTTAAAAGGCAAAAAGATATTGGGTTTGGCTTCAGGCGGTGCACAGCAGATGCCTGTTTTTGCCGCAGCAGGTGCCAAATGCACGGTGCTTGATTATTCGGAGCGGCAGCTTTTATCAGAAAAAGAAGTGGCAGAGCGCGAAGGTTATGAAATCGAGATCGTCCATGCCGATATGACGAAAACACTGCCGTTTCCCGATGAAAGCTTTGATATCGTTTTTCATCCCGTTTCGAATTGCTATGTCAAAGATGTGGATCATGTTTTCCGCGAGGCATACAGAGTTTTGAAAAAAGGCGGCAGGCTGCTTTCGGGTCTTGATAACGGGCTTTCCTATGCTTTTGACGATGCGCAGGAAAAAATTGTCCGCCGTTTGCCCTTTGATCCGCTCGCCAATGAAGCCGATATGCGAGAATCTCTTGAAACGAATTCTGGCGTGCAGTTTTCGCACGATGTTTCCGAACAGATCGGCGGTCAGCTCCGTGCAGGTTTTATCTTAAAGGATATTTTCGGCGATACCGATGCCGCGGGAAATTTCCACGATCATAATATCGAGTGTTATTTTGCGACGCTTGCCTTGAAATGAGCTTTGCCATATAATAAAGAAAAGATCAAAAACACCAAGGAGATTTGACATGGAAAACAAGATCATGGAAACCATCGTTGCAAGAAGAAGCACGAGAAAATATTTGCCCGAAGTTCCCGCATGGGAAAAGATCGAAGAAGTCATCAAAGCAGGACGTTATGCTCCCTCGGGCGGTAATTCGCAGAGCTGCCATTTCATCTGCATCGCAAACGGCGAAGTTCTGGAAGAACTGAAAGAGATCGTCAAAACCGCTTTTGCCGGCATGGAATACGACGAAAATACCTATAAGAGTATTCAGAATTCGATCCGCTTATCGAAAAAAGGCACCTATGATTTCATTTATAAAGCGCCCGTCCTCATCGTTGTTGCCAATAAGATCGGCTATGGCAATGCAATGGCAGATTCTTCCTGTGCGCTCATGAATATGATGCTCGCAGCGGAAAGCGTTGGTTTGGGCAGCTGCTGGATCAATCAGCTCCATTGGCTCGATGAAAACCCGATCGTCCGCGAAAAGCTCTATACTTTGGGTCTTAAAGAAGATGAAACGGTCTGCGGTGCATTGTCGCTCGGTATTCCGGCCATTCCGGCACAGCCTTCTCTCGAAAGAACGGGCAATCCCGTCGATTATATTAAATGAGAAAATTCAGGCTTGCAGGTGCAGGCGATGCGGAGGAACTCCTCGCCATATATGCACCTTATGTCGAAAAAACAGCGGTTTCTTTTGAATTCGTTCCGCCGACAAAGGAAGAATTTGCGGGGAGAATCCGCAGTATCATGGCGTTTTTCCCCTATATCCTCTGCGAAGAAGACGGAGAGATATTGGGCTATGCCTATGCACACCGCTTTCACGAGCGTGCGGGCTTTAACTGGGATGCAGAGCTTTCCGTTTATGTCAAAGAAGGGAAAAACAGAAAAGGCATCGGCTATGCCTTATATGAAAAGCTGATCGATATCCTTGAAAAACAGGGTTTCTATAATCTCTATGCGCTGATTTCCGTTCCTAATGAACCGAGCGTTGCACTGCACAGCCGCTTTGGTTTTGAAACGGAAGCGATCCATAAAGATACAGGCTGCAAATTCGGCGAGTGGCATGACATGATCATCATGAAAAAAGTCCTGCGCAAAGCGGAAAAAGACCCGACAGAACCGATCCCTTTTTATCAGACAACTTTCAGCTTATAAAGGAGTTTTCTCATGCAGAGTGTTTACAGCAGCATTGAAGTGGCAAAAGATTTCTACACGATCGAAGAAGGCGGCGTGAGGATGTTCCTCATCATCGGTGAAAAGGAAGCCTTGCTTGTCGATACGGGCTTTGGAACGGGAGACCTCATTTCCTATATCCGCACATTGACGGAAAAACGATCCGACTTGTCATGACGCATACAGACGGCGACCACATCGGCAAAAACGGCGAATTTGAAAAAGCCATGATGCACCCTGCGGAATTTGATTATTACAGGGCAAAAGGCGGAAATAATGCTGAAGCCATCTGGGAAGGCGATATGATCGATCTCGGGAATTACCGCTTCAGGGTCATCCTGATCCCGGGTCATACGCCGGGAAGCATCGCTCTGCTCGAAGAAAATACGGGTTTGCTCATCAGCGGAGACAGCATCGGAAGAATGCCCATTTATATGTTCAATGCCGGCAGAAATATCGATGCCTATATCGAAAGCATGAAAAAGCTCGATGACATCAAGGGTTTCACAAAGATTCTTACTTCACACGGCGAACTTCTGCAGGAAAGAAGCATTATCCATGAGCTGATCGAAGCAGCGGAGGCTATCCGCAAAGGCGAAGTATTGGGCGAAAAGCCTGAGCGTGATCTGCCTTGTCTCTTATACAGATATAAAGAAGTTGCCTTTTTATATAATCCATAAACAAACAGGAAAGATATTTTGAAGAAAAAAGTTTATTTGCTCGTTCTGGCGCTTGCCATGATCCTGGCAGCAGCCTGCACAAAAACAGAAGAAGCCCCTGCACCGACGGTTGAGCTGATCTATGAAGAAATGAATATCGAGGCAGGCAGCGATGTCAAGCTCGATTACAGAAGCGACGATATGGCTTCGGTGAAATTCTCAAGTTCCGATGAAAATGTCGCGCGTGTTTCAGCGGATGGCTATCTTTCGGCGATCGGCGAAGGTGAATGCGAAATTACTGCAGAAGCAGGCGAATCGAAAGCCGTCTGCCGTGTTACTGTCTATTCCAAAGCGGTCAAAGCACTTGCTTTTGCGGAAACAAAAGATAAACTGCTTCTGGGCGAAAGTTTTGCCTTATCTGCCCTGACAACACCGACAGACGCAAAACATGACGGCATTACCTATTCGAGCAGCGATCCCGATGTTATTTCTGTTGATGAAACGGGCATGGCAACGGCAAACATGATCGGCAAAGCTGTTTTAAAGGCGGAATGCAGCGGTTTTACGGCTGAAATGGAAGTCGAGACCTATGCAGACCATGCGGAAAGCATTTCTCTTGGAACTTATTTTATTTCCCTGAAACCGGGCGAAGAAAAACAGATCAGTCTTGCGGTCGATCCTGTTGGTTATGCTCCTTCGGGCATTTCCTTTGCCGTATCGGATGAGGATATTGCTTCTGTCGATGAAACGGGCAAACTCACAGGCTTAAAAGAGGGCATGACAACGTTGCATTTCAGCGCGGAAGGCTTTGAGGAAAATATTTTTGTTTCCGTTACGGAGGATGAACCGCACGCACCGCTTTCGGAAATCGCAAAAACCCGTTTTATTAAGCTTGGCAATAATGTGATCGGCAATCCCGCTTCGGACGAAATGAATACTGCCGATATTCTGCTCGTTGGCGACCTCATGTGTCTGCGCGTGCAGCAGATGAAAGCGGAAAGCGGCAATACCTATAACTTCAACAAGAGCTTCAAATATGTCAAAGATATTTTTGCGAAAGCAGATTTTGTTGTCGGCAATCTCGAGACCTGTATTGCCTATTCCTGGCCGCTGACGATCGACGAAAAGAATGTCGATGGTTACCCGAACTGCAACGGACCGGCAACTTATCTCGATGCACTCCGCTATGCAGGCTTTGATGCGCTTGTTACGGCAAATAACCATTGCTGCGATGCAAACCTTTTGGGTATTCTGCAGACAAACGAAATGCTCGATCGTTATGGCTTTGCGCATACGGGAACTTTTTCGAATAAAGAGGAAAGCCGTTTCCTGATCGCCGAAGTCAACGGCATCAAAGTCGGCATCCTTTCCTATACCGAATATTTCAACGGCAAGCACAGAGCCCTTTCTGCGGAAGAACAGCAGCTTTACATCAACGAATACAGCAAGGAAAAAGTTGAGCGTGATGTCAAAGCCGCAAGAGAAGCAGGTGCGGAATTTATCATCGTCTATACGCATTGGGGAACGGAAAACACCCACAGCGTCAGCAGTACACAGAAAAAGCACGCACAGGAAATTGCCGATGCCGGCGCAGACCTGATCGCAGGTTCGCATCCGCATGTTCTGCAGGAAGCGGATTATCTTAGCGCAAAAGACGGCAGAAACGTCCTTTGCATCTATTCGCTCGGCAACTTCGTTTCGAGTATGGGCTCGACCGCCAATAATGATACGGTCATCCTTTCGATCAGGCTCGAACGAGGTGAAGACGGAAAGATCGGCCTCACCGAAGCAGGTTACATCGCAGGGCGTGTCAACAGCCGTGATGATTATGCCGTAACGCCGACGATTCCCGAATATGCAAATGGCAAAGACAATGCATCCGCAGCGGATCGAATTGCAGGCGTTATGGGCGATGCCATCCCGCAGATGACGGAATATTAAACGGGTAAAATACCACAATATATAGTATAAATCATTGCCGCAGGAATAGGGAAAACCGTAAATATTGCCTATTCTGCGGCATTTTTTAAGTGTGACGCAGTTGTAAAATTGCGGTAAAACTATTGCCAAAGGGCGATTGTGCGTTATAATGTAGACATAAAGAAGTCTTTTGTTAAGAAATTTCATGAAAGAAAGGTTTCCCTATGAAAAACTTGTTTGATAAACTGAGCCTTGACGAAACGGAAGTGGAAAGCAAGCCAAGGCCGGAGCAGCCCGAAGGCAGAAGACGCCGTAGGCGCAAGCTCAGCAAAAAAGAAATTTTTATCAATAACATGAAAGAATTCGGCGGAAAGGCAGCGGATGTTTGCGCAGATGTTTGGGACAAAACAAAAGTCGGTACAACTGCACTTGTAAAAAAGATTATGCAGCTGGACAAACGAATTCTGACCGCTGGTGCAGCAGCATTGGCGATCCTCATCTGTGTGCCGATCGCTTTTGCGGTTTTCGGCGGCAATGATGAAAAAACAAGTGCGGAAATTCCGGAAACTTCTGCTTCCATTGCGGAAAGTGATGTCCTCCCGAGCGCAGATGTAACGGTTTCGCCCTTATCTGCTCTTGCAACACAGGAAGCTGTCAGCCTGAATGTCATTTTGAACACAGCGGAACCGACGATCGAAGAGATCGATTTAAAACCGGGCGTCAGCCATGTCAGCGTTATTGAGCTGCAGGAGGCTCTCATGGACCTTGGTTATATGGATCCGGATGAACCGACGGAATATTACGGCCCGATGACGACAAATGCGGTCAAGCTATTCCAGAAAAAGAATGAGCTCGAAGCAGACGGCGTTGCAGGCGATATTACGCTGAACCTGCTTTATTCCGGCACGGCAAAGGAATATGTTGCGGCTCTGGGCGATACGGGAACGGATATCCGCGAACTGCAGACAAGACTCTATGAGCTTGGCTACATTGAAAATAAGGCTGAAGCTGATGGCGTTTTCGGCGAAGGCACGGAAGCGGCTGTCAAGGAATTCCAGAAGAAGAACGGTCTTGTACAGGATGGCAAGCTCGGTACCAACACAAAGGAAATGCTTTATTCCGAAGAGGCAAAGGCAGATTCCTATGCGCTTGGCGATAAGAGCGATACGATCAAAAAATACCAGACAAAGCTGCAGAAGCTCGGTTATTTAACAACAAAACCCGACGGTACATACGGCAGCGATACCGTTGCAGCCGTTAAGCGCTTCCAGGAAGCAAACGGCCTTATCAGCGATGGTTATTTGGGTCCGCAGACAAGAGACCTTCTCATGTCTAACGATGCAATGGCAAGCTCGCTGAAGCTTGGCGACAGCGGCGATCAGGTCACGAGCATTCAGAAACGCTTGAGAACCCTCGGTTACCTCAAATCCTCGGCAACCGGCTATTTCGGCAGTGATACGGAAGCGGCAGTTAAGGCTTTCCAGAAAAAGAACAAGCTCACACAGGATGGTAAAGTCGGTGCGGCAACCTTAAACAAGCTCAATTCTTCGAATGCGGTCAAAGCTGACGGTACGACAAGTTCTTCCAAGAATAAGAGCGGCATTGATAAGCTCATCGCTGCTGCGGAAAGCAAACTCGGCAAGCCCTATGTTTTAGGGGCAAAAGGCCCGAATTCTTTCGACTGTTCCGGTCTTGCTTATTGGTGCATCAATCAGGCAGGCATCAAACAGGGCTACATGACATCCAGAACATGGCGTACCTGCACAAAATATCCGCGCATCAAGAGCATTGACAGCGTCAGGAGAGGCGACATCATCATCTATAAGATGAGCGAATCGAAAGGTCACGTCGGCATTGCGATCAGCAGCTCGATGATGATCGATGCATCCTCCAGCAACGGCAAAGTTGTCAAGAGAAGCTTCAAGACAAATTATTGGCGCAAGACATTCTACTGCGCATACAGAATTTTCTAAAATAATATTGCAAAGACCATTCTGAAAAGGATGGTCTTTTTTTATCGAAAAAAGTCGGATAAAAGTATTGACAGGAACATATGAATGATCTATCATATGAATTGTAGTTCATATGAACTGCAGTTCATATGAGCCGCAATTCTTGTGAATTGCATCTCACATGAACTGCTACAAATATCCAATCAGTTCTGAAGAACTGATATGGATATTTGCGAAATCTATGCAGAACCGATATGGATATTTGCACAAACCAAGAAGAATTCACATTGATATTTGCGAAATCTAAGTTGATATTTGCGCAATCTAAATGGAAATTTGCGCAGCTTTACAGAAACAGAGTTTTATCGATTTAAACGGAGGAAAGCGATGGAACATAACCACGAACTGATCATTAAAAAAGTCCGCGAAGAGCTCCCGACAGACGAATTTTTATCCGATCTTTCCGATCTCTTCAAGCTTTTTGGCGATACAACGCGAATGAAGATCCTCTTTGCACTCTTTGAATCCGAAATGTGCGTCTGTGCGATCGCAGAGCTTTTGGGCATGACGCAATCCGCCATTTCACACCAGCTGAAGATCTTGAAAAATGCAAACCTTGTCGGCAACCGCCGTGAAGGCAAAACGATTTTTTATTTCCTGATGGACGATCATGTCCGCACGATCGTGGCACAGGGCTTTGAACACCTGATCGAAGAAAAGACAGAGGAAGAGTAAGAAAGGAACTATCATGAGAAAAGTATATAAATTGGAAGACCTTGATTGCGCAAACTGCGCAGCAAAAATGCAGGCTGCTATCGCAAAGATCGATGGTGTCAACGAAGTTTCCGTCAATTACATGACACAGAAGCTCACGCTCGATGCGGATGATGCCCGTTTCGAGGAAATTTTAAAGCTGGCACAGAAGGCAATGAACAAAGTTGAACCCGATTGCCGCATCATCAAGTAACATGACAAGAAAACAGAAAAAGAACCTCACAAGACTCATCATTTCGGGCGTTTTTATGGCGCTCGGCTGGGTCTTCGGTGCGGAAAAACTCATCGGGATCGCGGCTTTTCTTGCTGCCTATCTGGTCATCGGTTATGATGTCTTATTCTCTGCATTCCGCAACATCCTGCGCGGTCAGGTTTTTGATGAGAAATTCCTGATGGCGATCGCAACGGTCGGTGCGCTTGCGATTCGGGAATGGCCCGAAGCGGCTGCGGTTATGTTTTTCTTCCAGCTGGGCGAACTTTTTGAAAGCATTGCCGTCGGCAAAAGCAGAAAATCGATCGCTGCATTGATGGATATCAGGCCGGATCATGCCGTTGTTATCCGCAAAGACGAAAACGGCAGCGAAACCGAAGAAACGGTTTCCCCGGAAGAAGTTGAGATCGGTGAGATCATCATCATTCGTCCCGGTGAGCGAATTCCGCTTGACGGCGAGATCATAGAAGGGCATACTGCCGTCAATACCGCCGCTTTAACGGGCGAAAGCCTGCCCGCAGATAAAGCCGTTGGCGATAAAGTTTTAAGCGGCAGCGTCAATATTTCGGGTCTTATCCGCATAAAAACGGAAAGCCGTTATGAGGAAAGCACAGTTGCAAGGATCCTCGAACTGGTCGAAAATTCGCAGGAAAAGAAAGCGAAGATCGAAAGTTTCATCACCCGTTTTGCAAGGTATTATACGCCCGTCGTTGTTATTTCTGCAGCAGTGCTTGCGCTCATACCGCCGCTTTTTTTCGGCAGTTGGATGGAATGGCTTGAACGTGCGCTCGTTTTCCTTGTCGTTTCCTGTCCCTGTGCGCTTGTTGTTTCGGTTCCGCTTTCGTTTTTCGGCGGCATAGGCGGTGCTTCCAAAAAAGGCATCCTGATCAAAGGCGCCAACTATCTCGAAATGCTTTCCCGTGTGGATACGGTCGTTTTTGATAAGACCGGAACTCTCACAAAAGGCAGTTTTGCCGTCAGCCATGTTGCGGGCGACAGAGATAAACTTCTTGAAATTGCGGCTCATGCAGAGGCTTATTCGACGCATCCGATCGCGGAATCGATCAGAAAAGCCTATGATGGCGAGATTATCCGCGAAAAAATCGGCGAAGTACAGGAGATCGCCGGTCATGGCTTATCGGCTGTGATCGATGGAAAGCTTTACCACGTCGGCAATGCGAAGCTCATGGAAAAAGTCGGCGCTGCTTTTGACATGGCAGAAGAAAGCGGCAGCATCGTCTATGTTGCGGAAGAGAAAAATTGCCTCGGCTATATCGTCATTCGCGATGAGATCAAGGAAGATGCGGCAAATACGATCAAACAGCTTGCTTCCATCGGCATCAAAAAGACGGTCATGCTGACAGGCGATAATCAAAAGACAGCGGAAGAAGTGGCAAAAGAAGTCGGCGTTGATGAAGTGATGGCAGAGCTTTTGCCTGCGGATAAAGTCGGCAAAGTCGAAGAACTTCTGGAAAAAGGCTGTGTTGCCTTTGTTGGCGACGGCATCAACGATGCGCCTGTTCTCACAAGAGCGGATATCGGCATTGCCATGGGTGCGCTTGGAAGTGATGCAGCGATCGAATCTGCGGATGTTGTCCTCATGGATGATAAACCTGCCAATGCAGCCACAGCTATCCGCATTGCAAAAAAGACGATGCGCATCGTCCGTGAGAATATTGTTTTTGCCCTTGCGGTAAAGGCGGTCATCCTCATTCTTGGTGCAATGGGTGTGGCAAATATGTGGATCGCAGTTTTCGGCGATGTCGGTGTTCTCGTGATCGCCATTATGAATGCAATGCGTGCAATGTTCATTAAATAAAAAACTGCCCCAGGTTGGGGTTTCGTAAAACAGCTGCACTCCCGGAAGATGATCCTGTCGGGAGTGTTCTTGTATATATGACGGCTATGTGATAGAATCAACTAAAGCATTAGACAAATTTGAATTTAGTGGAGGTAATATTGTATGTGGTTTGTACTCGCATTACTGTCTGCAATATTTGCAGCACTTACCTCTATACTGGCGAAGGTCGGCATAGAAGGTGTCAACTCAAATCTTGCAACAGCAA
>SVGZ01000036.1 GCA_015056045.1 Clostridiales bacterium | reverse complement strand
GAGGTAATCGCCGTTTGCCCAATGAAACGCACCGTTATATAAAATGCGATACCATTCGCCTTTTATTTCGTAAACATCGACGACCGTTTTTGCAGGTAAAGAGCCGGATTTTTCATAGCTTGTCCCTGGGCCGCTGCGAAGGTTCATGGCTTTGCTTGCTGTGCAAATGGCCGTGCCGATGGGTTCTTCTTCGGCATATACGGGGATATGAACAAAGGAAGAGACCATAAGTATGGCCAGAAACAATGCGAAAAATCGTCTTACGGAAGCTTTATACATATTTTGATCCTTTATATTAATGGTAAGATTCTTTGAGAAAAAAGAATACATATTTTTATTTTAATGAAGGAAAATTCTTTGTCAAGCGAAATAGAATGCTATTCTTAAGCGGCAAAGCAAAGTTTACAAATAGCGAAAAAAAGCACGGAAAAATCTGCATTTTTGCAGTATTTTACTTGAAAAACGGGAAGCCTGATGCTATAATATTTCCTGTTGACTTGGGTGGTCCGCTGCCGGCTCATAATTATTTGGTATGAACACCTGTATTAAAAAGGAGAAATGAGCACAATGAACGAACTGATTTCCTATGTAGAGAAATCGCAGATCAGAAACGATCTGCCGCAGCTCGAGATCGGCGATCTCGTAAAGGTTTACCTCAAGGTAAAAGAAGGTCAGAGAGAAAGAATCCAGATGTTTGAAGGTCACCTCATCGCAAGAGATGGCGGCGGTGCAACCGAAACCATCACTGTTCGTCGTATTTCCTACGGCGTAGGCGTTGAAAGAATCCTCCCCCTGAACTCCCCGAAGATCGACCATATCGAAAAAGTCAGAAGCGGTAAAGTCAGAAGAGCAAAACTCTACTACCTCCGCGACAGAAAAGGCAAAGCTGCCAGAATCAAAGAAAGATAAGAACATCTTTGACAAAAAGAGAACTGTGCGAAAATGCACGGTTCTTTTTTGTTTTCTGTATGCTATAATAAAGTATCACGAAAGATTTTTTGGAGGAAAAGTATGAAAGTACTTGCTGTTTTGGGAAGCCCGCATAAAAACGGACCGACAACCACGATCACAAAGGAGCTGCTCCGCGGTGCAAAAGAAGCCGGTCACGAGATCGTCGAATATTATGTCGATGATATGCTCATCAAAGGCTGCAAAGCCTGCGGTTACTGCAAAGAACATATGGTCGACTGCATCATCAAAGATGATATGATCCCGTATTGGAAAGACTTCCATGAATGCGGTGCGCTCATCGTTTCTTCGCCGAATTATTGCGCACAGATCACAGGCCCGATGCTGACCTTTATGAACCGCCATTACTGCATGCTCAAGATGCGTCCTGAGGGCAATATTGTCCGTGTGCATCCCGGCATCAAGCTTGTCGGTATTTTCTCGCAGGGAGTCGCAGACCCCAATCGCTACATCGAAAACTATAAATGGTACCTGAGCGATTTTGAAAATAAAGATATGCTCCTGCAGGATATCCTCGTGCATACGAGTGCGATGTCCTATGAACCGGGCAGCGAAATCATGCTTCGTGCCTATGAACTCGGCAAGAGCCTCTAACATGAACCGTTAATGCAAAAAACGGTTGATATAAAAAGATACAGGTGTTATAATAAATCATACAGAATTATTTTAGAATAAATCTTGGTTTAGGATTTATGCAAACGGAGGTATATTATGAAAGTTGTAGCCGTTTTGGGAAGCCCCAGAAAAGACAGTGCATCTTCGACGATCGCAAGAGAAGTTCTTCGCGGTGCAGAAGCTGCAGGACATGAAGTTGTTATCTATAACCTCAATGATATGAACGTAAAAGGCTGCCAGGCTTGCGGATACTGCAAAAAGAACTATGCAGACTGCATCCTGAACGATGACCTGAAACCCTATTGGAAAGACCTGCACGAAGCAGGTGCACTCATCGTTTCCGCACCGAACTATTGCTCGCAGATCAACGGACCGATGATCACCTATATGAACAGACATTATTGCCTCGTTTCCTCTCTGCCGGATAAAGCACCCGTTCGCGTACACCCGGGTATCAAACTCGTCGGCGTATTCTCTCAGGGTTACAGCAAAGCTGATGCTTATCTCGACAACTATAAGTGGTTCCTCGGCGACTTCGAAAACAGAGACATGGTTCTGCAGGATATCCTCGTTCATGCAGGCGATATGCCTTATGACGAAGGCAGCGAAATCATGGTTCGCGCATACGAACTCGGCAAGAGCTTATAAGAAAATACAGAAAAGAGCTGATTTTTCATCGGCTCTTTTTTTATTGACAGCCTGTTGTTCTTTTTGTAAACTATGAAAAAACGACCACAGGGAAAAGGATGCGAAGATGCTTTTTTCGGGACTGAAAAATGAAGAGCTTGCACAGGCGCATCGCTTTTTTCATGCAGAGGTCATGCATTATGAAAAAGGCGATTTTATTCAGCGTCAGGGTGAACCCATGCGCTTTTTCGGCATGGTCATTTCGGGCTGCGTGCAGGTCTTTATGGATGATATCGACGGCAATCAGATGATGATGGCAAACGTGCAGGAAGGCGAATTTTTCGGGGAATCCCTGTGTTACCTTGCCACAAAGGAAACGCCCGTCTATATCCGTGCGGCGGAAGATGTGGAGATGATGAAGCTCAGAACAGAAGGCTTGTATCAGAAATTTCCTGAAAATGAGGCTTTGGCACAGCTTCTTCGCGAGCGTTTTACGGCGATGCTCGCCAGAAGAGCGCTTGCCATGAATGACCGCATACAGATCCTTTCAAAAAGCAGCCTTCGCGGAAAGCTGATCACTTTTTTTTCGCAGTGCGAGATCAAATACGGCTCGAAGTCTTTCCGGATTCCTTTTGACAGGGCTGGGCTTGCCGTTTACCTCGGAACGAACCGCAGTGCACTTTCCCGTGAGCTTTCCGCCATGCAGAAAGACGGCATCATCGAGTTTTCCCATGATCAATTCCATATTTTGAAATAACACGATAAAAAGCATAGCGCGTTGCAATTGCAACGCCTTTTTTATTCCGGATTTTGTATAATACGAATGGAAAAAGTTGCAAAAGGCTTTATTTGAAAGGAAACAAGATGTATAAAATAGCTGTATACGGTAAAGGCGGCATCGGAAAATCGACAACAACGGCCAATATTGCGGCTGCACTGGCAAAAAAAGGGCTCACCGTTTTTCAGATCGGCTGTGACCCGAAGGCAGATTCGACGATGCTCCATATGAACGGCGAACGCATGGAAACAGTCCTTGATGTTCTCCGTAAAAAAGGAAAAGCCGAAGCCGATGATATTATTAAAAAAGGAACGGACGGTGTCTGGTGTGCCGAATGCGGTGGTCCTGTCCCGGGGACAGGCTGCGCAGGCAGGGGCATCATCACCGCTTTTGAAGAATTCAAAAAACTGAAAGTAATCGAAAATATTGCGCCGGATGTGCTTTTATATGATGTTCCCGGCGATGTCGTCTGCGGTGGTTTTGCGATGCCTTTGCGCGGCGGTTATGCGAAAAATGTTTTTGTTGTCAGCTCCGGCGAAAAAATGTCCATCTACGCAGCGGCAAATATTGCGATCGCACTTGAGAGCTTCAAAGGCAGAAACTATGCGGAATTATCCGGCGTGATCTTAAACAGACGCGGTGTTGCCCGTGAGCGCGAAATTGCCGAAGAATTTGCACAGGATGCAAACACAAAACTCGTCGGCGATATGCCCCGCGAAGCGCTCATTCAGGAAGCGGAAGACATGAACAAAACGCTTGTCGAGGCTTTCCCCGAAAGCGAAGCGGCAAAGCGCTATCTTGAGCTTGCGGAGGCTGTTCTTGCGGCTTCGACGGAGGTATAAATGAGCTTATCCTATTTTTCGCCCGGTTCAGGCGCATGGAACCTTGCGCATATCGTAACGCAGCTTCCCGAAAGCACGATCCTTTTTGCGACACCTTCGGCCTGCTCAAGAATCATTGCTTTATCTTCGCTTGAAAAAGGTCTGCCTTTCCATTGCCTCGATCTTTCGATGCAGGAACTGACACTCGGTCTGACCGAAGAAAAAATTCTGGAAGCGGTTCCCAAAGTCCTTGAAAAATCAAAGGCAAAGGCGCTCTTTATCTTTACGGCCTGCGTCGATACCTTCATCGGCAGCGACCATGAGATATTCCTTGCGCCTTTGCGTGAACAATACCCCAATGTGCTTTTCATCGATGCACGCATGGACCCGATCAACCGTGCGACAATGCCGCCGATCGTGCGGATGCACATCTCTCTTTCCGAAAACTTCAAAAAAACAGGCGAAGAAAAAGCCGTTAATATTCTGGGCAGCTTCATTGCACCTGAGGACGATCAGGAGCTCGTCCGCCATTTGAAAAAGCATGGCTTCGAAGTGCGCCATATGCAGAATATGAAAACACTCGAAGAACACAGCCGTATGGGCAATTCCATGCTGAACCTGCTCGTTTGCCCTGTCGGAATGGCTGCGGTAAAAGCCTTACAGGAAAGACTCGGGCAGCCCTTTGTGAATCTGTGCGGGCTCAAAAATATCGAAGAATTAACAGCGGTCTATGACGACATCTGCGACAGGCTCGGTATTCCGCATATGGATATGGAAGCCGAACAAAAAGAAGCGCAGCTGCGCATCGGGAATGCTGCGGATAAGCTTAACGGAAGACCTGTCGTCATCGGCGGTGAATCCCATAATCATGCCGGCATGATTGCGGAAGCCCTACACAAAAACGGCATCAATATCCTGCGCTTATTCGATTCCGAACGCAAGGATGAGCATTTTGAAAATATCGATACGGAAGCTGTCGAACAGGCAAAGGCTTTTGCAGAAAAGCGCTTCTTTGCACCTGAAGCCGTTGCCGTTGGCGATACGGCGATCTATTTTACGGGAACGAAACATTTTTACAGGCAGATCCGCTTCAACAGTCATTTCGGGCTTTATGCTGCGGTAAAAATGGCGGAAGAACTCGCGAAAGCGGCAAATATGGAGCGTGATCCGCGCGAAATTCAGAAGAAAGGACATGGCTGCAGCGCATTATGAGCAGATTATCAATGGTTTTGCCCAATTTAACGCCCGATGAAGGCGGAGCAGCCTCTGCATTATTGCATTTGGGCGGGCTTATCGTCATTCACGATGCCGCAGGCTGCCTTGAAAACTATATCCTTTTTGATGAACCTCGTTGGTTTGGTTCGGATGCGATGCTCTATACTTCCCGTTTATCACAGATGGAAGCGATCCTTGGCGGCGATGAGCAGCTCGTTTCGGGGATCACCGAAGCAGCGGAGAAAATGCAGCCGAAATTCATTGCCATTATCGGCAGTCCTGTTCCAGCTTTGATCGGCATGGACCTCGATTCCACGGCAATGATCGTCGAAGCCGAAACGGGAATTCCCTCTTTTGCGGTGAATACGAGCGGTTTTTACAGCTATGAAAAAGGCGTGGAAGAAGCGCTGATCAAATATACAGAACGCATGGGCAAACCCGGCGATATCATCGGCTATACGCCGCTTGACCTCGAAACTATGCCCGAAAACCCGACAAACAAGAACCTCGTCGTTTCCGCGGCAGGCATCGAAGCGGCAAAGCTCACAGGCGAAGATTTTGTCATTGGCATTCCGCTCGGAAAAAAACAGAAAGAAAAACTCTGCGGCAGGGAAGTCCTTCCGGCAGAAAAGACGGATACCCGCTGTCTTGTGATCGGTGAACCCGTGTATGCGATGTCGCTCGCTGAAGCGCTGAGCCTCGAATACGGCTGGGATTGCGTGGCTGCTTCTTTAACGGAAGCTCCGGAAGAACTGGGCGTGCGTTATTTGCCGGATGAAGTCGCCGTTGAGCGTATTCTTGCGGAAAATTATGATGTTCTCATCGCAGATCCGCTTTTTGAACATTTTGGTATTCACAGCGGCTGTTTTGTCAAAATCCCGCATCATGCACTCTCGTCGGATCTTTTTACCCCGATATATAACAAAGACGAAAATCTTTGTGGAAATATAAAAGCTTTTTATGACATTTGGAGGAACAACAATGAAGAAAATGACTAAGCTTCTCTCGCTCGTTCTTGCGGTTATGATGCTCGCAGCTTATGCTGTCGGCTGTGCACCGAAGGCAAGTGAAGAAAAAACAGAAGCCGCAGAACCCGAAACCATCGTTTCGGAAGATACTGCAGCAGGTTCGGAAGAAGAAGAAACAACAGATGAAAACGGCACGCATACCGTCACAGACGGCAAAGGCAACGAAGTCGAAGTCCCCAATAAGATCGAACGCGTTGCGATCATTTCGAGCATGCCTCTGGCATCGGTTTACTGCATGGTCGCAGGCGATAATCAGAAGATCGTCGGCCTTACCGCAGCTTCCAAAAACGCCGCAGTCAACTCCTTCCTCACAAGGATCGTTGACGATCTGGATGAAATTTCGACAGATTTCTCCAAAGACGGCAGCGTCAATGTAGAAGAAGTCCTTCTCCTCGAACCCGATGTTGTTTTCTATAACACAAACAATGCTTCCGACTGCGAAGCGGTTGAAAAGCTCAAAAACATGGGCATTGCCTGTGTCGGTTTTTCCACAACGATCGGCGATAACAATACCGTCGGAACCTTCCAGGCATGGGTAAAGCTTTTGGGCGAAGTTCTTGGCGAAAGCCTGCAGGCAGATGCGATCGTTAAATACGGCGAAGATGTACAGAAAATGGTTGCTGGTAAGGTAGCTGCCCTTTCCGAAGAAGAAAGAAAGAGTGCGATCATCCTTTCCAACTATGTCAATAACACGATCACCTGCGCAGGCAGTACATTCGGCCGTTATTGGCTCGGTGCGATCGGTGCGGAAAACCCCTCGACAGGTCTTGAAACGCCGACAGCGGAAGTCAATCTGGAGCAGCTCTATCAGTGGGATCCCGAAGTTATCTTCCTCAACAGCTTCAGCGCATACACCGCAGAGGATATTTTAAACAATACCGCCGGCGAAGGTCAGGACTGGAGCGGCATCACAGCTGTCAAGAATGGCGAAGTCTATAAGATGCCCCTTGGTATGTATTACTGGTTCCCGCCGTGCAGCGATTCTCCGCTTGCTCTGCAGTGGCTGGCAAAAAATCTCTATCCCGAACTTTTCAGCGATCTGGATATGGATGCCGTTATCTGTGATTATTACAGCGAATTCTATGGTATCGAGCTGACAGAAGAAGATTTAAATACGCTTTATAATCCGCCGGCTGAATCTGCTTGGCAGTAATGCAAAACAAGTTTTGCATTCTTGGTTTTGCGGGTTTTGCAGCGGAGCGCTGCTGCAATTTTGCTTCGCAAAACCACCCGCAATTCCCAAATCACGAAAGAAAGGCTGTATGGAGCCGGACGGGCAGCGATTTTGCTTCGCAAAACCATCCGAAATTTCCGCATGATGCAAGGAAGTAAAGATTCTGGCAAAATCACCCGCAATTCCCAAATCACGAAAGAAAGGCTGTATGGAGCCGGACGGGCAGCGATTTTGCTTCGCAAAACCACCCGCAATTCCCGAATCACGAAAGAAAGGCGATATGAAGCCTGATGGGCAGCGTTTTTGCTTTGCAAAACTATCCGAAATTTTCACATGATGTTTGGGAGTAATGATTTTGTCGGATCGCTGCTGCAATTCCCGAATCACGAAAGAAAGGCGATATGAAGCCAAACGGGCAGCGATTTTGCTTCGCAAAACCATCCGAAATTTTCGCATGATGCGAGGGAATAAAGATTTTGGCGGAGTGCTGCTGCAATTTTGCTTCGCAAAACCATCCGTAATTCCCGAATCACGGAAGAAAGGCTGCATGAAGCCGGACGGGCAGTAATTTCCGCTGAATTGCATATTCGGGAAAGAAAAAATACGAAATCGGAAAGGATTGCAGGCGCAGGAAAGTACCTGCAATTCCTTTATCCGAAAAAGAATGGTATAATATTTTTGGGCTTTGCCCGAAAAAACTTCAGAGAAACAGTATGAAAAAAACAGCTTCAAAGACAACAAAAATACTTCTCGCCGTGGTACTCATTGCATTGCCTGTCTTAACGGCGTTCTTCTGCCTTGCCGCAGGGCGATATCCACTTTCCGTTGCCGATGTATGGGGAAGTATGCCGCAGGTTTTAAGCGGTGAAATGGCGGATAATACCGCAAAAATCGTCGGAACCATGCGTTTGCCGAGAATTTTATTGGCGATGATCGTCGGTGCAGGGCTTTCCGTTGCGGGAACGGCTTTCCAGAGCCTTTTCGGCAATCCTTTGGCAACACCGGATACTCTTGGTGTTGCTTCGGGTGCAGGTTTCGGTGCAGCGGTAGGCATTCTTCTTGGGCAGAGCCTGATCGGCGTGCAGCTGACGGCACTTCTCATGGGCTTTCTGGCCGTTGCCATTACATACCTCATCGGCAGAGGCAAAAGCGAAGGCATGACTTCTGTTGTTTTGGGCGGTATGGTCGTATCGTCGCTGTTTTCTGCGCTGATTTCTCTTGTCAAATTTGTTGCCGATACCGATTCGCAGCTTCCTGCCATTACCTATTGGCTGATGGGCAGCCTTTCCGCAGCGAATTATAAAACGCTTCTCATGGGCTTACCCTTTATTCTGATCGGCTGCCTTTCGCTTTATCTCATCCGCTGGCGAATGAATATCCTGCCGCTTTCCGATGATGAAGCACGCTCAACGGGTACAGCCTTAAAAGAACTCCGCATTTTAACGATCGTCGCTTCGACGATGATCACCGCTGCAAGCGTTTCAATGTGCGGTCTTGTCTCTTGGGTTGGGCTTCTCATCCCGCATATCTGCCGCATGATGTTTGGCAGCGATACGAGAAAACTTGTTCCTGCTTCGATGAGCTTAGGCGCTGTTTTTATGATCCTGATGGATACGGCTGCACGCAGCATGACCGAAGCGGAGATCCCCGTTTCGATCCTGACGGCGATCATCGGCGCACCTGTTTTTATCAGCCTGCTCAGGAAAACGGGCGGCTTCAAGCTGTAAGGAGGAAATATGAAGTTTACTGTTGAAAACGGATGTTTTTCCTATCCGACGGGCAGGGAAGTATTAAAAAATATTGATTTTGAACTGCATTCGGGCGAACTTGCCGCTATTTTAGGGCCAAACGGCGCCGGCAAAACAACGATGCTGCGCTGTATGCTTGGATTCCTTTCGTGGAAAAGCGGAAAATCTGCGCTCGATGGCGAAGATATCAGAAAATGGAGCAGGCAGAAGCTCTGGCAAAAAGTCGCCTATGTTCCGCAGGCAAAAAATGCCGCACACAGCATGCGTGTTTTCGATATGGTGCTTCTCGGCAGAGGCAGCCATTTCGGGATGCTGAGTCAGCCCGGAAAAAAAGACATCGAAAAAGCGGATGAGGCTATGGAACGCCTTGGCATTACGGCGCTTCGTGACAGAAGCTGCGACCGCATTTCCGGCGGTGAATTGCAGATGGTCTTGATCGCGCGTGCACTTGCCGCAGAGCCTGAGCTGCTCGTCCTCGATGAGCCGGAATCGAACCTCGATTTCAAAAATCAGCTCATCATACTGGATATTTTAAGTGAACTCGCAAACGAAGGCATGGCCTGCCTTTTCAATACACATTACCCTGCGCATGCACTCCGCCGTGCGCATAAATCGCTCCTTCTTTCCAAAACAGGCGAACACCTTTTTGGCGCAACGGAAGAAGTGATCACAGAGGAAAACATTGCAAAATATTTTGGCGTTGAGGCTGTCATCGGGCAGTTCGAAACGAAGAGCCGTATTTTGCCGGATGTTATCCCGATCCGCATCATTGACGATACGGCTAAAACGGAAAAAGCGGAGGATATGACGAAGAAAACCGCCGTTCTGGCGGTCATCATGCAGGGCAACGGTCAGGCGGAAAAGCTCAATGCCGTTCTGCATGAACACGCAAGCCTTGTCGTCGGAAGATTCGGGATGCCTTTCCGCGAAACAGGCGAAGCGATCATCACGCTTACCTTAAACGGAACCGCAAGAGAGATCGATATGCTGCAGGCAAAGATCCTCCGCATTCCCGGTGCAGCGGCAAAAGCCGTTTATGCAGACGAACTCTGATTTTGAAAGGAAAAAAAGATGGGACTTAACGCAGCACCTTCTGCAAACAGACTTCATATAGGATTTTTCGGCAGGATGAACGCAGGCAAATCGAGCGTTGTCAACGCCGTTACAGGGCAGGAAAACTCGATCGTTTCCGATACAAAGGGAACGACAACAGACCCGGTTATGAAAACGATGGAGCTTTTACCGCTTGGCCCGGTTGTCATCATCGATACACCCGGCTTTGACGATGCGGGAAGCCTCGGCAGCCTCCGTGTTGAAAAAGCAAAGCGTATTCTCAACCGAACGGATATTGCCGTTCTCGTTGTCGATGGGCAGATCGGCATTTCAAAAGAAGATGAAGAGCTCACAGAGCTTTTCAAAAAGAAAAATATTCCCTATATCATTGCGCACAACAAGGCAGATCTTGCCGGTTTTTCGGGCAAAAACGAAGGCAATGAAGTCATCGTCAGCGCTGCAGACGGAAAAGGAATTTTTGAATTAAAGGAACTTCTGGGTAAGCTTGCGCCGAAAGACAGCGAAAAAAGGCTTCTCGGCGATCTGATCGAAAAAGATGATGTTGTCGTTCTTGTCACACCGATTGATGAATCCGCACCGAAAGGCAGGCTCATCCTTCCGCAGCAGCTTGCCATCCGTGATATTCTGGATGCAGATGCAACGGTCGTTGTCACAAAGGAAACGGGCCTTGAAAAGACATTGAAAGATCTCGCAAAACCGCCGAAAATGGTCATCACAGATAGTCAGGTTTTTGGGTATGTGCAGAAGATCGTTCCCGAAGATGTTCCGCTGACCTCTTTCTCGATCCTGATGGCGCGCTATAAGGGTTATCTTGAAACGGCTGTCAGAGGTGTCCGTGCGATCGCTGATTTAAAAGACGGCGATACCGTCCTCATGGCGGAAGG
>SVGZ01000035.1 GCA_015056045.1 Clostridiales bacterium | reverse complement strand
CAAGACGGAAAGCTGTACGCAAAGTTTCTTGGCGGCGACGACGAATTTACCAGTCAACTCTATCCCATCGGGAAGAAGACATTCGGCCGCAAGGGCGGCTTTGCCAAAATCATCTTTGGTGAAAACTGCCTGACTACCGGCGGGATCACTTGCAAGAAGCTGTAAAATCAAAACAGCAGCAGTGTATCCCTGTTACGAAAATTAACGATAACCCTCATTTTGTTGAAATAGCATCTTTAGCCAACAAAAAAGTCCGATTTGTCTACAAGATCAATCGGACTTTTTTGAGTGATGCGTTCCTTGAGGAACATGATGCGCACTTCGTGCGTGATGATGTGCGAGCAGAACGCATCGCATATACTCACCTGAATACAAAAAAGAGCGCTTTCCCCGGGGAAAGCGCCTTTTTCATTTCGTAAAGCTGATCTTATAATTCAACAAATGTTGTGTCATAAGCAGCGAGTGTTACGGTGATGTCGCCCTTTTCTGTCGCAATGGTCGTTGTCTGTTCGACGTCGCTGTTGTTGATAACAACGAGCTTGCCGCTTGCCGGATAGTATGCACATTCTGTGTAGAGGTTATCCGTGACATAAAGACCTGTGATGCCTTCGCCGCCTGCATAGCGGATCAGCTGATAGAGCATTCTGTTGTTTTCAAGGCCTTTCTGGAAGGATGCAAGGTAAATGCCGTGGCCTGCACCGAACTTCTTGATGCTGACGAGCGGATCATTGCCGGAAGCCATGAGGACTTCTGCTTCGCCGTCTGTCAGGAAGCGGTTTTCGCGTGCTTCAACGGTAGCGCCTGCGGGGATGATGCCTTCTTTATCAGCAGCTTCAAACTGCCATTTGCCGTGGCAAACCTTTGCGCCTGTATCTTCGTCGATACCGAGAACATGAGCCATGCGGAAGTTGTAGTCATAGCCTGCAACTGCAGAGGGTTCGTTGACACCGATGAATGCGCCGCCTTCATAGACCCACTTTGTGAGGATCGTAACGAGTTCATCATCAGCCCATGCGTCGCCGCCGCTCCAAGCTGTGCCTGCACGGCCTGCATTGATAACAACGTCGAAATCTTTAAGAGCGCCGTTCTTGACATCTTCGAAGGAGATGTATTTGACATCAACCGGAAGACCGGAAAGCGCTTCGTTGATGTGGATAAGGTCATGCATGTATGTTTCATGGAAATGACCGGAAAGTGTCCAGCTGCGGAGTTTGCCCCAGTGATGGAGGACAGCAACCTTTGTCTTGATGGTATAGGGTTTGCCTGCTTCGTGGAAGCTGCGGATAAGGCGGAATTCATCGGAAACCTTTTCGATGTAATCTACGAAATCCGGATAGCCTTCTACGAGGTGGATATAGCCGCCGAGACCGATTCTGTCGATCTTTGCACGGAGGAGTGCTCTTCTTACGCTGTTCCAATACTGTTTTGCGTCAAGTGTCGGGTCACCATCTTCGCTGAATGTCGGCAGACCGCCAAGACCAACGGGGAAGAGATAGGGATGCAGACGAAGTTCGTGTGTGGGAACATCTACATCTGCGCAAAGTCTTGCTTCATAGCCGGAGAATACGCACTTGATCAGGCCGTCGAAGCCGAATTCATGGAATCTGCCGTTGTAGGGTTCGATGCCTACCCAGCTGTCATCATAGAATACATAGGCTTTCTTGCCATAGCTGTGAACGAGGTCGATGAGCTTCTTGCCGAATTCGATCGTGAAGTCGTTGATGAACTTCATCCAGTCAGCCTTGCGGTCGTTGCCGGGCATATGAGTTACGTGGAGGTCGCCCTTATTGATGAAATCTTCTGCTGTCATAGCGTAGCCATACTGCTTTTCGAATTCATCGAGAGCGAGATCGCTTACGGTATAGTCATAGGAACCCCAGTCTGTGAAGAGGTTGCGGTTTCTTAAATTGCTGCCCCAGATCCATACAAAGTTGTAGAACATAGAGGTGAAGCGTACAACTGTTGTTGCCGGGTGTGTTTCGCACCAGTTCTTCATCCAGCCAAGCAGATATTCCTGTGTTTCGGGATATCTGGGATCGATCTGCATAAGGTGTTCCTTATCCCAGTTGTTTGTTGTATGGTTGTACATGGAAATTTCTTCCCAGATACGGTATGCAAGGAAGCTGACGGTATATTTGTGGAAAGCTTTGACAGCCTTAATGGTAACTGTGCCTGCTTCTTTATTGTATGTCCAATCTGCCGGGTCAACGAGCGTGTTGGATGTTCTGTCATAAACCTGCCAGTATTTGAATGCAGCTGCGCTGTCATTGATGCGGAACTGTTCATCAAAGAAGTTATCCATCAGACCGATGGTAAGTTCAGCTTCAACAGCTACTGCAGCGGGCGTGCAGAGGAAGGACTGCTGCAGTTTATCCAGATTATTCTTTGCCCACGCATTGTGGTCGCGAATAATACAAATGGTGGAATAAATGCCATAGCCTGCTTCAATGATCTCGTCGGACAGGACTGTACCGTCGCTGTCACGGATTACGTCAGCGCCCCATCTTTCCGCCAGTTCCAACGTCAGTTTCTCGTAACCCGATTCACCGGGCATGGTAAATCCGCCTTTTGTTTTTGCCATGATTCTTCTCCTTAAGATATCTGAATCGTCTTTTTCCCCATCGTTTTCACCATGGTCTACGTTCAGTTTTGTATGCTATATACTCAAATTAAGTATATTAATTCAATATTATTGTACGAATATTTCCGGGCAAAGTCAACACACTCCGTGTGCATATTCCGAAAATATCTCCGTTTTTACCCGTTCCCGTGCGGTTTTTACTTCTTCAGGATCTCATCAAGATGAGCCCTCAGCTTTGCTGTATCGCCGTCAAAAACATAGCCATAAAGCCCTGCTTTTCTTGCCCCTTCGATGTTATCCGCGCGGTCATCGATGAACATGGTCTCTTCGGGTTTGAGCCCATAGGTTTCACAAAGATAGCGGTAGATCCCCGGGTCAGGCTTGACAAAACCGCATCTTGAGGAATAAACGCTGTGATCCATTAGCCCAAGAATGGGCAGCTCATGTGCATGGTCTGCAAAATAATGGGAAATATTGGAAAGCAGATAGGTCGAAACGCCGTAAGTTCCCTTGATGTGTTCGATGAGTTCCCGCATTCCTTCCATTTCGGGAAGGTTATAGATCCAGTTATAATAGATTTTTTCAGCCACTTCCCAAAGCGCTTCGGGGATCCTTTTCTTTGCAGCTTCCATGAGTTCTTCGTCTGTAATCGTCCCTGCATCAAGCCGATCCCAATAAAGCCGGTCAAACAACACTTCTTCGAGCAGCTTTGCATCTTTCTGATCGCTCACATAGAGGCCGACCATATAGGCAGGATCAAAATGCACAAGAACCTGACCGCAGTCAAAAACGATATTTTTCATATCGTGCTCCTTTCAGATAACAGGCTTTTTCACGGACGATCCGCAAAACAGTACCTGCATAAAAACCCTCTCCCGTTCGGAAGAGGGTTTATTATAGGATTCTTTGTTATTCCTGAATTTCTTCTTTTTCTTCTTTCTTTTCGCCAATGCTGAGGAGCAGGTTAAGAAGAATACCGAAAATAGCTGCACCTGCAACGCAGGGGATATCCATACCGAAGAAGGGGATATTGCCGCCGAATGCATACTGACCGCCGACACCGATAACGATGATGGAAGCGATAACAGCGATGTTCTTGGCGGAGAACATATCGACCTTCTTATCGATCATAATAGCGATACCCTGTGCAGCGATTGCGCCGAACAGATAAATCTCAAGACCGCCGATAACAGCTGTCGGGATAGCGTAGATCGCCTGGATAAGCGGTGTGAAGCAGGAGATGATCATAGCAAGGATAGCTGCAACGATCAGTACCGGAACGCTGAATACCTTTGTGATCGCCATGGTGGAAATGTTTTCGCCATAGTTTGTGCCTGCAGGACCGCCGATGAAACCGGTGATCATATCGCCGATACCGTCGCCGATGAGGTTGCGGTCAAGCATGGAGATAAGGTTGTATTTCTTTTCGGTACCTTTTTTCTTTGCGATATCGTTGACATAGATATCGAGCTGATACATATGTGCTGTGGATTCGGGAATTGTTGCGATAGCAACCGGCATGATTGCCAGAACAGCTTCGAGGGAGATCTTGGGCAGAGAGAATGCCGGAAGAGCAAAGAAGCTGCCTGTGCCGAGCTTCCATGTGGAATCTGCAACGACCATATCAACACTCATGATGTCAAAGAGGTTGTAATCTGCTGTGCTGCCGCCGATCCAGTAAATAACAGCAGCGACAAGGCAGCCAACACCTGCGCCAAGGAGCAGCGGAAGCTGACCCAAAAAGCCTTTGAAATAACGGGAGAAGAGGATCGTCGATAACAGTGTGGAAAGGGAAACGACCCAGACAAGACCGCTGTCGCCTGTGAATGTTGCGGAAGCTGTGTAAGCATCACCAAGTGCATTGCCTGCGAGTGTGAGGCCGATGATCATGGCAACAGGACCTGTGATCGAAGCGGGAAGGATCTTTTCAACAGCTTTTGCACCGCTGAAGCGAACGATAAGACCGGCGATGATGGAAATGAAGCCGGACATAACGATACCGAACTGCGCATACTGTACAGCTTCCATCGGAAGTGTTGCAACAAGGCCGTCTTTCCATGCGTTAAGCTGTTCGAGTGCTTCGGGGGAAAGTTTTCCCATGATGGCTTCGCTTGTAACGAGGCCTGCGATTGCTGTCAGGTAAGCAAAGCTGGAACCATAGTACAGCGGGATCTTTTTACCTGTGATAAGGATGAAGAAAAGTGTTGCCAAACCGCTGGCAAAGATTGTTGTGGATACCTGGAAACCGGTGATGAGCGCTACTGTAACGGTAGCAGGGAACATGACGATAACCTGCTGCAAAGCATACAGGAAAAGGCGCCATGTCGTAGGTCTTTCGTCGGGCAGGTAGCCGACAACAGGGTTACGATTGTTCATAGTAAATTTCCCTTTCTTTTTCTTTGGGAAGGCATACATACCTTTCCTTTTCGACTGAAATCCCTATATTCAGCCATTGTATTCAGTATAACCATTTGTAACCTTTTTGTAAAGAATGGAAATCCCTCTTGTTTGGTCAAAAATTGCTGTATTTCTTCAATTTTTTGCTGTTTTCGGCAAAAAACAAAAACCGCCTTACGGCGGCTTTATACTATCTCTTCATATTTCAGAAAAACTTCCCCGAGCGCTTTCCCGAAAGCCGAACGCCCGATCATGGGAACACTTTCCGCAAGCCATGAGCTCATCCGAAGAATGCTTTTCTTTCGCCCGAAATACAGCGAAAAGAGATCGCCTGTTTTAAGGATCGGTACGATTTCTGGCAGAATAACATTTTCATAAAGCGAACGCAGCCACGGACTTTGTTCTTTTTTCATTTCCGACAAGGCGAGTGCATACAGTTTTTTTACTTCAAAGAGAAACTTCCTTGCTTTTTCCGCTTTCTTCTTCAGTTCTTCCATAATGCCTCCGCAAAATACTCTCCTTTATATTTTCGGCACAGAAGCGGAAAAATCCTCTTTTTTTGCCGTTCGCACGCCCAGAATATGCAAAAATCTTTTTTCCGGTGCGGAATATGTGGAAAGCCTGCGGTCAAGCGAATCGATGCTGTGTGCGGCAATGAGGATCTCCGGCTTTGTTTCGATAATAAAAAGCGAATGGTAAGGACGTCCTTCCGCATTCAAAAGCTGGATGACGTCGCCAACTTCGGCTTCATTTTCGGAAACGTATTTTCCGTAAGGGCCAAGCCCTTTATTTTCCGTTAAAAACCGCCCGAGAAACTGCGAACTCGTCCATGATGCCGTGCGGTCATTGGCATTGATATAAAACCAACCGAGCGTTTTGCTCATGTTCATGACGCCTGCACCGGCATAAAGACATTGCGAGACGAAGTTTGTGCAGTCGCCGCCGATCTCCGAAAAATCATAATAGGCAGGGTTTCTTTTCAGCGCCCACTCCCTTGCATAACGAACCGCCGCTGTGCGGTCATAAATCTTTTCTTCCATACGATAGGATATGAAAAAAGAAAAGAAAAGTTACACTATTTTATTCTCCGATATCTTCAAAAAACGCATCATAAGAATCCACTTTATATATTTTTTTCATCGCTGCAAGAACGCTGATGCGAATGCTATACTTACCCTGTTCAATTTTTGCCAGAATATCTGCATTGATCGGCAAACCCATTATCTGCATCTGTGCAGCGGCTTCATCCTGTGTCAAACCTGCTGCTTTTCGCATTGTCTTTAACTTTTTTCCGATAGAAATATCCTGCTTTAAGGAATTTGACATGATTTCTCCTATTTTCAGACAATATTATCCTTTTTTCATATTGATAGCAGGCTGCTTTGAATCATTCGTTCTTCCCAAAATATAATCTGTCGAGGTTTCATAGAGATCCGCCAATTTGATCAAAAGATCTGTCGGGATATCCCGATAGCCTTGTTCATAACGGAAATACTGCGGCTGTGTAATAGATAATATTGCCGCAACCTGTCTTTGTGTCAGGTCGTGATCTTCTCTCAATTCGCGGATTCTTTTATAATATGCCATCTTTTCCTCCGATATCCAAATAGATATCTTGACATTAGCATAAACAAAGACTATACTTTATTTACGATATCCATTCGGATATATTTTTTTATTTGCCGAGGTCTTATGAAAAATTCTGAATGTTCAAAAATGATACAGATCCTGCACTCCATTTATTCCCTTCCGCCGATATATGCCAATGCTCTTTGCTGGCTTCTGCAGCATCGCTTTTTAGCAGAAGAATTGTGCAGACCTGATGAGATTCCCGAAAAAGATTTTGAAAGCTATTATGAACAGGCTCTCCAAAAAAATGATTCCGCACTTTTGGCACTTCTTATCTGTTACCTGTATTGCCGCGATAATTAGCCCGCAATTTCTTGCCGTCTTTCTTTTCTTGTGCTACACTGAATGTAACGAAATCCCATCGGAGGAACCGCATCCATGTCTAAGCTTATAGCCGTAAAAAACGAAATTACTCATATTCTTTCCGAAAAACTGATCCCCTTCTGGCTTGAACGTTCTGTTGATACCGAGTTTGGCGGATACCTTACCTGCTTCGATGAAAAAGGCGAATTTACAGGCAACGACACCAAATACCTCGTCACGCAGAGCCGTATGGTCTGGGGTTTTTCCAATTTGCTTGAATTTGCACGCGAAGAAGATAAAGAAGCGATGAAAGCCGCTGCAAAACAGGGCGCACGCTTCCTGATGGAAAAATTCTGGGATGAAAAATATGGCGGCTTTTACTGGCAGCTGAACCGCGACGGCTCTATTGCAGACCCTGCAAAGCTCGTCTATGGCGAAGGTTTTGCGATCTATGCGCTCTCCGAATATGCCCATACCTATGGCGACAAGGAAGCACTCGCTTTTGCGGAAAAAGGTTTTGACCTTCTGCAGCTCTATGCCGCAGATACACTTCGCGGCGGTTACTATGAAAACATCGATCAGAATTGGGAGATTTCCCCCGCAGGCGCTTATGCCGGCGACAGAAAATCCCTTGATATTCATATGCACCTTGTCGAAACCTTCACAACGCTCTACAAGGCAACAGGAAAAGAGATCCACGGGCGCAAGCTTAAGGAAGTGCTTGACCTCGTTTTCCGCCATATGATCAACCGTGAAAAAGGCTATGGCTATAATCAGTTTGACCTTGAATTTAACCAGCTTCCGGCGATCAACATCCTCCGCACATGGAACGCAGAACGCGAAACGAACGAAGTTGTCGAAACACCGACAGACACAACTTCCTATGGCCACAATGTAGAGCTTTCCTGGCTTTCCGATCTGGCGATCCGCACGCTTGGCTGCGACCGCACGGAATACGAAGCGACTTTGCAGAAGCTCCTCGATCATGCACTTAAACATGGCTTTGACTATGAAAATGGCGGCGTTTACCGCGATGGCGTTGCGGATGAATCCGTCCTCGTTTATGACAAGGAATGGTGGCAGAATTTTGAATCCATGGTCGGTTTCCTCAACGGCTACTGCATGTATGGCGAAGAAAAATATCTCGACGCTTTCCTTTTAAACTGGGATTTTGTGAAGAAATATTTCCTCATTGAAGGCCTTGGCGAAAGCAGACAGCTGTTATCGCGCGATGGTTCGCCCATTATTTCGAATATCGGCAACCCGTGGAAAGGCATTTACCACACCGGCCGTGCGCTCGGCGAATGCCTCCGCCGCATGGCGATCCTTGAAAACAAATAATTTTTTGTATTAAAAAACCGGAAGTTCATGATCGAGCTTTCGGTTTTTCTTTCTGTTATAGATTTTTTTACTGGGCACTGTTTTGGTTACCGGACTGATCGCACCGAAATCATTCCTGCGAAGGCGGTCAAGCTCCCTTTGTTTCTTTTTCGAGAGCTTTGCATAGGGGATAAATTTTTCTTTATTCATCATAAAGCTCCTTTTTTTGTTTTTTCCAAGGAACAGTATAACAGAAAAATTATGTACGGTGTGTAAATAGTAAAGGTTCTGCCGCTTGGCTCTCCCTTTGGGAAATCAAGTATTCACTTTGTGAAAACTTGGTCACCGTAGACGACTAATAGGGCTTCTGAATCAAGCTTTTTTCACTTGGCTCTCCCTTTGGGAGAGCTGTCACCGCAGGTGACTGAGAGGGCTTCTTAATCAATCTCTGTCAAAGCTTTTGTTCACTTAGCTCTCCCTTTGGGAAATCAAGTATTCACTTTGTTAAAACTTGGTCACCGCAGGTGACTGAGAGGGCTTCGTTCTTTCCTGAATAATGAAATCAATTTGCTCGCAAACTCCCCGAAAATCCCGATCAACATCCCTGTTGGAAAAACGCAGAACTTTTAACCCAAGCGACTCCAAAAACGCAGAACGAGAAGCATCGTGTGCAATTCCCTGCGGATCATAATGCTGTGAACCATCCAATTCAATGACAAGTTTTGCGGAAGCACAGTAAAAATCCACAATAAACCCACCAATAATCCTCTGTTTGTATATTTTCACAGGATATTTACGCAAAAAAAGATACCAAAGTTTCCTTTCATGAGCAGTCATATCCCGTCGCAATCGTCTGGCATTTTCCAGCTGAGCATTATCTTTTGGGATTGTCATAAAGAGCCCTCTCCGTCCTCGTTACACTCGGACACCTCTCCCAAAGGGAGAGGCAAGTTTTATATCTGCGCATATGATTCTTAGACTATTTCAAAACCAGTTCATGCAGTTTTCTGCCGCCATGACCGCCAAAGATCTGCCAGCTGCCCGCACCGAGTCTTTGCAAGACAGCACGTCTTTCTGCAGTGCAAAGATCCTTTTCCGTATCAACAGAGGTCATCAGGATCGGCGCATAGCGGTTATATTTTGCCTGTTCGGGCGTCATTCCCTTCAGATTGACATAAATATCGCCCGTAAATGCAACATTATGGTCATAATCGATGAGCACGATCTCGCCGGCTAAATGACCGCCTTTGCCCTCATACACTTCAAAATGCATATCCGCAAAATCAAAAGTACCGATCTGTTTTAAGGCATCACTCTGTTTCTCGTCGTTCTTCCAGGGAACGGTGAATTTATGCGGATCGGGCGTTTTATAGGCCGTCAGCAGTTTGCAGATGCGGACATAGGGCTTGTGCAGATCGTTCTGTTCGCGGAAACCATCCATATCGCCATATTCAAGGCGCAGACATTCCGCAGATTTTTCGCTCAGGATGATCTCATCGAAATATTCCACAAGACCGCAATGATCAACATCGGCATGCGTTAAAAGCATGCGGCGTTTTTTTGTATAGAAATCGGGCAAAACGCGCTCGATGATCGGCATCATTTCCTTTTCATAGCAGGCGTAACCGCCGTCGATAAAGAGGAACTCATCCTCTGTTTTCAAAATTGCCGTATTACTGCCGCAAGGCGGTTCGATCAGCGTCAAAGAAACTTTTTCGCTGAGCGTATATTCGCTGATCCTCGGGTTAAAAGCTTCCCCACGGTATTCCGAAAGCATTTCCGTAAAGCGGCTGATGCTGTCAAACGTGCGATAAGGCGATAAACCCTGTTCGTCAAGCGTCTGCATGGCAAGGTTTGCGTTGACAAGGAGTTCCTGTTTATCTGCTTCGGAAACATCCATCGACTGTGCAAGACTCGTCACGAAAGTATTATAGAAAATACTGTTGTCAAAAACTTTATCCGCGCGGTTGTAGTCGATCGGGCGAACATCGCAGATCTTTTCCGCTTTGGCAATAAATTCGCTGATTTTGGAAGCATCCTCGACAAACAGACCCATCTTGAAGAGCTGATAGTCGCTTCCGTTTTCCTGCGAGCTGATATAGGAAATATTGAAATGGAATTCGTTGATGATCTCGAGGACATCGGTTACGCTTCCCGGATGATCGGGCAATCTGAATTCGAGCAAAATAACGCTCTTATCCGAAGATATCCCGCGGAGATAACCGATTTCCGTGAGTTCCCGATCCGCTTTGGCGAGCTGTTCGGGTGTTCCCTCTGCATCGATAAAAAGCGTGTTCTGGTCAACCGCTTTGTTATAGCTGACCCTTGTGATATTGATATTTAATGCGGAAAAACAGCGGCTTGCCCGAAGAAAAGCGCCGATATGATCCGGCATGGTCGTTACATAAGTCTTTTTCATGATATTTTCCTTTCATGCACAGTATAGCACCGATACAGGGCAAAGAAAATGATTTTAGCAACAAAAAACGCCCTATTTTCAAGGCGTTTGCAGAATGATATTGAATTTTTGTATTGCATATCGGGTTTGGAAAGATTTCCTTGTGTCTGTTCGGCAAATTGGAATTTGTCGCTCCGACAAACTAACAATTTGGCTATAACTTCATAACAACCTCAACTTGCTCCACTTGCCTGCTTCCAGCAAGTGTTTTTAAGGTTGTTACTACTTCATTTGTTATTTCAAACCCTAAAGACCGATACATACTCTGCGCAATTACGTTGTCTCTCTTTGTTTCCGTGGT
>SVGZ01000011.1 GCA_015056045.1 Clostridiales bacterium | reverse complement strand
CAACTTCGTTAGATGAAATCCGCCTCGACGGCGGATGGGTGGATTTAATTTCATCTGAGGCAAAGCCGAAGATTTCATCAGCTTTAGCTGATTTCATCCTTGCGTCAGCAAGGATTTCATTTTATGTAAGAGTTCGAATTCATACGAAAAACCAGCAAAAATATCTTTTTTGTAGTCCTTACACAGAACCATCAAAATGCGAACCTACTCTTTGGAAAGAACTGGTTCGCTTTGATTTTACAGAGACCTGCAAAATAATGCAGGTCTTTTTATATACAAAAATAGCGGAACAGCCGGTAAAAGCTATTCCGCATCAAACTATCCAACCCAAAGACCGCCAAGATCAGCATCCGTCACTTCGTTCAATGCAAGAGATTACATAGAGTTATCATCCAACCTGCAATAGAAAATACAGCAAAAAGTTCATATCAACTCTTTATAATCGTATCGTTTTTGTGGCGATTTTTTCGGTAAATTCGCGGTCATGTTCGACAAAAAGCATCGATGCCTCGCTGTCTTGGAGCAATTCTTCGATCTGCATACGGGATAAGACATCGATATAATTGAGCGGTTCATCCCAAATGTAAAGATTTGCCCGTTCGGAAAGGCTTGCCGCTAAAAGCACTTTTTTGCGCTGTCCGGCGGAATAATCACGCATATTTTTGTCAAATTGGCTGCGTTCAAAATCCATTTTGCGAAGGATCGTCAGAAACAGGCTTTCGTCGATACCTCTTTCCTGTGCAAATTCGCGTAAATTTCCCTGTAAACCTTCCGTATCCTGCGGAACATAGGAAATTTTAAGGCCCGATGCCGTTTTCAAACTGCCTTCCTGCACTTGCATAAGCCCTGCCGCCATTTTCAGGATGCAGCTCTTTCCCGAACCGTTTTTCCCGACAAGAGCAACACGTTCGCCTGCCATCAGTTCAAACGAAAGATCGCGGAAAATATCCCTTTCGCCAAAACGAACGGAGAGTCTTTCTGCGGTCAGCAGCCTTTTTGCAAAGTGTTTTTCGGGCTGAATTTTTAACTTATCGCTTGTTTCAATATTGTCAAGAAGTCCTTTTTTCTCTTCAATGGCTCGCTCACTGCGCTGCTGCTGCGATTTGGCGCGCTTCATCATCCTTGCCGCATTGGCACCGATAAAGCCTCTGTCCGGTCTTAAACCTGAATTTTTTGTGCCGTATTTTGTGCTTTCCAGTTTGTCGGACCAATCTGCGCTGCGTTTTGCCGCTTCTTCAAGCCTTGCAATATCACGCCGCAGCTTTTCGTCTTTGGCAACGGAAAAGCTGTCCTGATAATCCTTATTCTGCTGCCAGCTCGAAAAGTTTCCCTTCTGCACTTCGATATTCGTGCGGTTGAGCGATAAAACGTGGTCGATGCAGCCGTCGAGGAAAGCTCTGTCGTGCGAAACCAGGATAAATCCTTTTTTCTTATTCAGATAATCCGAAACAATGGCGCGTGTTTCCATATCGAGATGATTGGTCGGCTCGTCTATGAGCAAAAAAGCATCGTCACGGATAAACATTGCCGCCAATAAAACCTTTGTTCGCTCGCCGTTGGAAAGCGTTGAAAAAGGTCGGTAAAGAATATCCTCCGGAAGATCGAGCAGGGAAAGCTCACGGTAGATTTTCCAGAGTTCGTCTTCATTGCCGCAGATTTCCGCAGCAATATCACAGGTCATTGCGGAAAGATCACGCACAGGATAAGGAAAGTATTCAAAAATGACATTGGCATGGATCCTGCCCGTATATTCATGTTCACCCATGAGCAGCCGGAGGAAAGTCGTTTTTCCTCGGCCGTTTCGCCCGATGAAGCCGAGCTTCCAATCCGTATCAATGCGGAAGGAAACATGGCTGAAGATCTCATCCGCACTGCCTTCATAAGTAAAACTCATATCTAAAACATCGATCGATGACATATTTTTCTCCTTTGATAAAAAAGACCCGGTGCACAAAAATGCTGCCGGGCAAAGTTAACAAAAGGATACAGAATTAACCTGCAATGCCGGAAGCTGCATTTCCAAATTTTGTGCACACAAAGAAAGATCACATAAAAGCATTTTCATTGTATTACACAAAATTTCAGTGCATGTAGACCTCCAAAACATAGCGGATTTTCTATATCGTAGCACAGAGAGGATTCTTTTTCAAGCAATAGTTGCGAAAATGCGTAAAAAGCGATATGATAGAGTTATAAACTTACCTCGGATCATTCAGCAAAAGCGCTTTCCATCAAAGGAAGTTTGCATATTATTTTTTACAGGAGAAACTTATGACAACCACAGAACGCTTTTTGAAATATGTAGCCGTTGATACAAACTCCCTGCCGGGTATCGAAAAAGTTCCCAGCACAGATAAACAGTTTGACCTTGCCAATATTCTTGCAGATGAACTCCGCGAAATGGGCGCAGAAGATGTTGAAGTCAGCGAATATTGCTATGTTTATGCAACCATTCCCGCAACAACGGATAAAGAAGTGCCGACACTCGGTTTCATCGCACATATGGATACGATCCCCGAAATTTCCGGCAAAGACGTCAAAGCACGCATCGTAAAGAATTATGACGGCAAAGACATCCTCTTGAACGAAGAGCAGAATATCTGGCTGAAGACAGAAACTTTCCCCTTTATGTCCCGCTATATCGGTGAAGACCTTGTCGTAACAGACGGCACAACACTCCTCGGCGCAGACGATAAAGCCGGCATCGCAGAGATCATGGCAATGGCAGATTACCTGCTCAAAAACCCGCAGATCAAACACGGCAAGATCAAAATCGGCTTCACACCCGATGAAGAAGTTGGTCATGGCCCGAACAAATTTGACGTTGAAGGCTTCGGCGCAGACCTTGCCTATACACTTGACGGCGGTCCTATCGGCAGCCTGAACTATGAAACATTCAACGCAGCCTCCGGCACAGTTAAAGTTACCGGCCTTAGTGTACACCCCGGTTCCGCAAAGAACCAGATGAAGAACGCTGCACTTTTAGCTGTTGAATTTGCTTCCATGCTTCCCGCAAACGAAACACCGGCAACGACCGAAGTTTACGAAGGCTTCTATCATCTGACCTCCATGAATGGCGGCATTGAAGATGCGACACTTGAATACATCATCCGTGACCACGACATGGCAAAGTTCAACAAGCGCAAAGAAACCTTCCTCAAGACTGCTGAATATCTCAACTTCAAATATGGCGAAGGCACATTCGAAGCAAGCGTTGAAGACAGCTATTTCAACATGAAGGAAATGATCCTTCCGCATCCGGAACTGATCGAAAACGTCCGCAAAGTCTTCACGGAATTCGGCGTTGAAATGGTTATCGAACCCGTTCGCGGCGGCACAGACGGTGCAAGACTTTCCTATATGGGTCTGCCTTGCCCGAACCTTTGCGCAGGCGGCTGCAACGGTCATTCCCGTTTCGAATTTGCTTCTGCAACACAGATGGAAGAGATCACAAAGATCCTCGTTCGTCTGGCAGAGATCTACGCTGAATGAAGCTAAAAATTGAATATAAAAAAGGGCTTGCAATGCAGGTCCTTTTTTATATGAATAGAAATAATATTTGTTATTGATGCAGCTTAATTATTCGAGTCGGAAATATTTATCTAACTTTTCGGGATCACTTCAGTGTGGTCCTGTATTTTTTATTTATTTTTTCTGTCCAGACGCCACATCCCGATAAAGATCGAAATGATGCTGAAAGCTTCGCAGACGATCGCGCCAATCGAAAGTACCCAGATGTTGTAGATGATCCACGAACAGGAAGAAACGAAACCGAAACGGCGGATGATGCCGGCATCGTCATGACGGAATGCGAGGTGCGTTGCAACCATGCCGATGACAGGCAGGATCTCAAAAAGTGCATTGACAACGGTGAAGGGTTTGCCAAAAACGGTGAAGGTCAGGACATAGGATGCGATGTAGCTGCAGAGAAAAACGACGAACCACGGGATGTTGTCGGTTTTGAATTTGTCTTTTTTGAGGAAAAGGATCGCACGGATCACCGCAATGACGTTCAAAAGACCGCCGCTGAATGCGCCGATCATGAGGAAATTGACCGCAAAAAGCGAAGCACCAAAAAGCTGGAAAGTGATAACGCCTTTGCCGCTTTTCTGCTGATAGGAGAAAATATTGAAAAACATCGCTATGATGCCAATCGCTTGTGCGATCATCTCTATTGTCATAAATTTACCGTCCTTATTGTTTTTTCATCTTGATTATAGCGGAAAAGAAAGTGCGTTACAAGAAGAGAAAAAGAAGCTTCTCATTTCATGTTTCTATTCAAACCGAACTAAGAAAGCTTTCTCTCAAAATAAACTTTACGATTTCAGGCTTTCTATTCAAACCGAACTAAAAAACCTTTCTCCCAAATCAAACTCCCGACTTCAGGCTTTCTATCCAAACCGAACTAAAATAATTTCTCCCAAATCAAACTTTCGATTTCAGGCTTTCTATTCAAACCGAACTAAAAAACCTTTCTCCCAAAATTAAACTCCCGACTTCAGGCTTTCTATCCAAACCAAACTAAGAAAACTTTCTCTCAAAATCAAACTTTACGACTTCAGGCTATATCTTATCTCTCCGTAATCTCAATAATTGAAAATTAAAAAAAGGCTGCATATTCTGCAGCCGTAAGTAAGGGGGTCCTATAATACAGTTAGTTGTGAGGCATATTATAGAACGATGGAAAATAAAAGTGTATCGGTTTTACCCGATACACTTATTATACCACTGATGCGGATTAGTCGTCAAGCTGTTTGAAGAGATCTGCGAGAGAAGTTGTAGCTTCTTCGAAGGATGTGGGCATGACATAGGAGAATTCGTTGTTGTCAGCGTCACGTTCAACTCTTCTGTTCTGTTCGCGGTTATTTCTGCGCGGTCTTTCCGGTCTTTCTTCTCTTTCGGGTTTTTCCTGCTTAGCGGGTTCCATAAGAGCTCTGATGGAAAGGCTGATTCTCTTCTTTTCAGCGTTAACTTCGAGAACCTTAACGGTGACAACGTCGCCTTCAGCTAAAACGTCTTCAACCTTTTCGATTCTGCGGTTTGTAACCTGGGAAATGTGTACGAGGCCGTCAACAGAGGGTTCGAGTTCTACGAATGCGCCGAACGGAGCAATACGAACGACCTTACCTTCAACGACATCGCCTTCATGGTACTTTTCGGGTACGAGATCCCACGGTCTGGGCTGGAGCTGTCTGTATTCGAGGGAAACTTTCTTCTTTTCGGGGTCAACGTTCTTAATACGAACTTCGATTTCCTGATTTTCGGAAAGAACATCCTTCGGGTGTTTGATTCTTGTCCAGCTGATGTCTGTGATGTGGAGAAGACCATCAACGCCGCCGATATCAACAAATGCACCGAAGTCTGTCAGTCTCTTGACTGTACCTGTAACGACTTCGCCCTTGCTGTATTTAGCGTAGAGAGCCTTTTCTGCTTCTTCTGCTTCAGCCTGAAGAATTTCTTTGTGAGAGAGAACGAATCTCTTCTGTCTCTTGTCAACATCGATTACCTTAACTTTGATCGTCTGGCCAACGAACTGGTTCAGATCTTCAACATAGCTAAGGGAAAGTCTGGATGCCGGAATGAAAGCGTCATAGCCTTCAAGCTTGGTGAGAACGCCGCCCTTGATAACTCTGGATACTTTGCATTCGTAAACTGCTGTTTCTTTATTTTCGTCGATTTCGTCAGCAAGTTTCTTCCACTTCATCTGACCTTCGATTTTCTTTCTGGAAAGAACAACGTTGCCTTCGCCATCATTCAGCGATACAACTTCGGCTTCGATTTCGCTGCCGACCGGGAATGCTTCCTGAATGTTGACATCTTCTTCGACATCCATTTCATCCAGCTTAAGGATTCCGTCGGACTTATATCCAATGTTAACACAGATTTCGTTCTCTGTTACCTGGACGACATACCCTTTAACGAACTGGCCTCTCCTTATTCTTACAAATGTTTTTTCCAGTTCTGCTGCGAAGTTGGATTCCTCATCAATAGATTCAGCTGCTGCCTCCTCTTTCGCTTCAGCCTGTTCCGCAATTTCAACGGTTGTCTCAGTTTCAGGCATAATTTCTTTTACCTCTTCTTCCGTTGCCTGAACTTTTTCCTGTTCACTCATCTGTGTCCTTACCTCCCTAATGATCCAATCCGGTGTAGATGCACCGGCAATTACACTAATTATATCACATTTTCCCATATTATCAAGAAAAACTTGCGCAGTTCTTTCAACATATTGGGTATTTTTGCAATTTTTTTTGGCAATTTCATACAGTTTTCGTGTATTCGAACTGTTTTTGCCGCCGACGACGATCACCGCGTCGGAAATCTTTGATAATTCTTCCGCTTCTGCCTGTCTTTTTTCGGTCGCATCGCAGATGCTCATGAACACTTCAACGGAAGCTGCTCTCTTTTCAAGCGCTTCGCAGATGCGCATGAAATCCGCTTTTTTGATCGTGGTCTGCGCACAGACAAGAACATTGCCCAAGCCTTCGGGGATCGCTTCTTCATCCGCATCCGCAGGGATAACGATCACGGGAACTTTTGCCCAGCCGACAGTGCCGATGATCTCCGGATGTTCGCTGCTGCCAACGATAACGATATGCGAAAAATCTTCCGATTCCGCAAGCTTTTTATGGATGCGTGCGACGAAAGGACAGGTCAGATCAACGATCTCTGCACCTGCTGCACGAATCTTGTCATAAAGCTTCGGTTCCGCACCATGAGAACGGATGACAGCCGTATCCCCCGGTTCCAATTCAGAAACATCGTCAATGATCGAAACGCCTTTTGTTTTCAGCATTTCGTTCACATCGGCATTGTGGATAAGCTCACCCAGAACCTTGACTTTTCTGCTCTCTTCCGCCAGTTTCAGCACACCGGAAACGGCTCTTTCCACGCCAAAGCAGAAACCGGCATATTTCGCCACGATGACTTTTGCCATTATTCGCCCAAAGCCTCGCGCATTTTTTCGTGAAGCGCTTCCGTCATCGCGCGGATATTTTCAAAATGCTTCTTTTCGGGATCGATAAACTGCGCTACATCCATTTTTTTGTGGAAAGTTACCTCTGTTTTGCCGAAAAGACGCGGTTTTCCCTTGATCGAAGCCATAATGAGCGGCGCACCGCTTTCGATCGCAATGCCTGCGATACCCGGCATAAAGCGCTGCAGCTTGCCCGTTTTCGATCTTGTGCCTTCGGGGAAGATCATAAAGGTTTCGCCGTCTTTTAAGGCTTTAATCGCTGTGGCGAGTGCATTTCTGTCTGCATTGCCTCTCGAAACGGGGAATGCACCGAACCAGCGCATGATCGGCGCAAAAATTTTGATCTTGAAGACCTCTTCTTTTGCCATGATGCGGAGTTTCTGTTTGGTGACGACCTGCAGAATGATAATATCGTTGTTGCTCAGATGATTGGCAAAAATGATCGAACCTTCGCTGCCTTCGAGGTTTTCCAAACCTTTGACACGAACACCAAGAAGCGGCAGATAGATCACGCGGACGAGCCACTGTAAAAATCCAAACATTATATCTCAAACCTTTCTTTTACGAGTTTCATCACAGCCGCAACAACTTCTTCGATGCCCATCGAGGTTGTATCGAGAAGAACGGCATCCTCTGCCTGTTTCAAGGGTGATGCGGCACGCGTGGAGTCTGTCTTATCTCTTGCGGCAATTTCTTTTTCGAGAACATCGATATCTGCCTCTTTGCCGGCATTTTTCAGCTCGAGGTATCTTCTTTCCGCACGGACGCGCGGCGAAGCTGTCATGAAGATTTTCAGCGGTGCATCGGGCAAAACGACCGTTCCAATATCTCTTCCGTCCATGACGATGTCATAGCGCTTTGCGGTTTCCTGCTGAATGGCGACGAGCTTTGCGCGGACTTCGGGAATAACGGCAACATCGGAAGATGCTTTTGTCGTTTCGGGCGTGCGAAGGTATGCGTTGATGTTTTCGCCTTCATAGACGATGTACTGACCCGTTTCGCCGTATTCGACACTGATGCTCGTTTCGGGAAGTGCCGCAAGCACCTTTTCATGCTCATTGACATCGATGCCTTTTCTGAGCAGCGCATAGGCAATGCCTCTGTACATAGCACCCGTATCCATATATTTGATGCCGAGCTCCGAAGAAACTCTTTTGGCGATCGTGCTTTTTCCTGTTCCTGCAGGGCCATCAATGGCAATGTTGATACGCATGGTTTTCTCCTTTATTTTATGCTCTTTCCGCTGCGATGAGCGTGTTTTTGAGCAGCATAGTGATTGTCATCGGGCCTACACCACCGGGTACAGGCGTGATATAAGCGGCTTTTTCCGCAGCTTCATCAAAAAGAACGTCGCCTTTGAGCTTGCCGTTAACACGGGATGTGCCGACGTCAATAACGATAGCGCCTTCTTTGATGAAATCGCCTGTGATAAATTCGGGTTTACCGATAGCCGCAACGAGAATATCAGCCGTTCTGCAGACTTCCGCAAGGTTCTGCGTTCTCGAATGGCACATGGTTACGGTTGCGTTTTCGTTTAAGAGCAGCATGGAAACGGGTTTGCCGACGAGGTTGCTTCTGCCGACGACAACAGCATGCTTGCCGCTGATCTCTTCGCCGCTTTCTTTGATGAGTTCGATAACGCCTGCAGGTGTGCAGGAAACAAGACCCGGCAGACCGGATAAAAGTGCGCCTGCATTTTCGACAGTCAGACCGTCAACATCCTTTTCGGGTGCGATCCTTGCAAGAACCTTTTTCTCGTCAAGGTGTTTCGGCAGAGGGAACTGTACAAGAAGACCATGAACATCTTCTCTTGCATTGTATTCATCGACTTTTGCCAAAAGCTCTTCCATCGTTGTTTCCGCAGGCATACGGTCGACGAAAGAATTCATGCCGACTTCGATGCAGGATTTTTCTTTATTATTGACATAAGTGTGCGAAGCGGGGTCATCGCCGACGAGAATAACCGCAAGACCGGGCGTAAAACCACGTTCCTGTTTGATTCTTTCGACGTCCTGTTTGATCCCTTCACGGATCTTTTTTGCCAGCGCTTTTCCGCTGATGACCTGTGCTGCCATAATGGTTTCCTCCAAAATATATAAACTTAAAAAAGTTATTTACTGATTTTCCATGTAAATGTTTCTCGCCAGAGAAGCAAGCCCGCAGGCATTATCCGGCGAATATTTTCTTGCGGCAAATTTTGCGCCTGTTGCTTCAGCGATTTTTGCCGTGATCCAGGCATTGGACATAACACCGCCCGAAAGCAGGACAGCTTTGATGCCTGTTTCTTTCTGTGCACGGCGGATCAGCTCGATCAGAACTTTTGCAATGCAATGCTGAACCGTTGCCGCAGCATCTTCTTTTGTCATACCCTTTTCGATTTTCCGCAAAAGCGCGCTTTCCGGTCCCGAAAAACTGACATTCATGTCATAAAATGTTGCTCTTAAACTTTCGGCTTTGCCTTCTTCGGCCAGTTTTTCAAGATGCGGTCCGCAAGGGAAAGGAACACCTAGAGCCGTACCCACTCTGTCGATAAACTGCCCTGCGGCGATATCCGAAGTTTCGCCAAGCGTTGTGATCTTTTTAATAATACCGTTTTCTTTTTCGACTGCACAGACATCTGTTGTACCGCCGGAAACATGCAATGCTAAAAACCGATCCGGCATTTCGTTGCCGATAAGCGCTGCGGCGATATGCCCATGCTGATGCGTAAGCCTGTAAAACTCCGCACCGGAAGCCTGTGCAGCGACCTGACCGAAGCTTTCACAGGCAGCAAAAACAGGCATATAGGAACCTTCGATATCCCTCGGGCTCGTGCTTACCGCAACAGCGGCAAAAGGATAGCCTTCGGGGAAAACTTCCCTGACCTGTTTTATATGCAAAAAGACCATCTCCTGCTGGCGAAGGCCTTTTTTACCCACCGGGACGACAAGCGGCCTGCGGCTGTCATATATGATATTTCCTTCTTCATCTGCCACTGCACAGGAAGTTGTGTAGCAGCTCATATCCATGCCAAGAAAAAACTTCATTTCAGAAATTATTCTGCCTCTTCCTCTCTGCATTCACCAATGACGGAAGCGAGGATGCCGTTGATAAAGGAAGGCGATTTATCATCGGAATATTTTTTTGCAAGCTCGACCGCTTCGTTGACGGAAACACGGACGGGAATATCGCGAAGATATACAAGCTCAATGATCGATAAACGAAGGATGGAAAGATCGACCTTGGAAATTCTGTCGAAACTCCAATCACGGCTGTATTTTTCGATCATAGCGTCTGTCTCTTCCTGATGGGCATCAAAAGCGTTTATCACGCTGTCTATATATTCGCCCTGTTTATCGATGATCCTGCTCGTATGGAGGACATCTTCCATTTCATGCAGTGTGCCCTCAATTTTTTCGCCCTGGATCTCTCTTTCATAAAGGAGGCACATCACAGCCTCTCTTGCAAGTCTCCTGCTCATTTACATTTATATCCTTCTAAAATTATTTTCCTGATCAATTATCCCTTTTAAAGATCCACCGGTAAAGCTGCACAAAAAACGCACGCGTATAGGCCCTTGCCTCTGCACTTCCCATAAGGATCGCACCGCCGGCCGTTAAAACAAGGATGAGCAGCGTACCGAAAAAGCCGACTGTCAGCAAAAGAATACTGACGATAAGCCCGGCAATGCCGCCAAGAAAATACATCTTATATGCTAAGATGAACTCCCAAATATTTTTCAAAGGCTCCATCAAGATGCCCCCTTATTTTGCGATCTGCATATTTCTTGCCGGAACGATGCGGATATCGACCGCGGAAACCTCGATGCCGGCATATTTTTTGATATATTCACGGATGCCGCTGTTTACCTTTTCGGTCGTCTGCGGGATGTCTGTTTCGGGCTTTGTCGAAAGCCTTAAGTTTATTTTAACCGTTTTGCCGCGTAAGGGCAAGATGTTTATTTTTTCCGCATGAATTGCCGGAACATTTGCAAGGTATCTTGCTGCAAGATCCACAATTGCGGGAACGGTGATCATTACACCGCCTTCGCCGCCGTTTTCAACACGCACGCCTTTTTCCTTTTTCTTTAAAATACCGAAGAAAAGCATCGGGAAGCAGAAAATAAAGATCAGACCTGCGCCGATGGCAAAGAGGATCTTATTTGCCTGATAAAGACCAAAAACGGACATGAGCAACTCATCGCCGATGAAGCCGAAGCCGCTCATAAAAACAAGCAGGCAAAGCCCCAAAACAGCAAAAAGAAGCAGTGTGAACAATATTCTTGTGAAAACACCCATTCTCATAAAGTTTTAAACCTCCGGGAAACGCCAACAAGGCTGTGCAGTTTTATCCTGCTGCACAGCCTCATTTACGACATGAAAACGGTCATTCGGAAACCGTAGCGGTTGTTGCGATCTCTTTGAATTTTACGCCCTGAACGGCAACATTGACTGCGTTGACTTTAAGGCCTGTCATAATATCGAGAGCCTTTGCAACACTTGTCTGAATATTTTTGCAAACTTCCGGAGCTTTTACGCCGTAATCGAGAATAACGGCAACATCAACGGTAACAGCGCCTTCTGCGACAACGACCTTAACGCCTTTTGTGAAGCTCTTTTTGCCGATCATTTCAACAACGCCATCTTTAAAACCGCCTGTCATACCGGCAACACCGGGGATATCTGCAGCAGCGATACCTGCAATCGTAGCCAAAACTTCATTAGCAAACGTAATGCTGCCCTGTACTTCAAGTTCTTCTTTAATGATTTCGCTCATTACTATTTTCCTCCGTGTTATTTTTTCTTATTTTAGCATAAGATCGGAAAGATTACAACGAAAACGCAGGTATTGTTTACAAAAAGTCTATTATTTATCCAAGACTTGACATGATCTTGATATTCTGCGAATCAAGCCCTGTTTCGGAAATGACGATGTCGGCGATCTGTGTCACTTCGTCGTTTGAAAGGTCCGTTTTTTTGATGACGATATTGGCCATATCATCGCCGACGGATACGACGGAATCGAGCGATAATTTCGTTTTGATAAGTCCTTCTGTCATGAGCTCTTTTTCCATATTGGCGGCAAGGGCAAGCTTCATTTCCTGCGCTTCTTTTTTCATTTCTTCGTCTGTTTCCGTGCTTTCACAGACGGACTCGATATAGGAAAGCTGCTGCTGACGGGAAATCGCCCTTTCATTTTTGAACACTTCAAAGGCATCCTCTTCGAGGGTCATACTTTCCGCAGTTTCGGCAAGCGTTTCTTCCGCAGGCAGTTTTTCTTCTTTTGAAAGCGCATAATTTGCCGCACCGACGACGAACATCAGGGCAAAAAGTCCCGTGATCACAGCCGTTTTCTTATTCTTTTCGTTCCATCTTCTTTTTTCACTCATGTCAACCTCCATATTTTTCACCCTGCATCGGGAGAACTTCCACTTTATTATTGTCAATGCCAAGAAGCGTCACAGCCGCTGCCTGCAGACGCATCCGTGTGGCAATATCATCTGCACCTTCCGCAACGACGATGACACCGCGAATTTTGGGCATATCGCGCCTAAGGATCAGGGCATCTCCGCCGCTTTGGGCAAGGCTTTCCTTTTCCAGATAATTTTCCGCATCGCCTTCGCTTTCCAAAAGATATGCCGGGACGACCTCATCCGTCGAAGCATAGCAGATGAGCGCCTGTGTTTTTCCTGCACCTTCGACCTGTGAGAGGATTTCCGACAATGCAGCCGATAAGGCATCCGCAGAAAGCGTTTCGTTTGCTGTGTTTTCTTTCGGTTCAGCCTCCGGCATCATAAAGGAAAGGTACAGTGCCAGCGCAATGAGAACAAGCATTATGCCAAGAAGCAGCCTGAGCCTTGCCTTTGCCTCCATAAGCCGCAGCTTTTCCCAATATTCATTGATCTTCTTCATATATATTCACTCCCTTGCGTTCATATACGCCGGATACAAAATCTTCATAGGAATAGTTTTCCTGTCCTAACGTTTCTTCTTTAAAAACCGGCGAAAGATCGGGCATTTTACCGGAAAAGAAAAGCATTTCCGCAGTCACGGCAAGCACAAGCACACCGAAAAGAATCGATACAAAACGCCGCATTTTTCCTTCGGGAATACAATAACCGCAGATCTCTGCCAAAATATACAGCACCAACAGCGCCGTTATCCATTCATACATTGCCGAAAACACCGAGAAAAAGGGCAATTACGATAAATGCCATCGCATAGAGAACGAGAAGAGAGACCAGCACAAGCTTCAAGGCCGCTGCTGCAGAACTCAAAAGTTTTCCGCTTTTTTCATCGGCAAAAGGCGATGCCAGACCGCCCGCAAGCTGCAATAAAAACACCGCAGACAAAAGCTGTAAAACAGGCCCGAGCATGACCGCAAGCAGGATCACGATCGACATGATGCCCGCTGCATTGCGGATCAGCCCTGCGCAAGCCATAAAGGTCTCAAACGAATCCGAAAACATACCGCCGACGATCGGAATGCTTTTATCCACGGCAAATTTCGCCGTTTTCATGGAAACGCTGTCGATGCGGCTCGTGATAAAGCCGTTGATGCTGCCAAAAGCGAGGAAAACCGCAGAGATAAAGGCCAGAAAGCCTTTGGATATGCTCATCAGAAGTTTTTTGATGCCGCTCGTTTTTTCGCTGAACGCTTCGCATAATGCCAATGCGGAAGAAGCCGTCAGCATCGGCAGAATCAGGCTGCGGATAAGACCCGCGATCGTTCCCGATAAAACGGAAAGCAAAGGCGTCATCACAGCGGAGCTTTTGAAGCTGCCCATAAGGAGCAGCATTCCCGAAGCCACAGGCACAATTCTTTCCATGATCTCCGAAAAAGAAACGACCGCTTGATTTGCCGTTTTCAGCGCACGCATCACAACGCTGCAGGCTGCCGTCATCAAGAGTATCCTGCCGAATAACAGGATGCTTTTTTTCATACCGCCGGCATTTTCCGCAAGACCGAGGATCAGCTGCAAAGCCAACAGCTCCAATAAAACCGGCAGAAAGCTTTTCCACACCTCGCGAAAAGCACCGAAAACGCCCGAAAAAAGCCCTTCAAATGAAATTCCCGAAAGCCCGTTTTCCGCAAGAGAAAGCAATATCTCCGCAGCATCGCCCTTGCCCAAGGGTTCACCGGCTTTTTCATATAAATCGGTCAGTTCATCCACGGAAAGCATGGATAAAACTTCCGCCAAAGCTTCCGAAAGCGAAGCTTCTTCCGCATAAACCGGCACAGTGATGATAAAAAAGATCACGGCAAAAGCGATAAAATATTTTCGATATAGCGAAGAACGACCGGCATGACAAGAGAAAGCATGAGGATCTTTCCGGCAAACCGCAGTTTTTCGCCAAGGGCGCTTTCGCCGAAATCTGCCGCTGTATCGGCTGCAAATTCCACGAGACAGGCAATGCCCGTAAGCTTGAGCATAAGCGTAAATACGGCGGAAAGATCGCCGAATTTTTCCGCAAAAATGCGCAGATCCCCGAATATTTCCGCTGCATGGGAAAAGGCAATGAGAAGAATGATGATCCCTGCGGAAACGGAAATGCCTGCCGCTGCTTCGGGGATCGTCCTTTTCAAAAGAAGCGCCATGACCGCTGCCATTGCCGCAAGACCGCAGATCCTGAACACTTCCGCCATCAGTAAAGCGTAAAAATCTCACGCAGCTTCTGAAAAAGACCCGCAACAAGATCGATCACCATAAACAGCACGACGACAAGCCCTGCAAGCGTCGTCAAAGAGGCAATATCATCCCTGCCTGCACGGGAAAGCAATGCATTGATCACAGCCAAAAGCACACCGATCGCCGCGATTTTGAAAACCACATTGATGTCCATGTTTATCCCCTTCAAATGAGCAGTATCGCAAGCCCGAGGCTCAGCGAAAGACCGCAGGCACGAATGACACCGCATCGTTTTTCCGTTTCTCCCTTTCTTTTTTCATAGAGTAAAAAGAGCCTTTTTTCGCGTTTTTCCGCTTCTTCTGCAAGGCTTTCCGCTTCCGGTGCAGCATAGAGCATTGCCATAAAGGAAGAAATTTCTCTTGCCGCTTCTTCGGGCAATTCTTTTGGGAAAGTGATCTTTTCTTCGCCAAGCTTATGGGAAAGTGCATAGAAAAAGCTCTTTGCAGGTTCACTTTTTACCGATAAAAGCGCTTCCTTTGCGGGAATTTCCGCCCACGAAAGCGAGCGCCTGATATCGCTTATCGCCTCTGCAAAAGAAAGGATGAGTTCGGTTTTGCTTTTTTCCGTTGAACAGAGCATTTCCGTCATACGGATGCCTAATAACGCGATAAGACCGACCACGATACATTTCAGTGTCAGCATCTGTTTTCCTCCTTGGCAAGCAAAAACGGCTCCATCGGCAGCTGCCTGCCCTTGCCGTCATAAAGCGCCTGTGCAGTGCTTCTCCCGAGCGAATCCGAAAGCACAAGGATACGCGAAAAGAGTCCTTTTTCCATCAGTTCGGCAAAGAAAAAGCGCTCACGCAGGTTTTCGATATTCTCCGCATGGCAGGATGTGAGGATCTTCACGCCGCTTTTTGCCGCTTCGTATGCTGCCCTGAGTTCTTCCCTGCTGCCAAGCTCATCAAAACAGATCAGCTCCGGCGAAAGGCTTCGGATTGCCATCGCAATACCGATCTCTTTTTTGATCAGCGAAATGACATCCGTTCTTGGGCCTGCTTCGATGCCTTTTGGAAAAAGCTCCGCACGTTCATCGATCACAGCGCACTGCATGGGCAAAACACCCTTTCCCAAAGAAACGATACGCACAAGCTCACGCAGAAGTGTTGTTTTGCCGATCCCCGGCGGAGAAATGACAAGCGTATCCACAAGCTTTCCTTTTTCCAAAAGATACGGCAGAAGTTTCCCTGCAATCTCTTTTTCTTCCCTTGCGATGCGGATCATCAGCGAACGGATCTGTAAGGATGATTTTGCAGAAAGATGATCATCCCCTTCACCGCCGAAAACACCGCCGATACCGATGCGCACACCGCCATATACCGAGGCAAAACCCCGAAGAAGCTCTTCCCTATGGCTATAAAGCGAATATTCCGTAAGCATGAGCAATATCTCCCTTGCTTCGCCGGTTTTCACCCGATAAGAAAGCGCTTTTTCCCGATCGGCAAAGCGGATCATCACGGGGTATTCTTCACGGATGCGGATCTCACGGCAGTTTTTTTCATAGGGCAAAATCTCCGCAGCAAGTGCTTTCGGCAGATGCGTAAGCAAAAAATCCATTCCCGTCATTGTGTTTCTTCGTCCGTTTTTTCAGGCTGTTTTTTTCTCATGTTTCCTCCCTTGTTTTTTAAGTCTGCTTGTATATATGCCCGGATGAGGACAAATATGTCTGCCCGTCCGTTTTACATGAAGACAGTTTTTTGTTATAATCAAAGATAAGAATTTTTACGTTTTCTGAGGTGTATTTTGGAAAAGGAATTTTTGCCTGTTTCGCGGGAAGATATGAAAAAAAGAGGCTGGGATCAATGTGACTTTGTCTATGTCATCGGCGATGCCTATGTCGATCATCCCTCTTTTGGGCACGCCATCATCAGCCGCATACTCGAGAGATACGGTTACCGCGTCGGCATCATCTCTCAGCCCGACTGGAAAGACGAAGAAAGCATTGCCGTTTTGGGCGAACCGAGGCTCGGTTTCCTTGTTATGGGCGGCAATATGGATTCGATGGTCAACCATTATTCCGTTGCGAAAAAGCGCAGAAAACGGGATGCCTATACACCCGGCGGCGAAATGGGCAAACGACCCGATTATGCTGCTGTCGTTTATGCCAACCTCATCCGCAGGCGATTCCGCAATACACCGATCATTTTAGGCGGTATTGAGGCAAGCCTCCGCAGGCTCGCACATTACGATTACTGGTCAAACAAAGTCAAGCGCTCGATCCTGCTCGATTCCTCTGCAGATATCGTCATTTACGGCATGGGCGAAAAGGCGATCATTGAAGTTGCCGAAGCTCTTGATTCCGGTCTTGCGGCAAAAGATATTTGTTACGTCAAAGGCACCGTCTGGAAAACGAAACGCCCCGAAGATGTTTACGATGCGATCACTCTGCCGACATATGACGAAGTCAAGGAAAACAAGCGCACTTATGCCGAAAGTTTCTATACACAATATAAAAATACGGATCCGTTCAACGCAAAAACATTGATCGAACCCTATCCGAATGGGATTTTTGTTGTGCAGAATCCGCCGCAGCCGCCGCTGACAACAGACGAAATGGACAGCGTCTATGACCTGCCCTATACACGCACCTATCACCCGATGTATGAAAAAGCAGGCGGTATTGACGCCATTGCAGAAGTCAAATTCAGCCTGATCAGCAACCGAGGCTGTTTCGGAAGCTGCAACTTCTGTGCATTGACCTTCCATCAGGGAAGGATCATCCAATCGAGAAGCCATAAATCCCTCATCAAAGAAGCCGAGCTTATCACAAAAGAGCCCGATTTCAAGGGATACATTCACGATGTCGGTGGTCCTACGGCAAATTTCCGCTTTCCTGCCTGCAAAAAACAGATGGAACATGGCGCTTGCCAGAACAGACTCTGCCTTTTCCCGAAAAAATGCCCGAACCTTGAGGCAGATCACAGCGATTATCTGGAACTCCTCCGCAAACTGCGCGCGATACCCGGCGTTAAAAAAGTCTTTATCCGCTCCGGCATCCGTTTCGATTACCTGATCTATGATAAAGACGACAGCTTTATGCGTGAACTCGTTCAGCATCATATCAGCGGTCAGCTCAAAGTTGCACCCGAACATGTCTGTGGTCCTGTCCTTTCGATGATGGGCAAACCCGAAAACAGCGTTTATAAACGCTTCATCGAAAAATACGAGGCTCTGAACCGCGAATACGGCAAGAATCAGTTTGTTGTCCCGTATCTCATGTCTTCGCATCCCGGTTCGACCTTAAAGGAAGCCGTCGGTCTTGCGGAATATCTGCGCGACATCGGCTATATGCCCGAACAGGTACAGGATTTTTACCCGACACCTTCGACAATCTCGACCTGTATGTATTACACAGGGCTTGACCCGAGGACGATGAAACCGGTTTACGTCCCGACAGATCCGCACGAAAAAGCGATGCAGCGTGCGCTCATCCAATACAAGAACCCGAAAAACAGAGAACTCGTCCGCGAAGCCTTGATCAAAGCAGGCAGAGAGGACCTCATCGGCAACGGCAAAAACTGCCTGATCCGCGATGAATTTGAAGCGCCTCGCTATTATAAAAAAGATGCACCGCAAAAATCTTTTGCTAACGGAAAAGCGGGAAAAAATTTAAAACCCCAAAAAGGAAATAAACCGACGCCAAAAGGCGGCAATAATAAAAAAGCCGCTCCGCAAAAATCTGCAGGCACAAAAAAACAGAAAACTTTTAAGAAATAAAGGGGAACCGTATGAAGATCATTTCTCTTGTTGAAAATATTTCCCACAGCGAGCTTGAGGCAGGTTATGGGCTTGCGCTCTATATCGAAACAGAAAAGCACACTTTACTTTTTGATTTAGGACCGGACGAAACAATCATCCGCAATGCAAAAAAACGCGGCATCGACCTTTCGCTTGTCGATACCGTCATCATTTCGCACGGACATTGGGATCATGGCGGTGCGCTTGAAGCCTTTCTCAAGATCAACGATCACGCAAAGATTTATATCCAGAAAGAAGCTTTTGCGCCGCATTTCAGAAAATATATGGGTGATGAAGCCTATATCGGGCTCGAAACTTCGCTTATGGAAAATAAACAGTTCGTCCTGCTTACAGGCGATCATGAAATCGATGAAGAGCTTTTCCTTTTCACGGTCACAAACATCGAAAAGAACCGCTCCGAAGCGAACGATACGCTTTTCATGGAAGATGGGCTTGACCGCTTTTCGCACGAACAGAGCCTGATCATCAAAGGTGAAAAAAATACGCTCATCATGGGCTGCGGGCATACGGGCGTAACGAACATCATGGAAAAAGCCGCAGTTTTTGCCCCGAAAGTCTGCATCGGCGGTTTCCATCTCTATAACCCGACGACGAAAAAGACCGTCAGTGATGCCCTTCTTGAAAATATCGCCGCCGAACTTTCCCAGTATGATACGGATTTTTATACCTGCCACTGCACCGGCGAAGAAGCTTTCCGTTATCTTTCGGAAAAGCTCCGTCACATGGAATATTTTTCCTGCGGTGAGGCGATCGGATATGAAAACGGCTGCTTCAAAAAAATATAATATAAAAATAACACCGAGGCATCTGCTTCGGTGTTTTCTCTTTATTCGGCAAGCGCTTTTATCATAACATTGACGTTTTTAATTTTCTCACCCTTTTCGCCGTCAAAATTGATCGAAAGGCCGACCTTTTCGTTGGCAAGGATCGGCAGGAAGTTTTCCACAAATTCCTCAAGCTCGAGTGCATAGGTATTGCAGCCCGAAAAATCCGGATCAGCAAGCACTTTATTTGCATCCTCCGCTGCGGCATAAACGGGAACTTCCTCTGTTCTGTCGTCTGTGATCATGACGACTTCATCCTCTTCATCGGTAAGGACGATGACTTCTCCTGCCTGTTTTATTTTTACAATGAATTCTTCCATGTTAAAACTTCTCCTTCCGCTGCTCCTGCAATTATTCCATAAAAATATCATATCATAAATCCGGAAAACAGAACACAAACAAATAAAATTTTCAATTTTCTTACAAGTGTAAAAATACCTGCAAATTACATGGAAATCCGTGTTTTTTACAATTTTGGTACAAAAAGAACATCAATAAAACATTGACAACATTATATGAAATAGTTAAGATGATGGTAATAAAACTTAACACTAATATGTGTGAAAAAGGAGAAACCTGATGAGAGAAAAACTGCTCATGAACAAAGGCTGGCGCTATTTCTTCGGTATGCCGAAAATCGAAAAACCGAAGTTCGAAAGCTCCGACCAGCAGTACAGAGGTTCCCGTGCTGAAAACGCTCGTGGACCGGCAAGAAGAGACTATGACGATTCCGCATGGAGAGTTGTAACACTTCCTCACGATTTCAACGCTGAAAATGGTCTTTCCATCGACGACCCCATGGGCGGCGAACATTATGACTTCCCGATCGACAGAGGCGAAGCATGGTATCGTCGTTACTTCAGACTTGATGAAGCTGACAAAGATAAGCAGATCATCCTTCACTTCGAAGGCGCCGGTCTCATCACAAAAGTCTATGTCAACTCCATGCTGCTGAAAGTCAACTACACAGCCGGCATCGGCTTTGATGTTGATATCACAGACGTAGCTCGTTTCGGTTATGAAACAAACGTTGTTTCCGTTCATACAGATGCACACGACTACGAAGCTTGGTACTATGAAGGCGCTGGCATCACCAGAAACGTCTGGATGGTCAAGACAGACAAACTCGCTGTTGACCTCTGGGGTACCTATGTAACCTCCAAGAACCTCGGCGATAACAAATGGCAGCTCAACATCGAAACAGAAGTTGTCAACAACTACTACGAAGCTAAGGACGCAAAGATCGTTTCCAAGATCGTTGACCCGAACGGCGTACAGGTTGCTGAAGTTGCTTCCGATGCAAGCTATGCACTCCGCAGCAAGGGCATCACAAAGCAGGAAGTCATTTTAGACGCTCCCATGCTCTGGGATACCAAAAACTGCAATATGTACAAACTCTTCACAGAAATCGTTCTCGATGGCGAAGTTGTTGATAACTATGAAACAAACTTCGGTATCCGTGAGATCGTTTATGACATCGAAAAAGGCATGTTCTTAAACGGTGTTCAGACAACAATCTACGGTTTCGCAAACCATTCCCTCTACCTGGGCGTTGGCGAAGCTATGAGCGATTCCATGAGAGAATACCACATCCGTTCCATCCACGATATGGGCGGCAATGGCTTCAGAACAGCTCACGCTCCGTTTGGCGAAGCTACATATGATTACTGCGACAAATACGGTCTCCTCGTTATGGACGAAAACCGTGTATTCCATTCCTCCGACATCCGCATCGACGAAGTACAGAGAATGGTTAAGAGAGACAGAAATCATCCTTCCGTATGCATGTGGTCCCTCTACAACGAAGAAGACACCGTTACACGCGAAACAGGCAAACGTATTTTCCGCACACTCGCTGAAGAAGCTCGCAAGATCGACAACACACGTCCGATGACAGGTGCTACATCCTACGGTATCTTCTCCGAAGGCGCTCACGAATACTATGACATTATCGGTGTTAACCACCAGACAATGAACTTCAACGCTCTGCACAAAGCTAAGCCCGATAAGCCGCTCTACTGCTCCGAAATGGTTATTCCGCTTGGTCCGGAACCGACATGGATCGGCATGAACGTACGCTCCGGCGAAGACGCTCACCAGAGTGAAAAAGACTTCGTTATCGGCGGCTTCCACTTCACAGCATGGCGCTATGGACCGGAAAAAGGCGATATCATGGATGGTTTCGGCGGCAAAGCTTACGGTTACTATGGCTTCCAGGCATACTTAAAGCAGGATGTTCCGATCGCTAAGGTTTCCCCGGAATGGAACTTCCAGGGTCAGGAAGGCGAAAAAGTTCACCTCTTCCTCGCAAACAACGGCGATTATGTAGAAGTTTATGTAAACGGCGTCCTCAAAGACAAAGTTACAACAGACCTCTATGCTATCACACCCTATGAAGTCGTTTATGAACCCGGCGAAATCAAGATTGTTGCTTACAAAGACGGCAAAGTTTGGGCAGAAGATACATCCTACACAGTAGGCGAACCCGCTGCTATCAAGCTCGTTATGGATAACCCCGAAGGTTCCCTTAAGGCTGACGGCGACGACGTTGCTCTTATCGCAGCTTACATCGTTGACAAAGACGGCAGAGTCTGCACACAGGAAACAGGCACAGAACTCACATTCAGCTCCAACGATGCAGGTGAATTCTTAAGCACAGGTTCCGTCCGTGCTGATGGTTACACAGGCAAGAACGGCCCCGCTGTTAAGGTTACAGAAGGCGCAGCTTATGCATACTTCCGCAGCCTCGAAACAGAAGGCGACCTCATTGTTACAGTAACCGCAAAGGGTCTGCCCACAGCAGAACTCGCTATCCCGAGAAAAGCTAACCCGAACCTCAAGCACGTTCCGGTTGTGGAAAGCAACTACATCCTTAACTGGCAGCTTTCCAAGCTCTTCCTCAACGGTATGGACGACAAGAAGATCATGAAAGAACACATGATCGAACGTTGGGAATACATCGATACACAGGGTTCCTCCACGATCCTTTACGGTTCTCAGGTTTACCCGAAGGGCACGACCTTCCACTATGCTCTCCACGCTTATGCTACCATTCCGGAACTCGGCGAAAAGGGCGACAAGAAGCTCGGTCTGTACTTCGAAGGTATCGACGGCCCGGCTAACATCTATGTAACCGATGGCGATAAGACAGCTTATGGCAACCATGCTTCCAACTCTCCGTGGTTCGGTCACTATCGTCCGGAAATGATGATGACCTGCGACGAATTCAAACCCGGCGACAAGGTTGAAATCTGGGTCATGATGCACAACGTAGGCAGAGTCCATGGTATTGGCTGGCCGGTACGTTGGATCTACACAACGGACGAAGAAGTCAAGGCTCTTGACGACAAGACCGCTCGTGAATGGGAATCCAGCAAACAGAACTAAAATACTCTAGTGATAAAGATTGCGAAAAGTTGCTTTGGTAACCTGCAATCGAAAGTCAGTTATAAAAACAGAGGCAGCATTTGCTGCCTTTGTTTTTAATACTCAGTGCCAAAGATTTCTGATCATTAGTACATAGCCTGCAATCGTTAGTTCATTTTTAAGAGTTAGGTTTCTTTCGTTTTATACTCAATGCCAGAGATTTCTGATCATCAGCGCATAGCCTGCAAGCAATAGTTCATTTTTAAGAGTTGGAATACTTTCGTTTTATACTCAATGCCGGAGATTTCTGATCGTTAACACATAGCCTGCAATCGATAGTTCATTTTTTAGAGTTAGGTTTCTTTCGTTTTATACTCAATGCAAGAGATTTCTGATCGTCAGCACATAGCCTGCAAGCAATAAAAAATTGTTCAATTAACAACGACGGGGTTCACCCGTCTTTTTTATACAAACGGTTTTCTCATGTCATTTTCCCTTTGTATCCGGTCATTTAACCGACTAATTTCCGTTTTTCTTTATGGGCAATGCTCTGTTTTTATCAAATTTAACATTATTTTTGTTATAATTTTACATTTTTAAAATAAAACTTGACATTCGTTTTGCAATGCTCTATCATATCCTTATAAACTATAATACATTCCCATCTGAGAGGAGCAATATATGAGAGAAAGACTTCTCATGAACAAAGGCTGGCGCTATTTCTTTGGTATGCCCGAATATATCATCGAAAAATGCACAAGCTTTGACCAGCATTACAGAGGTTCCCGCGGTGAAAACGCAAGAGGCCCTGCAAGAAGAGATTTTGATGATTCCGCATGGCGCACAGTAACTGTTCCGCACGATTTCGTCTTTGAAAACGGTGTTTCCGATGATGACCCTGTTTTCGGCGATGTCGCAGGTTTCCCCAGAGACCGCGGTGAGGCATGGTATCGCCGTACTTTCAAGCTCGATGAAGCCGACAAAGATAAGCAGATCATCCTCCATTTCGAAGCGGTTGCCACAAAATGCGAAGTTTATGTCAACTCCATGCTGATCGCAAGAAACGACACCGCAGGCATCGGCTTTGATGTCGATATCACAGAAGTTGCACGCTTTGGCTATGAATACAACGTCGTTTCCGTTCATGTCGATTGCCACGATTATGAGGCATGGTATTATGAAGGCGGCGGTATCGTCCGCAATGTTTGGCTGCAGAAAACAGACAAGCTTATGGTCGACCTTTGGGGTACATTTGTCAAATCAAAGTCCCTCGGCGACGATAAATGGCAGCTCACAATCGAAACAGAAGTTGCCAACAAATATTACGAAGAAAAGACCGCTTCCCTGCGTTCGCATATTATTGACCCGAACGGCAAAGAGATCGCCTGCACAGACGGCAGCTATACTTTCCCGCTGCACGAAAACAAGATCATTTCGGAAGAGATCGTTCTTGATAACCCGATGCTCTGGGATACCAAGCACTGCAATATGCACAAGCTTATAACGGAAATCGTTCTTGACGGCGAAGTTGTCGATACGTATGAAACAAACTTCGGTATCCGTGAGATCGTCTTCGATGCTGACCACGGTATGTTCATCAACGGCAAATCCGAAACGATCTACGGCTTCTCCAACCATAACCTCTACCTCGGTGTCGGCAATGCCATGAGCGATTCCATGCGTGAATATCACATCCGTACGATCGCCGAAATGGGCGGCAATGGTTTCAGAACCGTACACAGCCCGCACGGCGAAGCGACTTATGATTACTGCGATAAATGGGGCATCCTCATCATGGATGAAAACCGCGTCTTCCAGCCGAATGCGATCCGCATCGACGAAGTCAAGCGCATGATCAAGCGCGACAGAAACCATCCTTCTGTCTGCATGTGGTCGCTTTACAACGAAGAAGACACCATCACGCGCGAAACAGGCAAGAGAATTTTCAGGCTTCTCGCTGCAGAAGGCAGAAAATATGACGATACACGCCCGATGACAGGTGCATCCTCCTATGGCATGTTCTCCGAAGGTGCGCATGAATACCACGATATTTACGGCTTCAACCACCAGACGATGAACTTTGACCAGATGCATGCCTTGAACCCCGACAAGCCGATCTTCTGTTCCGAAAGAGTCAGCCCGATCGCCATGGAACCCTTCCACGCAGAAATGAAGCGTGTTGGCGAAGACCTCTATCAGTTTGAAAAAGAATATGTCATCGGCGGTTTCCACTTCACCGCATGGGAATTCACGCCCGAAGTTGCGGCTATTCAGACAGAAGGCTACAACGGAACCAGAATGATCGATGCTCTGGGCAAAAAAGGACCCTGCTACTATGCTTATCAGACCTACCTGAAGCATGAACAGCCTTTGGCAAAGATCTCTCCCGATTGGGATTTCCCCGGATCCGAAGGCAAAGAAGTCGGCGTATTCCTTTGCAACAGCGGCGATTATGTCGAAGTTTATATCAACGGCGCATTCAAGGGCAAATTTGACACCGATATTTACGGCGGAACTTACCATAAATTCACCTATGAACCCGGCGAAATGAAGATTGTTTCCTATAAAAACGGCAAAGTTTGGGCAGAAGATGTTTCGAAGACATCCGGCAAACCCGCTGCTGTCAAGCTGGTTATGGAAAACCCGAGCCTCAAGGCAGACGATACCGATGTTGCGATCATCACGGCTTACCTCGTAGACAGCGAAGGCAATATCTGCCGCAATTCGACAGGCAAAAAGATCACCTTCTCCGCAAACGAAGCAGGTGAATTCATGAGCGCAGTCAGCCTCCGCTATGACGGTCTGCAGGGTAAATTCGGTCCCGAAATGTATTTCTTCAACGGTATGTGCCAGGCATTCTTCCGCAGCATGGATACCGATGCCGACCTGATCATCCGCGCAGAAAGCCGCGAATTTGAAACGGCAGAGCTCGTCATCAAGCGCAAAAAAGGCACGCTTGTCCACGTTCCCGAAGTACAGCCGAACTACATTCTGGATTGGCAGATTTCTAAGCTCATGCCCTACACGATCGATGACGAAAAGATCATGGAAGAAGGCATGATCGAACGTTGGGAACACATCGATACACTGGGTTCGCCCGATGTTCTCGATGGTGCAATCCCCGACAGACTCACAGGTCTTGGCGGCGCATACCCCGTTGGAACACCTCTCCATTATGCATACCATGCTTATGCGACCGTTCCCGAACTTGGCGAAAAAGGTGACAAGAAGCTCGGTCTGTATTTCGAAGGTCTCGATGGTTTTGCCAACATTTACATCACAGACGGCGAAAAACGTGCCTTTGCAAATCATCCTTCCGATTCCCCGTGGTTTGGCCACTATCGCCCGGAAATGATCATGCTCTGCGATGAATTCAAGCCCGGCGACAAGGTTGAAGTTTGGGTTATGATGCACAATGCAGGACGTGTTACAGGTATCGGCTGGCCGGTACGTTGGGTCTACACGACCGAAGAAGAGGCAAAGAACCTCGAAGAAAAGACACTCCGCGAATGGAGACGCAGCTGCTGTTATCACGGCTGATGAAAAATCGCTCTTTTGAAGAGCAACTTTCCGAAACAAACAGGCATGGCAGTCTACTCTGCTGTGCCTGTTCTTGTTTATAAAGATGAATTTTGGTAGTATAAAGATAGTACAGAATTTTAAATTTGATGGAAGCAGCAAGGGATATGTGGATATATAAAAGCGTTACCAGACAAGAATTGGAATCCATAAAAGATATCGTAGAAAAATACATCGTCATGCTGGGCGGAAATAAAGTATCTATTGCATTGCCTTATGAACAAAGAACACGATCGTATACAGGAAATGATTTTGTAGAAAATGTTTCTTTAAGACCTGTCTTTGAATATAGGGACGAATATTTTCGAGTGGATGAAGTATGTTTTCCAGGCAAGCCATTTATTGTCATAGAACACGGAACGTATGACGAACTTATCAACAATATTATGAACGAAGCATATCCTTTCCCATATGATTTGGCAGAGGATGAATTACTGAAAGAGGTAAAATATTCTTTGGGAATTGAACCATACCCTGAGAACTATTAAAGACTGTTATGATTAGTTCCATAAATCCCAATTTATCAAACGTCACAGGCGTGGCAGTCTACTCTGCTGTGCCTGTTCTTGTTTATAAAGATAAATTTTGGTAGTATAAAGATAGTCTGAAAAATTTGAATTTGGAAAAGATGCAGATAATCTTGGCTCTCCCTTCGGGAGAGTTGGCGCGGCTTTAGCCGTGACTGAGAGGGAATACACCCTCTCCGCCCCTTTGGGGCACCTCTCCCAAAGGGAGAGGCAAGGCGTTCAAAACCATCAGTCTAATTTAGGTTTGCAAAACAATTTGATAAAGTTGAATTTGATGGAGGTGTAGCCATGAAAACATTTATATTAGACGGCAACAGCTTTTCTAATATGGAAGGTTTTTATCACGAAATAAATCAATTACTAACAAAAAACATCCAATGGAAAACGGGGCATAATCTGAATGCTTTTAATGACCTATTACGCGGCGGCTTTAATGTTCACGAGTATAGGGAACCTATTACAATCCGATGGATAAATTATGAAAAAAGCAAAAAAGATTTAGGAAATGAAATGGTGCTGATCCTATTAGAGATTATGCTGAATTGCGACGATAGCGACCATGATGTAAAAGTCGAATTAGTTCCATAAATCCCAATTTATCGCATAAAACCCCGCAATACAAAAAGCCAGGCTATACAGCTTGGCTTTCTTTTATTGCAGGGCTTCTTTTAATTCGCTCATGGCTTTTTTCAGCGTGCGCGAAACCTGTACCTGCGAAGTTTCCATGATCCTTGCGATCTGGCTTTGCGTCAGGTCATGGTAAAAATGCAGTTCGATCATCCTCCGTTTCTTTTCGGGCAAACGGGAAACCGCATCTTTGAGCGCAAGTTTTTCCGTAAAAGCAGTTTCTTTTGCAGGGAGTGTATCGATCAGCGAAAAATCCTTTTCATGTCCGAGCGGTTCGTCAATAGACATCGGCTGTGTTTGCGATGCTGCGGCAAGAGCAGCTTCTTCTTTTTCTATGCCGAGTTTTTCCGCAATTTCGCTGAGGCTCAGATCTTCATTTTCCGCCTGCAGTTTTGCGATGCGAATGGCATTTTCACGGATCGAACGGCTGATATGCACCATACCGTCATCGCGCAGAAAGCGCCTGATCTCGCCTGAGATCAAAGGCACTGCATAGGTTGAAAAGGAATAGCCAAACTCCGCATTAAAGCCCCTGATCGCCTTTATAAGCCCGATACTGCCGATCTGGAAAAGATCCTCCGCAGGAATACCGCGCGAGAGAAAACCGCGGGCAATACTTTTCACAAGGGCAATATGCGAAAGAAAAAGCTTTTCCATGGCTTCTGCATCGCCTTTTTGCGCAAGGGCAAAAATTGCCGCATCAAACTCTTTTTTCAATGCGAAATCACCTTCCGCAAAATAACTTTTGTACCTTTTTCGGGTTCGGAGATCACCTCTACTTCGTCCATAAACGCCTGCATCAAGGTAAAGCCCATTCCCGAACGGGCTGCATTTTTTGATGTCGTGAAAAAAGGCTGCATCGCTTCTTCGATGCTTCTGATGCCGATGCCCCTGTCTTCGATTTCATAGATCAGCGTTCTTTCGCAAAGACCGGCACGCAGAATAAGAAGTCCCGATTTTTCCCCATAGGCATGGAGATAGGCATTGGAGATCGCTTCGGAAAGCGCAGTTTTAATATCGGCGATCTCTTCCATTGTCGGGTCAAGCCTTGCCGCAAAAGCCGCTGCACAGACACGGGCAAAGCTCTCGTTTTCAGGTGTCAGGAGGAACTGCATTTCCATTTCCATATTCAAGAAGCATTCCTCCTTTCCCATTTTCTGATGATCTGATACAAGCCCGAAAGGCGAAGCACACAATCGACCTGCCTCGATGTATTTTTGACGATGATCTCTCCGCCGAGCTCTTTCATTTGCTTATAGCGGCCGAGGATCAGCCCGATGCCGGAGCTGTCCATCATCGTGACTTCCGCAAAATCGAGGATCAGCCGCTTCGGGTGTTCCTCCGCAATTTTCTTCCGCAATATTTTTGTCCATTTTTCCGCAGAACGATGGTCGATCTCCCGCGGCAATTTCATTTCAAGTTCTTTCACAAAAAAGCCTCCTTTCCTCTGTATTAATTATTCGGCAAACGAAGACAAAAAGCCTTTTGCGGATTTTTTGTTCTTTCGCCGAAAAACGTCTTTTTCATTCGAAAAGATTTCCGCATAAAAAAATCCTTTCCGACAAAGACTATTTCCGAAAGGTTTTGGCTATGAAAATGAAGAAATTTTGGCGTATTTTGAAATATTTATTTCTGACAGGCGTTCTCTTGTTATTGATGACCGGCTGCTTTCTTTTGTCTTACCTGATGGGGATCGAAGAATGGAAAACATACGATCCGCAGGAAACGGCCGATCTCATGCTGTCGAGCGAGTTTTTTGATAACGAGGGTGAAGTTTTTGCACGGCTTTACGCAGAGGAAGACAGGCTTTTCTGTGAGATCGAAAGCCTTCCCGAACACGTCAAAAACGCCTTTATCGCCATCGAAGACGCACGCTTTTACACACATCCCGGCATTGATATCATCCGCATCGGCGGTGCTTTGATCGAAGACTTGAAAAGCGGCAGCCTTGCGCAAGGTGCAAGCACGATCTCTCAGCAGGTCGTTAAACTGAGCGCACTTTCGGGAAAAAGAACGATCTCACGAAAATTAACGGAGATCATGATGGCGTTTAAGCTCGAACAGCGCTTCAGCAAAGACGAGATTCTGGAACTTTACCTCAATATTGCTTATTTTGGCAACGGCGCTTATGGGATCGAAACGGCTGCGGATAAATATTTCGGCAAAAACGCAGCAGAGCTTTCTATCAGCGAAGCGGCAACCCTGGCAGGCATCGTTAAAGCACCGAGCAACTATGCGCCGCATATCAAACCCGAAAATTCTCTCAGACGTCGGAATCTTGTTCTTTCGCAGATGCTCCATTACGGCTTTTTATCACAAAAAGATTATGAAAAAGCTCGCACGGATACGCTTGTTTTAACGGAAAATACGCGCGAAACTTATCCCTACGGCTACTACCTCGACTATGCGCTTATGGAAGCAAAAAATATTTTGGGCATTCCGCTTGAAGAGCTTTACAGCGGCGGTTACAGGATCTACACCGCACTTGACCAAACGCAGCAAAAATTAATCGAAAATTATGCAAAAATGCCCGAAAACTTCCCCGAAAATGCAAAAGATGGCGAGGCTGTGCAATGTGCTGCGGTAATGCTCGATGCAAAAACAGGCGCCATATCTGCCATGATCGGCGGTCGTGAACACGAGGCAAGGCTTTCTTTTTCAAGGGCTTACCAGATGCAGCGTCAGCCCGGTTCTGCCTTAAAACCTGTGCTTGTCTTTGCACCTGCAGTCGAATACCTCGGGCTTTTGCCGACGAATTTTCTCCTTGATGCGGAGGAAGATTTCGGCGGTTTTTTGCCAAAAGAGAAAAACTATGCCGGTTGGATGACTTTGCGCGATGTCTGTGCCTACTCCACCAATATTCCCGCAGTGCGGCTGCTTTCGGAAATTGGGGTCGAACGCGCAAAGCGATATGCGGAAAGCGTCGGTATTCCCTTTACAAAAGAAGATATGGGGCTAAGCCTTGCGCTTGGCGGTATGCACAAAGGATTAAGTCCGCTCGAGCTTGCCTCTTCCTATCTGCCTTTTGCCAGCGGAGGAAGTTTCGGTGAAAGCTATGCCGTTACAAAGATCTGCGACAAAAACGGAAACATTCTCTATGAAAAAGAGCCTTCTTTTTTCTCCGTTCTTTCGGAAAAAAGTGCCTATCTCGTGAGCTCCATGCTCAGCTCTGCAGCGAAATACGGAACGGCAAAACATCTTTATATGGAGGATATTCCGCTTGCCGCAAAAACGGGAACAAGCAGTTTTGACAGCGAAAAAGGCTATAACCGCGATGCCTGGATCACCGCCTATAATCCCGAGTATGTTTTCTGCTGCTGGGTCGGTTTTGATAAGACGGACGATTTGCATTATCTTGAACAAGGTGTGACCGGCGGAAGCTGCCCCGCAGCATTTGCAAAATATATTTTTTCGGAGATCTATAAAAACAAAACAGCGCCTGATTTCTCCATACCATACGGCATCGAAAGCGCAGAAATCGATAAATACATCCTCGATACACAAAAAAGAACGGTTTTATCCACCGAACAGAGCATCGAGACGTTCACCGAATTTTTCACAAGGGAAAATTTACCCAAAGAAACAGCACTTTACTTTTCTCAGGAACCGCCAAGCGATTTCAAAGCGGAATGGCAGAATTTTTACCCGATCATCAGCTTTACGGGGCAAAAAGACCTTGTGTACGCTTTATATCGCCAGAACAGCACAGGTACAAGAGATCTTCTCTGCCGCATGACGGGAACAGGCACTCTTTTTTCCTATATGGATTTTTCCGCAGAAAAAGGGGAAAGCTATACCTATCTGTTGCAGCAGAGCCTCCCCACAGGCGCTGTCTATACCGAACAGGAAAATTTAGCGAAAGGAGCTGCATCCGTTCTTTTAAGTCATCCGGATGCAGAGATCAGAAATGGAACAACAGACTGAAAAATGGATCTTTCCGGACAGTCATTTTTGCCCGATCACAACACCTTCGGAAAAGGAAATACGGCGTGATGAAGCGGTATTCCGGGAGGAACGGCAATGAATGAGATCATGGATAAACAGGAATATGCAAAACTCGTGCGTGAAAGGATGCCCAAAAGCAAAACGGGAATGGAATGTCTCCGTGCGTTTTTGGTTGGCGGTCTGATCTGCGTTCTTGGTGAGCTTCTGCATATTTTTTATCTTGAGCAATGGCAAATGTCGGAAGATAACGCCGCGGCCATGGTTTCGATCACGCTCATTTTTATGGGTGCGCTTTTGACGGGGCTTGGCGTTTATGATCTCATCGGGAAATTTGCCGGTGCAGGCAGCATCGTCCCGATCAGCGGATATGCCAATTCCGTAACAGCGCCTGCGCTCGAGTTCAAGCGCGAAGGCTTTATTCTTGGCGTCGGCGCAAAATTATTCACGATCGCTGGGCCTGTCCTTGTCTATGGCATCACGAGTTCGATCCTTGTGGGAGTTCTCTACTGCATTTTTGGAGGTATTTCATGACGAAAAAAATCGGCAGACAGAGCCTTCGCTTTGAAAATGTGTTTATAAAAAGCTGGGCTTCTGCGGCAGGACCTACCGAGAAAAAGGGCACTTTTGGTTCTTACTATGATTTTACGATCCACGATGCGCTTTTCGGCGAAAACAGCTTTGAAGCGGCTGAAAAAAGAATGTTTACGGAATGTGTGAAAACACTTCTCAAAAAAGCTTCCCTTTCGATCAATAAGGTCGATTGCCTGATCGGCGGTGACCTTTTGAATCAGATCGTCACATCGGCTTATGGGGCAAGAGACCTTGATCTGCCCTTTTTGGGGATCTATGGTGCTTGCTCAACAATGGCGGAGGCTATGCTTCTCTCTTCCATGCAGATCGACGGCGGCTTTGCGGAGAATATCCTTTGCGGAACGAGCAGCCATTTCGGTTCTGCAGAAAGGCAATTCCGATTTCCGCTTGAACTCGGCACACCGAAACCGCCAACTGCACAAAACACCGTCACAGGAACAGGTGTCCTTTTACTTTCCGACAGGCGCCTTACCCAAATAAAAGAAGAAACACGCATCCGCATCACAAGCGGTACGATCGGCAAACCCGTTGACCCGGGGATCAAAGATGCGAATAATATGGGCGCTGCAATGGCACCGGCAGCGGCATCAACGATCGCGGCACATCTGAGGGAATTACAGAAAAAGCCCGAAGATTATGACATTATTTTAACAGGCGACCTCGGCACACACGGCAGCGATCTCCTCCATATTTTAATGGAAAAGCTCGGTTTTGACATCCGAAAACAGCACAAAGACTGCGGTGCAATGGTCTTTGCAGGGCTTCCTTCGCATTATTCCGGCGGAAGCGGATGCGGATGCTGTGCCTCTTCGCTGGCTTCGTATTTTCTTTCCGAAATGCAGAAGGAAAAGTTCAGGCGCATTCTTTTTGTTGCAACAGGCGCCTTATTATCGCCGACGGTCGTACAGCAAGGCGAAACCATCCCCGGCATTGCGCACGCCGTTTCGATCGAGCTCGCAGAAAAACACAGCGAAAACGACATTTCTTTTCAGATCGAAAGTTTTTGAGAAAGGATTTTTATGCAGATACTAAGAGCATTTATTACGGGCGGTCTGATCTGTCTTATCGGGCAGCTCCTTCTTTCGCTGACGAATATGACACCGGCAAGGATCCTTGTTCTGTTTGTTGTCAGCGGTGTTATTCTTGGCGGACTCGGCATTTACGAAAAAATCGTTGCATTCGGCGGCTGCGGTGCAACCGTTCCTTTAACGGGCTTCGGCTATTCTCTTGCCAAAGGTGCGATCGAAGGCGCACAGCAAAACGGACTTATCGGTGCACTTGCGGGCGGTCTTAAATCAACTTCCGCAGGGATCGCCATGTCCATTGCCATAGGGCTTATCGTTTCGCTGCTTTTTCAGCCAAAACTCCGCAAATAAACATAAGGCCTTTCGTTTTCGCATAACAATAGCAAAAACGGAGGTCTTTTTTTGAAAAAATCTCTGTGGAAAACGCTGCTGATCATTTTTATGGTTCTGCTGCTCGGTGTTTCTTTTGTATATTTTGATAAACTCGTCCGGCGGGAAACCTTCGGTCTTGCACGCATGAAGCTCAAAAACGAAGCGATGCTCGCCATGGAGCAAGCTGGCGATCTTGCCTTATCGGAAATTGGCGCACACCCGGAATTCATCCTGACCGAACGCGACAGTGACGGAAGAATTTCCTATTTAACTTCCAATACAGCGCTCTTAAACGACATTGCCTCGCTGACGCTCATGCACACGCAGGAAAATATCAGCAGCAGAATGAGCCGAATCGAAGTGCCTTTGGGTGCAATTCTGGGCTCTTCGCTTTTTTCCAACAAAGGGCCTGTTGTTCCCATCGATATTTATATGCAGGGCTTTGCGGAAACGGATTTCATCACCGAAATCAAAAGTGCCGGAATCAACCAGACATGGTATCGGATCTATATGAATATTTCCGTTGATCTGCGCATGGTCATGGGCGCATACAGCGAAATACAGCGGATCGAAAACCAATACCTTTTAAACGAATCACTGATTTTGGGGCATGTTCCCGAAAGCTATTTTGCAGGCATCGGCGATAAATAGTATAAAAAGGCTTGCTATATAAAGTGTTTGCATGATATAATAATTTGTCCTTTAGTGCGCGGAAACCGCCGCACGAAATGATTTGAGAAGGGAGAAATAATATGTCAGGTCATTCCAAATGGGCAACGATCCACCGTAAAAAAGAAAAAACGGATGCCGGCAGAGGCAAAGTATTCACAAAAATCGTCAGAGAAATTTCCGTAGCTGTCAAGATGGGTGGCGCTGACCCCAACATGAACCCGAGACTTCGTGACGCAGTTGCCAAGGCAAAAGCAAACAACATGCCCAACGACAACGTGACAAGAACGATCAAAAAAGCTTCCGGTGAACTCGGAAACATCAACTATGAAGAAATTACCTATGAAGGTTATGGCGTAGGCGGCGTTGCCGTTATCATCACAACACTCACAGACAACCGCAACCGCACAGCAGGCGATGTTCGCCACGCGATGAGCAAATACGGCGGTTCCATGGGCGCAACAGGCTGTGTATCCTGGATGTTCGACAAAAAAGGCGTCATCGAGATCAACGGTGAAGGCATTGACGAAGACGAACTGATGATGATTGCACTTGATGCAGGCGCAGAAGACGTTTCCGAAGAAGACGGTATTTTTGAAGTTACAACCGGTCCTACAGAATTCGCTGCTGTATGCACAGCACTTGAAGAAGCCGGTTTCACTTTCGACAATGCAGAGATCTCCATGATCCCGCAGAACACCGTTGCCATTGACGGCGAAAAGCTCGAGACATTCGAAAAGATGATCGATATGCTTGAAGATAACGATGATGTTCAGAACGTTTACCATAACGCTGAAATCGCTGAATAAACTGTAATTGATAGAAACCCCCACCTTATGAATTTCATATGGTGGGGGTTTTAGCTTACTTTAGATGATACCTTCTCCCTGTACTAAACAGTAAGAGTATATCATCTTATCTTTTTGCTTTTTGCAATTTTATAGAGCATTTACTTATGCACCAAAACTATCATCGTTAAACTCATTGCTTGCGTCAGCATCATTACCAGTACCGATATCAGCAATGTTTTCTGTTTCAAATTTGACAAGTTTTACTTCAGGTTTTGTGTATTCCTTCATTATTTTGCTCCTTCCTTTTATTTAATCTGCAATGCTTTCGCATTCTTTACTTCTGCATGTGTTCCGGAAAGAATAACTACATTTGCTCTAAGATTACTTACACTATCAATACCGGTAACCGTCATGGTAAACATCCTTCCATATCCTGTTTCCGTACCTTTATTTGACTGATAAACATTTCCAATTGTATTTTCATTGAATACAAAGTCCTGTGTTCTGACACCATCTGCAGTATCCCATGTAAGTCTGATCATGATCTTTACATCATTATCAGCTGCACCATTCTTAAATAATTCAACTACATTTAAGCCAGGCGCAGGGATCGCATTGATCTTAAAGCCTTCTCCTACGTACTTTGTATCCTGCGAGAGTGCATATACAAATTTCGTAAAGATATATCCGTCAACACCGTTGTATACAGGCATCATTGCATTATTGATATCAAGGATGAGGTTGCCCTTTGCTACTTTCAGAAGGCCTGTTCTCTCAGAGCTGTTATCAACAATGTGTGCTCCACTGAATGCTACTGCATGTTCTGCGGTAAGTTCATTACCGTTGAGGTCAAGCGTTACGCCGCTATATACCGCGATCAGTCTATTTGCTGATACCGAATCTTTCAGAAGCACTACCGTATCTCCGCTCTTTGCTGTACCAATCGCTTCGTCAATCGTTGCATAATAGGTTTCCCCAATAACTGCTTCACTATATACAGCAGGATCTGTTTCTACCCTATAATACCCATCAACAGCTTCATCGCTCGGTACATAACCTTCTGCACACCACGCTTTTTCAACAGCATTTGCATACTTGCCGCCGGAAATCGCGATCGTTCCTTTGCCTTCAAGTGCCGGTGCATCGGAACCATCTTTTGCAATGATCTCGCCATTGACAACAGCATCTGTGATCACAAGCTGTCCACTGTTATCGATATCAGCAAATATACCGCCAGAAATATCAAGTTTACCACTATTCCAGACAGACGATGTAAATGTGCCGCCTTTTACTTCCGTTGTGCCATAGGTTTCACCATTGTAATAGAAGTTGTAGAGTGCTGTATATTCTTCGCCGGAAGTATATGTGCCGCCTTCAACTGTAAGTTTGCCATAGACGCCAATTACTACAGCATTTTTGTTGCTTATCGAACCCGTGCCTGCACTGTCTTTCAGCGTGAGATCACCCTTCATACCGACATAGATCGTGCCGTAAGAATCGACAAAGTCCGCTGTGATGGCATGACCGTTGAGATCGATCGTGACATTCTTACTGATGCTGAGCTTTTCGCTAAGCTTAACGTCGCTGATCAGCGTAATGACATCCCCATCATTTGCCGCAGCAATTGCTTCTGCAAGGCTTGAGTAAATCGTTTCGCCGATCATTGCCACTTCTTCATCACTGAGAATAACGAAGAAGGGAGACAAGCTTTCTACTTCAACAGTAACTTTACCGTTCTTGATGACGCCTTCCAGAACCTCATAGCTGCCATCATCGAAGTAATGATAGACTTTTGCCATTCTGCCGTTATATTCCTTGCCGACAGGGATATTCAGCTTGATCTTACCATTGTGTTTATATTCTTTGCCGCTGTTCTGTTCGACCAGTTTGATATCCTGTGCCCAAAGAATATCAGTATTTTCGCCGATCTCTTCTTTCAATGCGGCTTCGATCTCGGGATCAGCTTCTGTGGTCACAACGACGACCTCACCGATTTCGGGAACTTCGCTTGGAACGCCTTCCATAAAGAGCTCATCCGTCATTTCAATATGGATATCCTTCTTAATGGCACCACCGTTGGCATCTTCAGCAGCTATCGCAAAGTTGCCCTGCCAGTTTTCATTCATAGCGGGGATCGTGATAACGAATTCCGCCATGAGCATGCCATCGTTTTCTGTAAAGACAACATTTGTCGTCGCTGTTCCGTCAAGGACACCTGTCCAATCAGTACCGCCCCAAATATCATTTTCTTCACTGACAATGAACCAGTCATTGACACCGCCATCATGCCAGAATCCATCCATATCCTGCCATGTTTCAAGGATTGCCATCATAATGCCAAGCTCTTTGCCGGATTCTTTATCCATTGTGGCAATGCCGCGGATTTCGACCTTATCGCCTTTCTTAACAAGGAAGTTATCCTGTTCAAGCGTCAGTGTCAGGTTCGTCTGCGGTCTGATGCGGAGCCATTCCTCGATCGTTCTATAACCATCTGTTGCAACACAGATAAAGCTTGAACCATAATCACGTTCCGCAACCGATTCAATCGTCAAAGTCGGGCCTGTACCGATCATGCAGCCTTCGGAAATCTCATCCTCATACCATGTATAGCTGACTTCGCCGGCATCGGAAGAAGCTTCAACTGTTACCGTTGCCGTTTCCCCAACATTTGCAAAAACAACATACGGATACGGGAAGTATACCCAATCAAGCGTTGTTCCATAAAGGATATGGACGTTATACGAGCGAGATTCCACGCCATCGCTGACATCACAATGATATGTTCCGAAATTCGCCTCATCCGAAGGATCAACAACATAAATCGGATCGTTTGCCCCTTCAATCTGTTCCATGGTGTTACTGCCATAAGGCTTGAAATACCACTGATAGCTGATCGGGAGGATCGTTTCATTCATGTTTGTCGCTTCTGCGGAAAGCGCGATCTATTCCGATGAACCTTCCGTCGGGATATAGAAGAATTCCTCGGGTTTGCCAACGATTTCAAGACCTGTACCGCCAAGAGTCTCCGATGTTACCGTTTTTACTGTACCATCGGGCGATGTCAGCGTTGCGGTATAACGGCTATCCCAACTCTTTTCGATTTCAAGATACCAGACATCACCGTTATAATACCAATCTTCGCCTTCAAAATAGCCCTTTGCATCATACATCATAGAAAGCTCATATTTCCCAACGGAAAGCTCTGTCACATTCCTGATGTAATACTCAAATTCGAGGCAGTCCTGTGTCTTTGTTTCATATTCGCGTTTATAGCCGCCAAGAACATCATTGCCGACAGGAACAACGAATGCGCCATTTTCATCTTCGCTTTCGATGCGGAAATCAAAGCTGCCATTTGCGTAATATTTTTCTGCGGAAGCTTCACCGCCGAAGACAAGCTTATCACCGAGGAAAGCAAAATTGTCGATCTTGAGCTGCGGTTCTACGTCATAAACGAGGTAGTATTCGTTGCTTGTCAGTTGTTTACCCAAGACGTTATCCGTTACTGTGCAGGTATAGCGCGGTACATCACACAGATATGCACTGCTGAAATCCGAAATACTTGCAGTAATGGTATAGGTCGCTTCGGTTGCGCCTGTGATCGCTTCGCCATTTCTGAACCACTGATAGCCAAGCGAGCTATCGAGCACGGAAACTGCCGCTGCATCAAAGGTGACTTTTTCGCCCGGTTTTGCCGGAACAGCATACTGCGGGTCTTCCTCTGTGAAATAGAAGGAAATCAGTTCAAACCAAACGATCTTTTCCTCAATTCCGTCGCTAATGACGACTTTATATCTGCCGAAGTTTCCATCAATAACATCCTGCAATGTAAGCGGAATCTCAAGCGGAGCATTTGTTTCGCCTGCAAGTTCTTCCTCATCCAAATACCACTGATAGCTGATCGGGTAATTTGCCGGATCATCATTTTCCGCTGCAACGGAAAGTGTAAGTCCACCGATATCGCTGTTTGTCAGGCCGACTCTATATGTAGGCTCGGAACTTGTCTCATAATTCAGATCTTCAGGCACTGTTACGCGGAGATTTGTTTTAACATTCCAGGAATTTAACCATTCCATCGGAATAAGATCGATCTCCATCGTCAGCGTTTCAACGCCATCGGTTACTGTGCAGACAGCTGTATTGACATGGTCATTTTCAAGCTGATAGCCATAGACCGTCAGTTTTGCTTCATTGCCGGCCTCATTGCCATTTAATGTCCATGCATAGCTGAATGCTGCTGCGCCGTTGATCGCTGTGGCATCAAGCGTTACGATGGATTCCGGCATCATATTGCGTTCACCGAAGAAATACTTCTGCCCTGCGGGTACACCATTTCCGCCATACTGATCATGGCTTGCAAAGACAGCGCCTTCAGCAACTTCGTATGTCTGTGCAAGGGTGATCGTTTCGACACCGTCTGTGATCACACACAAGATCGTGCCGCTTTCCGTGATCTCGATACCGCAGTTTGCACCGTCATCGATCTTCTTAATGCTGCCGTATGCACGCGGATCGGCATCATACCAGCTGTATGTGATCGGATAATTTTCCGGATCATTGTTCGTCGCTTCCGCACAGAAGACATAGCGTTCGCCTGCTTTTGCATAAACGGTCACGGCATAACCTGCGGAGCTTTCGCTGACCATATTGGCATTTGCCGTGAGTTTCAGATCCGTCACAACTTCTTCGGAAGAAGCTTTTTCCGCAATAAGAACGGTTCCATCATCAAAGACGAGCTTCGCCGTATATTCTCCGTTTTCTTCCGTTACGACAAGGTGCGCATCAACATTATACTCATTGCAGTTCATGTTGAGTACATAATCGCCCAGCATGAGCCTCGGAAGATCGAGGAGTTCCACATCGATATCGCAGTTGAAGCTTTCCTCTGTTTCATACTTATAGGAATTATTGCGTACAAGACCAGCGAGATGCATACCGCGTTCGGAAAGCTCCGTCATTTCCTCGCCGTCTGTTTTATATTCGGGGATGCGTTCGCCAAGGTTGATGAAGTATACGTCGCAATAGCTCCACTCTTCCGTCTTATTCTTGTAGGCATTGCCGCGGAGGATCAGGCTTTCATTATCCACGAGCTTGAATTCGGAAATACGCATTGCATAATCCTTTTCCATAAGCCTGAAGCTTCTCCTAATCGCATTTTCATGTACGCCATCGGAAACTTCGCAGGAATATTCGCCATAATCCGCATCTTTCATCTTTTCGATCGTGAAAGAAGCCTCATTTGCACCTTCGATCGCTGTGCCATCCTTATACCACTGATAGCTGAGTGTTTCGGAAAGTGCAGAATATGCTTCAGCCGTAAGCGTGATCTTGTCGTCGGCATAGGGATACATATCTTCCGAACCATGCGCATCGAAATCTTCTGTGAAATACAGTGTTTCGAGATAGAAATCACGGCTGATGGATTCCATGCCGTCGCTTGCCGTTACGCTGATGTTAAGTCTTGCCGAATAATTATAGGAAATATCCGCAAGGTCAATGCTTTCAAGCGTATAAACAGCTTCATTGCCGACGACTTTTCCGCCAACCTTCCATGTATAGGCAATGGCTTTTTCGCTGTCATTATTGACCGCTTCACCGGATAAAACGAGGCTGCCGATATCCTCTGCTTTGAGCTGAATGAAGCTTTCCGCATCAGTCTTGAAGCGAAGCTGTGTTGTCTCGGGTCCGGCAATTTCAAGGGACTTCGTATTGCCCTTTTCATCGGTCAATTTTGCCAGAACAACGCCGCTTTCCTTGAGTTCGAAGCTGAGTACCACAGGCTTGCTTTCCGCCGTATAGCTCGAAGCATAGATTTCGTAGATACCAAGATCATCAAGCGCAAGTTCGCCGACGGAAATGACAAATTCCTTGTTGAAGCTGCCTGTCTTTTCCCAGCTGCGGAGGCTTTCCCTTGTGAAAATGCCAAGAGATGCATCGCCGATTTCGGGATTCGTCTTGCCATCGCGGATGATGACTTCAAGGTAATCATCCTCTTTGATCTTATTCGAAGAAGCACTGCCGCCGATCATCAGTTTGCCGTCTTTCAGCTCGAAAGTATCGATCGAAAGCTCTGTGCCGGAATCATACGCAAGTCGCTTTGTGAAATAACGGCTGATGGTGTAATATTCCTCACCGCCGATATGAACCGTAACAAGGCATTCATAGTCACCAAGATCATATCTGTGATAAGGCGTTACCACGAGCGTCTGTTTTGTTGCGCCTTTGATGGGCGTATAATCCTTCATCCACTGGTATTCGATATCGCCTTCAACCGACGATACGGGATCGACCTTTAAGGTAACGGCTTTGCCGCTTTCTGCATAGATGATGTTATTTTCATCTTTATCATAGAGCGAAAGAACGGTGAAGCTCTGTGTCTTTCTTTCATATGCTTCGGAATAGATCTCCTGTGCGGCATGATTCGTGCAGGTCACTTCGCAATGATAATGGAGAACAGGGCCTCTTTCCGCAGCCAGCCAATCCGTCATTTTGAAGGTATAGGAAGCTTCCGTTGCACCTGCGATCGCTTCATTATTAAGATACCACTGATAGCTCATGATATTATCCGCTGCACCGTTATGTTTTGCTTCAACGCTGAGCGTCATTTCACGGTTCATATCATTTGCCGAAAGCGGAATTTCGATGTTTTCCGCACCATTGTGGGAAGTGATCTCAAGGCCGAGACCATACATGATCTCGCAGATCTCCACATCAAAGCGGATCTCTTCCACACCGTCGGATGCGATGCAATAGAAACCAAGATTGCCGTTATAGCCGGTATATTTACTATAGGAGAGAACATCATTTGTTCTGAAGATCGGGCTTGTTTCGCCTTCAAGGGCAACACCCATATCTTCACCGCTGTCAACGAAATACCACTGATAGCTGATCTCGCCTGCACCGTTCGTTGCCGCTGCATCTGCAGCGAGGCTTTCCCCAACGGTATAACCGATGTCTCTTGCATAGAATTTCTTGCCTTTGCCGCTCATGCGGTTGAAGCTGTCGCCCGCAAAGACAAGACCATCTGCTGCCATATAGGTCGTCTTATAGAGCATTTTTTCAACGCCGTCTGTGACGAGGCAGTAGTAAACGCCCTTATCGTTTTCGATCGTGACCGTATACGTCGGGTTCGTTTCACCTTCAAGCGGGCTTACGCCAGCACTCGGATAGCTGTCATACCACTGATAGCTGATCGGATGATTTTCCGCATCGTTATTGACTGCTTCGGCATTGAAGGTAAAGCTTTCGCCTCTCGGGATAAGGAGATCTTCGCCGTTGTTGGTATTTTCTGTGAAAGCAAGATCTGTTTCGAAGTCATTTTCCAGCTTGACCGCTTCAAGAACAGTGCCGTCATGGAGAATGAGCTGTGCGGAATATTCACCGTTTTCTTCGGTGACATTGAATTTCAGCCTGAACTGCTGCTCATTGCCCGAAATATCAAGCAAGAATTCATCTTCAGCAAAACGATCGAGACGAACGACTTCAAAATCGATATTGGCATAGCAGGTTTCGTCTTTGATATAGCCCGTGCTTGCGTTATAAACAATGCCGGTAGAGAAAAGCCCCTGATCGCTTGAATTATAGCCATCGCTATGCAGCCAGTAAATCTCGACCATTTCATCATCTTCGCCATAGCCTTCTCTATTCCAGAGCGTCAGCTCAAGATATTTGTAATCCCACATTTCATGGGGGACACTCATAGCATTGCCTTTGACGATGAGTTTTTCATTGCCGACGAGGTAAAGGTCCGTGATCTCATAGGTAGTTGTCTTCGGATAGACAGGATAATTCATATAGATGCGACCTTCACCTATATTTTCGGAAGCGTAGCATCTATACGTGCCGTAATCGGCAGTATCATCCACAACAACGGCATACGCACGGCTTGTCGCACCTTCGAGCAGCTGATCATCTTTATACCACTGATAGCTGACCTCATTGCCTCTTGCCGAATAGACCTCTGCCTCAAGAAGGACGACTTCACCAAGATCGACGTTATGGTATTCATAACCATCATCATTTAAGAAGTAGAAGGTGTTCAAATACCATGTCGCGTTGATCTCCCGTTGCGTATCCGTTACTTTTGCACGATATTCAATAGAGTTGCTGCGGTAATAATCACTTATATCATCTCTTCCAACGATTTCGACTGTCATCGTGGAATCTGTATGATCGTCGAAATCTTCGTTGGAATTGCTCCATCTGTATGTGATCGGGTATGTTTCCGGGTCATCATTTACCGCAGTTGCATCAAGAACGATCGTGCCGATATCTTCAGCCTTGAGGTCGATCTCTTCCCAAATATTTGTTCTGCCGTTTTCAAAGCGGAGGTTTGTTTCTACGGATTCGACATTGGCCGCATAGATCCATTCATCGCCGTTTTCATAATGGCAGTTGCCGTAAAGGTAGGTAAAAGCAAGCTCTTCGAGTTCATGTGTGCCTTGCGCCTTGAGCGTGAAGGAAAACTCATTATAGCTTTGAATATATTTTTTTGTCAGATCAAATGCACAGACATAACGGCCTGTTTCTTCATCGAAATACTTGTCCTGAATTTCATCATCGAAGAAACCATAATCATTTTCGTAGTAATTGCCCCATTCGTCCTGCCACTCCCAATCCAAAAAGATTTTACCGCTGTTTGCGTTGGCGCTTGCTGTACCTTTGATATGGAGCTTTTCGCCGTCGATGATCTCGAAAGCATCGATACTTATCTGTACATCTTCCTCGATATATAAATAGAAGTCTTTAGAGATATTTCTTGTATAAACCTGTGCCACTTCCCCTTCGCTTGTGTAGTCAACTTCGGTCATGACAACACAGCTGTAACGACCGAGGTCTGTTTCATCTTCAACCATGACCATCAGCGTGGGCGAAGTTTCCCCCTCGATGAGTGTGCCTTCATAATACCAACTGTATGTCGTCCTGTCGCCGAATACGGAAACAGCCTCCGCGGAAAGGGTCGTTTCTTCGCCATAGATGACCCCCATGGCGATCTCCCCTTCGGTTTGATCTGCAAAATAGAAATCCTTTACATAGAATTCATATGAGATGGTGTGTTCTCCATCTGTGACCTGCACAGCATAACCCTGTGCAGCTTTCAGCGAATCCATGCCGTCGAAATCCTGCAGATAAGTACCTTCTGTGATCGAATAGGAAGAACCTACCGCATTGTCAAGACCATTCCATCCGTAGTCATTGATCACACACCACTGATAACTGATGGGGTATTCATCTTCCCTGTCGCTTATGGCAAGACCATCGAGGATACCATTCCCCTCATTCAGATAGATCGTTCTGCTTTCTCCGCTCAGCATCGATTCATCGGCAAAGCGGAGGTTTGTATTTGCACTTACATCTTCGATCGTTGCTGTATAGGTAATTTCGTCATTGGCATCCCAGATACGGCAAAGGTAAACATCGCCTTCATCGGAAAGCTGAATTTCGCTAACTTCATACCAATTATCCGTTGCACCTTCGATGATCTCTCCGTTTTTATACCACTGATAGAAGATCTCGGAGCCATCATCATTTGTTATGTCAAAGTAGCCAAACGACAGAGCATCCCCTTCTGTTACCCACCAGTTATCTTCCTTTTCATAATAGGGAGACCATGTAAAACGAAGACCTGTCGGATTCTGCACGACAACTTCCGCCTGATAAGTGATCGTTTCTGTACCGTCGGTTATTTTGCAGGTATAGGTATAGCTGCCCACGCCAAGATCATCGGTATAGATCCAAATCTGATTCGATCCATCATCAATGCATTCGCCGTCACGGTACCATGTATACCAAACATCAGCATCAACTCTCGAGGATCTTGCACGTGTTTCCAAATACATTTCTTCGCCTGTATAGACAAGGAAGCTTTCGACTTTGGATTTGCCGCCTTCAGGGATGAAATAGAGACCATAGTTTTCATCTACATAGAAAATATAGGTAAAATACTTCTTTTCAATGCCGTCATCCGCGACAATGCAATATTCATCCGTTCCCGTCGTTACGTAGCTGATAGAAAAATTCGTTTCGCCTTCATAGAATACTTCCCAGCCAAAGGAATCTTCATCATCGGGATACTGCGAATGGCTTTCCGCCGTCTGATCCTTTTTATACCATGTTACGGTGATGGGGAAATCTGTCTCGTTGTCGTTTTCGATCGCTATATGGAGTTCATAGTGATCCCCAACATAACGCTCACCCGGCTGTGTTGCATACTCTGCAAGACGAAGGTTTGTGACAACAGTTTCCGCATAATGCCAATTTGCATGCAGAAGCGGATCATTATCTTCACCGATGGTGATATTGTTGCGGTCAATCACAGAACCGCTGTAATAAACATCAGCAAGAACATAGCAATTAGAGAAAGCAGACATACCGATACTGCCGATCGTCTTCGGAACGGTAATACTTTCCAGTTTTTCGCAATCACAGAAAGCATAGTCCGCGATCGAAGTCATGCTTTCGGGTAAAATAATATTTGTCAGTCCGGAATATCTGAATACAAATTCGCCAAGGCTCGTCAGCGTTTCGGGAAGAACCACAGTTGTGAGCATAGGACATTCCTGAAATGCAGAGTTGCCGATGCTGACAACACCTTCGGGAATGATCACTTCTGTGAGACCTGCACAGCCGATAAAGAGATAGTTGGGAATTTCTTTCAGATTTGCAGGCAGCGCAACAGAGCTTAAACTATCACAAAGCGTAAATGTACGTTCACCGATGGTTTCAATCGTATCCGGCAAATCGATACCGGCAAGACTGCTGCATTCATAGAACGCAGATTCGCCAATGCTTGTCAAACCATCAGGAAGTACGATTTCCGTCATGGCTTTGCAGCCTTCAAATGCAGAGTTTCCGATACTCGTGACGCCATCTTCGATCACAACTTTTTTGATCGATCTTCTGTATGCATACCACGGGGAATCGATCGTTTCCGACTCCGCAACATACTCATAGTCAGACATCGCGCCTGTGCCGGAGATCGTCAGAATGCCATCTGTGGAAAGTATCCATGTGAGGTGATCGCCGCATTCGCCGCTGATAGCTTCTGTTAAACCCTGAACAACCGTATAAGTTCCGTCACCGTTGTCATAGGGTTCATAGCCTTCTGCGCAGTATTTTTCGGGAACAGGTCTGTCAAATGTACCGCCGCTGATCAAGACATTGCCCGAAACGATCTCGGCATCAGCCATTGTTCCTTCATTATTATCCTGCGAGCTGAAATTGCCGCCTGTAATGACAATGCTTCCGTTTGTTGCATTGGCAAGGCAATGCCAGGGATAGAATGTGCCGCTGTTGATTTCAAGGCTGCCGTCTACGGTGATAAAAATATTCGAGCCATCGCCTTCCTGATAAAAAGCAGCATCCTGAAGTGTTGCGGAACCACCGCTATGGACATGCATAAACCCATTGCCGGAACCAAAGAAATTTCCTTTTCCCTTGATCGTCAGATGACCGTAAACATCGATCTGAATATAGGCATCAAAATCAAAGCCATTCAGGTCAAGGGTAATTTCCATATTTTCATCGATCGTTACATCTTCATCGAACGATGCGTATCGCAGAAGCACGATTGTATCGCCGCTCTTTGCCGCTGCAAAAGCTTCTTCAAAAGTTGTATATTTTGTATTGCCGATCTGTGCCGCATAGCCGATCCATTCTGCATTCAGAAGCGGATCATTATATTCGCCGATGGTGATATTGGCACGGTCTGTTTCTGTGCCGTCATAGCTGACAGTTGTAAGCGCTGTGCAGCCATTAAAGGCATATTGACCGATGCTTGTCAGGCCTTTGGGCAGCGAAATACTTGTAAGAGAAGTACAATCGGTAAAAGTGTACTTGCCTATTTCCGTAACTTTTTCAGGAACAGTAATTTTGGTAATGTTTTTACAATAAGCAAAAGCACTCCGACCAATCGTTTCTACTGTACTCGGGATAACAACATCACGAAGAGCCCAGCAATCGATAAAGGCATAATCCGCGATCGTGATAAGGCCTTCGGGAAGATCGATCGCTTCCAGTTTGACGGAACAGTTGAATGCACCTTCACCGATGGAAAGCAGCGTTGAAGGGATCGAAATTTCTGTTATCTGATCACATTCATAGAAAGCGGAAGCGCCGATCGTTGTAACACCTTCGCCAATGATGACTTTTTTGATGCGATAACGATTATCCGTATCGTTGAGCCACGGAACATCTCTCCAATCATCCGAATAATCCGGCATTGCGCCTGTACCGGAGATCGTCAATGTCCCGGTCATTCTGTCAAAAATCCATGTAAGGTTTTCACCGAATTCGCCTTCTGTCGGATATGTATAATATGTCCAAGCGGCGTTTGTCAGCAGTTCGTTGTTTGTGCCGATCGTGATATTTGCACGGTCTGCTTCCGTTCCGCCGTAGTTGACAGTGGCAAGCGCTGTGCAGCCATTGAAAGCTCCATCATTTATATCCGTTATATTTTCGGGTATATAAATACTTTCTAATGCAGTGCAATTCCTAAACAAATAATAGCTAATACTTGTTACTTTTTCTGGTATTGAAATATTTGTTAATTTGTCACATCCTTCAAAGGCACTTATTCCAATGTCCCAAACGCTATCAGGAATTTTGAGACTAGCCAAGTTGCTGCAATACATAAAAGCACCATTCGAAATAGACTCCAACCCTTCAGGAAGAATAACTTCCGTTAAGGCAGTACAATGCGCAAAGACGCATTCATATGTAGCCGTTAATCCTACTGGAAGTGAAACACTTGTTAAGGAACTACAATTCTCAAATGAGAAATTACCTAGAACAACCAAACTGGTTGGTAATTCAACTTTATTTAAATTGATACAATCTGAGAAAGCATGATTTTCAATAACGGTTACGCCTTCTTCTACAACAACTACTCTAATATTCTCTTTATAGTCCTCCCACGGCATGATATATTCGCCATTTTCGTACATATCACCCATCTCACCTTCACCGGAGATCGTCAATGTACCTGTGGCTGCGTCAAATGTCCATGTGAGGTTATCGCCACATTCTCCACCGATAGTGACTTCTTCTGCATAAGTCCAAGCTGCATTTAAAAGCGGATCATTGACCGCACCGATCGTGATATTTGCACGGTCTGCTTCCGTTCCGCCATAGTTGACAGTTGTAAGCGCTGTGCATTCACCAAAAGCCCAGTCGCCGATATTTGTCAGACTTACGGGAAGCGTTAAGCTCTCAATGTGCGTGCAGCTATAAAAAGCCTGCTCGCCAATACTCTTGAGGGTTTCCGGCAGACTGACGTTTTCAATGCTTGTCATGATCCAGAAGGCATAGCTGCCGATGCTCGTGACACCTTCTTCGATAATAACTGTGGTCGGTTCATAAATGACAGTCCCGTTATACCAGGGCGATGTCGGATACGGACGGGATGCTTGCGGTTCGTAATCCCACATTGCACCTGTGCCGGAGATCGTCAATGTACCCGTTGCTGCATCAAATGCCCATGTGAGGTTGTCGCCGCAGGCATCTACCGCTGCATCAACGGGTGCTGTTTCCGATACGATGTTTTTTACCTTCACAATCGGCGCAGCATATGCACCTATGGGCAGCATCTGTGTGACCAAAGTCAAAATGCTTAAAAACATCGCCAAAACTTTCTTTGCTCTTCTCATCTTTTTTCCCTTTCAAAAAACTGATATTATAATGTGCCTTTAACTAAATAAATGTCGATACGAAAATTATACCACTGTAAAATTTATAATCAACGACTTTTGTTATCTTTGTATTTAGATTAAAGATATTATTTTATATGGTTTGCTTGTTTTCGGGTTTTGGGGTATAATAGGCTTATGAAAGCCGTATTTTTCTGCTCAAAAATTCGCTTTCTTTTGTAAAAAAATCATTGACCACAGGCTTCCCCTATGGTATCATTGTTTAGTGGCAGCGGGCAGATCATGCCATGCTGTAAAATCATTTTAACTTACCGCACACTCCGTTTTGCGAGTTGTCTGACGCAATACCGGGTCCGCGGTCTATGGAGGAAAAAGACATGAACGCAATCGACAAACAGGCTATCATCGCTGAGTACGCTACACACGAAGGTGACACAGGTTCTCCTGAAGTCCAGATCGCTCTTCTCACAGCAAGAATCAACCACTTAAACGAGCATTTCCATGCACACCCGAAGGATCATCATTCCAGAAGAGGTCTTCTTATGCTGGTTGGTCAGAGAAGAAGCATGCTCACATATCTCATGAAGAAAGACATCGAAAGATACAGAGCTCTTATCGCTAAGCTTGGCATCAGAAGATAAAAATGTCTTATCAGTGTGGAGTGAAACGCTGTTTTCACTCCACATTTTTGATATGAGGAAGTCATACATCCGAAAATACGGCTTTGCAGTGTATGATTTTTATGGCAGTAACCCTGCCAAAAGGCGTTTCGGCTGCAAAAGAAATTTGGCAGTGCAGTGCAAAAGCAGCGTTTTTTTAACGCATCGGTGCGGAATGGGTCCGCAAGAAAAAAGGAAGTTGAGGTATAATTATTTTGGTACAGAACCACATCTACAAAACACAGCTCGGCGGCAGAGAGCTCATCATCGAATCCGGAAAGTATGCTGAACAGGCTGGCGGCAACGTTATCGTTCGCTGCGGTGATACAGCAGTTATGGTCAATGCGACCGCTTCCAAAACACAGAGAGAAGGCGTAGATTTCTTCCCGCTCAGCGTTGAATTTGAAGAAAAACTTTATTCCGTAGGCAAGATCCCCGGCGGTTTCATCAAGAGAGAAGGCAGACCTTCCGAAAAGGCTATCCTTGCAGCTCGTCTGATCGATAGACCTCTTCGTCCGCTCTTCCCGAAGGGCTTCTATAACGATGTTCAGGTTATCGCAACGGTTATGTCCGTCGATACCGATATTCCCCCGGAAGTTTACGCCATGATCGGTTCTTCCGCAGCTCTTTCCATTTCCGGTCTTCCCTTTATGGGTCCGACAGGTTCCGTTGTTGTTGGCTATGTTGACGGCGAATACATCATCAACCCCAACGCAGAACAGCGCGAAAAGAGCCGTATGCACCTGACCGTTTCCGGTACAAAAGACGCCATCATGATGGTTGAAGCAGGCGCAAACGAAGTAACAGAAGAAGAAATGCTGAACGGTATCCTCTTTGCTCACGAAGAAATCAAGAAGCTTTGCGATTTCATTCAGGGCATCAAGGACGAGATCGGCAAGCCCGCTGTTGAATTCGAAGTTTACCATGCACCCGAAGAACTCGAAGGTGAAGTCCGTGAATTTGCAAAGGACAAGGTCGTCTGGAGTGTTGATACATTTGACCGCAAGGAAAGAGAAGTTCGTCAGAACGAAGTCACAAAGGAAGTTCAGGAACACTTCGCTGAAAAATATCCCGAAAACGCAAAGGATATCGACGCTGTTCTCTACTCCATGACAAAAGAAACCGTCCGCGAAAAGATCAAGAGAGGCATTCGCCCCGATGGCAGAAAGCTTAACGAAGTCCGCCCGATCTGGTGCGAAACAGGCATCTTCGCAAGAACACACGGCAGCGCTGTCTTCACAAGAGGCCAGACACAGGTCATGACGATCGTTACATTAGGCGCAATCGGCGATGGTCAGATCCTCGACGGTATTTCCGATCAGGATTTCAAACGCTACATGCACCACTACAATATGCCGCCCTACTCCACAGGCGAAGCTAAGATGATGAGAAGCTCCAGCAGACGTGAGATCGGTCACGGTGCACTGGCTGAAAGAGCTATCGAACCCATGCTTCCCTCTGAAGAAGAATTCCCCTATGCGATCCGTGCGGTATCCGAAGTTATCAGCTCCAACGGTTCCACATCTCAGGGCAGCATCTGCGCAAGCTCCATGGCTCTTATGGATGCAGGCGTTCCGATGAAGGCTGTCGTTGCAGGCTGCGCTATGGGTCTCATCAAAGACGAAGAAACAGGCGAAATCACCATCCTCACAGACATTCAGGGTCTTGAAGACTTCTTCGGCGATATGGACTTCAAAGTTGCCGGCACAACAAAGGGCATCACAGCGATCCAGATGGATATCAAGATCAAGGGCATCGACAGACAGATCCTTGAACGCGCACTTGCACAGGCTCTCGAAGGCAGACTCCACATCATGGGCGAAATGAACAAGGTTATCTCCCAGCCGAAACCGGAACTCTCCAAGTTTGCTCCGAAGATCATCCAGTTCAACATTGACCCCGAAAAGATCCGTGAAGTCATCGGCTCCGGCGGCAAGACGATCAACCGCATCATTGCTGAAACAGGCGTTAAGATCGACATCGAAGATGACGGCCGTGTATTCATCTCCACACCCGATGATGAAGCTGCAAAGAAAGCAAAGAACATCATCATGGGCATCGCAAAAGAAGTTCAGGTCGGCGAAATCTACAACGGCAAAGTCACAAGACTCATGCAGTTCGGCGCATTTGTTGAGCTCGTACCCGGAAAAGAAGGCCTCGTACACATCAGCAAGCTCGATAAGAACAGAGTTGAAAAGGTTGAAGACGTTGTCAACGTCGGCGATATGCTGATGGTCAAGGTTATCGAGATCGATAAACAGAACCGCATCAACCTCTCCCACAAGGCTATCCGCCCGGGTGATGTTCCGACACAGTTCTAATTTAAAACAGACAAGAAGATCACGAAAAATCGTGGTCTTCTTTTTTTATTTCCGTTTATAGGGGAAAATACCCAGGGGCTCTGTGTTTTATATGTTTTTATTGCTTTTTATATGGTTTGTTTTCAAATTCAAAAGAAAACACCGATTTTCCGCAATAATTTTAATACTTTTGTAAGTTTTTCCGTATTACTATGTGGTTTTGTTGTTAAATTTTTTATTTAAAACAAGACTGCCCTATTCAATAAAAAATGCACGATGTTATAATATAAAGTAAAGTAACATGTTTACGCTATTTGAAGGAGGTTCCATATGACCAACAGAGAACGTGCCCTCAACATTCTGCATTACAAACCCGCAGATCGCCTTCCGGCTGTACATTTCGGCTACTGGCGCGAACTGCTCGACGAATGGGTTGAACAGGGCAAGATCAAAAAAGAGATCGCACATGAACTTCGCGATGGCAACGAAGTTGACAGAGAACTTGACCGTATCATCGGCTGGGATTTCGACTGGGCAACACTCGATGTTCCGAACCAGAAGCTTTTCCCCGCATTCAAAGCTGAAGTTTTGGAAGAACTTCCCGATGGCTCCAAGCGTGTTTTGAACCCCGAAGGTCTTATCGAGCGCATCAAACCCGGCAGAACATCCATTCCTTCCGAAGATGACTACCTTTTGAAGGACAGAAAAGCTTTTGAAGAGCTCTTCCTTCCCAAAATGCAGTTCACACTCGACAGACTTGACCTTGACTATTACAAAAAGCTCAACGAAACAAAACCGCAGGATGTTCCCTTCGGTCTGAACGTAGGCAGTGTACTTGGCGACATCCGCAACATGACATCCGTTGTCGGCATGAGCTTCCTTCTTTACGATGAAGACGAAACTCTTTTCGCAGACATCGTTGACGCATATGCAGATATGCAGTACAAAGTTGTTGAAAAGATCCTCGAAACAGGCGTTAAATTCGACTTCGCACACTATTGGGAAGACATCTGCTTCAAAAACGGTCCGCTTATCGATCCCGATACATTTGAAGAGCTCTGCGCAAAGCATTATAAGAAACGCAACGACCTCTTAAACAGCTATGGCATCGATCTCATTTCTCTCGACTGCGACGGCGTAACCGATAAGCTCCTGCCCATCTGGTACAACAACGGCGTCAACATCATGTTCCCGATCGAGATCGGCGTATGGGGCGATCAGTTTGAAGCAGCAAGAAATAAGCTCGGCAAAGGCCTTTTAGGTGTTGGCGGCATGGATAAGACAACTTTCCGCCGCGATAAGGCAGCTGTTGACGGCGAACTCGAACGCATAAAGAGACTCGCTGAACTTGGCGGCTTCATTCCCTGCCCTGACCACAGACTCATGCCCGGCAGCAAATTTGAACTCGTTCAGTATTACGCAGAAGAAATCAAGAAGATCCGTATCTGAAAATAAAGTCAAAGGAAGGATAGAATCTTGTACAATTCCCTGAAAGAAAACCTTGTATTTCAGAATACAGCCACATTCAAAACGGTTTACCAGCCGGCCTATACGATGTCACAGCTGCAGATGAATGATTTCATCGAGATCAGCATTGTTGTTGACGGCAGCGGTATCCACCGCATTTTAAGTGAAGCTTATGAATGTCGGGAAGGCGATCTTTTCGTTATTGGCAGCGGTGTTCCGCACGCCTATTTTGCCGCAAACGAAAGGGAAGATATTACCGTGATGTCGCTTGCCTTCTATCCTTCCAATACTTTGCAGCAGCCTTTTTCGCAGCCGGAAAGCCCGCATTATTGCTGCGGCATTTTCCGCGATAAAATTCCCTTTTCCTATGCCATGCTCAACCACAAAGTCATGGACAAGGTCAAGGCATCGTATCACGCGATCGCAGAAGAAGTTATCGAAAAAAAGCTTGCATGGCGTGAAGCCGTCATGTCTGAGCTGATGCTTCTTCTTATCCTGCTCGGCCGCTATATCAACCAGGCAGATACCGTCCTCATCAAACGCCCGAAAGAATGGAAGATCGTTTCCGCAGCTATCCGCGAAATTTTGGAAAATTTCGGCGACAACAGCATGACGCTCGAATCCATTGCGGCAAAGCTTTACATCAGCAAATCGCACCTGAGCCGTATGTTCAGGAAGGTCACCGGCGAAAGCTTTATGGAATACGTCCGCAAGATCCGCATCGACCATGCCTGTGATCTCCTTCGGAGTACAGACCTTACGAATGCAGAGATCGTTGACCGCTGCGGTGCAAAGGATATTCCTTCTTTCTATCGTCTTTTCAAAGCCTATACGGGGATGACCCCGCACCAATACCGCACATCCAAACGTCCAAACAAAGGAGACTCCATTATGAGCATTTATCTCGAAATTTCCGAAAACCTCCAGAAAGGCAGATTCAAAAAAGTCGGCGAACTCGTACAGAGTGCTATTGATGCCGGCAGCACAGCTTCCGAAATCATGAACGAAGGCCTTTTGGCAGGCATGAACATCATCGGCGAAAAATTCAAGAACGGTGAAGTTTACGTTCCGCAGGTACTCGTTGCTGCACGCGCAATGAACACAGGCATGCAGGTATTAAAACCGCTCCTCGCATCCGACGGTGTTAAAGCTGCAGGCAAAGTCTGCATCGGCACTGTACAGGGCGACCTTCACGACATCGGCAAGAACCTCGTCAAAATGATGATGGAAGGCAAAGGCCTCGAAGTTATCGACCTTGGCACAGACGTTTCGCCCGAAGCTTTTGTTGAAGCTGCGATCGAACAGAACTGCCAGATCATCTGCTGCTCTGCTCTTCTCACAACGACCATGGACGTCATGGCAGATGTTGTTAAGGCAGTTGACGCTGCAGGCATACATGACAAAGTTAAAGTCATGATCGGCGGAGCTCCCGTAACGGATGAATTCCGCAACAGCATCGGTGCAGACATCTATACATCCGACGCTGCAAGCGCTGCAGAAGCTGCTGCCGCTGCCTGCGCACAGGCATGAACATTTTTAAGTACTTGGAAGGGCATACGATTCATCAGTATGCCCTTATCAAAACCACAGAGATCCCTTTTTCCGAATCTGTCGTTAAGGCCTGCGAAGCAAATTACTGCGGTATGTATGGGAAAACTTGGACTTGCCCACCCGGTGTCGGCAAAGCCGAAGATTGGCAGAAAAAAGTCCTTTCCTATGAAAATGCGCTCGTTTTCAGCTGCAAATATGACCTCGAAGACAGTTTTGACTTTGAAGGCATGACAGAAGGACAGCAGAAAACAAAGGAAATTTTTCTTTCCATTGTTGACGCAATGAAAAAAGACGGCTGCAATTTCATGGGTCTCAGCTGCAGCGGATGCAACATCTGCGAAAAATGCACCTATCCCGATGCACCGTGCCGTTTCCCCGAAAAAGCGATCCCCTCTGTGGAAGCAACAGGAATTTATGTTGTCGACCTTGCAAAAAAGACCGGCATCCATTATCATAACGGTACAAACACCGTCACTTATTTTTGTACGATAATGTTTTAAGGTGAATACATGAAAGCAAAAACTCAGCTTCTCTTAAACAATAAGGAAAAAACTGTTCCGATCCTTTCTTTCCCTTCTACGCAGCTTTTAGGCATCAGCGTCAACGAACTCATTTCCTCCGCAGAAATGCAGGCAAAGGGCATGAAAGCCATCGCAGACCGCTGCGATATCGGTGCATCACTCAATATGATGGACCTTTCCGTTGAAGCGGAAGCCTTTGGCGCAAAGATCCGCTTCTATGATGAGGAGATCCCGACAGTTGAAAAGGGCATCATCGACGATATCGAAGATGCTGCAAACATCGTTGTTCCCGAAGTCGGCACAGGCAGAACAGCGCTTTACATCGAAGGCGTCAGAAAAGCAAAAGAGATCGTTACAGATCTCCCCGTATTCTGCGGCGTTATCGGGCCTTACTCTCTGGCAGGCAGACTTTTTGACATGACAGAACTCATGATGTCCTGTTACGACAGCCCCGATGAAGTCAAAACGCTCCTCGAAAAAGCAACAGCCTTCATCACGGAATATCTGAAAGCCTTCAAAGAAGCAGGCGCAGACGGCGTTATTCTGGCAGAACCCGCTGCAGGGCTCTTATCGCCCGATCTCGCAGAGGAATTCTCCATGCCCTATGTCAAGGCGATCTTTGATGCCGTTCAGTCCGAAGATTTCATCGTCTGCTACCACAACTGCGGCAATGCAGCGATCGATATGGTCGACGAAATGGTCAGCCTTGGCGCAGATATTTATCATCTGGGCAATGCGATCGACCTTGGAAAGGCAATCGAAGGCTTCCCGAAGGATATGGTCGTCATGGGCAATGTTGACCCCGTACTCTTCCGCACAGGCACACCCGAAGACATCAGAAAGGCAACGCTCGCCGTATTTGAAGGCTGCGCTTCCTATGAAAACTTCATGATCTCCTCCGGCTGCGATATTCCGGCAGCGGCAAAGTGGGAAAACATTGACGCTTATTTTGAAACAGTAAAGGAATACTATGCACAGGGTTAAACTCCCCGGCAGGGAACTTTTCGCAGAAGACGGTGCGCTTTTATCCTCTGTTCTGATGGAAAACGGCATTCCGCATGATCACCCATGCGGCGGCAAAGGCACTTGCAAAAAATGCCTCATTACCGTCAACGGCGAAAAAGTTTTGTCCTGCCAGTATAAAATTCATAGCGATATCGAAGTCGAACCAAGCGAAAGCGGAAAGATTTTTTCCGAAACAGGCGCAGAAACCGGTGGAAAAGCTGAAGGCAAGCTCGCCTTTGCTCTCGATATCGGGACAACGACTCTTGCACTCGCACTCGTTGCCCTGGATACACAGAAGATCGTCCGCGTCGTAACGGAAACGAACCCGCAGCGTACTTTTGGTGCAGATATCATGAGCCGCATCGGGCACTGTATGAAAAACGGTCCTTTGGAAATGCACAGCGTGCTGATCGCAAAAATCAACGAGATGATCGCTGCTTTCGATCTGCATGAAGAAATCCCGCTTTATGCGGCAGGCAACGCAACGATGCTGCATCTTTTCTTCAATATCGATTGCTCCGGTATCGGCACAGCGCCTTATACGCCCGTTTTCCTCGAAGAAAAACACGCATCGGGCAAAGATCTGGCGTTGAACAGCGTTTCGGAAGTCATTGCACTTCCTTCGATCGCTTCTTTTGTCGGCGCAGACCTTGTCGCAGGTCTCAATTATGTCGGACTTCCCGAAAACGGCAAATACAACATTTTGGCAGACCTAGGCACAAATGCAGAGATCATCCTCTTTTCAAAGGATAAAGTTCTCTCTACCGCTGCAGCTGCAGGCCCTTGCTTTGAAGGTGCGAATATCTCCTGCGGTATGAGCGCGACAAAAGGTGCAATTTATCGCTATGAAAAAGACGGCAGCTATAAGACAATCGGCGATGCGGAAGCAAAAGGCATCTGCGGAACAGGGCTTATTGATGCGATGGCGGCTCTTCTTGCCAATGAAACGGTCGATTCCACCGGCTATATGGAAGAAGAGGAATATGCGCTTACGGAAAATGTCTCCCTCACGCAGGAAGACATCCGCCAATATCAGCTGGCAAAATCTGCAGTCTGTTCTGCCATGATGACGCTTATGGATATGGCAGGCATCGGCGAAGAAAGCATCGGCACACTCTATATTTCGGGCGGTTTTTCCGCAAAGATCGACCGGGAAAATGCGTCAAGAACGGGGCTTTTACCCGAAGTTTTGAAAGACCGCATCAGCGCCATCAGCAACAGCAGCCTTTTGGGAACGGTAAAATTTGCCTGCGAAGGAAACGACCTTTCCGTATTCCTCAAAAATGCGGAATATGCAGATCTTTCCCAGAGCAAACGTTTTTCCGATCTGTTCATGGAAAATATGTTCTTCGGCGAAGAATAAAGAAATGAAGAAGACCTATGACACGGGTCTTCTTTTCTTTTTGGAAACAAAAAAGGATTGCAAATAAAAACCACGCATTGTAGAATGAATTTAACAAAATCCCTTATACAACAGAAAGAGGCAGAATTATGATCTTTGATACAGTTGAAAACATTTTAAAGTACGCAGGCATCAGCGAAAATTTCAGGAAAGCTGCTGAGTTTATCGCATCGACAGACCTCGCTTCCTTAGCACCGGGTCGCTATGACATCGACGGCGCAAACGCATACTGCATCATTCAGGAACCCGATCTCAAAGAAAAAGAAGAGATCAAATGGGAAGCGCACAAAAACTATGCGGATATTCAGCTCGGCATTGAAGACGGTGAAGGCGCACAGTACAGACCGCTTGCAGAGATCGAAACATGGGATGCCTATAACCCGGATTGGGATATGGTATATTCGCCCGAACAGATCGACGGTATGATGTGCCCGATTAAAAAAGGCTGCTTTGCTGTCTTCTTCCCGCAGGATGCACACAGACCCTGCATCAAAATCGGCGAAAACGCAAAGGGACACAAAGCCGTTATCAAGGTCAAAATGGTATAAAACCGAAAGGAAAAGTCATGAAAGACTATTTGAAGCAGCACAGCATCGTCTACCGTCAGCCGGCAAAATTCCCCGAAGACGGTGCAGCGATCGGCAACCGCTATTTTGCAGGTCTCGTCTGGTCCGATAAAGGCAACTACTCTGCTGTTCTGGCAAAAGATGACGTTGGCGATCACCGTGCACAGCCCTTTGAAGTCGCACGCATGGGCTATACACATGAAAAAGTCCTCGAGCTTCTGAAAAACGGCGACAAAGACTTTATCAGAATGGCATATGAAGAAGGACCCGATAATCCCGATGCTTTTCAGGGTGTACCTTACCCCTACAAAGGCCATCGTGTGCATTCCTGGGCGCCTTACCCCATTCCGAAAGTTGCAGCATGGTTTACGCTCGATACGGCAAATTATAAATTTATCGAACAGCGCCTTGCCCTTGAAAATGCGACCGTCACAACAAAATATGAAGGACTCGAGATCAAGAGCCTTGTTCCGGCAAACTGCAATGTTTTCGTCACAGATATCAAAACAGACGAAGCTGCAGAGTTTACCGCAATTCTGCATAGACATGCGGACCCCGGTATGGAAGGTGTCGCGCCCGAATTTTCCATGAAAGATGGTGTAGCTGTCTTCACATATCCTTTCCCGGATGGTTTTGCCTATTCGATGGCATTCAAAGTTGAAGGCGGCGAATACGCTCTTGACGAAGCCAATGCGACCATCCATTTCAAAGCAGATACGACTGCACGCATTTTGGCTTCTGTGGCAAGCTCCTACGATACGGAAGATACTGTATCGGAAGCAATCGCACTTCTTTCAAAAGTTGACGAAGCTCTTGGCAAACACGAAGCCTATTGGGATGAGTTCTGGGCAGGATCCCGTGTGCAGCTGACGGATAAATACCTCGAAAATATGTGGTATGCGAGCCTCTATCAGGCTGCTGTCGGCAACAGCCCAAATTTCAGCGGCGGATTTGCCGGTCCTTTCTGGGTACATGAACCGGTTGCATGGAATAACGATATCCACGAAGTCAACGAAGCTTATAAAAACTACGGATTGCAGGCAGCAGGTCACCCCGAACTGACAGACGGTTACCTTGCGTCTTATTACAATATGATCCCCTACGTCCGCGAAACAACAAAGAAATTCTACGGTTTCGATGCACTTCGTTTCCCGCATACAAGCGGATACAAAGGCGAAGAACGCGAAACATGGCCGCTGAACTTCAAATATCAGTATATGCAGTCTTCTTCCGGTCTTATCGCACAGGTCATGTGGGATCAGTACCTCTTTACGCAGGATAAGGAAGAGCTGAAAAACCGCATTTACCCGATCATTGCCGGTTCCGCAGATTTCTATGCGAACTATATGCAGAAAGAAGAAGACGGAAAGTATCACATTTTCCCGACATTCTCTCCCGAACAATGGGCTTCGATCTATTGCCGCGATGCTGCGATCGACCTAGCAATGGCAAGATGTACACTCCGTGCTGCCATTGAATCTGCAAAAATCTTAGGCGTTGATGCGGAAAAAGCCGCCGTATGGCAGGAAGTATTGGACAATTTCTGTGCATATCCGCGCGACGAAAAAGGTTACATTGAATTTGACAAAGACGACAGAAGCTATGCTTTCGGTCATGACTCCATCATGTATGCCGTTCACCCGGCACAGGAATATGACGAAGCGGACGAAGATGCATGGAGAGATGCACTCGATATGTCCATTAAACGCGTCGGCATCAACGATAACGCTGCATTCAGCAAGACACATCTTGCTGTCGATGCGCTCTGGCTCGGGCTTCCCGAACTTGGTTATAACCTGATCTATGATACTGCCGTTACTTCTTATATGAAGCCCAACGGGTTCGGTTCTATCGGTGATGTTTACGAAGGCAAAGGGCACATCAGCAACCTCAAGCATTATCCCGAAGATTTTGTTTGGGAAGCAGGCAACGTCTATGATAAACGCGAGGTATTCTCCGTCATCAATCCGCATGCAAAAGACTCGATCGAGCTTGATTTCACCGTCGGCGGTATGCTCCTATTCGTCAATGAAATGCTCCTGCAGAGTCAGAAAGGACTCATCCGCGTCTTTAGAGGTTTACCCGAACATCAGGATGCAGCTTTTGACGGACTTCTGGCAAGAGGCGGTGTCAAGGTTTCCTCTGAGCACAAAAACGGAAAGATCGGCTATGTCAAACTGAAAGCGATCGCCGATACGACAGTTTCGCTCGAAAACCCCTATGCAGGCGAAGAGATCATGATCAACGGAGAAGCAGTGGAATCCGATGCTATTCTTACCTTCAGCATGAAAAAAGGCGAAGAAATAATTCTGGCAAAAGCATCCGGCGCTGTTATGGAAGCTGATTTTGGCTATCAAGGCGAAGCGGAACCGAGGAAAGTTTTCCGCACACTCGTCCAGCCGCTCGGCAAAGGCGCAAGAAACGGAAAGATCAACGGAGAAATGCAGAAGAATGCCGATACCGCAGAGATCTGGCTCGGCAAACCGGCTGAATAAAAGAAAAAAGAGGACTGATCATTCAGTCCTTTTTTATTTGATGTATTCAATTCTATCTTTTTCTGTGATCTCGCGCAAAACACGGCAAGGCACACCAACCGCAAGGCTGTTTTCGGGAATATCCTTTGTGACAACGCTTCCTGCACCGATCACACAGTTATCGCCGATCGTTACACCGCCTAAGACCTTGACGCCTGTACCAAACCAAACATTATTGCCTACCGTAATGGGCAAAGCGATCTCAAGACCCATATTTCGCTGATCGGGCATGAGTGCATGTTCAGCCGTTGTAAAAACGCAATTCGGTGCAATAAATACATGATCTCCGAAACGAACAGGCGCGCCATCTAAGATCTGACAATAACGATTGGCGAAGAAATAATCGCCGACCGTCGTATTATAGCCATAATCCACCCAAAACGGTGCATTGACAGCACATTCCTTTCCCATTTTACGGAAGATTTTTTTCAGAAGCTCGCTCTGTTTTGCTCTGTCGGATGGCTTGATCTGGTTAAAGGCAAAACAAAGATCATTCATATAGGCAATTTCCCGGACAAGCTCCGGATCATAGTTGGCATTATACCAAAGCCCGAGATCTCGTTTTTCTTTTTCTGTCATTTTTCCTCCAAAAAACAGCGGCGCATGACAAAACAGCCGCTTTCGATATATACCGCTGTAAAATATAGCTTTTTATCATCCAAAATGCAAGAAAAATCTTCAGGCAAGGATGCATATTGCGAAAGAAATTCCTGTGATGTTAATTCCTTCCCGTCAAGAATGATTTTTCCGGCATAAGATTTGATGAGCTGCAGAGCCTCCGCTTCACCGATCGATCGTTTCATTTTTACCTCACCCAAACAGGATATGCATGGGAAAAGACATAGCCAAGTTTTTCCGCAAGGGAAAGCGACATGAGGTTCTGTGCATCCCAACAGGGCAAAAGGCCATCCGCAAGACAGGACAGGATCAGCCTTGCCGAACAAGCCGCAGCCAGACCTTTTCGCCTGTGTTCCGGCTTTGTATCGACTTCGATCTCAATACCGCCACGGTAAACCGAATAGGAAGATGCACCCGAAACGGGCTTTCCCCGATGTATGGCAATAAATCCCCTGCCTCTTTTTAAATAATCCTCTTCATTTTCAAAAAGCGAAATAAAATCCCTCGACCAATCTTCACAAAGAAGCGAAATATTTGACTCATCAATTCTTTCGATGTGATATCCTTCGGACAAAGCAGACGCCAGTTTCCTGAGCTTTTCGATATTCGGAGAATACTCTTTTTTCGTGGCATAGCGCAATGCTCTTTTGGCATCGGGGAATTCTTCTTCGATCAGCTGCTGCCATGCTTCATCATCCGGCGTAATGATCGGCACTTCGATCGTTTTTAAGATTTCACGGTTCGGTTTTCCTGCAAGAAAGCAAAAATCGCCCAAAGTGATCTGTGCGGAATCGTTCAGATAAACACTCTTGCCCATTGACCCGTCAAGACATGACCAGACCATACTATCCTGTGCATTTTGAAAAAGTTCTCTGATTCTTTCCATAGATAAAAACAGGGCTTGCCCAAAGACAAGCCCCAAAATGCTGTTTATTTGATTTCGCGTACTTTGACAACGCCGTCGATTGCTTCGATCGCACGGATCGCTTCTTCGGAAGGAACGCTGTCGAGGTCGAATACGCTGTAAGCGATCGTGCCGCGGGATTTATTGACCATTTCGCTGACGTTGATATGCTCGTTGGCAAAGATCGTTGTCATCTGGCTGATCTGCTTGGGCAGGTTCTGATGGAAAACAGCGACTCTGTGGAGGTTTGTATCCGAGAGGATGCATTTGGGCATATTGACGGAGTTATTGATGCTGCCTGTTTCGAGGAAGTCCCTGAGCTCGATGGCTGCCATCTTTGCGCAATTTTCTTCGGATTCCGGTGTGGAAGCGCCGAGATGCGGAACTGCGATTACTTTCGGGTTATCAAGAATATCGGCTTCGGGGAAGTCTACAACATATTTGGAAACTTTGCCCGTTTCAAAAGCTTCTGCGAGGGCTTTTTTATCAACAAGACCGTTTCTTGCGAAGTTGAGGAGGATCGTATTATCCTTCATCTTCGAGAATTCGTGGTAGCTGATGATATTCTTTGTTGCCGGGAGAAGCGGTACATGGATCGTGATGTAGTCTGCTTTTTCGAGCAGTTCATCGAGAACCATGGCGCGCTTAACGCCTGCGGATAAGAGCCATGCATTTTCAACGGAGATCATTGGGTCATAACCGATAACGTTCATGCCGAGATTTTCAGCTGCGTTGGCAACGAGTGCACCGATCGCACCAAGACCGATAACGCCAAGTGTCTTGCCCATGATTTCGGGACCAACAAACTGGCTCTTGCCTTTTTCGATGACTTTTAAGATGTTGTCGCCTTCATCGCCGAGTGTCATTGCCCAACGGTTGCCTTCGATTACGTTTCTCGAAGCCATGAGAATTGCGCAGATAACGAGCTCTTTAACAGCGTTTGCGTTTGCACCGGGCGTATTGAAAACAACGATACCCTGCTCTGTGCATTTGTCGAGCGGAATGTTGTTGACGCCAGCGCCTGCTCTTGCGATCGCCTTGACTGTCGGTGCAAATTCGATCTCGTGGCAGCTTGCACTGCGAACGAGGTAAGCATCTGCCTCAGCATCCTCAACATGGGAGCTGACGGTATATTTTTCCTTGCTCAGGTAGTTATAAACGATACCCGAAATATTGTTTAATCTCTTGATATTGAACATGATTGATATCCTTTATTTGTTTTCCACTTCAAATTTCTTCATGAACTCGATGAGCGCATCGATGCCTTCTTCGGGCATTGCGTTATAGATGCTTGCACGCATACCGCCGACGAGTCTGTGACCCTTGAGGTTAACAAGACCTGCTTCTGCAGCTTCTTTTGCAAACTTCTTATCGAGGTCAGCATCGCCTGTAACGAAGGTAACGTTCATGATGGAACGGTCTTCCTTATTGACGGTGTTCTTATAGAAATCTGTGCTGTCAATATAAGCGTAAAGCTTTGCAGCTTTCTTTTCGTTCTTTTCCTTCATCGCTTCGAGTCCGCCGTTTTCAAGGAGATAATCGAAGACGAGACCTGCCATATAAACGGCATAGGTCGGCGGTGTATTCTTCATGGAGCCGTTCTTTTCATAAACAGCGTAGTCGAGCATTGCCGGGAGACCGGAAACTTTACCGATGAGGTCTTTTCTGATAATAACGATCGCAACACCTGCAGGGCCGATGTTTTTCTGTGCGCCTGCATAGATGAGGCCGTATTTGCTGACATCGATGGGTTCGGAAAGGATGCAGCTGCTCATATCCGTAACGATCGGAATATCACCGCAGGGCGGAAGCTTTGCATCGATATATCTTGTGCCGAAAATTGTGTTGTTGGAAGTGATGTGGACATAGTCCGCTTCTTCGCTGAACATATCGGCTGTCATTTCGGGGATGTAGGTATAGGTTGCTTCTTCAGAGGAAGCGGGGCAGATAACTTCGCCGAAAAGCTTTGCTTCTTTCATAGCTGTCTTTGCGAAGTTGCCTGTGTTGATGTAATAAGCCTTTTTGTGCGTGCTCATGAGGTTCATCGGAACCATATCAAACTGCATGGAAGCACCGCCCTGTACATAAAGGACTTCGTAGTTTTCCGGGATGTTCATCAGTTTGCGCAGAGAAGCAGTTGCACGGTCAAAGATATCCTGATATACAGGTGTACGGTGGCTCATTTCCATAACGGACATACCGGAATCACCGTAGCAGAGGAACTCACTCTGTGCTTTTTCGAGGACTGCTAAAGGCAGACAGGCAGGACCTGCCGAGAAATTGTATACTCTTTTCATTTTATACCTCCTGCGTCATTCCAAGTCAGCTTAAAAACTTTTAAACTGCGGACTGGCCGCTTATTTACACGTTTGCTAATAATTATACAACTACTCCCGCAATATAACAAGCAATTTTCGGATAATTTATCCAAATTGAAACATTTTCATTCTCAAAAATCGAAATTTGATGTTCATTTTTAACAATAAGTTTCGGTTTTAAATAAACAATCCGATATTCGCCGTTTGTTTTCGCGGGAAAGTTTCGTCTTTTTCATGCGTATTATGCAAATCAAATGCCCCAGCGATTTTTCAAAGCCTCGATCTCATCCTTGTTTTTGTGGAGGGATTCGTTGATAAGGGAAATAAAATCGCTGTTTTCCGTCCATGCGGCAATCGTATAGGAAACGGTTTTTCCGCTTTCCTGTGCAAGCGCAAAGAGCCCGTGCAGGTAAACTTCCGCTTTATGGGCAGGCGCTGCAACGGCAAATGCCGAACTTTGCGTAACTGCCAGAACAGCATCGGGATAAGAGCTGCAGCTGATCACACGGACGTTTTTGATTGCCAAATCAGAGAACATTTCCGAAAGCGTCTGTTTTTTCATATCGATCGCATAGACTTTTGTACTGCCGATCGCAGATAACGCACCGCGCGCACGGCTTTCCGTCGTCATGAGGACGATCTCATCCTGATAATAGGCGGATGAAAGCGAAAGACCCTGCGATTTGATCGTTCCGGGGACAAGCATCGAAAAAGCGAGGTCGATCTCTCCGTTTCGCAAAAGATAAGAAGCTTCCTGATCTTCGATCGCAACGAACTCGATCTCTTTTCCGGGGACAAGGTCTTCCATCAAAAGCTTTGCCAAATCAACTTCAAAGCCGGAAAGGGTTCCGTCCTCATTCTTTCTGCCGAAAGAGGAATGCTCAAGCCCGATGCCGATGACGATCTCATTTTCATTCATCAGTTTTGCTTTTTTCATCTGTGCATCGTCGCCGCTCGTAACAAAGATCAGAACTGCAGCCGCAAGGATGATGATGCCTAAAACGGCCAAGACGGCTTTTTTGTTCAGGTTCTTGAGGAAAATATTGAGCTTTCTCTGTATTTTGTTTTTGACGGGTCTTTGCCCATAGGTACGTATTCTTCTTGCCATGCAATCATTTTACCACAATAAATTATTTTTTCAATTTTTTACGGAAAAATCAAGAAATTTTCTCTTTGTTCATAGCCTGAAAGTGAAAAAAGTAGTGCGAAGTCATATCCATCTGTGGTATGATATAAAAGATAGGATGCGCTTATGTACAGGCGCAGAAAGCACATCGAATGAAAAGCGTTTGAACGCTTACAATAAGGAGAGTTTACATGGATCCCAAATACAAGAGAGTCGTTTTGAAAATCAGCGGCGAAGCACTTTCCGGCAATGGCAAAAACATCGACTTTGACGTTGTGAATAATGTTGCAAGACAGGTCGTCGATATCCATAACTTAGGTGTCGAAGTCTGCATCATCATCGGCGGCGGCAATATCTGGCGCGGAAGAAGCGGCGGACATATGGACCGCACAACAGCTGACCATATGGGTATGCTCGCAACCGTTATCAATTCCCTGGCAATGCAGGATGCGATCGAAAACCTCGGCGCACAGGCAAGACTCCAGACAGCTATCGAAATGAAGGCAATCGCAGAGCCTTACATCAGAAGAAAAGCAGAACGCCACCTCGAAAAAGGCCGCATCGTGATCTTTGCCTGCGGAACGGGCAACCCCTATTTCACAACAGATACCGCAGCAGCACTCCGTGCAGCTGAAATGCAGGCAGAAATCATCCTGATGGCGAAAAATGTAGACGGCGTTTATGACAGTGACCCGAAGGTCAACCCCAATGCAAAACGCTATGAGACGATCCCCTACATGGATGTTTTGAACCAGCACCTGACCGTTATGGATACAACAGCGGTTTCCCTCTGCATGGACAACAACATCAAGATCTGTGCTTTCGGCCTTGCAACGGAAGACAGCATCAGAAGAGTCGTCTGCGGCGAATCTTTAGGCACACTTATCTGCTGAAAAGCGATTTCAATATTGTAAAATTCTTAAATTTCAAGTAAAATTAGCTTATCAAGGAGGAGTCAGTTATGCGTATTGAACACGAAGCTTTACTCGAAGCCGAAGAAAAAATGGAAAAAACCGTGTCTGTTCTGCGTGAAGATTACATCAACATCCGTGCAGGCAGGGCAAACCCCCAGATCTTAAATAAGGTCATGGTTGATTACTATGGCGTTATGACCCCTATTACACAGATGGCAAACGTTGCCGCACCCGAAGCAAGACTCATCACCATCACACTTTGGGATGCAAGCACATTAAAGGCTGTTGAAAAAGCGATCCTCGCTTCCGATCTTGGTCTCAACCCCTCTAACGACGGCAAAGTTATCCGCCTTGTTCTGCCGACACTGACAGCTGAACGCAGAAAAGAACTCGTTAAGCAGGTCAAGAAAAAAGCAGAAGACAGCAAGGTTGCTATCCGCTCCATCCGCAGAGATGCTGTTGAAACGCTCCGCAAGGAAAAGAAGAACTCCGAAATCACAGAAGACGATCTGACCATCCTCGAAGAAGATGTACAGAAGATCCACGATGATTTCATCAAGAAGATCGACAAAGTCTGCGCTGAAAAAGAAGCAGAGATCCTCGAGATCTAAACATATCTCGCTGTATTTTTGCAGCATGAAATGAGAAATGGGAAAAGTATGACCAATATATGCGGTCTGCCGCTCGAAATTGCAAAAGAGAAACTGGAAAATGCCGGTTATACGGTCGAAACGGTCTGTGTCGCTTCCAAAAGGAGCGAAGCTTACCACAAAAACTGTGCTCTTCGCGTGACATTTTCGGGCAATACGGCAAGGCTTTACTGGTCTGCTTTTCCCACCATTTTATCAGAAACGGAAGAAGAGTCTTGACAGAACTGCATTTACCGAAGCACATCGCCATCATTCCCGATGGCAACGGCCGTTGGGCCAAAAAAAGGAATCTGCCGCGCACATACGGGCATAAAATCGGCGTAGACAGAGTCCGTGAGATCGTCAGCATCTGCTCGAAAAAGGGCATCGAAGCGCTGACTTTTTTTGCGTTTTCAACGGAAAACTGGAAACGCCCGAACGAAGAAGTTTCCATTCTGATGAGCCTTCTTCTTGAAGTCATCAAAAACGAAGTTCCGGAGATCCACAAAGGCAATGTCTGCCTCCGCGTTATCGGCAGAAAAGACAATCTTGCCGAAAATATCCGCACAGCGATCGAAGAAGCGGAAGAACTGACAAAAAACAACACCGGACTGAAACTCAATATCGCTTTCAATTACGGCGGAAGAGATGAAATTCTCCGCGCGGTAAGAAAGCTTGCCGAACAGGTAAAAAACGGCGAAATTTCCGCCGAAGAAATAAATGAAGAAGGCTTTGCCGCTGCACTTGATACAGCCGGAATTCCCGATCCGGATCTGATCATCCGCACGAGCGGTGAACTCCGCATGAGCAACTTTCTCCTCTATCAGGGAGCCTATTCCGAGCTTTATTTCCCGGAAGTCATGTGGCCCGATTTTGGCGAAGAAGAATTTGAAAAGGCTATGACTGCATTCTCCATGAGAAACCGCAGATTCGGAAAGGTCTAAGAAGAAACATCATGTTAAAAAGAACATTAGTCGGCGCAGGCATCGTGATCACCATTTTCCTTTTGATGTGGCTTTACGGCTGGTATATCAAGGTCGGTGTCATTTTGGCGGCACTAGTCACACAATTTGAGATCATCCGTTCGATCAAAAACAAAGGCATCGTACTGCCGGAGGTCATCCTGTATGTCTATACGGCGCTGCTTTTCCCTGCGTATTATTTTTTTGATTTGCCCGGTGTTTTCGCCGTAATGGCAGCAGGTGTTTCCGCACTTTTCATCGCAGGCATCTTAAACCATGAAAAATATCCGCAGGAAAGCATTATCAACGGCATCTTTACGATGTTTTATCCGCAGATCTATTTTGTTTTCCTCTATATGATCGTCTGCATGGAAGATCAGACGCTTTCGGCTAATCTTCTCCTGACAACACTCGCCAACGCCATGGTCACCGATACATTTGCATATTTCTGCGGAACGTTGATGGGCAAACATAAGCTCTGCCCGAATATCAGCCCGAAAAAGACAGTCGAAGGTTCTCTTGCCGGTATTTTAGGCGGTATTTTGGGCACGCTGCTCGTGATGTATGTCCTCGGCAATACGGGGATCTCGCTTTCCGCAATGCCGATCGTCATCCTTTTCGCAGCCTTTGCCAGCGTCATTTCGCAGTTCGGCGATCTTGCCGCATCGCTCATCAAGCGTCATTTCGGCGTTAAAGATTTCGGCAATATCCTGCCCGGTCATGGCGGCCTTTTGGACAGGCTCGACAGCACGCTCTTTATTTTACCGATCGTTTACTTCTTCTTCAAAATATATTTCAAATTCTGAGTTATACTATTTGTAATGAAAAAAATCGCGATACTCGGCTCGACCGGTTCCATCGGCAAGCAGACGCTCGATGTTTTAAGGAACTTAAAAGAATACTATCAGGTATGCGCACTTACGGCTAACACAGACGCAAGCGCGCTTCTTTCGCAAGGGGAAGAATGGCATGTTCCCTTTATCGGGCTTTCGGGGATCGCATCATTACCGGAAAAACCGCAGGATATCCGCATCGGCTTTGGCAAAGAAGCCTTGATCGAAGCCTGCAGTATGGCGGATGAAGTTGTTCTCTGTGTTTCGGGAATGGCAGGTCTCCCGGCATTTGCTTATTGCTTGAAAAACGGCAAAAAACTTTACCTCGCTACAAAGGAAGCGCTCGTCTGCGGCGGAAGGCTCGCAAGAGATTTAATGGACAATTCCTCTTCCGAAGTTATCCCGCTTGACAGCGAGATCTCTGCGATCTATCAATGCCTGATGGGCAACCGAAAAAAAGAGCTCGAGCGCATTTTACTCACCTGTTCCGGTGGTCCTTTCCTGCATAAAGATGCGGAATTCATCAAAAATGCCACACCCGAACAAGCTCTGAAACACCCGAACTGGTCTATGGGTGCAAAAATTTCCATCGACAGCGCAAGCCTGATGAATAAAGGGCTCGAGATCATGGAAACACGATGGTTTTTTGATGTTGACCCGAAAAAGATCGAAGTGGTCGTTCACCCGGAAAGCATAATCCATTCCATGGTCGAATACCATGATAGAAGCACGATCGCACAGCTTTCAACACCCGATATGCGTATCCCGATCCATTTCGCCTTGGCAGGAAACGAGCGTTTACCCAATAATCTGAAAAAGCTCGATCTGTATTCTCTCTCCGGGCTGCACTTTATGCCGCCGGATACGAATAAATTTCCTTGTCTGGCCTTGGCCTATGAGGCTGTCAAAAACGACGGCGCTCTGCAGATCGTCTATAACAGTGCAGGCGAAGTGGCCGTTCCGCTTTTTCTTGAAAAGAAGATCGGCTTTATGGGCATCCCTGCGATCGTTGAAAAAGCGATGGAGCATTTCCATGCGGCAAGCGTACACAGCTTTGAAGATATTTATGCTCTTGACCGCGAAGTCCGCCTTTTTGCGGAGGAAAACTATAAAAATTTTGTATAAAGAGGCATTATGGATACTGTTTTTACGATCCTCTGCGGTCTTTTGCTTTTGACCGCACTCGTTACATCCCATGAATTCGGACATTTTATCGTCGGCAAAGCCTGCGGCATCAAGATCAACGAATTTTCGATCGGTTTTGGCCCGAAGCTTATCTCGCGCGTCAGCAAAAAAGATGGCATCCGCTACTCTGTCCGTCTTTTGCCTTTGGGCGGTTATGTTGCTTTTTTAGGCGAAGACGATGCGGATGACGACCCGAATGCTTTCTGCAATGTCCCCGTATGGAAAAGAGCCCTCACGACCTTTGCAGGACCTTTCTTCAATATTCTTGTTACAGTTCTGATCTCGATCGGCGTGCTTGCTTTTTATGGCGATTACACGCCCGTTATTCAGGAAGCGACTATCGGCATGCCGGCATACGAAGCAGGCATCGAAGCAGGCGACCGCATCGTTGGCGTTGATGGGCAAAAGATCGATTTCATCACGGAATTCAGCCTTGCCTTTATGCGCAACGAAAATGAAAGCGTTGCACTTTCCGTTGAAAGAGACGGCGAGATCCTCGATTTCGATATTCCCTTTGCCATTGACGAAAACGGCGATAAAAAAATCGGCATTTTATATATGCAGGAACGTCATCGTTTCGGTTTCTTTGAATCCATTCCTTTGAGTTTTAAATGGATGGGGATTTTGACCGAAGAAATGTACACGACTTTGGGCGATCTTTTCTTCCGCGGCGAAGGGATCGAGAACTTTGCAGGTCCCGTTGGTTCGGCAACGATCATCGGCGCAGCTGTCCGCAGCAGTTTTGAAACGGTTTTAAGGCTTCTCACGATGCTTTCACTCAATCTTGCGGTCATGAACCTCCTGCCTTTTCCGGCACTTGACGGCGGAAGGCTTGTCCTTTTGCTCATTGAAAAGATCCGCGGCAAAGCCTTGCCCAAAGAAAAAGAAGCGATCATCAACCTTGTCGGTCTCGTTGTTCTCTTCGGTTTTATGATCTTCCTCACCTATAAAGACATCGTCAGATTATTTTAAAAAGCCAAGGCAGCCCATGACGGCTGTCTTTTTTTATCAATTTTGAGTAAAAGTATCGTTTTGGACAAAAAATAAGCCAAAAAGGCTTCCACAGTGTCAAAAAAAATGCTATAATATTTTGGAAATCGAGCCAAAAAGATTGGCAGATGGAGACTTCGCAAAAATTTATTTCACATATGAAGGAGGACGCTCATATGCAGTATTCCAAAGAAGTTGAACAAATGATGTGCGTAAAGAGAGGCCCGCATAACGGTCCGGCTCCTATCCCGGAAGAAGGAAAATGGGTCCTGGCAAAACAGATCAGCGACATTTCCGGTCTTACACACGGTATTGGCTGGTGTGCACCGCAGCAGGGCGGCTGCAAGCTTACGCTCAACATTAAGAATGGTATCATCGAAGAAGCACTTGTCGAAACACTCGGCTGCTCCGGTATGACACACTCCGCAGCTATGGCTGCTGAAATCCTTACA
>SVGZ01000010.1 GCA_015056045.1 Clostridiales bacterium | reverse complement strand
GCCTTTGCCGAAAAAACAGAACCCGAAGCTGTTTCTGAAGAAAATGCTGTGGAAATCGAGGAAACAGAACTTATTTCTGAAGATACTGAAGAGAATCTTGTAACAGAAACTGTAACAGCAGAAGTTGAAGCCAAAACAGATGAATCTGCAAATGATAGCTGTGAAACAGAAAATATTTTGACAGAGGAATCTATTTCGTTTGAAGAAAACGAAATGGATGATGCCTTAACCGAAAACGCAGAACCCGAAGCTGTTTCTGAAGAAAATGCTGTGGAAATCGAGGACATTTCCGCAGACACAACAGAGGAAATAACCGACGTCAATGAGAAAACACAGGAACTTTCTCAAGAACCTGCAGCAGAAGAGCCTGCTGTTATCTATCCGCTGATCCGTCTGCGAGGCATAACAAAAACCTATAAAACCGGTGCGATCGAAACAAAAGCACTCCGTGGTATAGACCTTGATATTGAAGAAGGCGAGTTTATCGTCATCCTTGGCGAAAGCGGAAGCGGTAAAACCACACTCTTGAATATAATCGGTGGCATTGATTCCGTGACTGAAGGTGAATATCTCTTCCGCGGCGAATCTATGGTCACAGCTGATGAAAAAACACTCAATACTTTCAGAAAAGATACGGTCAGCTTCATTTTCCAGTCTTATAATCTGCTTGAAGATCTTACCGCAAAAGAAAACCTGCGTCTTGTTACCGCATTGACAGAGGGAAGCATTGACCCCGAAACAGCATTGGCATCGGTTGGCCTTGCAAGAAAAGTTGATTTTTATCCTTCACAGCTTTCCGGTGGTGAACAGCAAAGGGTTTCCATTGCGCGTGCATTGGCAAAGCGCCCGAAACTGATCCTTGCGGATGAACCGACTGCAGCGCTCGACAGCGATAATGGCATCGAAGTTCTGGATATTCTGCACAATATTACCAAAATAGAAGGCTGCACAACGATCCTGATCACGCATAATCCCGAAATTGCCAGAATGGCAGATAGAGTCCTGCGCATCAAAGGCGGAAAAATTGCCGAAGTTACAGAAAACAAAGAACCTGTCGGTGCGTTTGATCTTCGCTGGTAAAAGGAGCATTCATGATACTGATTGAAAACAATCTTCGCCCAATGATCCGGCGAAACAGGAAACTTTTTATTTCCATGATCATCATCTGTATGCTTGGCGTAATGTTAATGACGGCAGCTGTCGGTTCCGAAAGATCGCTCAGGCTTTCCATCGAAAGATATATTGAGGAATATCAGTTTCAGGATATTACGATCACGACAGCAAAGGCAGAGCAGGAAGATTTTTCTGCACTGAATACGATCGAAGGTATCGATAAGATCGATCTTTCCTATACAGAGGATGTTATTTTCAAGCGAGCTGACGGCAGAATTTTGGCAGGCAGACTCATTACAAGAGGTGCAGATGCGTTTATGCGCCTTGATCTTGTTTCGAAAGAAGAAAAGAGCGAAACTCTGCCCAATGTTTATTTGGACAGCTATTTTGCCGAAAGAAATCAGCTTGAAGTCGGAAGTGCTGTTTCCATCGATACAAATGTCGGAACAATAGAAGCCAATATTGCCGGGTTTGTCTTGTCTCCGGAAAGGCTCGGTGTCTCAAGAGATGAACATACCTGGTTCGATCATTCCGATTTCGGCGTTCTTTATGTGGAATACGATGATTTCTGTGATGGGATCAATCGCATCAGCGTCTTGCTCAAAGAAAAGGTCGATGCAGAAAAAGTCTGTGAAAATATTGTTGCTGCTATCGGTCCCGAAAAAGTTCTGACAGTAGAAACCTATGAAAATTCCGTTCTGAAACGAGAAGTTGATAAGAATACACAGCCGCTGGCGGCAATTTCTGTTGTTTTGCCGATCGCTTTGTTCGTGATCATGCTGTTTTTCCTGTATCTCTTCATCGGGCAGATCATCCGCAGAAACAAATCCGAAATCGGTATTCTGCGTGCACTTGGCTTTGAAGTAAAAGAAATTGCGCAGCTCTACAGCGCATTTATGCTGCCCATTACGCTGATCGGCAATATTTTGGGCATGATTTTCGGCTGGCTGCTTCTTACTGCTATCAATGATGTTTATCAGGAAATGCTTCTTTTGCCGTATTGCAGCAGCTCATTTAATATTCTTATCTTGCTTTTGGTCTTTGTTTTGACGGTTCTTGTCGGTCAGGCTGCGGTTTATGCCAATATCGGCAGCATCAGCGGAACAAAACCTGCGGAAGCCATGCGTGGAAACAGAGGCTCTGTCTCTAAAGTACCGGCTTTGGTCAGCTTCATCTTCAAAAAGTTACCCGAAAGATTTAAGCTGTTCCTCTTTGCCGCATTCAGAAACAAACTCCGTTATTTCATCAGTATTCTTTGTATCGTTCTGACGATGTTCCTGATCTTTACGTCAGTTTCATTCTATACCGCAAAGAATTACCTCACAGCGCATTTGTTTGAAGAAAGACTCAATTACGATGCACAGGTTTTCTTTGAAAACGTTGTCGATGCGGAAACTATGCAGAGTATCAGGGCTTCTTCCGAGGTCAAAGCGTTTGAAGAAATGAGCTATACAGATGCTGTCCTGCATTTTGAAGGTGCAGAAGAAGAAGTGCTTTTAAACGCCGTAGAGCAGTATGGAAGTCTTATCACGCTTTACGATACCGACGGCAAAAAAATGCCGATCCCGCAGTATGGCATCGTCCTTGAAGAAAATACGGCAAAACGGCTTGACGCACAAGTCGGCGATTATATTAAAATGCGCTTCAGTTTTGCCGGCGAAGAGTTTGAAGAGGAACTCTTTGTCAACGGTATTGCCAGAGAAAATGCTATCTTTACGCAGTATTGTTCGCTGACACAGTTCAAAAAGATCGTCGATATCCCGAATGTTACCAACGCGATCGTCTTTGAATTGCAGAATGAAGCTTCCGAAATTCCTTTCGGACAGATGATTTATGCATGCGATGGTTTTAGCAGCGTCGCTTTCAGGCGTCTGCAGGAAGAAGATGTCAACGAAAACTTCAGACTTTTTGATATCGGTATTTATCTGATCATCGCTTTCTCGCTTTTGATGGGTTTCGTCCTTGTATATAATATGTACCTGATGAACCTTTCGGAAAGAGAACATGAATATGGTCTTTTAAGGATTTTTGGCATGACAAGACAGGAATTGGCTTTATCCGCATTGGCAGAAGAACTTTTCCAGCTGATCGTTTCGCTTATCCTTGCCATTCCGCTTTGCACATATCTGACGCCGTTTATCATTTCCCTTATGGATACCTCTTCCGTATCCTATCCCTTTGTCGGCGGTGCAGGCACTTATCTTATCAGCTTGTTCGTTATGCTGCTCTTTACGATCGTTGGCCATTATACCGCGGCAACACGAATCAAGAATATCAACCTGGCACTCAGCATCAAAGAAAGAGACTAAAAAGAAAAGCAGGGCTTTTATTTAAGCTCTGCTTTTTTATATTCTTCTTTTAATTCTACATAACCTTGTGCATTCTTTTTGATATAGGAAAGATCTTTTTCACTTGCTTTTCTGATGATTTTGAAGGGATTGCCAACCGTAACGGATCCGTCTTCGATGACTTTTCCCGGCGGAATAAGGCTGCCTGCGCCGATAATGCAGTTTTTGCCGATCACTGCACCGTTCATAATGACAGCACCGATGCCGATAACGCAGTTCCCTTTGATCGTACAGCCATGCAGAACAGCCATATGACCGACGCTGGTATTGTCGCCGATGTCAAGCGCTTCTGTATAGCCTGTGTGTAAAACGGCATTATCCTGAATATTGCAGTTTTTGCCGATCTTTATTGTTTGCAAATCTCCGCGGATAACCGCACCGCACCAAACGCTCGAATTTTCACCGATCTCAACATCGCCGATGATCTTGGATGTTTCATCGATATACGCGCTTTCGTGAATCTCCGGCGTTTTATTCTGAAAAGTTCTTATCATGTTCTCACCTCGGTCATATTATAGCAAAAGAAAATGAATTTTGCTTGTGAAATTGATATTCTGTTGTTATAATATTTGTGGTATTTTTGCAGGTCTGTGGTTGAAATTCGATGCCAGATGCGGGCAAAACGATCCACGTAAGCGGAACAAAGTTTCCGTGAGCATGGCGCATTTTAGATGTAAGTCCGTCCGGGGGCAATGTACCCCGAGAGAAGTAGTAGTGGGGAGCAAGAGGCTTATAAGCGAACCTTCCAGACGGCGTGTGTGGGGGCAAAAACCAGGTCAGCTGTAAAAATACCTTTATGAAAAAGAAAACCTGCCTTTTATCGGCAGGTTATTTTTTATTCGTTTTTCAATGCCGCCAAGGGAGACATCCTCGTTGCCCGAACAGCAGGGTAGATGCCTGCGACCATGCCGATCAATGCGGATCCGGATATCGCGCCCAATGCCAGCGGCAATGTGATGTGGAAATAGATATTCTGGCTGATAGCAGGTATGAATCTTGCAGCAAGAACAAAGCCATAGCTTAAAAGTACACCCAGCAAACCGCCGAGAATACCGATAACGCCCGCTTCGATGAGGAACATCAGGTTGATCTTGAGCGGTGAACAGCCAAGAACTTTTAAAATACCGATCTCACGTCTTCGTTCCATAATAGAGGTCAGCATCGTGTTGGCGATACCGATCGCAGAAACGAGAAGCGAAATTGCGCCAACAGCACCCCAGACAAACTGCTGTCTTGCGCTTTCTTCCTGCATCTGGTTGATCCATTCAAGCGGAGAATAACACTCATAACCGGCTTCTTTGATCGTATTGAGCAGGGGTTCAACGGCGTTCATATCCGTCGCATAGACATAGACCTGCTCATATTCTTCGGAAAGTCCGATGTATTCTGCAAAATCTTCGTGTTCTTCGATCATTTCGTCGAGGAAGGAAATATCGATATAGGTGTTGTAATCGAGCTCCGTTCCCGTCTGCATAAAGACACCGCCGATGACAGCATTGATCGTATCGGGAAGCTTCAGGTCTTCGGGTGTTCCGAATTCGGGCTGATAGATATAGTATCCGCCGAAATACATCTCAAAATCCTGCTTTTCAAGCTTAATATCGGTCGCAACGGGCATTTCCCAAAGCTCTTTGTTGCTCTTTTTCTTGCGGAAAGTATATTCGAGCTGATTCGCACCGAGGTAGATCTTTGCTTCTTTTCCGCTTTTGCCGATCTTTCCCCAGGCAAGTTTTTCGGAATAACTCTGCAGCTTTTCCAAAGGAAGCGCCTGTGCATAGATCTCACCGACATATTTCTCGTTTTCAAGGTAGATCGAAATGCTCTTCATCGGAATAACATTGACGACGTTTTCAAGACTTTCCAGATAGAGAACGGCTTCTTTATCAAGAACGCCTGTCTTGTTCGGATCATTGCTCCAGTTGCGGTTGACGGTGATTTTTGTCAGATCCTCGCTCTGTGCGATGCTTTCCATAAACTGCTGCTGGCTGCCGAGTCCGACTGCGACCATGAGCGTTATGGACATCGTGCCGATGATAACGCCAAGGATCGTGAGAAAAGTCCTCGCTTTTCGCTGATATAGATTTTTGAAAGCAGTGCTTAAAAGGTCAGGAAAGCGCATCTTCTATTTCCTTTTTTCTTTTGTTTCTGCGGATGATGCCAAAGATAATGCCGCCGATGGCAAGAACACCTGCAGCAATGCCGCCGATCAGCCACCAATTTGTGGGCTGTTTCGGTTCTTCCATCATGATGTCTTCTTCAAAAACGGGCATATCGGGTTCGATATATTCCTGATATACGTTGACTCCGCCGGCAAAATCACGTTCTTCCGTGTAAATGTTTCCGTCTGCATCTTCGTATGTCAGAACAAGGACACCGAAGATCTGTTTTGTTTCGGAACCGCCATAAACTCCGTCGATCATCGCACCACCATACATTTCACGGGGCATGACGGCCATATCGTCCATCATAATGCCTTCGTCTCCACCAACAGCCGGTTCATTGCCTGCGCTCATATCGGAATAGAGAGAAGGATCAACGATAATATCCATGGCGATCGTTTTGGTACCACCTGCTTCGATCGTTCCGCCGTAATAATTTTCTTCGGCCATGATGCCTTCACCGCGAACACTTGCCGAAACATTATACAGCGGGCTCTTGCCAAGGTTATAGATCTTCATGCTGACGCCCATGGTATCGCCTTGTTCAACGGTATCCGCAACAGGTGCATCGATCTGCAGACGAATCGGCTGTGTAACCGGGATCGAAAGAACGGCACTTTCGGAATAGGTCATGACCTTCGGTGTTTCGTAATCGATCTGCACATTGATGGAAGCAGGTCTCGGTGCTGCATCGGGCATTGTCTTGAAACGGAAGCTGACTTCTTCTGTGCATTCTTTTTCGATTTCATTGATGAAAAGTGCATTCGTTCCGTCTGCCGGAACAAATTCGCCGCCGGAAGAAACCGTTACTTTAATATTTCTGACATCCGTTTTATTGCTCTGGTTTGTGATTTCGAGCGTCAGTGTAAATTCTTCGCCGGCAACGGCAGATTCGCTGTCGAGCGTGTATTTTGTCACCATGACACGAGGCTGACTTGTTGCAGATACAGAACCGCCAACGGAAGGTACAGCTTTATCTGCGACCTGAATATAGATCGTGAAATCCTTGGAAAGCTTTTCACCGTTCAGGCTGTATTCTGCGCGGAAAACAGCAGGATAGATACCGTTATATGTTTCCGAAGCACGCTGGACTTCAAAAATGGCAATGCCTTTATCGTTTGCATTGCTGAGTGTTTCAACGGCATTGCTCGGCTTGAAGCTGCCGCCGGCAACGAAGCTCACAAGAATATCGCCATCAGCTTTTGTGAGGTCTTTCAGCGGAACTTCAACAAGAGCGGTGTATTTGTTGCTCTTATTGAGAACGGGCATGTAACCCTCTGCATAAGAGCTTCCGCCGACTTTTGCTGCGTTGTCAAAATTGACCGCATCCGTTTTAAGTGCAGGCTGTTCTTTTCCTGCAACACGAATATAGATCGTGAATTCCTGAATACAGCCGATAAGCGCATCTGCTTCCGTGATCGAATATTCCGCTGTGAAGCGAACAGGGTAAACACCATTGTAAACATTATCTTTCAGTTGGAAAACGAAATCGAAATGCGCATCCTGCTGTGTAAGTCCACTGATTTTGCCGATAACATTTCCCGCAACGAAAGGATATTCCGCATCAATGACAGGTTTCACCGTAACATCGCCGGAGACCTTTGCATTTTTTAAAAGGGCAAAACGAAGTTTCAGGCTTCCGTCTGCTGTGTTTGTGGGGTAGCCGGAAACAGTTCCGTTCATATATTTATCCTGCGAATCTTCGGAAACAAAGCTGTCTGTATTGAAAATGAGTTCCTCTCTTGTTTCTGCGGCAAAGACCTGCAGCGGTATAAGTGAGATAAGCAGCAACGCTGCGATCAGAAATGCGAGTTTTTTCATTGTTTTTCCTCCTGAATAATGATTTCATCTATATGTCCGTCTGTGATGCGGACGATCTTATCGGCATATTTTGCCTTTGACATATCGTGTGTGACCATGATGAGCGTTGTTTTGTTTTCTCGGACTTCTTTTGTTAAAAGTTCAAGGATCTCTTCACTTGTATGGCTGTCGAGGTTGCCCGTCGGTTCATCTGCAAAAAGAATTTTAGGCTTTGAAACCATCGCCCTTGCGATCGAAACACGCTGTTGTTGACCGCCGGAAAGCTGATTTGGTTTATGCTTGAATCTTGCTCCCAAGCCAACTGTTTTCAGCATGCCTGCCGCTTCTTTTAACCTCGGGAAATGCTTGACGCCGCGCAGCGTTAAAGGCAATGCGACATTTTCAAGCGCAGTCATCGTCGGCATCAGGTTAAAAGACTGAAAGATAAACCCGACATTATCCAACCTGAATTTGACAAGCTCAGATTCCGTCATTTTATCCGTTCTTTTTCCTAAGATCTGTATTTCACCGCTTGTTGACCGTTCGATCCCTGCCAATAAATAGAGCAAAGTCGATTTTCCCGAACCGCTCGTGCCAACGATACAGACAAATTCGCCCGGATAGACATCGAGATCGATCTTATCGCAGGCTTTGACGACTTCATCTTCAATTTTATAATATTTACACAAAGCCCTGCATTGCAGTATCGGCTTTATTTCCTGATTCTCACGAAGATTTTCGCTCAAGGCTCGTCCTCCTTTTTGTTATCCTCTCTATAGACGCAGTATAACATAAAAATGTTCCCGAAACGGACAATTTTATAAAAAGTTTATAAATAAAAAACGCCATGCAGGATGCACAGCGTTTCAGATGATGCTTTTTATGCGAGAGAACCCATCGGATCCCAGGGTTCGAGCGCGATCGGTTCATCGGAAAGTTTTTCAAGAATTTCTGCGGAGAGATATTTCTTGTGAATAACGGCCTGATAAACATACTGGTCAAACCATTCTGCACCCATGACATAATAACCCTTGCTTCCACGATCTTCGCCCCAGCTGTTTTCAATTTTCCAGCGATCGGGAGAACCGTCTTTACCTACGTTATAGCCGGTGATGACCATAGCGTGCGTCATGGCGCTGTCACGATACATGAGCTGCTGCTGTTTTGTGATCGTAAGCGGCATGGAAAGAACGGTTTCATAGCCAAAGCAGGCTTTATCCCAGATACCTTCTTTTCTTGCGCCGAATTTGCCGACGTCGCTGCCGAACCAGACAACTTCATCATCATTGAGCTGCTTCATGATAAGGTCTTTCAATGTGTCCATTTCGACGTTGTAGTAGAGGATCGGGTCTGCGCCGATGACGTTGCCAAGGTATTTAACGGTGAATGTTTTACCAAAGGGCTTATCCGGTGTCGGGGCATTGATAATGCTGACGTATTCGGAAAGATCGATGCCGACATATTTGTCATAGAATGCTTTTGCGGTTAAATCTCTTTCAACATGATAAACGCCGTTTTTATCGGTATATTCAAAGTCAAAGCTCTTCGGCGGTTCGCCAAAGCAGATAACAAGCGCATTATACATTTCCTGCAGGAAGGCATCTTTCAATGCAGCGGTATCTTTGCCTGCATTTTTAGCATCGCGAAGTGCTGCAGCCATTTCTCTGAGGCGCATATTGAGCATGCGGTTCATGATAGCTGTATGGCTGCTCTGATAGGTTTCGGGCATTGCTGTTTTCGGGACTACGCCGTATTTTTTGATCAGCGCAACGATCATATCCCACTGACCGCCGTCTGCGATACCTGTCTGTAAGAGGAAGCTGACGGTTCTGTCATCGGGTTCTCTGTCTGCTGTATCGAGGATGGATTCAAGGAAATAATTGATCTTTTCAAGTTTATCCCAAAAAGCGATATAATTCTGAGAGAACTCAAGGTTGGAAAGGCCGAGTTCTTTTGCTGTTTTTTCGCGAAGAACGTTAAGCGCTGCAAAGATCCAGCATCTGCCGCTCGAAAGCTGGTTTGTTACGGGAAGAGTCTTTACTTCTTTGGAAAAAGCAAACTGCATTTTGCCCGCAGCGATCGCATCAAAAGAAGCTTCTTCGAGAGCCGTACGTGTCAGCATCAGTCTTTTTGCGGAAAGAGCAGGGTCACTTGCAAAATTTTCTTCGAATTTGCCGTTTATTTCAACAGGTCTTGCGTTATTTAACATCATTGCCTCCGAAATTTTTGTTGATATTTCTATTATAATAACAAATTGACATAAAAACAAGAATAAGAAAAGATCAATGTGCAAACCTTATCTGAATGTTGTTAATGCAACTTACTTTTTGTATAATACATGATAAGATGATCAAAAAGGAGGACATCATGGGTTTTGATTTTAATTTGAGTATTTCAGCGGCAGTCGTCTTTTTTCAGGGGATATTGAGCTTCTTTTCTCCCTGTGTCTTGCCGCTTGTTCCGCTGTATATAAGCTATCTTTCGGGTGGTGCTGCAAAAAAGGATGAAAATGGAGAGATTCATTATCCGCGAAAAACCATCCTTATCAATACACTCTTTTTCGTGTTGGGCATCAGCTTTGTCTTTATCGTTCTGGGGCTCGGTTTCCAGACTTTAGGACGCTTCTTTAACCAATACGGCGATCTCTTTTCAAAAATCAGTGCCGTTATCATGATGCTTTTCGGGCTTTATCAGCTCGGCATTTTTAAGAAAAGCGGTGCGATCGAAACGGAAAAAAGACTTCCGTTTGACCTGGACAGATTTGCCATGGGTCCGTGGCTTGCTTTTCTCTTGGGATTTACCTTCAGTTTTGCATGGACGCCTTGCGTAGGACCGACACTCAGCAGCGTTCTTCTGATGGCAGGTTCTTCGGAAAGCTCTATAAAAGGCTTCCTGCTGATCCTTGTTTATACGCTCGGATTCGTTATTCCGTTTCTTGCGACGGGGCTTTTTACGGGTTCTGTCTTATCTTTCTTCAAAAAACACGGTAATATTGTGAAATATACCGTTAAAGTCGGTGCTGTTTTGTTGATCCTGATGGGCATCCTGACTTTCACCGGTTATATGGATACACTTTCGGGAAAGCTTTCGATGCTTCCTTCTTCCTGCACAACACAGGAAAATGTACCTGAAACAAGCGAAAAAGAGGAAATCTCCATTCCGGAAGTTACAAAAACACCCGAACCCGAAGCAACGGAAGATAACAGATATAAACTGCCTGAATTCTCGCTTGTCGATCAGAACGGCAATACACATACACTTGCGGATTATGAAGGAAAAATCATTTTCCTTAATTTCTGGGCAACATGGTGCGGACCTTGTAAGAGTGAGCTTCCCGAGATCAACGAATTGTACCATGAATATAAAGATTCCGACGAAGTTGCCGTCATCAGTATCGTTTCGCCAAACAGCGGCGGAGAAGGCGATATCGAGTATATTCTTGACTTTATCGAAGAAAACAACATTGATTTCCCCGTTTTAATGGATGAAGGCGGCGAATATATCGGCTACCAGATCGGTATCCGTGCATACCCGACAACTTTCATGATCGATAAAGAAGGCTACCTCAAAGGATATGTCGAAGGCGCTTTGAATAAAGAGATGATGGAGCAGATGATCGAGCAGACACTTGAGAAATAATACCCGGAATTATTGACGCGTGAATTGATGTAATGTATAATTATTTCTATAGATTCCCAATGAATTGAGGTATGCATATGGAACGAAAGAAACTGCATTCTCCGTTTACAGCGCTGTATGATGAAGAGAATCTTCCGCAGAAAATACGCCGCAGTATCATGATGATGATATTCGGCAATCTGTTCGGCAATTTGTGGTCTACGATCACCTCTTCGGGTCCTGCATTAACGGGCCTTGCTGCAGAGCTTGGTGCAAATGACTTCATTTATGGTGTTTTAACTGCAATTCCCTGCGTCGGTACATTGATGCAGATCCCGGCGGCATTACTTGTCAGCAAAACGCATAAACGCAAAAAGTATATGCTGCTTTACGGAACGATCTCCCGTGCAGTATGGTTGATCATTGGCCTTGTCCCGTATTTTGTTCCGATGGATCCTTCCTGGCTCAGGATTTGGTCGTTGATTTTCCTTGTTGGGATCAACTCTGTTTTTGGTTCATTTATCAATGTCTGCTGGACTCCCTGGATGGCAGACCTTGTACCGATCGGTATCCGCGGCAGATGGCTTGCCGTTCGTGACAGGATCATATCCGTTATCAGCCTGACCGTTGGCATCGGTACAGCATATATCCTCGACATCATTCCCGGCTATAAGGGTTATGCGATCGTCCTCGGTATTGGCAGTATTTTCGGTATTGCCGATATGCTGAGCTTCATCGGCGTTGAAAATGTCCCCATGAAAACGGATGCTTCCGCAAAAATCAGCGATGTATTCAAAAAGATTTTTGATAACAAGCCCTTTGTCAAGTTCATGATTTTCTGGACGATCTGGTGCTTTACATCGAATCTTTCCGGTTCTTTCTATACACGTTATGCATTGGGCGATATGGCACTTTCCAATACGGAAGTCACACTCGCAGGCAATGTTGCTTCGTCGATCATCACGATGCTCATCGTACCTTTCTGGGGAAGAAAGCTTGACTTCTATGGGCATAAACCGATCTTCTGGTTTGCTGGCCTTATCAGCGCTGTAACACCGCTTATTTGGCTCATGGCAAGCCCCGGCAGCATGTGGGTCATGCTTCTGTATAACCTTGTTGCAAACGCTTTCCTCTGTGCGGTAAACCTTGCTTCGCAGACGTCGCTTTTATCTTATGCAACGGATGACCAGAGACCGAATTATATTGCGATCTATTCCTGCTTTACTTCGCTTTTGGGTTCTTTCCTCGGAACCTTAACCGGCGGTGCAGTTCTGCAGACCATGCAGGATAGCTTTATTGCCAATAACATTGCGCTCGATCACTATAAGATCATTTTCGTGGTTTCTGCTGTGTTGAGGCTCGTCGTTATCCTGATCTTCGTACCGAGGATAACCAACAACAGAGAATTTGAAATGACCGATCTTTGGAAAGATTTCAAAAAATCCGTCAAAAAATTAGTCTCTGCAAAATAAGATTCTTTTTCAACCGCTTCGTAAAGAGGCGGTTTTTTAGTTTACGATTCAAACACTTTATGTTAGAATGGATTTGTTTTATGAAAGGAGCTTATGATGAAACTTAATACGAAGAGAACGCTTTTTGCCGGTTTTGCATTTCTTTTGATCAGTGCATTCTGGCAGTTATATGATGGCCTTATCCCGCAGATCCTGAAAAACAGTTTTGATATCAACGATGTCTTTTCGGGATTCATTATGTCTTTCGATAACATCCTTTCTTTATTTTTACTGCCGATTTTTGGCGCATTATCCGATAAAACAAACACACGCTTGGGCAAAAGAACACCGTACATACTTTTTGGAACAATAGCAGCGGTCATCATTATGATGATCCTCCCGATCGCGGAAAGTACAAGAAATTTAAGCCTTTTCCTTATAGCGCTGTTTTTACTTCTTCTTGCTATGGCAACTTTCAGAAGTCCTGCCGTTGCCTTAATGCCGGATATTACGCCAAAGCCTTTCAGAAGTAAAGCCAATGCGATCATTAACCTTATGGGTACCATTGGCGGTATTGTCATTCTTTTATCGGTCAATTTCCTTGTTCCCGCTGTGGATCATCCGGATTATATGCCCGTATTTGCCTTTACGGCGGTTCTGATGTTCATCAGCTTGGTCATTCTTTTGAAAACAACTAAAGAAAACAAACTCAGGAAGATCGCTGAAGAGGAAACGGCTGCGCTTGGTCTTGTTGAGGAAGAAGAAAAGGAAGAAACCGCTGCTGTGGAAATGAGCAAACAGAAAAAACGTTCGCTGTATTTCATCCTTGCTTCTGTATTTTTCTGGTTCATGGGCTATAACGGCATCACAACGGCTTTTTCAAAATATGCTAGCGTTTACTGGGGCTTCAAAGGCGGCTCTTTTGCCTCTACATTGATTTTGGCACAGGCAGCGGCAATCGTCTGCTTTGTTCCTGTCGGTATTCTTTCGGGAAAGATCGGAAGAAAAAAGACGATCCTTCTTGGCATTATTCTGTTGTTTACGGCATTTTTTGCAGGCTCTTTCTTTAAAACATACTCGTTCTGGATCACAATTTTCTTCATTATTGCTGGTGCAGGCTGGGCTGCGATTAACGTAAACAGTTATCCGATGGTCGTTGAGCTTGCAAAAGGCAGCAACATCGGTAAATATACCGGTTATTATTACACCGCATCGCAGGCCGCACAGGTATTAACGCCGATACTTTCCGGTTTCATTCTGGAATACGGCTATCTTATTCTTGGCTCCACAGACCCGAACGCAGGCTATGCATTCCTGTTCCCTTACGGTGCATTCTTTGTCGCTTTAAGCTTCCTCACCATGCGCATGGTCAAACACGGCGATACCAAACCGCAGGAAAAAGCCAAAATTCTCGATCAATTTGCTTCGGAGGATTAAGAGTTGCTTATTTATTTCTTAATCGCTTTGCTTGTCCTGTATCTTCTTTTGATCTTGCCCCGTTTTTCAAAAAGAAAAGAGACAAAAGCTTTTTTAACGACGCCTTTTGCACATCGAGGTCTTCATGATAAAGAAAAGGAAATCCCCGAAAATTCGCTTGCTGCTTTTAAGTGTGCCGTTGATCATGGCTATGGTATGGAGCTTGACCTGCACTTAAGCAAAGACGGAAAAGTTTTTGTCATGCATGATGACAGTCTTCTTCGCACCTGCGGTGTCGATAAACAGCTCAGCGAGCTTGATTCTTCGGAACTTTTTGCATACAGACTTGAAAATACAGATGAGAAGATACCGATGTTTTCCGAAGTTCTCGATCTCGTTGACGGGAAAACACCCCTTTTGATCGAGGTAAAACCTTCCGGAAAAAATAACAGTGCTTTGTGCGAAGCGATCATGGATTTGCTTTCGGGCTATCATGGTGCATATATGATCGAATCCTTTGATCCTCGTGTGCTTATTTGGTTCAGGAAAAATGCACCCAACATTATCCGCGGGCAATTATCGCAGGATTTCTCCAAATCAGAGCAGAAGATGGGTTTTCTTGGCTTTGTTTTAACAAACTTGTTCCTGAATATCGCATCCGCACCGGATTTTATCGCTTATCATTTTGAGAGCAGAAACGCGTTATCTTTTAACCTTGTCAGGTATTTATACCATACTCCCGTGTTCTTTTGGACGATCAGATCTAAAAAAGAACAGGAAAAAGTACAGGTATCAGGTGCAGGATATATTTTTGAACACTATCTTGCCTGAATATTTACTTTTTGTTTGTTGACGAAAGCCGACCGCATGGTAGAATATATTTGAATATAATGTTTCTTTGGAGGCATGATGAAAAAAATCTTGATCTTTCTTTTGGCGTTGATGCTTATCTTTCCGATAAGCTGCAAAAAGGAAGAAGAAACAGAAAATATTACTGATGTGCAGAACGATTCGCTTTCTGATCTCGTAATTTCAGAGGTCATGTCCGGCAATGAATATTGGCTCGAAGCTGAAGACGGAAGCTATCCCGATTGGGTCGAACTCTATAATGCAGGTTCTTCGACTATCGATCTTTCCGGCTATTCGCTGACAGACGACGAAAACGATCCGGAAAAATATATTTTCCCTTCAAAAAAAATCGGAACTGGGGAATATATGATCATTTACTGCACGGATGAAGAAAGTAATACCGCAAATGACGGTATTTTGCGCACGGGATTCAAAATTTCTTCCGATGGAGAAACGATTTCCATTTTTAAAGAAGGCGAAAAGTGCACAGCGCTTGTTGTTCCTGCTATGCCGGATGATGTTTCCTATGGCATAACGCAAAACGACAGCTATGCGTTTTATGCTTTGCCGACACCGGGTGCCTTGAATGAAGGTATTTCTTCGGATAGCCCTTATTTTGAAGGCAGCCTGATTAAAAGCCCGATCGTGATCAATGAATATATGGCAGAAAACCTCTATTCGCTGACCGATGAAGATGGCGACAGGTTCCCTTGGGTGGAGATCAAGAATACCGGTTCCGAAAGCATAGAGATCGGCGGTTATGGCTTATCCGACAGCAAGGACAACACAAAAAAATGGATTTTCCCCGAAATGGAATTAGCACCCGGCGAAATTAAAGTCATTTTCCTTTCCGGTAAAGATAAAATCACGGAAAACGGCGAAATTCATGCTTCGTTCAAGCTTGGTTCTCAGGATTCTACGCTTTTGATTTCCGAATACAGAGGAAAACAGATCGATGAAGTAGCGATCGAACGCGCGGGAAGCGGAAATGTTTCCCACGGAAGAAACCCGAATAATACTTCCGAATGGCTTTTCTTCGCAGAACCGACGCCCGGATTTGACAATACAACAAAAGGTTTTAAACGAATCGACATTTCCGAAGAAAAATATCTTCCCGATGTCAGCATAGATTAAAAATAAAGCTCCGCAATGCGGAGCTTTTTTTATATGAACATAGTAAGTTACAGAAGCTTATGCTTCATCCACTATGTACGGAACATGGACAGATTTTACCTCGTAAAAACTGTATGCGGAGAATTTCTGTGTTTTCGGATCATGCAGAACAAAATAATTATGCCCGACAACGGAAAGAATACCGTCCCTTTCGACAATATTATTTGTTCCGATGAGCATTTCCACGCCGATATTTCTGCCTATCTGCGAACGCATAAATCCGTTTAGGTATTTGATCGAAGAAGGATCATAGGCGCCTGAGAGGTCGCTGCTGTTCATGATGTCATTTTCCGGCATGATGCCAATGCTTTCCGTCATATTCATAGGCATTTTCTGTGCTGATGGCAGATTATTGACGGATGCCGTGTTTTTATTATCGGAAATACCGGGTATGTAATTGCTTGTATTTTTGCTCGGGTGCTGTGATTCGGTATGAAAGCTTCCGCTGTTTTCTTTGATCATTCTTCCGCCGATCACACTTGTTGTGACATCATTTTTCATATTAGGGATTCTTTTGCTGCAATTGGAACAGGTATCGTTATACTGCATGGAGTTTCCTTTCATGTTTGGTGGTAATTATCGGTGGGATAATAAAAACAATGGTTCAAAACACGAATATGAAATGCACCCGAACCGCCTTTGGGAAAGAAATAGGCACATGTATCGGAATACGGATTATAAAAGAAGAGAGAATCCGCTGTTTCATCATGTCTTCCGCCGGAGATTGCCCAATCCGCAATGGCATAATGAATGTCCTGCGGATTCATGTTGTAAATATTCTGCGGATTATATTGCCCGCGAACATTTTCCATTGCACAGGTAAACTGTCCGTTTTGAAAGATGATGTTCCGTATGCTGCCGCCGTTGCTGACTCTTGCAAATTCACCGCTTTGTGCATGCACACGGTTCATCACGACCGTTGCAACAGCACGCATGCCAATATCGCCTTCACCGCCTGCTTCGCATTGGATCAGCCTTGCAAGGAGCTCTCTGTCGCTATACATAACCCACCTCCTTTTAATTTATAGTATTCACAAAATCATATTTTGACACTTTTTTCGGTATACAAATTTTAAAAAGTCGGAAGAATATCCTTGTTAAAATAGGAAAGGTCGAAATTTGATGAAAAAGATATTGGTATTTGCTGCTGTGATGATCGCAGCCATATCGGTAATATGGTTATCATCGCCAAAAGAACCCGAAGTAGTTTGCGAAGAAGTCACAAGAGGAAATATTTGCGAGAGAATTGAGATTTACGGGACAGTTGAACCGAAATCGATCAGCGTTGTGACAAGCACGATCGACGGTATCGTGGATACGCTGTGTTTTGATCAATATGACAGAGTCACAAGAGGGCAAAGCGTAATTCTTTTGAAAAGCGATGATTATGTCGATGAGATCAGCCGAACGGAAAGAGAACTCGATACCATTATCAACAACACGCGAACGGTGTTTTCTGAAATCGATCAGCTCTCGGAAGAAAAAGAATATGCACTTTTTGCCGCACAAAACGCCGCCATGGATTATGCTGCCTTTCTTGAAGCCATGAAACATGAAGAAGATACCTTTGTTTTTAACGAAATACAAAGTGAATACGCTGCGGATATTACGATGAAAAAGGAAAGCCTTACCTCAAAAAGAAAAGAACTGCAGAAAATGATCGATCAATGTACGCTGACTGCGGAAAGCAACGGTATTCTTATCGATATTTTAGTCAAAAAAGGTTCTGCTGTCGCCTGTGGGCAACCGGTTGCCTATATTGCTGATCCCGATTCGCTCTGTATAACAGCGTTCATTGACGAAGAAACCGCTTCCAAGCTTTATATAGGCATGAACCTCAGTTTCAAGGCTTCCGGTTCCTATAAAACATTTCTTGGAAAAATTTCGGATATCAAAGATACCTTTGTCCAAATGGAAACCGGGAATAAACTGATCCCGATCGAAATTACGCCGGATTCACTAATCGGTTTAAAAACAGGCGCTGAAGCCGAAATTGAGATCATTCTGCAGAAAAAGACCAAAACGCTTCTCATTCCGATCATGGCTCTCGGTAAAGATAAAACCGTCTATATTTTAAATACTGAAGGGATTATTGAAGAGCGAAAAGTCAAAACAGGCATTTCCGACGGAAATATGATCGAGGTGATAAGCGGTCTTTTTGAGGGGGAAAAACTGATCACAGAATTATCGGATGACGTCAAAAACGGTGTTTCGGCAAAAGAAAAGAGGATAAATGAACAGGATAATTGAACTTCGAGGCATAAAGAAGCGATATAGGCAAAATGAAAAAAGTATCGAGGCACTTTGTGGAGTTGATTTCGTTTTATATGAAAATGATTTTGCGGCAATTACCGGCCCTTCAGGCAGCGGAAAATCGACGTTAATGAACATCATCGGCTGTCTTGATAAAGCAGATGAAGGCGAATACCTTCTTTGCGGAAAAAATATCGGAAAGATCAGCAAAAAAGAAAATACTTTCCTTAGAAGCCGTTCGATCGGCTTTGTTTTTCAGGCTTTTCACCTTCTGCCAAAGCTTACAGCGCTTGAAAATGTAGAACTGCCCATGTTATACACCAATATACCCGCAAAAGACCGTAGGAAAAGAGCAGAGGAACTGCTGAAAAAAGTAGGTCTTGAAAACAGAATGCATCATTTTCCGAAAGAATTGTCCGGCGGACAATGCCAGCGCATTGCTATTGCAAGGGCTTTGGCAAATAACCCGCCGTTATTATTGGCAGATGAACCAACAGGAAACCTTGATGGGAATGCAAGTAAAGAAGTTTTGGATATTTTTTCAGAGTTAAATAGCCAGGGAACATCCATCATCATGATCACACATGATGATTATACGGCTTCAAGAGCAAAAAAGAGATATGTCCTTTCAGAGGGAAGAATATGCTGATCTGTGATATTTTTAAAAATGCTTATCGGGAAATCGTGAGAAGCAAACTCAGATCGCTTTTGACTGTTCTTGGGATCGTCATCGGCATTTCTGCTTTAATTGCGGTTTTAAGCGTCGGAAAAGCCGGCGGAGAGAAGATTTCATCCGAACTTGAAAAATTCGGTTTGAACCGTGTGCTGTTTTTCGGGCAGGATGCAGAAAATTCGCTCAAACGGGAAGACGTCGATTTTCTTCATCAAAATCTACAAAAAGAAGCGATCATTTGTCCGCAATCACTTTTTGAAACGCATATTTCCTATAACGGAAAGTCGATCCCCTGCGAAATCAGCGGAACAACGCCCGAGCTTATTGAGATCGAACATAAAGAATTATCGGCAGGCAGATTCATCAATGAAAATGATCTCGAGTATAAACGGCGCAGTATCGTGCTTTCCTATGAAGCCTGCGAATCCTTTTTTCGTGATCCGAAAGAAGCTGTCGGCGAATATGTCCAAATCGCCAAACAGGACTATGAGATCATCGGCGTGGAAAAAATGACGAAACCGCTGTTTGATTCGATCTTTGTTGTCAAATCCTATATCCCGATCACGACCTTTGAAAAAGAAACCGGTGTCAATTTCCTGAGCGAAATCTCCGTTTCGGCATCAAACGATGAAAAACTAAGCGACGTTGCCGATAAAGCTTTGGAGCTTTTGCAGCAAAACAAAAGAAGTGAGCTCCGCACGATCAATATGAGCAAACAGGCCGAAAATGTTGATGAAATTCTCATGACTTTCGAACTGGTCATTGCCTCAGTCGCTGTGATTTCGCTGATCGTCGGCGGACTTGGGATCATGAATATCATGCTGGTTACCATTACGGAAAGAACCCGTGAGATCGGTATAAGAAAAGCCCTCGGCGCATCGGACGAGAGCATATTTCTGCAGTTTCTTATGGAATCCATTCTGTATGCCTTGATCGGCGGTGCAATAGGCGTCATTTTCGGCGCAATTTTAACGGCAGCGATCGGCAGTATCATCGGTCTTGAAGTAAAGCTGTTGTTTTCGGCAATCCTTGTCAGCGTTGTTTTTTCCATTGTCGTGGGGCTCATTTTCGGTATTTTGCCGGCAATACGGGCTTCAAACCTTGATCCTGCGGAAGCGATAAGACAGGATTAAATCAGTCGCTTTTCAAAAGATCGTGAGAATATTTTTTGTAAAGCTGCTGAATCAATCTGATAAGGAAAAGCGAAATCATCAGCATGATCCCAACGGTGATCATCGTATTGATCGCCGGAATATGCACCTCGAAAAGCCCAGGGAAAAGCAGAAGTGCCAGAACAAAACCTGCACACATGGCTATAAACAAGAGCGTTTTCGGCAGATCAAGCGGCTGAATGATCAGAAAAAGGGTATATAAACTGATGAATTCTGCGATCATAAGCGAACTTAAATGCACATCATTTGCGTTGATCCATCCGAAAGACATAAAAATTTCGAGCGAGATCATGAGCAATGTGATCATAATACCCGAAGGAATTGCCGTCAAGGTGACCCTTCTGAAAAATCCTTGTTTGATGCGGGTGTTATTCGGTGCAAGCGCAAGGAAAAATGCCGGAATACCGACTGCTGTACTGCTGACGAGAGACATATGCAGCGGCATAAAAGGGTAATCTCCGCCGACGATCGTATAGAAAATCGAAAGCAGCACCGAAAAAGTTGTTTTGATGAGGAAAAGGGATGCCACTCGTTCAATGTTGTTGATGACACGCCTTCCTTCTGCGACGATATATGGCAAATGAGAAAAATCCGAATCACTGACGATGATATGCGAAACGGATTTGACGGAATCCGCACCCGAAGCCATGGCAATCGCACAATCGCTTTCTCTTAACGCAGGGATATCGTTTGTTCCGTCACCGGTCATAGCAACGGTTCTTCCGGCTTCTTTTAAAGCGGAAAGGATGATCTTTTTCTGATAGGGGGAAACTCTCCCGAAAATTTTTGTATTAATTGCTTTTTCACGGAGCTCTTCGTCGCTGACGCGTGAACAATCAAGGCTGTTTTCATAACCCTCAACCGCAAGCAGACGAGCAATATTGGCAACCGTTTCGGGGCTGTCCCCGGAAATGATGCGGATATCGACATCCTGTTTTTTAAAATAAGCAAGCGTATCCTTTGCAGAGGCTCTCGGAGAATCGAGGATCATGATTAGCGCCAATGTGCGCAGTTTTCCTTCCGTTTCTTCGGCAAAAGCCAGAACACGGAAACCTTTTTTCTCGTAATCATGCGCTAAATCTTTTTTCTCAATCTCGATGTCAAGGATCTCCGGTGCACCTAAAAAAAGTCTGTTCGGGTATTCGGCAAATAGAATTGAAGAATATTTTCTTTCGGATGTAAAGGCTGTTTTCTCTTTAATTTGCCAATAAATGCCGCGGTTATATTTTTCGGAAATCGCGGATAAGGTAAAGTTTTTGTCCTCAAAAGCCGCCGAAAATGCACAAAGTAATTTAGAAACATCGTTTTCATCGTCAAAGAACAGGGTATCTTCGACGCGGAGTTTCCCTTCGGTCAAAGTTCCCGTTTTATCGAGGCAAAGGGTATCCACTCTTGCGATGACTTCCATACCTGCAGGTTCCTGCATAATGACCTTATGGGAAAACAGTTTGATCGTTCCTGCAGCAAAAGAAACCGTTGTGAGCAGCATCAATCCTTCGGGGATCATGCCGATCACGGCTGCAGCTGTCGAAACAAGTGCTTCTTCTGCACTGACACCGGCACGAAATACCGTGGAAAAATATAAAGCAAGGCCTAAAGGTACAATAAAAACGGTAACAAGCTTAATAATTCTGCCAAGCGAAACCATGATCTCGGATTTTGCTCTTTTATATTTCTTTGCTTCGTTCATAAGATCGGAAGCATAGGAATCCTGTCCGACTTTTGTTGCTTTAGCTATAGCCATGCCGGCAACGACATAGCTTCCCGATAAAAGCTCATCATGTTCTTTTTTCAAAATGGGGTAGCTTTCCCCGGTAATAAGGCTTTCATTAACTTCGAGGTCATCCGATTCGAGAACGATACCGTCAACAGAGATCTGATCTCCTGCACGGAGAATAAAAACATCGCCAAGGACAAGCTCCGAAACGGGAATGCGCTCACGTCTGCCTTCGCGAATGACGGTTGCAGAGGCTTCTGTCAATACACGCATTTTATCGATCGTGCGTTTTGCCTTGATCTCCTGAAAAATACCTGTGCAGATATTTGTGCAGATAATGATCATAAACAGCGTGTTTTTATAGTTTCCCGTTGCAAAAAGCAATACAAAAAGAATAAAGTTGATCAGATTAAAAAGCGAGACAATATTATCCCGAATGATCATCCCGACAGATTTCGACTTCTTTTCGGGGATTATATTGGCTTTTCCCTGTCTTTTTAACAGTTCAACTTCGTTTTTATTTAAACCATAGAATTTGTTTTTCATGCGTTTATTCCCTTAACTTGGTAAAAATATTATAAGCAATCGACCGGAAAAGTACAATTCATATTTTTGTAAAGTTCGCCTGATTCTGTTATAATAAGAAAAAACAATTGAGGGCAGACAACATGAAATTGAAGAAATTATTAATAATAACGATATGTGCCGTGATGTTTTTATCCGGCTGTACGATCGCAGAGGATATTCTTTATGCGGTAACGGAAGAATTGCTCTACGGCGATTATGAAGAAACCTATAACGACTATGAAGACAATATCGATCACGATTTTGTCAGCAGCGGAGAAATGGAAGTCTGGTTTATCGATGTCGGGCAAGGCGATAGTGCGCTTATCATCAGCCCCGAAGGCAAAACCATGCTGATCGACTGCGGCGAATACGAAAATATTGATTCCGTGACGGGTTTTCTCGATAAAAAAGGTATTGATACGCTCGATATCGTCATTGCTACACATCCACATACAGACCATATGGGCGGAATGGCAACCATCTTTTGGGATTATGAAGTCAAATCCGTTTATATGCCGTATGCATCTGCCAATACTACGGCTTTTGAAAAGATGCTCGAAGCCATTGAAGAAGAAGGCCTGAAAATCAATACGGCAAAGGCAGGCGTTTCTTTTGATCTTGGTTCCGTTCATGCGGAAATGTTTGGCCCTTGTTCCGATGAATATGAGGATGTCAACGATTATTCCGTTATTATGAAGCTGACATACGGCAATATCAGCTATCTTTTCACAGGCGATGCGACAACCTTTGCGGAAGATGAGGTCCTTCGTTCCGGAGCGGATCTTTCTTCCAATGTTTTAAAAGTCGGTCATCACGGCAGCAATTCTTCGACTTCGCAGGAATTTCTCGATGCGGTAGATCCCGATTGTGCGGCAATTTGTGTCGGCGCAAACAATGATTACGGTCACCCGAAGGAAAGAGTATTAAAAAGACTCACCGGTATTCCGATTTATAGAACGGATCAGCTCGGAACCTTCTGTATTTCGACCGACGGTGAAACCTTAAAAACACCCGATGGCGAATTAAAACCTGCCGTAAAATCTGCATCGGATCGCTATGTTTATATCACGGAAAACGGCAGTAAATATCATACGGAAGACTGCATCTATTTTGATGAAGCTTCCGAGGAAATCAGAGAAAGCCGTGCGATAGCATGGGGTTATGAGCCTTGCTCCAAATGCGCGTAAAGGAGAATACAGATGAAATTGACGATTGACAGGATCCATGACAATATTGCTGTTGCAGAAACGGAAGATGGCAGTATGCTGCATTTGCCGCTTTCGCTTTTTCCCGATGCGGAAGAAGGCGCAGTTTACGAGATCATGCGCAATAAGAGCCTTGAAAAAGCCAGAAAAAAGAAAATCAAAAACCTGATGGAAAGGCTTTTTATCGAAAAATGAAATGCTATGATTGCCCGCGTATGTGCGGTGTAGACAGAGAAAATACATTCGGCTACTGCGGTATGCCAAAAGATGCCGTCGTTGCCAGAGCGGCTCTGCATTTTTGGGAAGAACCCTGCATCAGCGGCAAAAACGGCTCGGGAACGATCTTTTTTTCGGGGTGTTCACTTCGCTGTATCTTTTGCCAAAATCATGAGATCAGCCAGAAACATTTCGGCAAAAAAGTCAGCGTCGCCGAAGTTGCGGATATGATGAAAATGCTCGAGGATCAGGGCGCACATAATATCAATCTTGTCACAGCTACGCACTATGCGCATCTCTTGCCCGAAGCAATCGAAAAGGCAAAACTCCATATTCCCGTTGTCTATAACTGCGGCGGTTACGAAAAGCTTGAGGTAATACAATCGCTCGAAGGTCTTATCGATATCTATCTTCCCGATCTGAAGTATTTTTCGCCGGAGCTTTCGGGAAAATTTTCGGGTGCTGCCGATTATTTTGAAACAGCATCGGCAGCTATTTTGGAAATGATCAGGCAAACAGGAAAAGCCGAATACGACAGCGATGGCATGATGCAAAAAGGCGTCATTATCCGCCATCTTGTTCTTCCGGGGCATAGAGAAGACAGTATGCACATTCTTGACTGGATAAAGGAAAATGTACCCGAAGATGTCCGTATCAGCCTGATGCGGCAATATACTCCGAGAAAAGAAAAACTTCCTTATTCTGAGCTGAATCGACGTCTGACAAGCTTTGAATACGATAAAGTTGCCGAATATGCTGAAATAATCGGTATCAAACAGATCTATTTTCAGGAAAAAGGCAGTGCAGAAAGCAGCTTTACCCCCGATTTTGATTTAACAGGAGTCGAAAAATGATCAAAACAAATGCTATGCGCATTTTGGAAACGGCAAATATCCCTTTTGAGGTGCTGCTGTATGAAGCAAAAACAGCGCTTGATGGCGTAACCGTTGCAGGGAAAATCGGCGAAAATCCCGAAAATGTTTATAAAACACTCGTTGCGCAAGGCGGCCCAAGGGATTTTTATGTGTTCATCATTCCCGTTGCGGAAGAACTTGATATGAAAAAAGCCGCACGTGCCGCAGGAACAAAAGAAATCACCATGCTTCCGCTTTCCAAGCTCACACCTGTTACGGGTTATGTCCGCGGAGGCTGCACAGCGATCGGCATGAAAAAAGATTTTCCTGCTTTTATCGATGAAAGTGCGATTCTGCTCGACCATATGGTCGTCAGTGCCGGAAAAATCGGTATGCAGTTAAAGCTTCTGCCCGACGATCTTTTAAAAGCAGCAAATGCACAGTACGCAGATCTTATCAAATAAGGAGTAGTCATGGAAATTTTTGCATTCACGGCAAATGACGGCAGGAAATTAAAAGCACGCAAATGGCTTCCGCAAAATGAAATAAAAGCGATCCTTATCGGCTGCCACGGTTCGATCGAACACAGCGCAAGATACGACGAATTCGGCGAATATCTTGCGGAAAACGGCATAGCATTTTTCATGCATGATTACCGCAATCATGGGTTAAGCCTCAACGAAAATGGTGAATTCGGCTTTTTCCTCGAAGAAGGCAAAGGCGGTTTTCTGCAGCTGCTTTCCGATATGGAAGTTTTCCTGAATACCGTCAAAACTGCATATCCGGATAAAGATTTTTACCTTTTCGGGCACAGTATGGGCAGCTATCTGGCAAGGCTCTTTATGAAACAGCAGGAAGAATCCTTCAAAGGTCTTATTCTTTCGGGAACAGCCGACCTCGGTTTTCTTGAACCTGCGCTCGTGCATATGATCGCATCGCTTTTCAGAAAGAACAATAAAAAGCCGAGCAAATTTGTGCATACCTTGCTTTTCGGTACTCTGAACAGCAGGATCGGCAAAACAAAAACACCTTCGGATTTTATCTGTACAGATGAAGGTGTTATTCAGCGTTATCTTGATGATCCGCTTTGCGGGTATGTCGTTTCTGCGGAATACATCGCCGAAATGATGTGGGCAACAAGAAAATCCTGTACGGAAGAGTTTTACAGCCTGAAAGACAAAAAGAAGCCCATTTTCATCTTCGCAGGCGAGCTTGACCCATGTGCAGGTAAAGGAGGGAAAGCTTCCGAAAAAACGGCAGAAAACTATAAAAAATACGGACAAGAATCTGTCTTATCCGTAATCTTCCCCGAAATGCGGCATGAAATTTTAAATGAACCTGCCGTCAAAGCGGATGCATTCCAAATGATCAAAGAATTTGTTGTTAAAAATTAAAAATCACCGGCTCTATCCATGGCAAGCAGGATATCAAGCATGCGTCCGTAACTTTTGACGCCGCTTTCCTGCTTGTTTGATTTTAAGTAGTTATCGTTGATCGCTTCGGAAACTTCTTCGACTTTTCCTTCAAATTCATCCCAATAAAGGTTGTGCTGTGAAAAATCACGCCAGATACCGTCGCAAATCATTTCTCTCGCTTGCAGATACCTTTCGTTATCTGCCTTTCTGAGCGCAGAAAGTGCATGGATCAGCGCTGTCATCGTTCCTGAATAGCGGAAATCGATATCATCGCTCATATAACAGACATAAAAGGCAATAAATTCCGCTTCATCTTCCCTGCAGAAGCCTTTGAAGTGCGCATATTCATGGCAGCAGGATGCCCCAAAATACAGATCGGGCATATCGGTATTAACATTCGGTTCAAAAGTAAAAGGTGAGTAAATTCCCTGAATGTTGCCGTAAGAGAGCAGTTTAGGCACAGTATGTGTTTTTACACTAGCAACGCCGCCTTCTTTCATAAAGGGAAGTGCGTTGTTTTCGAAAATATCATCCGCCTTTTCCATGCTTTCTTTTTTATCGGTCTGCATGATAAAGCATCCGTTTTCGTCTTCGCTGACTATTTGCCGCATTTCATTTGCACGATCGATCAGCTTAAACGTCAGATTCCCAAGTTCCTCCGCGGAATACAGAGAAGCTTCATATCCCATATGCGTAACAAGCGGCATTCTTGCGTAATTCAGGCTCCAGAAAAGGACAAAAGATCCATAAAGACAGCTGCAAATAATGGCGAGTGTCTGCAGGCGATAACAGAAATGATAAATTTTGTCTTTAAAATCGTTTTTACGGAACAGAGCGGCAAAAATATACACCACAAAAATAACGGCAAATATCACCGCCGCATAGAGCATGAATTCCGCAAGAGAAAAGGGAAGATATTTTGCCATATACGAAAAGATCCCCGAAAGAACGGGATAGACTTGCGAAGAATAGATTTTTTCCGTCAAATAAGGGTTTTGATGGCAAAGTTCATATAAAATATATGCCGCAAGCGGCAGCAGAAAGTATAGAGATCTTTTAAGCAGCTTTTTCATTCTTTTATCTCCGTTAAGGATTGTCCATATTCCGATTTTATCCGACAAAAGGAACATCGTCAACGCTAAGATAAAAGTTTTGTTTTTTCACAGAAAATGCTATAATAAGAAAAGAATTTGAAACAGGAGTTCAGACATGAAAGCAGGCATTTCAACAGCGTGTTATTTCGGCAAACTGCTCGTTGAAGATACATTTGAAGCAATAAAAAAAGCAGGTGCATCCCATGCAGAGGTTTTCCTCAATGCACCTTCGGAATATGAAGATGGATTTACTTCCATGCTGCGTGAAAGAGCGGATAAAAACGGTATTTCTATCGATTCCGTTCATCCCGTCGGTATGCAGTATGAGCTGCAGCTTTTTTCCACTTATGCGCGTGCAGCGGAAGATTCCAGAAATATGTACCGCAAAGTTCTCCGTGCAGCTTCAAGACTCGGCGCAAAATATTATATCTTTCACGGCGGAATGTTTCTGAAGCCGCTTGCCGCAAATCAGCTCAATTTCAAAAATGTCGGCAAAAATGTTGACCTCATTTCTACGATCGCAGCGGATTACGGCATCAGCTTCGCCTATGAAAACGTCTATTGGTGTTGGTATGCTTACCCCGAATTTGCCGAAAGATTGCTCAACGAAACAAAAAATCCCAATCTGCACTTCAATCTTGATATCAAACAGGCGCAATTATCCGGCAGAACAGTTGAAGATTATATCGCCTATATGGGTGAACGCCTTTGCAATGTCCATATCTGCGGTCTTGAAATCGAAGGCAAAAATGTTTCGACCTGCATGCCCGGAAAAGGCAATTATGATCTCGGAAATCTGAAAACACTTCTTCAGAAGCAGAATTACGACGGCAATGTTATCATCGAAGTCTATGCAAAGGATTTTGAAAGCGACGAAGATATGAAGAATTCCTATGAATTTGTCAGAGAGCTTTTTGAAGGGCGAAATTCTTCGATATAAGCTTCTGCCCATTCACGGTAAGGTGCTTCAGTTAACAAAATGCTTCCCGAAAGATCACTTCTTGTTTCCGGAACGATCAAAAGCTCGATCTCACGCGGATTTTCCGGTGAAAACTGCAGCCCGAAAAGCGCCGTCGGCAAATATCCATCCGCATAAATGAGGATGTCCGTTTCGCCGAAAGGCTTCATAAATATTTCCTGATATTTTTTACTGCTCCTGATGGGAAGGCTTATCTTTCCGCAGCTGCCTTTTTCGTCGGTCGTATAATACAGATCATATTCCGGGAAAACAATTTCTGCACCTACGATGACTTTTCCGGAATAAGCATCACGTACGATCGGTGTGATTTCACCATAATCCACCGCGGCAGAAAAAACGGAGATCGCATCTTCATTGTTATTTTGTCCGATCAGGAAAAACAGACCTGCCGAGATGATAAATAATGCCGCACAGACAAATATCGCTGTTTTATTCACTTTTTCTTTTCTTCTTCGTTCCATAATCCAACCTTTCCTGTAAATAATATATGCCTCGAAATCGATAAACAGAACAAATGAGGGAGTCATTATGTATAATTTTTTTGCTTATCTTTCACGAATGAAAAATATCAAAAGATGGGGTCTCATGCGCAATACGCAGGATGAAAACATTAAAGAACATTCTTTTGATGTTGCTGTGATCGCGCATGCGCTTGTTTTGATCGAAAACAAAATTTTCGGAAAAAATATCGATGAAAATATCGTCATGAAGCTTGCGCTTTTCCATGAAGCCGGCGAAGTCTTTACCGGTGACATCGCAACGCCGATCAAATATTTCAGCCCCGAACTGAAAAATGCACTTCTGCTCGTTGAGGAAAACTGTCTTGAAAAGCTGATCAGAATGCTTCCCGTAGAATTGCAGGAAGAGTATTCATCACTGATTTTCCATGAAGAAGCTGAAGAGTATATTTATGTCAAAGCTGCAGACCGTATCTGTGCTTATATCAAGTGCATGGAAGAGCTTCGCAGCGGCAACCATGAATTTGAAAAGGCCGCCAATAATATAAAATCGAGTATCGATGCGATCGATCTCGATTCCGTTCGCTATTTTATGGAAAAATGCATGCCCGGATATTCACTTTCTCTCGATGAATTAAACGAATAAGCCGCCTATCGGTTGCAATTTTTCCCATAAAAATGGTATAATTAAAAAAATATACGTTGCAGAGGTGCAATATGCCTGCAAAAAGAAGCTTTTTAAAATCTTTCTTTTTATCCTTAATGACCTTGCTGCTGATCATGGTATCGGCATTTTCCGTTTTTGCCGCTTTTACCGGTGAAGCGGGAATGACGGCAGAGATCGCCGGATATCGACTCGCTGCCTATATGGGCGAAACGATCCCGATCGAAAAAGGCAGTGTCGTTTTGATCGGTGAAGCCGCATTAAAAGAAAAAGAAGCTTATGCCTATAAAACCGAAAAAGGAATCGATATTCTGTATTATTACGGAAAGACCGAAGATACTGTGCAGATGTGCGATGGAGAAGGGAACATCATCGTTTCCATCCATGAAGAAGCACTTCTTGGAAAAGCTTTTCTTTCTGTTCCGTATCTTGGCTATACCATGCTGTTTCTGCATACAACAGCCGGAATCATCATCAGCTGTGCACTTGCCGCGCTGACCTTAGTGGCTCTTATCGCATTTGTTATCAGCCTCAAAAAACCGAAAGAAACACCTGTTGTTGAAGAAGAAAAGAAACCGGAAGCGAAACCTGTTTCCAGAACAGAGATCTTTGGCAGCAGCAAACAGCCATCCAAAGATGCGCTCAGCAATGATAAAAAAGAGGCGACTGTCCTTGGCAATATCAAACCCGAAGCAAAAGAAAACCTCATCGTATTGGAAAACAAGAAAGCCGCTTGTGAAGTTGCCATCAATACCGACGCAACAGACGATTTAAAAAATACCTTGAACCAAGTGCTGGATAGTTCCGAGGAAAAATATATCTTCAATTTCAGCGGCAGCAAGGCGGAGTTTTTAACGGAAGCGACCGCAAAGATCATCAGCAAAAATAACGGCAAAGCCGAAATCCAAAAATCAAATAAGGGCTTCATCATTAAGGCAGACAGGCAAAGCGCTCTTATTATCTGTTCACTCATTGTAAAGCTTTTAAAAGCATAAGAGGTAAAATTTATGGCAAAACGAATTTTGATCGTCGATGATGAACCAACTCTCGTCAAAGGACTTCGCTTTAACCTTGAACAACAGGAAGGTTATGAGATCGATGTCGCTTATGACGGTGAAGAAGCACTCGAAAAATTTGAATCGGAAAAATACGATCTTATCTTGCTTGACCTCATGCTGCCAAAGATCGATGGTATGGAAGTCTGCCAAAGGGTAAGACTGGTTTCCGATGTCCCGATCATCATGCTTTCCGCAAAAGATGCCGATATGGATAAGATCATGGGCCTCGAATACGGTGCAGATGATTATATGACAAAGCCTTTCAATGTGCTTGAACTCAAAGCGAGGATCAAGACGATCTTGCGCCGTGCAGATAACCTTCGCATCAAAAACAACAGTGATGCCATTCGTGCAGGAGATATGCTTGTCGATGCGGCAAACCGCAGCGTAACGATCAGCGGCGATGAGATCAACCTTACTGCTAAAGAATTTGATCTTCTGTACCTTTTCATTACAAATAAAGGCAAAGTTTACGACAGAGAAAGCATTCTCGATATTATCTGGAAGCATCAGGGCGACCTCCGTGTTGTCGATGTCCATATCCGCAGATTAAGAGAAAAGATCGAACAAAACCCGGCAAGACCGGAGTACATCCTGACAAAGTGGGGTGTTGGCTATTATTTCGCAAATAAATAAACTGAAAACCTCCATACGCTGGAGGTTTATTATCATATATGTATGTCTGATGGCGGTCGCGTTTTTTGTTATTGCACTGATCTCTATTCGCATGACCGAAAGTGAACTGCTTTCCGAAAAGATCACCACAATGTCTATGGAAACAGGTGAACTTTCCAATGAAGTCTCACAGGACCTTGCTCTCGGAAATGCACGGTCTTTATATAACAAAATCGTCGAACATGGGCAGGAATTATCTTGCCGCATCATCATCGTCAATGAAGCCGCAGTCGTGCAGATGGACAGCTTTTCCGCTTTGAACGGCAGCGTTGTTCAGTCACGTGAACTGTTGGAGGTTTTGACCGGAACAAAAGCAGACTCCTACGGCTATCATCAGATCACAGACCAAACAGACACACCTTTCTGGGCTGTCTATTTTACTTCTGCCATTATCCGCGATTCCAGAATCATAGGCGCTGTTTTAGTTTCGCAAAGCATACAGGATATCGTCAGCCAAACGCAGGCTACTGCACAAGGTTATCTCATGATCTTTGGTGCAGCAATGCTCCTTATCGTTATCCTGTCGTATTACCTGACCAATCATATTTCTCGACCGATCGATGATTTGCGTAATGCTTCTTTGAAAATCGCACATGGCGATTATAAAGCGCGAGTTTTGCCTTTAGGCAACAATGAATTGACCGAGCTCGCCAAGGCATTCAATACCATGAGTCGAAGACTACAGAACGTAGACAAGCAGAGAAATCAGTTTGTTTCCAATGCTTCCCACGAACTGAAAACGCCGCTTGCTTCTATGAAAATTCTCGTGGAATCTCTTTTATATCAGGATTCACAGATCGATCCGACCGTTTTAAAAGATTTTCTCGGTGACATCGATAAAGAGCTCGACCGTTTGACAAACCTGATCAACGATTTGCTCTATATCACGAAAATGGATGATGAAACCGATGTTATCGAAGTAGAAAATGTCGATTTGGGCGACCTTATTTCGCAGATCGTCATGATGCTCATCCCGATCGCAGAAAAAAAGAATATCAGTCTTGACCTGATCGAAACAAAAGTCGTCCATGCCGAATGCAATGCCGTTATGGTAAGACAGGCGATCAGCAACCTGACGGATAATGCGATCAAATATACCAAGGATGGCGGAAAGATCACAGTGACGATCTCTGAAGATGAAGAAAATGCCTTTGTCGCTATTCAGGATACAGGCGTCGGCATTGACAGAGATGACCTCCAGCATATTTTCGAGCGTTTTTATCGTGTTGATAAAGCCCGTTCCCGTTTAAGCGGCGGAACAGGCCTTGGCCTCAATATCGCAAACACGATCGCCATTATCCATGGCGGAAAAATCAATGTCAAGAGCCGCCTTGGCCAAGGCTCCGAATTTACCTTTATTATCCCCAAAATTTATTCCAAAGGAAAGACCGTATGAAAATGAAAACAAAACCCTTATTTCGCATAATGACGCTTATTATGTCGGTTATGATGTTATTTTCATGCATTTCTTCGGAAAAAACAGAAGAAAACGATATTGCTATTCAAATCAATCCGCTTTCTGCTGCGTCAAATTCCGCCGTTAAACAGGTCACCGTCTATTATAAATACAGCTATACGGATATGCTTATCGGTTATTCCCGTGCGTTGGCGATCCCCGTCAACGAACGTATCGAATTCACCGTTTTAAACGACCTGATCAAAGGCAGGATCCTCAACCGGTCGGAATATGTACAGCTCATCAATAATAACACAGAGATCATCAGCATTACCGACAGCGGCGATACGCTCAATATTACTTTATCAAAAGAGTTTCTTGATTTTAAGAATGATGAAGGGGATCTGAATGTCAATAAACGCCTTGCCATTTATTCGATCGTCAACACCATGATCGAAGTTTCCGGATATTCCAGGGTACAGATCCTTATTGATAAAGATGACAGCGGAAAAGGGGAACGCATGACACTTTCCGAAGCCGGATTTGAAAGCGAAGGCTTCCTCGAGCCTTTGGGTTATAATGCGGATATTATTCTTACGCCGGAAAATACCGTCAAAACGATCTTTGATGCCATGACGCGCAAAGATTTTGAAGAGCTGTATTACCATATCGCATATTACGACGAAAACAACACGGAAAAAATCGACGAAAGCGTTTTCGTATCGCGTATGTATGAGCAGCTTCCGTCTTTTGAAGCATATACGCTGCATAACTGTATCGTTTCCAATGATGGCCAAACTGCCTACGTTCTGGCGGATTATAACCTGAGATTTTCCGGCGAGATCATGGAATATATCAATATTCCCGTCAAGATCGTCAAGGAGAATGACATTTGGAAGATCCAGTTCAGCCGATTTGAAGCCTTATTCCTTGGTCTATAACATGAAAAATAAAACTATCTGCCTGATTCTTGCCGTTGTTTTATTTCTATGCAGCTGCAGTTCAATTAAAGAAAATGACTATATTGGTGATCTGCCTGCTTTAACGGTGGGTTCTGTGATCGAAGAAGGAAGCCCGCAGATCATCAAACCATCGCTGTATTACCTCGATCCGCAAACAAATAAGCTTGTTGTTGAAGCGAGAAGTCTTATTGTACCCAAAAATATGGCCGTTGAAGAAGTCATCATGGAAACGCTTTTAGCAGGACCAACGCAGAGTTCTCTTGAAATACCTTGTGAAGACTACAAGCTGGATAAAGTAGAAAAGAGCGGTTCTCTGATCAATGTCTATATCAGCGGAAAAGAGCTGAATGAAAGGGAAATGTTCTTTTCTTCCTGCTGTATTGCAGATTCCATGATCGAATACTGCAATGTCAGCTATGTTTCGGTTTTTTTCAATGGTTTTGTTTTCGGTATCAACGGTTATCCCTGCGGACCTTTTACCAAAACGGATGTCGATGTGGAAAGCCTTTACCAGGAATATATTGCCCGTTATCCCGCTAACCAAGAAGGCTCCGAAAGCAAAAATATCACGCTCGATACGCCGCTGTATTTTATTACGGAAAGCGGAGAATTCATTCTAACGGAAGTCCGCAGTGTGACATATAATATCGACAGTTTTGTCACGGATATTTTATATCAGCTTGCACAGGGACCAAAATACAATTTCAACATTTACGGCTTCCTGACGAGTGATATGAAGTGGATGAATGACATGGAAAGCAGTATTGATGCAGAAAACCATCTGCTGATTCTGCGTTTTGAAACAAATCCTTTCAGAAGAACCGGTGCACCGAGTAAACAGGAAATGTCTGCCATATATTATACGCTCTGTGGGATGCTTCCCAATGTTGATGCAGTCATTCTCGATATCGGAACATCCGGAATGGTTTACCTGAACAAATCAAATACAGCTGGAAATCTGGGTCAAAACCTCCGTATTTACACGCCTTATTATGACTTTACAACGATCAGTCCTGTTAATGTCACGATTTCTTCGGAATCTGCCCATCAGATCACTAAGCGAATTGCCGCATTGATCAATCGCAACAATAGTTCTTTTGGTTTTCCTGTATCTGATAAAGATCTTGTGAGTGCAAGAATCGAAGGTTCAATCTGTATCGTTGATCTGTCTTCAGAGTTTTATGAAAAGCTTTCTAAGTTTTCCGATGCCAGGATTTCTGTTGTGCTGCAATCTATTGTTAATACAGCGGCAGAGGATTCCCGTATAAAAACGGTATTATTCTTGTCGGATGGTGCCCGAATTCAGAACTATGGAGAGAATTTATCTCTGTTTTACCCCTTATTTCCGAACATTGGTATCATTTCATAAGGAAAACTATTCAGAAATACTTGATATTTAGTCATTCTGCATTTATAATATTCAAGTAATTTGCTATGCCGAGGTTTGTCATGTGCATAAATAAATTATCTGAAAAAATCGAATATCAGTTTAAAGATGAAGCTTTATTAAGACAAGCTCTCACGCATTCTTCCAGCAGCTCGGTCAATTACGAAAGGCTTGAATTCCTTGGCGATGCTGTCCTTGAGCTTTTTACAAGCAAATGGCTGTTTGAAAAAGAGCCGAATATGAGCGAAGGCAGCCTGACAAAACTCAGAGCAGAAATGGTTTGCGAAGAATCGTTATACAGCTTTGCTTTGCATATGGGAATTGGTTCCTATATTATTCTCGGCAAAGGCGAAGCTTTAAACGGCGGAAGAGAGAAGCCTTCGATTTTGGCGGATATCGTTGAAGCGATCATCGGGGCAATTTTCCTCGACGGCGGTTATGATGAAGCCGCGAAATTCGTTTTAAAACAGAATATTTATGCTTACGAAATGATCAAAATCGGCAAGATCAAGAGCGATTACAAAAGTGCTTTGCAGGAACTCCTCCAAAAAGACGGCAGAAACCCCGAGCTCGTTTATAAAGAAGCCGGAAAAGAAGGCTCAGATCATGATCCGGTTTTCAAAACAGAGCTTTATATCAAAGGCGAGCTGATCTCCGAAGGAAAAGGCAGAAGCAAAAAAAATGCAGAACAGAATGCGGCAAAAGCTGCGTTAAATATTTTAAATAGCAAGGAGCAACTACATGTTTGATTTCCCCAACATCGCAAAAGCGGATCCCGAAATCTTTGATGCGATGCAAAAAGAACTTAGAAGACAGGAAGAACACATTGAGCTGATCGCTTCCGAAAACTTTGTTTCCGAAGCCGTTATGCAGGCAATGGGCAGCCATCTTACCAATAAATATGCGGAAGGTTATTCCGGAAAACGTTACTACGGCGGTTGTGAATTTGTCGATATCGCCGAAACACTCGCAATCGAAAGAGCAAAGAAGATTTTCGGTGCTGACCATGCAAACGTTCAGCCTCACTCCGGCGCACAGGCAAACATCGCTGTTTACTTTGCTATGCTGAACCCTGGTGATACGATCCTTGGTATGGATCTTTCCCACGGCGGTCATTTAACACACGGCAGCCCGGTCAATATTTCCGGCAAATACTTCAACATCGTTCCTTACGGCGTTGATAAAGAAACCGAAACGATCAATTACGACGAACTCGAAAGAATCGCAAAAGAATGCAAGCCGAAAATGATCGTTGCAGGCGCAAGCGCTTACCCGAGAGTCATCGATTATAAGAGATTTTCCGAAATCGCAAAAGAAGTCGGCGCATACTTCATGGTCGATATGGCGCATATCGCAGGTCTCGTTGCCGTAGGTCTTCACCCGAGTCCGGTTCCGTATGCGGATTTCGTCACAACAACAACACACAAAACCTTAAGAGGCCCCAGAGGCGGTATGATCCTCTGCAAAGAAGAATATGCAAAAGCGATCGATAAGGCGATCTTCCCGGGTACTCAGGGCGGTCCTCTCATGCACGTTATCGCTGCAAAGGCTGTTTGCTTCAAAGAAGCCATGACACCCGAATTTGCCGCATATCAGAAGCAGATCCTTGATAATGCGCAGGCGCTGTGCGGTCGTTTGATCGAAAATGGCATCCGCATCGTTTCCGGCGGTACAGATAATCACCTCATGCTGATCGACGTTCACGAAAAAGGCACCACAGGCAAAAAGGTCGAAGCGCTTCTTGATCTTGCCAATATTACGGTCAACAAGAACACGATCCCCTTCGAAACACTCAAACCCTTCGTTACAAGCGGTATCCGCGTCGGTACACCCGCTGTAACAACAAGAGGTTTCAAGGAAAACGAATGCAGACTCGTCGCTGATTTTATCACAAAGATCATCCTCGAAGGTGAAGATGCCGTTCCGTCTGTCAAAAAACAGGTTCTTGAACTTCTCAGCGCATTCCCGCTGTACATCAAATAATATTGAAAAAAGTACTGATCATGTCGGACTCTTTCAAAGGGAGCATCTCTTCGGAAGAGTCCGCAAAAATATTATCAAAAGTTATAAAGAAAAATTTCCCGAATTGTGATACAATATCAATAACAACAGCGGACGGCGGTGAAGGCAGTATCGATGCGATGCTTTCCGCTTTCCCGAAAAATGACGGCGATTTGCCAAAGAAAATCTATGGCGAATTTTCTGATCCTCTTTTTCATAAAATCCGCTGTGCATTTGGTGCATTCCGCGATTTTGCACTGATCGAAACCGCTTCGGCAGCAAGTTTGACGCTTATGCATGGGAAAGGCGATGTATTAAATGCAACGACTTTCGGCATGGGCGAACAGATAAAAGCTGCTCTCGATATGGGCTATCGAAAGATCATCCTCGCTTTAGGCGGAAGTGCAACAAACGATGCCGGTTGTGGAATGGCTGCTGCTTTGGGGGTAAAATTCCGCAATTACTGCGGCAATCTTTTCATTCCGACAGGTAAAGACCTTATCGAAATCACAGAGATCGATCTTTCGGAAATCGATCCTCGTATTGCCGAAACGGAATTTATCGCTATGTGCGATATTGCAAACCCGCTGTATGGAAAAAACGGCGCTGCCTATATTTTCGGACCGCAAAAAGGCGCAAAAGAAAAAGATCTTCCGCTGCTTGATGACGGACTCAGAAATTTTGAAAAACAGAGCGGCAAATCGTTAAACGAAATTTCCGGTGCAGGTGCTGCCGGCGGTCTTGGAGCAGGGGTAAGTTTTTTCCTGAACGCAAGCCTGATGAGCGGTATTGAAGTCATCCTTGATGCCATAAACTTTGAAAAATTGGCCGAAAATGCAGACCTGATCATAACAGGCGAAGGAAGCTTCGACAGCCAGAGTCTTTTCGGGAAAGTACCCGTCGGCATCAGCAGAAGAGCAAAAAAACTCGGCATTCCCGTCATCGTTCTTTGCGGAAGCCGTGGAAATAATATAAAAAACTCATACGAAGAGGGTATTACGGCGGTTTTTGATATTACACCGTCGCCGATGACGCTTGACGATGCGCTTTTACAAACAAAAGAAAATTTATATTTTACAGCCGATACGATCATGCGGCTAATAAAACACATCGGAGGTAACTTATGAAGATTATCCGTGCACAGCATCAAAATGAAATCTTTTACGCAGTAAAAAAAGATGAAAAAGCTATTCGCATTTGCGGGCTTCCTTATGATAAAATAGAATTAACAGACAAGGAATATGATCTCGCTGATCTGAAGATCCTTGCACCCTGCGAACCGACAAAGGTCGTTGCTGTCGGCCTGAACTATGGCGAACATGTCCAGGAAATGAAAGATGACATGAGCCAGAAACCCGATCCGATCCTTTTCATCAAACCTTCTTCGAGCATTATCGCAGACGGCGAAACGATCGAAAGACCGATGTATATGTCCGAACGCATCGACTACGAAGCAGAACTTGCTGTTGTTATCGGAAAAACCATGAAAAACGTTTCCGAAGAAGATGCAAAAGATTATTTCTTTGGTTACACCTGCTTAAACGACGTTACCGCACGCGATCTGCAGAAAAAAGACGGTCAGTGGACAAGAGCAAAAGGTTTCGATACTTTCTGCCCGATGGGACCGCACATCGAAACGGAAATCGATCCCTCAAACCTTCGCGTACAGGCGATTTTAAACGGAAAAATCATGCAGAATGATACCACAGCCAGCATGATCAATGATATTGATAAGCTTGCTTCCCACATCAGCCGCATCATGACGCTCTATCCGGGTGATGTCATTGCAACAGGTACTCCCAAGGGCATTGCGCCGATGGAAGAAGGCGACGAAATCATCGTTAAAGTCGAAGGAATCGGTGAATTAAGAAACATTGTAAAATAAAAAAGGAGAGAAGACATGGTAGACGCTACAAAAGAAGACAGATTGCGCCTTTACAAAGCCATATTGAGCCTTGAAACACAGGAAGAATGCGAGGATTTTTTTGAAGATCTCTTGACGATCGCAGAAATGAACGCTGCTTGCCAGCGTCTTAAAGTTGCCGTGCTTCTCGACCAGAAAATTACGACACAAAAAATTGCACAGGAGACCGGTGCTTCAACGGCAACGGTCACCCGTGTCAATAAATGCCTGAACTACGGTAAAGGCTATAAAAATATCGTAAAAAAGCTGAATGATAACGAGGAATAATTTTTAATGGATCTCGAAAGATACAGCGCACCTCAAAGACAGGCCATTACCACTACGGAAGGGCCTGTACTTGTCTTGGCGGGTGCCGGCTCCGGAAAAACAGGCGTACTCACAGGAAGAGTCGCTTATCTGATCAAAAACATGGGTGTCAGCCCTTATGCGATTCTGGCGATCACTTTTACCAATAAAGCCGCCAACGAAATGAAAGAAAGAATCGCTGCACAGATCGATTTTGATGTAAAAAATATGTCTGTCTCGACATTCCACTCGATTTGCGCAAAAATGCTTCGCTTCCATGCAGAAAAACTTGGCTACACATCGTCTTTTTCAATCTACGATACAGATGATGCGCTGCGCATGATCAAAAAAATCTCTAATGAAAATTCTTATGCGATAGATATGACGCCATCGGCTGTTCTTTCGCTTATTTCTCGTGCAAAAAACGCTTTCGTTCGCATGACACCTCAGCAGTTCTTTGAAGAGCTTGGCGGAAGCGAAGACCTTTTGAAGGTCTACAATGCCTATAACGATCGCCTCCATGCTGAAAACGCCATGGATTTTGATGATCTTCTTCTCAATGTTCTGCAGCTTCTGGAAACGGATGCCGAAACAAGGGAATACTATCAGAATCGCTACCGCTATGTCATGGTAGATGAATTCCAGGATACCAACAGCGTACAGTATGAGATCACACGCATTATTGCGGAAAAATACGGCAATATCTTTGTCGTTGGTGATGATGACCAGAGTATTTACAGCTGGCGTGGTGCGGATGTCCGCAATATCCTGAATTTTGAAAAAGATTATCCCGGTGCAGTCGTCATCAAACTGGAACAGAATTATCGTTCACATCAGCGTATCCTCGATGTTTCCAATACGATCATCGCAAAGAGCATCAACCGCAAGGATAAGCTCCTTTGGAGTGCTGTCAAGGAAGGCGATAAGCCCTATCTGCGCCGTTTTATGAACGAATATGCCGAAGCGGAATATGTAGCCAACGAACTGCAGAATATAAACCGCAGAGGCGAAGATTACAGCGAATGCGCTGTTTTATACCGTTCGCATACGCAATCCCGTGTCCTTGAAGAAAAACTTCGTCAGCGCGGTGTTCCTTATACCGTTATCGGCGGCGTCGGTTTCTATTCGAGAAAAGAAGTCAAAGATATTCTTGCCTATATGACGATCCTCGTCAATCCCGATGCCAATACTGCACTCACACGCATCATCAACGAACCAAAGCGCGGGATCGGCAATGTCAGCATCAACAAGTTGATTTCCGCAGCAGATGCAGCGCAGCTTTCCGTCTATGAAACACTCATGCAGGCAGAAGATTTCCTCGATGCGGCAACGGTCAAAAAGCTCAATTCTTTTATTGAATGTTTGAAAAATATCGACGCTGTCAAGGATGACAAGAATATCGTCAAAACACTCGAAAATGTCTACAGAGTGACGGGTTATTACGATATGCTGCTGCTCGATAAAGATGCAGAAGCACGCATGGAAAACATCGATGAACTTATCAAAGCAGCGCGTGACTACGAAGCAAGCGCAGATGAACCGAGCCTTTCCGATTTCTTATCCGGCATTGCGCTCTTTACCGATGCCGATACAGAGGAAGAAGGCGCAAAAGTCACTTTGATGACGCTTCATGCGGCAAAAGGTCTCGAATTTGATAATGTCTTTATGGTCGGTATGGAGGAAACTGTTTTTCCGTCTTATCGTTCCGTTCAGGAAGGCAACATCGAAGAAGAGAGAAGGCTTTGCTATGTCGGCATGACCCGTGCAAAGAAACATCTTTACCTGACGCATTGTCAATCCCGCAGCGTTTACGCAAAAACAGAAATGAAGGATCCTTCGAGATTCATAGAAGAGATCCCCGATCATATGCTCGATATCGAAAAAGAAGAAGATACTTTAAAGAAAATGACTTCTTCTTTCCCGAAAGCAAAACCGAAAGTTACCGCCGCAAGGCCGACTCTTGGCGCAAAGCCGAGCTTTAACCAGCAGAAACGGGATACGGCTTCTTTTGATGTCGGTATGACGGTTTCCCACAAAACATTTGGTATCGGTCAGATCAAGAGCATCACAGGCGCTGCCGATAACCGCATTGCCGTTGTCGATTTTTCCGGAACAGAAAAGAAAATGTTCCTTGCATTTGCACCGCTTGAAATTATTGATTAAGGAGTTTTCTTCATGGAAAACCGCATGGAAGAGCTCGTCCGCATATTAAACGAGCATGCCTATTTTTATTATGTCATGGATGATCCGCGTATTGCCGATGCGGAATACGACCGTCTTTTTGATGAGCTTTTAAAATTGGAGCAGGAAAGCGGTATCGTACTTCCGGATTCGCCGACGATCCGTGTTGGCGGAGCTCCGCTGGAATCTTTCCGCAAGCATACCCATATTGCGCCGCTGTACAGCCTTGATAAAGTCCAGTCTATCGAAGCGCTCCGGGAATGGAAGGAAAGGATCGACAGACTCCTCGGCGAAAAAGCGGAATTCAGCCTCGAATATAAATTTGACGGACTGACGATCAATCTGACTTATGATAACGGTATTCTTGTGCAGGCTGCCACGAGAGGCGACGGCATAACCGGCGAAGAGATCCTTGCGCAGGCAAGAACGATCCGTTCGATCCCGTCTTCGATACCGTATAAAGGCAGGCTTGAAGTACAGGGCGAAGGCATCATGTGGCTTAAAACTCTCGATGAATACAATAAAACTGCCAAAGAACCGCTGAAAAATGCAAGAAATGCCGCTGCAGGTGCACTCCGAAACCTCGATCCGAAAGAAACTGCCAAGAGAAAACTCGATGCCTTTTTCTATAATGTCGGCTATATCGAAGGCAGGTCTTTCCGTGACCATGAAGAAATGATCAATTTCCTGCGTGAAAACCACTTCAAAACAGGTGAATGTGAACTTCTGTTTTCTGATTTTGATCTGCTTTGCGATGAGATCGGAAAAATCGAAAAGATCCGTGATTCTATCGGCTACCTGATCGACGGCATCGTTATTAAAGTCAATGATTTCCGTCAGCGCGAAGCACTTGGCTATACCGCAAGATTCCCCAGATGGGCAGTTGCTTATAAATTTTTTGCCGAAGAAATGACAACGACCCTGATCGATGTCATCTGGGAAGTTGGCAGAACGGGAAAACTCACACCGACAGCGATCCTCGAACCCGTGGAACTCGCCGGTGCAACGGTATCCCGTGCAACACTCAACAACATCGAAGATATCGAGCGAAAGAGTGTCCGTATGAACGGCAGAGTCTTTATCCGCAGGAGCAACGACGTTATTCCCGAGATTTTAGGTCTTGTTCCCGGCGAAGAAGACAAAGAAAAAATCATTCCGCCGGAATTTTGCCCTGCGTGCGGTGCAAAACTTGAACGAGTCGGCCCGAATTTATTCTGCCCGAATACGCTTTCCTGCGCACCGCAGCTCATCAACAAGATGGTCCATTTCTGTTCCCGTGATGCCATGAACATCGAAGGACTTTCGCAGAAAACGATCGAACTCGTCTTTGATAAGCTTGGTGTCAAGGATATTTCCGATATTTATTCGCTGACTTTTGAAGATCTCATCGGGCTTGAAGGTTTTGGTGCAAAAAAAGCTTCCAACCTCATCACAGCGATCGAAGCGAGCAAGACACCGTCACTTGAAAGCTTTATTTTTGCACTTGGAATTAACAACGTCGGCAAACAGACCGCAAGAGACCTTGCCAAACATTTCGGCAGCTTTGAAGCGGTAAGAAATGCAGCGCTTGAAGAACTGACAGCGATCCGTGATATTGGCGAAGTTGTTGCGGAATGCATCGTAGATTTCTTTGCTTCCGAACAGGTAAGAGAAGTCATCGAAAAGCTTTTTGATTATGGCGTAACACCCGGCGTTTACCGTGCAGGCAGCCGTGAAAGCACTTTTTCCGGAAAAAATGTCGTTGTAACGGGAACACTCAAAAACTATTCCCGCAACGATGCAAAAGCATTGCTCGAAAAAGCCGGCGCAACCGTTCAAAGCAGTGTCGGAAAATCGACAGATATGCTGATCGCAGGCGAAAAAGCAGGCTCAAAACTTGAAAAAGCTATCGCTCTTGGAACTCTTGTCATCACAGATGCAGAATTTGAAGAGATGATTGCAGATTTTAAGGCCTGAACGGTTGTTTTGAAGCTTGCTTTATGTTAAAATAATTTGATGAAAATAAAGAAACGAGAAGGTTTGCTATGAAAAGTATGACCGGTTTCGGGCGTTCCGAGATCATTAAAAACAATCACAAAGTTTCGATCGAGATCAAAACGGTCAATAACCGTTTTCTTGATATAAATCCGCGTATGCCGCGCACACTTTTATATCTTGAAGAAAGTGTCCGCAGTGAGATCAAAAACAAGCTCACAAGAGGTCGTGTTGATCTTTACATCAACTATGATACCGTTGGCGAAAGCAAAAAGACGCTTTCCGTCGATACAGGGCTTGTCAAAGCATACCTCGGGGCTGCAAAACAGATTAAAGAAGTTTCCGGCCTTGAAGATGAGATCAGCGTTTTCTCTCTGATGAAAATGCCCGATGTTATCAAATATGAAGATGCACCCATCGATGAAGATGAGATCAAAGAAGTTCTTATGGAAGCACTCGGCGCAGCATTAAATGAACTTGTTGAAGCACGCGAAGTCGAAGGCAAAAGAATGGTTCAAGATCTCCTTATGCGCATCGAACTTCTCCGCGGCATTTTGGCAAAGATCGAAGAAAGAGAACCCCTTGTCGTAGAGGAATATAAGGCAAAGCTCCGCGACAGACTTGAAACACTCTTAAAAGATACCGATCTTGACGAAAACCGCTTCAATACCGAAGTTCTGTATTTCGCAGACAGAGCAAGCATCACAGAAGAGATCGTCCGCTTAAAGAGCCATTTTGATCAGTGCGAACTCATTCTGAAGAGCGACACCGCTCAGGGCAGAAACCTTGATTTCCTTATTCAGGAAATGAACAGAGAATTCAATACGATCGGTTCCAAATCTTCCGATGTAACTATTACAAACGGCGTTCTTGCCGCAAAAGGCGAAGTCGAAAAGATCCGTGAACAGATCCAGAATATAGAATAAGGGGAAGCTTTCCTTGGAATTAAAATTAGTAAACATCGGCTACGGAAATATCGTTTCTGCAAGCAGGATCATTTCGATCGTCAGCCCTGAATCCGCTCCGATCAAAAGGATCGTACAGGATGCCAAAACACGCGGTATGCTCATCGACGCAACATTTGGAAGAAGGACAAGATCCGTCATCATCATGGACAGCGAACACGTTGTTTTGAGCGCGATCCAGCCGGAAACGATCTCCAACAGACTTTCCAGTACCGAAACAAAATACATCGAGGAAGATGAAAATGAATAAAGGACTTGTACTCGTTATTTCCGGTCCCTCCGGCGTCGGCAAAGGGACGATCATCAACAAACTTCTCGGAGATGATAAAAATATGCACCTCAGCATTTCCTGTACAACAAGAGCACCGAGACCCGGCGAACAGGAAGGCGTAAACTATTTCTATAAAACAGAAGAAGAATTCGCTGAAATGGTCAAAAACAACGAATTTTTAGAATATGCAAGCGTTTTCGGTCTTGCCAGCTATGGCACACCGATGTCGCAGATCAACCTCAGAAACGAAGGAACCGATGTACTCCTTGAGATCGACGTACAGGGCGCTGAAAACGTTAAAAAACTGATTCCCGATGCCGTTATGATCATGATCGCTCCGCCTTCTTTTGAAACGCTGCGCAGTAGGCTCATCGGCAGAGGCACAGAAACACCCGAAAAGATCGCAAAGAGACTGAATACAGCCGGCAAAGAGCTTTCTTATTCTGATCAGTATGATTATGTCGTCGTCAATGACGACCTCGATGTTGCGATCAATGACATCAGAAACATCATTCACGCTGAAAAAATCAAGCTTGCCGGAAAAGCAGCTGCAGAAAAAATTATTACCGAAATCGAAGAATACGGTATTGTAAAATAAATTTGGAGGATATATAACCATGATGATCGAACCGGAACTCGGAAAACTTCTTGAAAAAGTAGATTGCAGATATACACTGATTATTGAAACCGCACAGAGAGCAAGACAGCTCGTCGATGGTGCAACACCCCTCACAGAGGAAACAGACCCGAATCCCGTAACACAGGCTGTTAACGAGATCGATCAGGATAAGATCACATACGTTAAAAGGGTATAATGAAAGGTAAAAAAATCGTACTTTGCGTAAGCGGCGGTATCGCTGCCTATAAAGCCTGCATCTTAGCGAGCAGCCTTGTCAAAGCCGGTGCGGAAGTCCGCGTTGCCATGACGGAAAATGCAGCAAAGTTCGTAACACCGCTTACTTTTGAAACACTGACAAAAAATGCCGTTGTCACGGATTCTTTCAGCCGTGAAACGCCCTATGAAGTCACGCATATTTCCATGGCAAAATTTGCCGATCTTGTGATCGTTGCCCCGGCAACAGCAAATATTATCGGAAAAGCTGCCAACGGAATTGCCGATGACTTTGTTTCAACACTTCTCATGGCGGTAAAATGCCCCGTTATGTTTGCACCTGCCATGAATACGGCCATGTATGAAAACGAAGCTTTTCAGGAAAACATGGCAAAGCTCAAAAAACGCGGTGCACACTTTATCGAACCCGGAACGGGCCTTTTGGCTTGCGGAGATATCGGCAAAGGCCGCATGAGCGAACCCGAAGAGATTCTTTCTTATATCAGGAAGTATTTCTTAGATAAACAGGAGCTTACCGGTCTGAAAGTCGTTGTCACTGCAGGCCCGACAAGAGAACGCATTGACGATGTCCGTTTCATTTCCAACCGTTCGACGGGCAAAATGGGCTATGAAATTGCACGAGCTGCAGCGGACAGAGGTGCAGATGTCGTTCTTGTATCAGGCCCTGTTTCGCTCGAATGCCCTGAAAATGTCCGCCGTATCAATATCGAAAGTGCAGCGGATATGCTTGAAGCGGTTTTATCGCAGTTCGATGATGCCGACATTATCATCAAAGCTGCCGCTGTTGCGGATTATAAAACGGCCGAAAAGCGCGACGGAAAGATCAAAAAATCCGGCGATATGTCTTTGGAGCTCATCCGCACACAGGATATTTTAGCTCTTTTGGGCGAAAGAAAAAATAAACAAGTACTTGTCGGTTTTGCCGCAGAGATGGAAAACCTCCGCAGCAATGCAGAAGGCAAGCTGATCCGAAAAAATGCAGATATGATCTGTGCAAACGATGTTTCCAGAAGCGACATCGGCTTTGGTTCCGATGAAAATGCGATAACACTTTTCCTCCGCGGGGAAAGACAGATCGAGATCGAAAAATGCTCCAAATATGCGGCAGCAAACCGCATTCTTGATGAAGCATTCAAAATCTATCGGGAACGTCATTAAAGAAGATAAAAAGAGAGTAGTTTTATACGCCTCTCTTTTTTGATATTAAGAGGGAAACTTGAAGAAAACATTCAACATTGGTATTCTCGCACACGTTGACGCAGGGAAAACCTCTATAACCGAACAAATATTGAATAAATGCGGTGTCCTTCGCAATGCAGGCAGCGTTGACAGCGGAACAACCGTTACCGACTATATGAGCGTTGAACGCAGAAGGGGCATTTCCGTCAGAACGGCATGCGCTTTTGCAGATTATCGGGATAATGAAATTTGTATCGTCGATACGCCCGGTCATATCGATTTTGCAAGTGAAGTCGAGCGTTCTTTGTCCGTTCTCGATGGTGCAGTTCTTGTTGTCTCTGCTGTTGATGGCATACAGACCTATACACGCATGATCTGGAAAGCGCTTCGCCATCTTTCGATTCCGACTATTATTGTCTTAAACAAGATCGACAGAGTAGGCAGCGATACAGCGTCTGTATTTACACAGCTTACGGAAACTTTCGGCGAAAACTTCGTTGCTGTTCAGGAAATCACAGGCGAAGGAAGCGACAGTGCATCTGTCAGTAAAGATTTTGCAGCGTATCTCAAGAAAAATGAAGAAAATTCCCTTCCCGTTTTGGCGCAGTTTGACGAAATATTGGAAGAAAAGTTCCTTTCCGATGAAGCTGCAACAAAAGAAGAGCTGATGAAGAGCCTTGAAAACAGCGCAAGAAAAGGTGATTTGTATCCTGTTTTATATACTTCCGCAAAAAACGGAACAGGTATCGAAAGCCTGCTTGATGCGATCTGCCGATTCTTACCCGATTCTTCGAAATTAAGAAAAGAAGAATTATCCGGCATTGTTTTCAAAGTCGAGCGGGATGAAACCATGGGAAAAGCTGCCTATATCCGTCTTTTCGGCGGCAGTATTTCAAGCAGAAGCCCCATTATGATCGGCGAAACGGAAGAAAAAGTCTCGCAGATCCGCAGATATTCCGGCAGAAAATTCAGCGACATCGGTACTTTGGAAGCCGGACAGATCGGCACGGTTTATGGACTTTCCGGCATAAAAAACGGAGATACTATCGGCTCCGTTCCCGAAGGCAGAAACTGTTCGATCGCTGTACCGCTGCTTTTATCCAAAGTTTTTGCCAATAAAGAAGAAGAACAGCCGAAGCTCATGCACGCTGTATCTGAACTTGCGGATGAAGACCCTTTGCTTGATTTCAAATTCAGTCAGGAAACACGCGAGATCTATGTCAGCATCACGGGAACAGTACAGCTCGAGATCTTATCCGAACTGATCCGCGATCGTTACGGGCTTGAAGTCAGCTTCTCCGAACCGACCGTTATCTATAAAGAAACACCAAAACGCGCTGCTATCGGCATCGAAGAATATACCATGCCGAAGCCTTGCTGGGCTTGTGTTGAACTTCTTGTTGAACCGCTTCCAAGAGGCAGCGGCATCATTTACGAATCTGTCATCAAGGATAATATCATCCCGTACAGATATCAGAATCATATCGATATCAGTGTCCACCAGACGCTTTCGCAGGGTATCCTTGGCTGGGAAGTCACCGATGCAAAAATTACGCTTGTCGGCGGAAGCCATCATTTTATCCATACACATCCGCTCGATTTCTTTGTGGCAACACCTGTTGCATTCCTTCGTGCCCTGCAGGCAGGCGGTTCGACCTTGCTTGAACCGATCATGAAGGTCACGCTTTCCGCAGATGAAAGCCTTTTGGGCAAAGTTTTAGGGCAGATCATCGATATGCGCGGTGAATTTGATTCGCCGGTTTTAAGCGGCGGAAACTTTATGCTTGAAGCAGCGATCCCTGCGGCAACATCTCTCGATTATCCGAGTGTATTCCGTTCACTGACTTCGGGAAAAGGGCTTATCAGCCGTGAATTCCTCGAATATCGCGAATGTCCGCTCGAACTCGGGAAAACCATGCCGAGAAGAGGCGTTGACCCGCTCGATTGGTCAAAATGGCTCTTATATTGCAGAAACGCATTAAAATAATCAATTCAATGAAAGGAAGCTTTCGCAAAAGCGGAAGCCCGGAGAATGACCATGAAAAACACTTTTTATGTTGGCAGCTATGCAGAGACAACTATGAACGGCATCCATTTTTGCGAAATCGATCTGGAAACCGGTGAGCTTAAGCTGATCGGCGGTACAAGCGAAATCCTCAATCCTTCCTATACCTGCATATCCGAAGATAAGAAATACCTCTATGCAGTTTCTGAAGACAGAGAAGCAGGCGAAGTATTTGCCTATGAGATCGCCGGAAATGAGCTGAAATATATCAATAAGATGCCTACTTCGGGGAATTGCCCCTGTCATCTCATGCGCTACCAGGATCTTCTCATCGTTTCCAACTATATGGGCGGGAGTGCTTCTGTTTACCGCATCGGCGAAAAAGGTGAGATCAAGGAACTCCTGCAGCATATTCAGCACGAAGGTTCCAGCATCAACCCCGAAAGACAGACACAGGCATATATGCATTGCGCCTATGCGAAAAACGGCATGATTTATATGGCAGACCTCGGCTGCGACACGATCACGGAATACAGCGTTGGCGAAAACGGCCTGACAGAAACCGCTGTTATCGCTGCACCTGCAGGCGTTGGTCCGCGTCATATTCTTTCGCTCGATAAATTCAGCGATCTGATTTATGTCATTTGCGAGATCACAGCCGATATTCTTGTCGTCAATATCAAAACAAAAATTGTCGAACAGATCATTTCTTCGCTTCCGCATGGTTTCAGCGGTGCAAACAATGCAGCAGCTTTGAGATTCTCCGATTGCGGAAAATTCCTCTATGCTTCCAACAGAGGCCATGACAGTGTAACCGCATTTGCAGTCGACGATGAAACAGGCCACCTGACAAAGATCTGCACAGAAAATGTCAGCGGCGGTGTTTGCCCGAGAGATTTTGAGATCTTCGGCGAATGGATCGTCTGCGCAAATCAGGATTTTGGCGGTCTTACTGTATTAAAACGCGATCCAAACCACGGAACCTTAACACAGTGCGAACAGAAACTCGATCTGCACAGACCTGTCAGCATCATCAAATTCTGATATGCAGAGGCTGATCATCGATTCGCATGTGCATCTGCACGACAATAGTTTTTCGGAGGACAGGGCAGATATCCTGTCCTCTGTTAAAGCTGCCGTCATCTGCACAGCATCAAAAAGCGATTTTTTAAGCGCAAAAAAGTTAGCACAGGAATTTGAAAATGCTTATTTTGCGGTCGGAATACACCCGGAATATACAGCTGAGTTAGATTTTTCCGTGCAAGCCGAAATGGAAAATCTGCTTCAGGATGAGAAGTGCATCGCTCTTGGTGAAATCGGTCTTGACGGTTATTTCCCGGAAAGAGAAAAGCAGCTTTCTGTTTTTACTGCGCAAATGGAGATCGTCGAAAAGTATAACAAGCCTGTCATCCTGCATTGTCGGAAAATGAACGAAGAATTATTTTCTGTCTTAAAGAAGTTTCCTCTGGTCAAAGCGGTTTATCACGGTTTTACTTCAGGTCCTGAGCTTGCGGAAAGAGCAGCCAATGCGGGTTTAATGATCGGCATCGGCACAGGGCTTTTATTTCCGAATGCAAAGCGAATTTTAAATACCGTCAAAGAAATCCCGCTTGAAAAGATGCTGCTTGAAAGCGATGCACCATTTATGCCGCCGAAAAAAGGCGAAAGAAATACACCGCTCAATATCCTTTCCGTGGCGGAAAAAATCGCAGAGATCAAACAAACAGAAACCGGGGAAGTTCTCCGTCAGAATATCGAAAACTTTAAGAACTTTTTTCACACAGAGGTGTAAATGGATCTTATCAGAGAAGAAGCCCTCATCGGAAAAGAGGCAGTTGAAAAATTAAGACGAGCGCATGTGGCAATTTTCGGCATCGGCGGAGTCGGCTCTTTTGCAGCGGAAGCGATCGCACGCAGCGGTATTGGCGAGATCACGATCGTTGATAAAGACCTTGTCGATAAAACCAATGTCAACAGGCAGCTTATCGCACTGCATTCCACATTTGACAAAAGCAAAGTCGAAGTCATGAAAGAACGCATTATGGATATCAATCCCGATGCGATCGTACATACGCACGCGATCTTCTATAACAACGAAAGCGATTTTTCTTTTGCAGGCATTGATTATGTCATTGATGCGATCGACACAGTCAGCTCAAAGCTTTTGCTTATCGAAACTTGCCATAAACTGAATATTCCCATTATTGCCAGTATGGGAACGGGAAATAAGCTTGACCCAACGCAATTCGAGGTCAGCGATATCTATAAAACTTCTGTTTGTCCCTTGGCAAAAGTCATGCGCAGGGAATTAAAAAAACGTGATATTACAAAGCTCAAAGTCGTTTACTCCAAAGAAGAACCCTTAAAACCGGCGATAGATTTATCCGACGATACAAGAAGAGGCACACCGGCGAGCATTTCCTTTGTTCCGCCGGTCGCTGGCTTTATCCTTGCAGGTGAAGTCATTAAGGACTTGATCAAACAATCGGTCAAAAAGTTGTAAAAAATTCATAAAATAATAGCGCAATTATTTTATATATGATATACTCTTCATTGCAGCCTTTTATGTGGTTTGCAATCACACAGCAAAGGAAATTCTATGTTTAAGAAACTTTTCTCTTACGACAAATCGCTTTCTTCGCTCGATGCAGGTACAGGAACGATCACTCTGCGCGGGCTTGCGATCCCGATCATGATCGAAAACCTCCTTCGCAACATGCTCTCAACAGTCAATACGCTTATTTTAAGCAATTTCTCTGATACAGCAGCATCTGCGATTGGTACAGCAACACAGGTCACAAACATCGTTGATATCATTTATTCTTCGATCAGTTTGGGTACATTCGTCGTCGTCAGCCAAAACCTTGGTGCAGGCAGAAAAGAAAGAGCAGCAAGTGCTGCAGGCCATGCTATTGCTTTGGTCGTTTTATTAGGTATTATTGCCGGCGCCGTTTTGTCATCTCTTGCGCCTGTTTTTATGACGATGATGAACCTTACGGGAACAGTCCTCGAAGAAGCAACAGCATATTTCCGCATTGTTTCCATGTTCAGCGCTTTGCAAGGCGGTGTTACGCTGCTTTCCTATATCTGCAGAAGCCACGGTATTACAAAATTCAATCTGTATTCCGCGTTCTCCATGAACATTCTCAATGCAATTTTAAGCTATCTCGTTGTATTCCGTGTTGTCGAACTTCCACTTTCCGGTATTGAAGGTGTAGCTTATGCAAAGGTCATCAGTATTGCGTTTGCATTGCTTTTGAGCATCTTCATGGTCATAAAAGCAAAGATCAACCTTGGTATCAGCAAGATCTTCCCGATCAACCTCGGCATTATCAAAGATATCATGAGAGTCGGTATCCCGAGCGGTATGACATCCGTTTCCTGGTGTCTCTCTCAGGCGATCTGCTCCTCGATGGTTGCTTCCTATGGCGATATTGCGCTCAACGCAAAGACCTATGTTGATTCCGTACTCGGCTATACACAGGCGATCGGCATCGGTATCGGTCAGGCTGCTTCGATCATGTCCAGCAGACTCGTCGGTGCAGGCGAATTCGACAAAGCATATCGTACCGTTATGCAGAACCATAAACTCGGTCTTTTGGGCAACTTCAGTGTCAATACGATCCTTGCGCTTTTAGGCGGCGTTGTTATTGGTATGTTTACGGATGATCCGGAAGTATTAAAACTTGCTCGCACGGTCCTCTTTATCGATATCTGGGTAGGCATCGGCAAGAGCTTCAACCTTTCCCTTGAAGACGCTATCCGTGGTTCGGGCGACTCCATGTATCAGATGGTCATGGCGATGATCTCCTGCTTCGCAGTTACGATAGTTTCCTGCTGGCTGCTTGGTACAGTCTGCGGTCTTGGTCTTATCGGCTGCTGGATCGCATACGGTCTTGATGAATGGTTCCGCGGTATGGCTTATCTTTCCCGTTGGTGTTCGAGAAAGTGGGAGAGAAGCAGACTCATCCACGAAGAAGAAGACGGTTCCATTTCTGCATAACAAAAAAACGAAGGCTTCGCCAAAGCGAAGCCTTTTTTCATACCTTCTTTTCAATATCATTTTTTAATTTTTCGCTGTTCCTTTTTTCAAGCCTGCTGATATAGCTTTGCGAAATGCCAAGATTATCTGCAACCTGTTTCTGTGTAAATTCCCTGTTGCCAAGCAGTCCGAAACGCATACAGATAATTTCTTTTTCACGCTGCGGAAGCTTCAAAACGGCTTCGGATAATAAGCTGCGCTCAACATCTTCCTCAATCTCTTTATAGATCAGGTCACTTTCCGTTCCTAAAATATCCGAAAGCAAGAGTTCGTTGCCGTCAAGATCCGTATTCAAAGGCTCATCCAGTGAAATTTCCTGCCTTGAATGCGAGGTTTTCCGCATATACATGAGGATCTCGTTTTCAATGCAGCGGCTTGCATAGGTCGCAAGCTTGATATTTTTTGTCGGGTCAAAAGTGTTGACCGCTTTGATAAGCCCGATAGTTCCGATCGAGATCATATCCTCAAGCCCCGTATTCGTATTTTCAAATTTCCTCGCAATATAGACTACGAGCCTGATATTGCGGACGATCAGGGTCTGCCTGACGCTTTCATCACCCGTGATAAGCTTGTTCATCAGTGTTTCTTCCTCTTCTTTTTTCAACGGCGGAGGCAAAGCTTCGCTTCCGTTGATGTAATGTACCGTTTTAGGCTGAAACAGCGCGCCGACAAAGCAGAGTAGTTTTTCATAGATCCTTTTCAACATATATCTTACCCCTTAAAAATGATCCCGAATGCATTGATCTGCGCCGGCAAAATTGCCGAATATGCAGCTTTTCCAATATCTGCCAACACAACCGCATTGGATAGACTGATCCAATTTCCATCATCTTTTTGCAAAAGAAGCTTTTCCGGCTTAAAACCGCGAAGAAGCGACTTTCCCGAAACTGTTTCGCAATGAAATACAAGCGGCAATCTATCGATTTCTCCTTGAAAAAGGCTCCGTTCAAGCAAAATCACAGCTTTTCCTTTTGCATCGCAGAGTTTATTTCCCGTATCGATAAAACCGAAAGCTTCGATCACTTTGCCCTCATATTCGATCTTTAAAAGATAATATTTATCCTGATTCAGCTTCTTTTTATCCGCATAGCAAAGAAAAGCATATAAAACCGCAGCTGCCATGATCAGATAGTGATAGCGTATATGTTTTTCTGCCAAATAAAGCGCAATACCGGCGAAAAGCAAACTCACAAAATAAAAAGCTAAAATAAAATGATAGAAACCTTTATTCTTTTTTTCGAAGCAAGCCGTCATGCAGATCAATAACGAAGCCGTTGTTTTGCAGAAAAAATTTTGCAGAAATGGGCAAAACAACACCGACAATGCATAAACAGCGCCAAGCAGCGCTGCCAAAATTTTTCTGTAAAAAAGAAGTTTTGTTTCTGTCAATCTTGCTGCAAAGCTTAGCAGCAGCACATCCATGATAAAATTATCAAACAGTACAAATTCGTAATACATAAGCAGCCAAAAACTTTCTTTACTCAGTATATATTTGCAAAATCAACGAAAAATGACGATTTGAATCGTTCAAAACTATTTATTTTCGTTCAGTTCCATGTTATAATTTTTATATCTTCACAAAAACCTATACGGAGGATCATTTTATGAGTGATAAAAGCTTTCTCGATTGGATCATAAAACCGCATGTATCCGCAGACCAGGCTGAAGCAGAAGCGCTTGACAGCACAAGAAACTGGATCGAAGTGGCAAAAGAAGTCCGCACAAAAGAATGGGCAGAAATGCTGGATTCCATGGAGCCGAACTACCTTTGGGAAAACGGTGCACCGAATTTTGATCCTTCCTATGGGCAAAGACAGCCCGCACTTTATGTTTACCCCGAACAAAATAAAGACCCGCAGCCGAGAGGTGCGATCATCATCAGCGCAGGCGGTGGTTATATGTTCAAATCTGTCTGGGAAGCTGAACCCATGGCAAGGCGTTTCTATGAAGCCGGTTTTCAGACCTTTATCATCGATTATCGTGTGCAGCCCTATACCATAGAAGATTCCAAAAACGATATGCTTCGCGCGGTAAAATATGTCCGTTATTATGCGGAAAAATTCAATATCAAACCCGATAAGATCGCAGCACTCGGCGGTTCCGCAGGCGGAATGCAGTCTTCCTTTGCGGCAACCTCTTTTGATTACGGTATTGCCGATTCCGATGACCCGATCGAAAGAGTTTCTTCAAGGGCAGATGCGATCATCTATAACTATGCTGCATTCTCGCGCGTTGGTTTGGTTGCAGGTGCAGGGACATTCTCCTTTGAAGCGCAGCAGGAAAGAGCAAAATATTCGGCAGATGTCAACCTCCGCCATGACAGCCCGCCGTTCTTTGTATGGCAGACCGTTGGCGATGACCCGAGAAATGCCTGCAACTTCTGCGCAAGGCTGACGGAATACGGTATTCCCTTTGAACTCCATATCTTCCCCGAAGGTCCTCACGGATGCGGTCTTGCAGATGGCGGTCATCGTTTTGCGCCGTATTGCAGGAGCACCGTCCGCTGGAGTCAGATGGCGATCGAATTCCTTGAAAATCTTGAATTTCTGAAATAAGAAAAAAATACTCGGTATAGCTTATCTATACCGAGTTTCTTTTATTAATCCGCCCATGCTTTGCATTTTTCAATAGCTTTGTGCCATTTTGCAAGCCTTGTATTTTTATCATCCTCCGCCATTTTCGGAACAAAGCGGTTGGCATCACCTGTCATCTCAGCAGGCAATTCTTTGATCAATCCGCAGCCCATGGCTGCAAGGTAAGCAGCACCAAGAGAAGTACATTCCGGGTTTTCCGCACGGACAACTTCGCATCCCAGAATATCAGACTGGAACTGCATCAGGAAAGCATTTCTGCTCGCACCGCCGTCTGCACGAAGTGTTGTGATCTTTTCACCGCAATCCTGTTCCATTGCAGAAAGGACATCCGCCGTCTGATAAGCGATCGATTCAAGAACAGCTCTTGTGATATGGTATTTGTTTGTGCTTCTCGTCATGCCGATCATGATGCCCCTTGCATACATATCCCAATAAGGCGCACCAAGACCGGAAAACGCAGGAACAAGGTAAACATCGCCTGTATCCGGCACTTTTTTTGCAAATTCTTCGCTTTGTGCAGAGGATTCGATGATCTGCAGCTCATCGCGCAGCCACTGCACTGTACTGCCGGCATTGAAAACGCTGCCTTCAAGTGCATAATAGGTTTCTCCGCTTAAATTATAGGCGATCGTCGTCAAAAGACCGTTCTTGGATTCTTTTGGTTCTGTGCCCGTCTGGATCAGTGTAAAACAGCCCGTTCCGTATGTATTTTTCGCCATACCTTTATGGAAGCAGTGATTGCCGAAAAGGGAAGCATGCTGATCGCCGGCAATACCGGAAATCGGGATATTTCCGCCAAAAATTGTTGTTTCGCCAAAATAAGCATTGCTCGGGTAAACTTTCGGCAGCATACTTTCAGGAACATCGAAGAGTTTTAACAAATCATCGTCATATTTTCCGTCAAAGATATTGAAAAGCATCGTACGGGCGGCATTTGTGTAATCCGTTGCATGAACTTTGCCTTCCGTCAGCTTATAGAGCAGCCAGCTATCGACCGTTCCGAAATAAAGCTCGCCTTTTTCGGCACGTTCTTTTGCACCGGGAACATTTTCCAGAATCCAATGGATCTTTGTTGCGGAAAAATAAGGGTCGATAATGAGCCCTGTTTTTTCTTTTATCATATCGGCATAGCCGTTTTCGATCAGTTCGCTGCAATAATCCGAAGTACGCCTGCACATCCAGACGATCGCATGATAAACGGGTTCGCCTGTATTCTTATCCCAGACGATCGTTGTTTCGCGCTGATTTGTGATGCCGATCCCGACAATTTCGATCTCTCCTGCCATTTTGATAGCAGCTTTCGCAACAGAAAGCTGACTTTCCCAGATTTCATTCGGGTCATGTTCGACCCAACCATTGTTTTTATATATCTGAGTAAATTCTTTTTGAGCAGTCGAAAGAATATGGAATTCCTCGTCATATACGATCGCACGGGAGCTCGAAGTTCCCTGATCCAAAGCTAAGATGCACTTTTTCATAAACATTCCTCTTGGTAATTGATACCTCATTATATCATAGATTCGCCAGTTTTTAAAAGAAAAGTACGAATAATGGCGTGAATTTGCCTTTTTTTTCGCGATATGTTAGAATGCGACTACGGAGGTATATCTGATGTCGCTGATAATTATTGATGGAAACAGTCTTTTACATAGAGCTTTTTATGCACTCCCGCCGATGAACAACAAAGAAGGAAAGCCAACCAATGCGATCTACGGTTTCTTTGGTATGCTCCTTGGCCTGATCGATGAATACAAACCGGAATATCTTGCCGTTGCCTTTGACAGACACGAAAAAACATTCCGCCATGAGCGTTACAGCGAATATAAAGCCGGAAGGAGAACAACACCGGATGATCTTCGTCCGCAGTTCCCGCTTCTCCGTGAAAGCCTTGAAAAGATGGGTATCTGCACGCTTGACCTTTTGGGATATGAAGCTGACGATATTTTAGGAACCGTTTCCAAAAGAGCAGATGCTATGGGCATCAGAACCTATGTTGTCACAGGCGACAGAGATGCCTTGCAGCTTGCCGGTGGAAACGTCAACGTCATCATTACCAAAAAAGGCGTTAAGGAAATCGAGCTTTATAACGAAGAAAAGCTGATGGAAGTCTATCAGCTGACGCCTCCGCAGATGATCGAATTGAAAGGTCTCATGGGTGATACATCCGACAATATTCTGGGAATTCCCGGCGTCGGTGAAAAAACAGCCTTAAAACTGCTGCATCAGTACCCGACGATCGAAAATCTTTATGAAAATATCGACCAGCTGCCAAAAAACAAGCTCTATGAAAAGCTTGTAGATAATAAAGAATCTGCGTTCTTCTCCAAGATGCTCGCAACGATCATTCGTGATGCACCGCTTGAGGCAGAGATCGAATCCATGCGCTTTCATGGCTTTGAAAATGAAAGCTGCTATGAGGCGTTATCTGCGCTCAATTTCACGACCTATATCAAGCGCTTGGGGCTGATCCCCGGTGAAAATGCAGAAGAAAAAAAGATCGAAACGGAAATGATCGGCGAAGATGGTCTTCGTGCGCTTATGCCTGTTTTAAATTCCGCAAAGAAACTTGCCGTTCTTGATGCGGAGGATAGTGTTTATATCGCTTTTGACGCCAAAAAAGAATACAAAATCGAGTTTTCGCAGGACCTTTTCGGCGAAGGCATGACAAGAGAGCTTTGCTTCTCGCTTTTAAAAGAAACTCTTGAAAACAGCGAAGTTGAAAAGACGATCCATGATGCAAAAGACCTGATGCATGAACTCGATGCATACGGTATCTCTTTGAACGGTCTTGCGCATGATACCATGCTTGCGGCATATGTTCTCGACCCAAGCATCAAAAATTACAGCGCTGAAAAGCTTTTCGAAAAGGAAAGTGCAGCCATGCTGTTTTCCGTACGCGAAGAACAGGAAAAGAAGATCAAAGAACTTTCTCTCGAAGAGATTTTCTATGATATTGAAATGCCTCTTTTGCAGGTGCTTTTTGAAATGGAATGCGAAGGCTTCCGCGTTGATACAGAGCAGCTCCGTGAACTTGGCGAAAAATATGAACAGAGAACAAAAGAGCTGACCGACGAGATCTATCAGCTTGCAGGGAAAAAATTCAATATTGCTTCACCGAAACAGTTAGGCGAATTGCTTTTTGAAGAGCTGCAGCTTCCGCACGGAAAAAAGACAAAGAGTGGTTATTCGACAGATATCGAAGTTCTGGAAAGTATTGCAGAGCTTCATCCTGTAGTGAATAAAATTATTGAATACAGACAGGTAACCAAGCTCAGCAGCACTTATATCGACGGACTTTTATCCGCAGCAAATAAAAAGGACAGCAAAGTCCGTACGACCTTTAAGCAAAGTGCCGCTGCAACGGGAAGAATTTCGAGCAATGAACCGAACCTGCAGAATATCCCTGTTCGACAGCTGAGCGAGATCAGGGGCGTTTTCCTGCCTTCGGATGAAGAACATATCCTCGTCGCAGCAGACTATTCTCAGATCGAACTGCGTGTATTGGCATCCATTGCAGAAGACGCCAATATGTGCGACGCCTTCAATAAAAACGAAGATATTCACGCAAGAACCGCTTCCGAAGTTTTCGGCGTTCCGCAAAGCGAAGTCACATCTTCCATGCGATCTGCGGCAAAAGCTGTCAATTTTGGTATTGTTTACGGGATCAGCGATTTCGGTCTTGCCAAAAACCTCGGTATTTCCCGTTTTGAAGCTTCCCAATATATCGAAAAATATCTGGAAGAATTTTCGGGCGTTGCCAAGTATATGAAAACGATCGTCGAAAGTGCAAAAGCTTCGGGGTATGTCAAGACGCTTTGGGGCAGGATCCGCTACATCCGTGAACTTGCTTCTTCCAACTATAACCTCCGCCAGTTCGGCGAAAGAGCAGCCATGAACACACCGATTCAGGGTAGTGCAGCCGATATCATCAAATTCGCCATGAACAGCGTCAGCAAGCGCCTGAAAGAAGAAAAGCTCGAATCAAAGCTCATCATGCAGGTACACGACGAACTCATCCTCGATGCCAAGATCGATGAACTGGAAAAAGTTGAAGCGATCCTTATCGACTGCATGGAAAATGCATTCAAGCTTCGTGTACCGCTCGTTGTCAATATCGCAAAAGGAAAGAATTGGGCAGAAGCAAAATGACATATGTTATTGGTTTGACCGGTGGGATCGGCACGGGAAAATCTCTCTGCACAAAAATCCTTGCCGAAAAAGGAATCACCGTTATCGATGCAGACAGCGTCGGGCATCTTGTATTGCTTCCCGGTGGAGAAGCATATGATAGTGTAGTCGCAAATTTCGGTTGCGTTTTGCCCGATGGGAAAATTGACCGTGCCGCTTTGGGAAAAATAGTCTTTTCCGATCCGGAAAAATTGGCCCTTTTAAACAGCATCACACACCCGGCAATTCGCCTCCGCATTGAAAAAATGATCCGTGCGGCAAAAGGGATCGTTCTTCTTGAATGCGCACTTCTTTTTGAAAGCGGATTTGACATGATGGCAGATGAAATATGGCTTGTTACCGCACAGGAGACCATCAGGGAAGAGAGAATCATGAAGCGGAACAACTTACCGCGTGAAGGTGCAAAGGCCAGAATCGCCGCACAAAGCGATTACAATGAATATATTCCGAAGTGCAGGGTCATTCTCGAAAACAACAGAACAGCGGAAGAATTTTCCCATAAGGTCGAAGCCGCTTATTTAAATCTATTGGAAAGAACAAATTATGAAAATGTCTAAAAAAAGTATAACGATCCTCGTATTGTTTATCTTTTTATCCTGTATTTTTTTAGCGATCAGCGGAGGATATACCGTCATCAAAAGCGTTTATAAACTTCGCTATGAGAGCTCCGTTAAATACTGGGCAGAGGAGTATTCTCTGGATCCATACCTCGTTTGCTCCGTGATCTGGACTGAAAGCAAGTTTGATAAGGAAGCTGAATCACCTGTAGGTGCGATCGGCCTCATGCAGATCATGCCCGAAACAGGTGAATGGATCGCAGATAAACTCGATCTTGAAGATTATCATACCGAAATGCTCTATGAAGAAGATGTCAATATCCGCTTCGGCTGCTGGTATCTGCGCTTCCTTCTTGATCGCTTTGAAGTTACCGAAACAGCTTGTGCAGCCTATAACGCAGGTCAGAACAAAGTATCGGATTGGCTTGACCTGAAAACATATTCTTCCGACGGAAAAACCCTTGATGTCATCCCTTACGAAGAAACCGCCGAATACGTAGAACGCATCAAAAAAGCTTATGAAATTTACCATTTCTTCTACACAATTTAAAAGAATATTTGCCGGTATCTGTTGCTTTGCCGTTATCGTTGGCAGTTCCTGTGTTTCTGTGCCTGTTTCTGCACCGACGGCAACAGAAATGCCCGTCATCGAAGACTCCGTCTTGGAAAAAACCGCAGATACGATCGATGAAAACACGCTGTATCTCAACATGCCAAAAAACATCGATTCTTTAAATCCGCTCGGCAGCAAAAACGAAACCATGCGGACGCTTCTTTCGCTGATTTTTGAACCTGCCATTCGTATGAATGCAGACGGCAGCTTCAGCGGCGGTTTGATCGAAAACTGGAAAGTCGATGAAAGCGGCCTTATGTATACGTTTTCCGTTCGGCGCGGCGTTTCATTTCACGATTCCAATTACGGTTATGTCCGTTCAAGCGATTTTAAAGAGATCATTGATCTTTTGATCTCGGAAGAAGGCAAAGACAGCCCTTATGCGGCATATGCTTCCGCAGTTGATTATGCAAACATTATCGATGAATATACTTTCACCGTAAAAGCAAAGGAAAAGAACCTTGATCTCCTTTGTTTTATGTGTTTCCCGGTCGTGCCCGCAGACCTTTATTTGCATTATGCTCTCGATGCAAAGTCTGCACCTATCGGCACAGGTCCTTATCGGTTTGTCGAATTCGATGCATGGGGCAGAATGATCTTAAACCGCAATGAAAGTTGGTGGAAATCTACACCAAACATTGAAACGATCATTGCGGAACCTGTTGAAAATGATGCGGAAGCGATCCATCGTTACCAGAAAAATGAACTGAATTGCATTCTGACTTCGCTGATCAACGCAAAGAACCTTTGCAACGACAGCTCCACAACGATTTTTTCGCCCGCAACAAGCCAATTTGATTGCCTGATCCCCAATATCAACAGCAAAAATCTTGCAAAAAAGGAAACAAGACAAGCGATTTCCGCGGCACTTGATCGCAAGCGCATTATTATGAATGTCCTTGGAGGAATGGGAACGGTTTGCGAAACGCCGTTTTTATCGGATTTTGCATATCTTGAAAATACAGACAGTATGCCCGAAAACTTGGATTCTGCACACGATTTAATGAAAAAAGCCGGCTTTACGGCATATTCCGGGCAGTATTTCAACGAAATCGGGACAGCTTTAAGTCTTGATCTGATTTATTCGGAAAGCGAAGATATTCCCTATAAAAAACGCATCGTTTCCGAGATCGTCCGACAAATGAAGAATTTCGGTATTGAGATCAATCCCCTCGAAATGAGTGCGAATAACTTTGCCTCTGCGTTAAAAAACGGTAATTTTGATCTGGCGCTCGCAAGCTTTAACTTGAAAAAGAATCACGATATTTCTTTTATGTTTGAAGATGGCTATTGCCGCTATACAAGCGATACGTTAAAAGATCAGCTTGCTTATATCAAGACGCTTGGGATAAACGATGACCTGACAAAAGCCTTTTCGGCGCTCAATGTCCTTCTTTCGGATGAATTGCCGATGATCGGACTTTACCGAAAATGCTCGGCTATGTTTATCCGCGATCATTACCAGAATATTCAAAACACCAATCATTATGATATGTTTGCCAATATTGCGGATTGGACAAGCAAATAATCGGATTGGATATTGATATTTATTCAATTTCATGTTATCCTTATACGGTAATTTTGAATTGGAGCTTACCATGAAAATTTGGAAAAATCTTGATATAAATGAAAAAGGGCATCTTTGCCTCGGTGGAAATGACACCATCGAACTTGCAGAAAAATACGGAACACCTCTTTATGTTATGGAAGAGGATGTGATCCGTTCCGTTTGCCGATCCTATATGCAGTTCATCCGCGAAAAAAATATTTCGGCAAAGATCGCTTATGCCAGCAAAGCTTTTATGACAACGGCGATGTGCAGGATCATCGAAAGCGAAGGACTTCACCTTGATGTTGTTTCCGAAGGCGAATTCCGTACAGCCATGAATGCAGGCTTTGATACGGCAAAGATCTATTACCACGGCAACAACAAAACAGAGCACGAGCTTGAAACGGCTATTAAAAACGGCGTCGGCTGCATTATTATAGACAGTTTCCATGAAATCGACATCATCGATCAGCTTGCGGGAAAGTACGGCAGAAAACAGAATGTTGGCCTTCGCATCAAACCGGGCGTGGATGCTCATACGCACAAATACATCATGACCGGCAATGAAGATTCCAAATTCGGCTTCGGCATCGAAGATGAAACAGCAGATTTTATGCTGCAGCTGATTTGCGAAAAAGAGAATCTTGTCCTTTCGACGCTGCATTGCCACATCGGTTCGCAGATCTTTGAACTGGAAAGCTTTGCCGTTACTGTCGATATTATGACAGATTACTTAAAAAAGATCACTGAAAAATACGGGATCTCTGTTCAGGAAATCAACTTTGGCGGAGGCTTCGGCATTCACTATACAAACGAAGATAAACCTCTTGAATTTTCCGAATACGTTGCCCTTATCGCAGAGAAACTTTCGGAAAACTGCAAAAAGAAAGAGCTTGGTGAGATTGGTTTTGTTGTTGAACCCGGCAGATCCATCGTTGGTGAAGCAGGAACAACGCTTTATACGATCGGTGCGATCAAAAATATTCCCGGAATCAGAACTTATGTCAGCGTAGACGGCGGCATGACAGATAATCCGAGAACTGCGCTTTATCAGGCAGAGTATCTTTGCACGGTAGCCAACAAAATGAACGAGGAAGCTGATACAAAAGTTTCGATCGCCGGTCGCTGCTGTGAATCGGGCGATATGCTGATCTGGGATACGATGATTCAGTCGCCTGCTTACAGGGATATCCTTGCGGTCTTTTCGACAGGCGCATATTGCTATTCGATGGCGAGCAATTATAACAAAGTTCCTCATGCTGCGGTCGTATTGGTCAGCAAAGGGAAGTCTGCACTGATGGTCAAGCGACAGAGCTTTGAGCAGCTCATGGAAAACGATTGCATTCCCGATTGGCTCAGCGAATAAACACAGATAATAGACAAAGCCTTATCCAGATGGATAGGGCTTTTTTGCTTGCTAATATCGGCATTTTGCTATATTATATATTATAGCGTTATATTGCGTTTCTTGGAGGTTTTATGCAGATCAGCAACAGTATCCGTGCATTAAGCGAAGAGTTGATTGAGATCCGCCGTGAGCTGCACCGCATTCCCGAGCTTGGGTTTGAAGAAGTCAAAACAAAGGAATATATCCGAAATTATCTTGAAAAACTTTCCCCGGATATGCTCGAGGTTGGTCTTGGTGTAAAGGCAGTTTTTTGGAATAATGCCGAAAAAACACTCGCTTTTCGTGCCGATATTGATGCGTTGCCGATCAAAGAGGAAACAGGGCTTCCTTTTTCTTCCGAACACGATGGCATCATGCACGCCTGCGGTCACGATGGGCATACAGCGATCCTTCTCGCATTTGCCAAACTCGTTTCGCAGAACCGAGCTTCTTTGAAGCATAATATTGTCCTGATCTTCCAGCCAAACGAAGAAAGTGCTGCCGGCGCTAAAGTACTCATTGAAAACGGCATTCTCGAAAACCCGAAAGCCGATGCTATTTATGGACTTCACATTTGGCCTGAATTTAAAAAGCATCAAATCGTCCTCAAAAAAGGCGCTTTAATGTCCGGAATGGATGATTTTTATATTACTTTTGAGGGCAAACGCGCACACGGTGCCATGCCTCAGCTTGGATGCGATGCGATCACGGCGGCAGCTGCCTTTATCACAGGCGTACAAAGCGTCATTTCACGCAACGTCAGCCCCTTTGATTCTGCGGTATTTACCGTCGGCATGATAAATGGCGGAACAGCGCCCAATATTCTTGCCGAAACCGTTGAACTTGGCTGTACACTCCGTGCCTTTTCCGAAAAGACGCTGTCTTTTGCCAAAGAACGTATCGTTGAATATGCCGAGTCTATTGCTTCTGCTTATCGTGCAAGTGTTTCTTTCAGGAAAAAGACGGGCGGTTTCCCCGTCGTCAATGATGAAAATCTCTTCGAACATGCAAAAGAATTTTTCATGGATGCCGATATCAACAGCGAATCCATGGTCATGCCTTCGGAAGATTTCTGCTATTATCAGAGGGAAATTCCCGGTTTATTCATGCTTTTAGGCAGCAGAGATGAAAAGCACACTGCTGCGCTGCATTCCGTAAACTATATTTTGAACGAAGAAATTCTTATGGACGGCGTCGAAATATTCAGGAGGATCGCAGAGATCGATGATTAACGCCTATACCGCATTGCCTGAAATTTATGACACGCTCATGTACGATGTCGATTATCATGCATGGGCAGCCTATATAGACAGCTTTCTTTCCGAGATCAGGCCGAGAAAGATCATCGAAGCCTGCTGCGGAACGGGAAACATTACGCTGCGCCTGATCAGAAAAGGTTATCAGGTGACACCGTTTGATTTATCGGATGAAATGCTCCGCATTGCCCAGCAAAAAGCCCGTAAATCCGGCAAAAAGATCACTTTTTTAAAGCAGGATATGCGTGAAATGGATCTTCCTGTGCATGATGCACTTGTCTGTGCCTGCGATGGTGTCAATTATCTTTCCACAGAAGATGATCTCCTTCGTTTTTTCAAAGCAGCATATCAATGCATCAAACCCGGCGGTTATTTCCTCTTTGATATGAGCAGCCTGTATAAAATGGAGCATATCCTTGGAAACGAGCTGTTTTTTGAAGATCGGGATGAACTTTCCTTCTTCTGGCAGAACAAACTTGAAAAAGAAAAGAATCAGGTCGAGCTTTCCATTACGTTTTTCATCCGTGATGTTGACGGAAAATACACAAGGGAAGACGAAACACAGATCCAGTATTTTTATCCGGCAGAGAAAATCTTATCGCTGCTCAAAGAAGCCGGATTTGCAAAAGCCGATGCGTATGGCTTTATGACAAGAGATTTACCGGCAGAAAATGCCGACAGAATACAATTTTTTGCTATAAAATAAGAGGTAACTATGTCTGATATTATTAAAAAATACCTGATCAATGGACAGGTTAACGTAACAGTCGCCAATACAACGGAACTCGTCCGCGAAATGCAGAGACTTCACCATACTTCTCATGTAGCCTCCGCTGCACTCGGCAGAACACTCACAGCAGCTGCGATCATGGGTGCTGGTTTCCGCAAAAGCGAACACAGACTTTCCCTTACGATCAATGGCGGCGGTCCGATCGGTACGATCACCGCAGCGGCAAATGCAATGGCAGAAGTCAAGGGCTTCGTAACCAATCCCGATGTGTTTGTTCCGATCAACGAAGCAAACGGCAAACTGAACGTCGGTGCGGCTGTCGGCAATGACGGCTTCATTACCGTTGTCAAAGATATCGGCCTCAAAGATTATTATGTCGGCAAGACAGAGCTGATCTCCGGCGAAATTGCAGAAGATTTTGCCAACTATTACTTAAAGAGCGAACAGACACCTTCGATCGTTTATCTTGGTGTTCTCGTCGGCAAAGACGGCAACATCGAAAAAGCAGGCGGTATGGTCGTCACACCGATGCAGGATGCAGACGATGCGCTTTTGGCCGAAGTCGAAATGTGTGCACCTTTGATCACTGAATTTACTTCCATGCTGGATACGATGCCGCTGGATGAGATTTTAAACATTATTTTTGTCGGGCTCCATGTTGAAGCAATGCCCGGCAGCGAATGTGAACCCAAATATGTCTGTGACTGCAGCCGTGAACGTTTTGAACGCGGGATTATTTCCCTCGGCAAAAAAGAGATCAATGATATTATCGAAGAAGACGGCGAAGCAGAGATCGTCTGCCAGTTCTGCAACAAGGCATACCACTTTAACAAAGAAGAACTGCAGGCTCTTTTGGCCGAAGCAGAAGGGAAAAAATGAGCGATAAATCAAGAGTCCTGAACTTTTTTCAGGGCGCGGAATTTCACTATAATAAATACGAAAAAGCCTATGAAACGGGTAAATTGCCGGATGCACTTGTTTCGCTGAGGAAAGCGGTTGAGCTTGAACCTGAAAATACGGAATATCTGATGGAGCTTTGCGAGCTTTATTCGGATATGGAATGCTTTGATATTTCCAATGCGCTGATCTTTTCGCTGATGCAGAAAACAGATGCTTACAGTGCAGAGTGCATGTATCTCATCGGTTATAACGCCATGGGACTCAATAACATTGAAGATGCCAAAAGCTTTTTCAATAAATATCTGCATGACTTTGATGACGACGAGTTTCTTGATGAAGTCAACGGTTACCTCGATCTGATGGATCAGGGCGAGCTTTTTGACGATTATGGCATCGATGCAGCTGCTGCCGAAAAAGGCGAAGAAATCCCCGAAGATGTTCTGAAGCTTGCCGATGAAGGTAAAGATGCGCTTGACGGCGGTGATCCTGAGCGTGCTATCACACTTCTGAAAGATATTGCGGAGGAATACCCGCATATCATCTATGCGCGGAACAATCTTTCGCTTGCATACTATATCGCCGGCAGATATTACGAGGCTTATAAAGAAAACCAGAAGATCGTCAAGGATTTCCCGAACAACATCCACGCACGCTGCAATGGCGTTATTTTTGCAAACAGTCTCCACAATGAAGAGCTTTTGAAAAAGGCTCTGAACGAGATGCAGAAGCTTGAAGCCAATAATATCGATGAGCTTTTAAAGATCACGCTGACATATTGCGAGCTTGGCATGCATGAAAAGGCCAACATCGCCGTTTCGACACTGCTCGAAGAAACACCGTATGATCTCCGTGCGATGTATATCTATGCGGCAAGCCTGGCAAATCTTGGCAAAGATGAAGAAGCAAAAAATGTTTTCCGCGATATATTAAAAATCGATCCCGATGACCTCATTTCTGCGCATTATCTTCGCTACCTGAACAGCCATGAATTTGGAAAGAGAGAAGACATCTCCTATATTTATGCGCTGCCGAGGCTTGAAGCGCTGAATTGTTTTTCATATCTGAACGATTGCGTAACATTACCCGAAGAAGAACAGCGAGAACGCTGGAATCAGGATGAAAAATTCAGAAGTATCCTCAAATGGATCTTAAATACGCTTGGCGATACCGTAACGAAAGCCACGGCGATCAACCTGATCGGCATTTATGGCGGAAAGATTGCGGAGGATATCCTGCGCGGATTTGCGGTAAAGCACAATGAATCCGATGAATTAAAGGATTGTGCGATCTATCGCCTCATCCAGATGCAGGCAAAACCGCCTTTCATCACATATATTGACGGAAGACTCCGCGAAGTGGATGTGCCCAATTATTATCCCTTCGACGAAAACGATCCGCAGTCTTTCAAGATCATGATGATGCACATCCTGCACTTTTTCCAGACGATGAAAGAGCCGGAAAAGCTGAGAATAGCTTATGAACTTGCCGCAAAGTATCGGGATAAACTGACCTTTAAAGAAGTCAGCACACCGAAGCTTTATGCCTGCGCATTGATCTGTTTGACCTATGATTCCCTTCACCTTGAAATGCCATGGGAAACCGTTATCAAAGGTGCAGAGCTTATCCCGGAAGATCTCGAACGCTGCATTGCTGAAATACAGGGAGTATTAACGACATGACGACCGTAAAATTATTTGATTTTGACGCCAGATTTACAAAAGATTACCTTAGATGGTGCGGAAAGCATCAGGATATTGCAAACGATCCCAATAAAATAGAAAAAATCTTTCCTGTGCTTTATAAACGATGGATGGAAACGCCGAAGAAATGGCTTGAAAACAGAAGTCCGATCGAGCATTTCAAACGGCTCAACAATGTTGCTGCGTATATGACGCTTTTCATTGAATACATCAAACATGATCTGACTATTCCCGAACCGCTTCTTGACTGTATTGTCGAAAAAAAGGATCAGGCATACCCGACGCTGCTCAACATTCTGTATGCAAAACAGCCTGATGATATGGACAAGGATCAGTTTGATTATCTGCTCACATGTTCTATCGATTTGATCAACGAAATGGAGTTTGAGCATCCGTATATCCGCTATATTCAGATATTGAGTCAGGTGGAGGAGTATCATGATCTTGCCGATGCTCTTTTTGAAAGCTTAAAGCATGTTCTTTTTACAGAAAAAAATATGCGCGAGCTTTTGATTACCGCCTATAAAGATCCTTCCGATAAAAGCATGGGAAGAGATTGTATCCTGGATCTTCTTTCGTACTATGAATGCGATCCCGAAATCATCGAGCTTACACTGCAGCGTTATGCCGAAGCGATTCCGGAAGATCTGCCTTTCGTCTTGACAAAGCTTGCCGAACTTCAGTATGAAGGTATTATTGATCTCTGCCGTGAAGCCATGAAGCATCCCGGACTCAATTATGTAGATTATTCTGGGATCAAATACATTATCGAATCGATCACCGGTGAACCTGAACCCGAGACCAGAAACTTCGAAGCTGACCCGTTTTACGAACGCTTAGCCAAGGATGAGGACGAAAATGAAGTTACCAAATAATCATCTGTACAGATGCTATGCTTCCTGTTCTTTTGGGCTGGAATCTGTCGTACAGGATGAACTCCAAAAACTCGAAGCAGCGGAAATCTCTGCACAAGATGGCCGTGTCTATTTTTCTGCAGACAAAGCCATGATCGCAAAAGCCAACTGCAGGCTTTTAGCCGCAGACAGAATCTATATTGTTCTTTCCGAATTTCCGGTAAAAACGTTTGATGAGCTTTTTGAGAATGTGCGGAAGATCGATTGGGCAGATTATCTTCCTTCCAATGCAGATTTTCCCGTTACAGGTGATGCCGTCCGTTCACAGCTGATGAGCGTCAGCGATATGCAGTCCATTTCCAAAAAAGCGATCGTCGAAGCCTTGAAAAGGGTATATGACCTGCCTTTCTTTGCGGAGGATGGCGTAAAATTTCCGGTTCATATTTTCAATTTCAAAGATATCGTGACCGTTTCCTTAAACACAAGTGGAGCAGGCTTAAACCGCCGTTCTTATCGCAAAGCGGAAATGGCAGCTCCGTTAAGAGAAAACCTCGCAGCAGGGTTGATCAAGCTCACAAGATGGCGTGACAGACCTTTTTATGACATCATGTGCGGTTCAGGAACGATCGTTATTGAAGCGGCTATGATGGCAAGGGGAGTCATTCCCGGTCTTTTACGCAGGTTTGCTTCCGAATACTGGGATGATGAATTCAAAAAGGCTTATTTTGAGGAAAGAACCGCTGCAAAAGATCTTTTGATAAAGAAGCCCGATATTCCGTTTTATGCTTTTGATATCGATAAAAAAGCACTCGAAGCAGCAAAAACAAATGCCGCAGCAGCGCATGTTGCCGATCTTATTTACTTCGGCTGCCGTGATGCAAGGAAGTTTGTTCCCGAAACAACAAGCGGAACGATCATTACCAATCCGCCTTACGCCATGAGAATGGGCGAAAAAGATGAAGTCGAATCTCTTTACCGTGATCTTGGCAAAAAGCTTCCCGCACTGCAGGATTTCAAATATTATATCATCGCAGCAGATGAAAAATTTGAAGAGCATTTTGGCAAAAAAGCGGATAAAAAACGCAAGCTATATAATGGAAACTCCAAATGCTTCTATTATCAGTATTTTAAAAATTGAATCACCATTAAGCCCGAGTTGATCGGGCTTTTTTTATGCACAAAAATGCACCCGGCACATAGTATAGGTATGCACTATATAAGAGGTGAGCGCAATGCAATATGCATTAAAAGTTGAAAGCGTAAGCATGAAATATCAGGCGAAAAATGGGGAAGTTGAGGCTTTGCGAGATATATCTCTTTTGGTCCCTGAAGGAGAGTTTTTAAGCATTGTCGGACCATCCGGATGCGGCAAATCGACCTTGCTTTCGATCATTTCCGGCCTTGAAAAGAGCAGCAGCGGCAATATAAAAGTATTTGGCAGCGAAGAGTCGAGAATCGGCTATATGTTTCAGAAAGACAATCTTTTTCCTTGGCGAACGATCTTTGACAATATCCTTTTAGGGCTTGAGATCAGGAAGGAATTAACGGAAGAAAACATCAGCTATGTCGAAGAAATGCTGGATCGATACGGATTATCGGATTTCAAAAATAAATATCCGCAGCAGCTATCCGGAGGCATGCGCCAACGCTGTGCATTGATCCGTACATTGGCAACTAAACCCGATATTCTGCTTTTGGATGAACCTTTTTCCGCGTTGGATTACCAGACGAGGCTTGCCGTTTCCGATGACATTTACAGTATCATCAAGCACGAAAACAAAACGGCGATCATGGTTTCTCATGATATCAGCGAATGCATCAGCATGTCGGATACGGTCGTAGTCCTTTCCAAAAGACCGGGAATGATAAAGAAGATCTTTTCGATCGATGGTTTTCTTGCGAAAACACCGCTGAAGAGACGTGATGAAGCTGCATTTTCCGCTTATTTTAATGCGATTTGGAGGGAACTCGATGTCCATATCTGAATTATCTGCCGAAAGAAAACTATATTTGCGTGCATTACAGCGCGAAAAACACTTTGTGCTGTGTATGCGCATATTGATTCTTGTTTTCATCATTGCTTTATGGGAACTTGCCGCTACGATGGGTTGGATCGATGATTTTATTATGAGCTCTCCTTCACGTATTTTTGAAACTTTGAAAAATCTTTTTATCAGCGGAGAACTTTTTTACCACACAGGCATATCATGTTTTGAAACGGTCATTGGTTTCATTTGCGGCACAGTTTTCGGCACATTGATCGCAGCATTATTATGGTGGAGCAGCAGATTATCGAGCATACTTGATCCATATCTCATTATGCTGAATTCCTTGCCCAAAACTGCATTAGGCCCAATTTTTATCGTATGGGCAGGTTCCGGTACAGGTGCGATTATTGCTGTGACGATCGCGGTTTCGATCATCGTCACGATCCTTGAAGTATATACCGGTTTCAAGCAAACAGATGAAGACCTGATCCGCCTCATGAAAACTTTTGGCGCAACAAAATTACAAATCTTTTTAAAAGTTGTCCTGCCTGCCAATTACGAAACTATTATGAATTCTCTGAAAGTCAATGTCGGGCTTTCCTGGGTCGGCGTTATTGTCGGTGAATTTCTCGTTTCCAAAGCAGGGCTCGGTTACCTGATCGTCTATGGTTCTGCCGTATTCAAAATGGACCTTGTTATGGCGAGCGTCATCATTCTGGCGATCTCGGCAACGCTCATGTATCAGTTCGTTCTCCTTGCCGGGAAAAAGATCCTTGGCAAGCGAATCAAAGTATAAAGGATGGTATTTGGATGAAAAGAAAAAGAATTCTTAGTATCCTCTTGGCTGTTGTACTTATCGGTATCCTGTTTACAGGCGCCTGTGCAAAAGATGAAGGCATAAAAAAGATCACCGTCAGCGAAGTTGCACATTCTGTTTTCTATGCACCGCAGTATATCGCCATGGAACTCGGCTATTTTGAAGAAGAAGGTCTTGAAATTGAGCTGATCAACGGTGGCGGTGCGGATAATGTTATGACTGCTGTTTTATCGGGTGAAGCGGAGATCGGTCTTGCAGGTCCTGAAGCGGCGATCTATGTCTTAAACGAAGGCAAAGAAAACCATTCCGTTATTTTTGCACAGCTGACAAAGAGAGATGGTTCTTTCCTTGTCGGCAGAGAAGATAAAGAGTTTACATGGGAAATGCTGCGCGGTTCGACGATCATCGGCGGCAGAAAAGGCGGTGTTCCCGAAATGACGCTTGAATATGTCTTAAAACAGAACGGCCTTGTTCCCGGAAAAGATGTGACGATCGATACGTCTATTGATTTCAACCTGATGGCAGGTGCTTTTACAAGCGGAACAGGCGATTATGTTACATTATTTGAGCCCACAGCTGTCAGCGTTGAAGAAGAAGGTCAGGGCTATGTCTTAACTTCGATCGGTCAGGAAAGCGGTGAGATCCCTTACACGGCATACTTCGCTTCGAAGGAGTACATCGCTGAAAATGAAGACATCATTGAAAAATTCACGCGTGCCATTGCAAAAGGACAGCTTTGGGTACAGAAACATACAGCTTTGGAAATCGCAGAGCTCATGCTCCCGTATTTTGCAGACAGCGAGCTTTCCGTTTTGGAACAGGTCGCAGCAAGATATAAAGAGATCGATGCATGGAATCTTGATCCGGTTATGAAAAAGGAAGCGCTTGAAAAGCTGCAGGATGTTATGGAAGAAGCGGGTGAACTCGAAAAGAGAGTTGATTTTGATACCCTTGTCGATAACAGTTTTGCCGAAAAAGCCATCAAAGACCTGAAATAACAGAAAAGATCCCTCGTTTGAGGGATCTCATTTTATTCTTCGCTGTCTTCTTCATCAAATATGCGGACTGCTTTCGAAGCCTTCTTTCGTTGATCTTCGAGCATATGTGCATAATGTCGGCGCGTTGTATTGACATCTTTATGCCCCAAAACATCCGCAACGAGGTAAATATCGCCTGTGTTGCTGTAAAGCATAGTGCCGTATGTACTGCGCAGCTTATGCGGAGTAATTTTTTTCAAAGGAGCGGCAATTTTGGCGAATTTTTTGACCATATTTTCAACGGAAAGAACAGTCATTCGTTTATTTTGCAGAGAAAGGAAAAGCGGCGCATCAAGAGAGTAGCTTGCCATGGATTTTCTTTCCTCGAGGTAATCATCAAGCGCATCGAGTGTTTCATAATCAAAATACAGAATAGCCTGATCGCCGCCTTTTCTTGTAACGACAAAACTCATGCTTTCCAGATCTACGCTCGAAATATTCATACCAACAAGCTCGCTGACACGAATTCCTGTAGTCAGAAAAAGCATACAGATCGCAACATCGCGTTTCACCGTTTTTTTATGGTAACGAAGCTGTGCTTCGGAAAGACCTTCGCCGCTGCGGATCACTTCAATAAGCCGTTTAGCTTCGTCAGGATCTAATCGAATAATGGCTTTTTCGTAGATTTTCGGCGTATCCAAAAGAGCTGCCGGGTTTTCCTTAATATGCTGATGTTTATAAAGATATTTGAACATCGAGCGCAAGCTTGCAAGTTTACGGGCTTTGCCATATTCGGAATTGAAAACTTCTTTGATTTGTCCGTTGTCATCTTTTCCGGCTTTCAGATAGAAACCGAGATGATCGATATAGATTTCAAGATCGCGCAACGACAGGGAATCGATCATTTCGGGTGTGATCTCTGCGATGGGTGTACCGGCAATTGATCTGACTTCAGTTGTAAGGTAATTCAAAAAGATACGCGCATCACAACAGTAGTTATATCTCGTGAGTGACGAAGTTGTCGGTTCGATCGAGCGAATATAATCCGCAAACCAAGCGGGCAATTCGGAAGTGATCTCGCGAATCTTCAGAATCAGGTCTTTATTTCTTTCATTGTAGTAATTATTGCTGTTTTCCATAGACAGATACCGGGAAGTAGGGGCATATTTTCCTTTATAGAACTATATGTAAAACACAAGTTTTACATATAGTTATTATATACTTTAAGGGAAAAGCTGTCAATATCCTTATTTTTTCATGCGGCTCTCGATTTCTTTTCTTGCCAGCTGATCGCAGCGTTCATTATATTCGTTATCCGCATGGCCTTTTACCCAAAGCCAATTGATCTGATTTTTTTCAACCTGCGCTAAAAGCCTCAGCCAAAGATCCTGATTTTCTACCGGCTTTTTGCTTGCGGTTTTCCAACCGTTTCGCTGCCAGTTTTTGATCCAGTTTTTATTGAATGCATCCGCGACGTATTTGCTGTCCGTATAGAGATCGATCTCGCAGGATTCCTTCAGACATTCGAGCGCCGTAATAACAGCCATGAGCTCCATGCGGTTGTTCGTCGTCATCGGGTCATAACCGGATATTTCTTTCTTATGCCCATTGTATAAAAGCACAACGCCAAAGCCACCAGGGCCTGGATTATAGGAACAAGCTCCATCCGTATATATCGTAATCTTCTTCATATTTCCTCATCGATTCTAAGCCAAGATTTTTATTTGTTTCGGTATGCTCTTCATTTTAATACAGAAAAAACGCTTAGAATGGCTCCTTTTAGATTAACCAAAAAGCCATCCCTGTCAAGCAAGGATGACTTCGTTGTGTTTGTGATTTATTTCACTTATTTCTGATTCGGAAGCGTCGAACCGCCATACGGCATAACGATAACCTTTGCATCTTCGCCAAGTTTTTCCTGTGCTGCCTTATAAGCATCTTCAAGGGTCTTGAAGGGCTTGAAGAAAATGCTCTTAACGAAATCTTCTTCAAGATCAGATACGAGGTAAACTTCTGCCTTCTGCATAACCATAGCAATTGCTGCTGCTTTATGGCCGCCAAGCTCAAAATGTCTGCCGATTTCTGCTGCCATGAAGTCTACGGATTCGGATGTTGTCATCCAGCGTTCAAATGTCTTTTCGCCAAGACCTTCTTTGCAGGAAGCAACAAGGATGATAACGCCGCCATCTTTAATAGCGTGTTTGGAGTTATCAAGACCTTTCTGCGCCTGATACAGGTTGATATCCTTCGGGTATCCGCCCGGAGAAACAAGAACGATGTCTGCCTTTTCTTCGATTTCTTTCTTATAAAGCTGATCGAGGAATTTGCAGCCTTCTCTGTGTGCTTCGATATGGTGACCAGCAACAGCTTTGATGATTTCTTTCTTTTCGTTCAGAACAACATTGACGATGAAATCGATCGGTCTGAATTCAACAACAGAATCGATATCTTCACGGATCGGGTTTCCTTCGATTTTGCCTGCGTGTGCATCTTCATTGACCATCATGGAATGGTTTTTCTGGATAGCATCATGTGTGGAAACACCGGGCATGATAGCCTTTGCACCGCCGGAATAACCTG
>SVGZ01000009.1 GCA_015056045.1 Clostridiales bacterium | reverse complement strand
AAAAGAAGACTTCTGTTTTGAAAACTTTACGGGTTTTATCGTATATTCGGGCGAAATGCCGCTTTATGAAGATTTTATCATGCGTGATGAATATCTGCAGAACGGAATTTTTGCTGACGAAACGGAGGCTTTCAGGAAAGATATTCTGTCTCAGGATCTTATTTCAGCAAAGGAACTTGAAATAAAAGAAGAATTTTTTGCAGCCTGCATGACCGAACAGACGGATTTGATTTTGTGTGATATTCGCCTTGTTTTGGCGGAGGATGGCAAGTATTATATACAGGTAGAGGGCAATGCCGCTTCCAATCCAAATGAGCAGATGTTCGCTGAAGTTCCCGAAAAATGGATTGACGATTTGATATAACAAAAAAGACCTTTGGTTTTCCAAAGATCTTTCTCTTTTTTATTTATACTTCTTTTTCGTCGAATGCTTTGTAGATCGCATTGATCGCTGTTTCAAAATCGCTGTTGGCAACGCCGACGATGATGTTCATTTCGCTCGAACCCTGGTCGATCATGCGGATGTTGATGTTTTCCTTTGCTAAAGCGCCGAAAAGGGTAGCCGCTGTACCGACCTGTCTCTTCATGCCGCGGCCAACCGTTGCGATGAGTGCGAGGTTGTTGAAAACTTCGATGCTGTCCGGCTTGCAGACGCGGTGAATATCGTCAACGATGTCGTGCAGAGCATCCTGGATCTTGGAATCCTGCAGAACGATGCAGAGCGTATCAATGCCGGAGGGCATATGTTCAAACGGAACGCTGTATTTTTCGATGCAGGAAAGAACTTTTCTGCCGAAGCCAAGCTCAGAGTTCATGCCGTTCTTTTCGATGGAAATGATCGTAAAGTTTTTCTTGCCGGCAATACCTGTGATGCCTCGTTTATCCTCTTCTTCTTCGCGGTCAACGATCGGTACGATCATCGTGCCCGGTGCCGAAGGTTCGTTTGTGTTGCGGACGTTGATCGGGATCGCTGCGCTGTAAACGGGGAAGATGGAGTCTTCATGGAGAACGCCTGCGCCCATATAGGAAAGCTCACGGAGTTCGCGATAGGTAACGTATTCGATGGTTTTCGGGTCCTTGACGATGCGCGGATCAGCCATTTTGAAGCCGGAAACGTCTGTCCAGTTTTCATAAAGATCTGCATTGGAGCCCGCTGCGACGATAGCGCCGGAAATATCACTGCCGCCTCTGGGGAAAGTATGGATGCGTCCATCGGGAAGGCTGCCATAGAAACCGGGAACAACGGCATAGTTGTGCTTCTTTAATTCCGCACGAACTGCTTCGATCGTTTTTTCGTTGTCATATTTGCCGCGCTTGTCGAAGAAAATGATCTTCGCTGCGTCGATGAAATCCCATCCAAGGAAATCTGCCAGAAGCATACCGTTGAAATATTCGCCTCTGCTTGCGGTAAATTCTGCGCCTGCGCCTTTTTCGATCTCTTTTAAAGCTTCTGCTAAGTATTTTTCAATTTCAACCGAAAGACCGAGCTCATCTCTGATGGAAACATAGCGGTCTACGATCTTTTCGTAAATGGGCATATATTCTTTGCCGAATTCTACAGCGGAATTGAGCTGTAAAAGAAGGTCGGTGACTTTTGTATCGTTATCAAAGCGTTTACCCGGCGCCGAAGGGACGACAAAATGTCTGTCCGGATCAGATAATAAAATATCTTTGACTTTTCTCATCTGGATAGCATCTGCGAGGGATGTTCCGCCGAATTTTGTAACTTTAATCATGTCTTCTCCTAATCCCATATTGGGGCGATAATCTTTTCCGCAAAGCTGCGGTTGTTTTTATTTTGTGATTCTGCGTCCTTCGAGGTAGTAGCGTTTTTCTTCCGCTTCACCAAGAGAGAAGGTTTTTTTGGGCATAACGCCGCATTCGCAGATAAGCCCGAAGAAGCTGTCTTTATCGAGCTTCGGCATGAAGAACCCGAGCGTGTTTTCCTTTGCGGAAAGTTTTTTCAGCTCCTCTGTGCCGTGGATGTATTCGATCGCTTCAAATTCCTGTTTAAGCTTTTCGATCGCCGGGTCGAGCATCGAAACGACGAGCGGATGTGTCGGATTCTGAAAAACGAGTTTTTTCTCTTCGCTGCCGAAAATACAGATGACACCATTTTCTTCGCTGTCTTTATCTGTCAGAACTGCACCGCTTTCTTTCAGCTCATGGAGCAGCTTTTCAAGGAAAGCCTCGGGCGATACGCCGAAAAGTACACGGTGGATCGGTTCAAAGAGCAAGCCTTCGTCATAGATATTGATGAGTTCGACCAGCGCAAATCTTGCCGGATGATCTTCTTTTTCTTCTTCGGAAAGGCTGTCTTTGAGGTTGTTCCAGATCGTTTTTGCCGTAGCGAGCGAGTGATTGCCATCGCCGACGCAGAACTGCATACCATCCTGCAAGGGAAGATTGTTCAGTTTTTCCATCGTGCTGCTTAAAAGCTCGCCTTCGGGAATGAAATATCCCTCGATAGCACCGCCGCCAAGCATCAGTTCGGAATCATACACTTTTTCAAGCTCTGCTTTTTTGCCAATGATCGTGGAAACGATGTTGTCGCCTTTGTCATCCATCAGCATAAGGATGTGCGGTAATTCGATCGGCGCATTTTCACGGATGCGTACACGCGGCGGAATCCTCTCAAGGATCGTCTTTTCCGTTGCACGGATCATCGGTTTCTTTTCTGCGTCAAATTCGTATGCTTCGAGGTCGACCGCAACGATGAGTCCATGCCTTGTGAGCTTGCCGAGTTTGCGTTCGGTCAGGATGATGCCCTTGGGCATTTCGCGAAGATAGCCTTTTTTCATATAGGCATTCATATTTTCGTTGGTTTTTCTGATGCGCATCTCCGCTTCCGAAAGATAGATCTCGGGAAGGATGAGGTTGAGCGCAGAAGGGGAGTCAGCTGCAATTTTTTCAGCTTCCTGCCAATATTCCGGTTTTGTAATGAACTGATCGCAGGCAACGACAGCCCATTTTTTTATGTCAATGTCTTCCGCCGGGAGAAGAATTTCTGCCGGGCGAACAGCGTTTTTGTTCATAGTGCCTCCGATAATGGCGCATAATACGCGACCATACATGGTTAATATAGCACAAACTTGCTCTTCGTTCAACCTGTTTTGGGTGTTCTCGGTCAATTTATGGGGAAGAAGGCCGAAAAATCGCAAGAAAGCTTGACGATAAGCCTGCTTTGTGATATGTTAATATAGTATAAAAGCGAAGATGGGGAGCCTTTTTTATCGTGGCAGAATCAAGAGAGCCGCAGTTTTGGTGCAATGCGGAGTCTGCTGTAAAAATGTTCTCGCCCCGGAGCTCTCTTCCGAAAAATCAGTAGGCAAGAGCGGGCTTTTTCCCGGCCGTTACCATGGGAAGATCATATCTTTGAAAAAGAGTGGTTTTTTGCGAATTTTCCTTTCGTCTCTTTTTTATGACGCAAAGGATTTTTTTATTAGTAAATCATGGGTTGGCGATCAAAATTTGCCAAAACCTTTAAGGAGTAAAACATGAAATTACCGGAAATTGAAAAGAAATGGCAGAAAAAGTGGGAGGAAACCGGCCTCTATAAGTTCGACGAAACAAGCGATAAGGAAAAGCATTACGTTCTCGAAATGTTCTCCTATCCTTCGGGCGCAAACCTCCATATCGGTCATTGGTATAACTATTCTCTTTCGGATTCCTATGCACGTTTCCGCAGGATGCAGGGCTACAACGTCTTCCATCCGATGGGCTTCGATGCTTTCGGTCTGCCGGCAGAAAACTATGCGATCAAAACAGGTATCCATCCGCAGGATTCTACCCTGAAAAATATCGACACAATGGAAAAGCAGCTCCGCGAAATGGGCGCTTCCTTTGATTGGGATTATGAGATCAAGACCTGTATGCCCGATTATTATCGCTGGACGCAGTGGTGCTTCCTCCAGCTCTATAAAAAAGGCCTTGCATACAGAAAGAATGCTCCTGTCAACTGGTGCCCGAATTGCCAGACGGTTCTCGCAAACGAACAGGTTATTGACGGCGAATGCGAACGCTGCGGAACAACTGTTATCAGAAAGAACCTCACGCAGTGGTTCTTCAAGATCACCGATTACGCAGACAGACTCCTTGAAGGCTTAGACCGCATTGATTGGCCCGAAAAGACAAAGCTCATGCAGAAAAACTGGATCGGCCGTTCCACAGGCAGCGAGATCAAGTTCAAGGTCAAAGGCGGCGAAGAATTCTCTGTCTTCACAACAAGAGCCGACACCTTAAACGGCGTTTCCTATGTTGTTTTCGCACCCGAACACCCGATGGTAGACGAGATCACGACAGAAGAATACAAAGAAGCTGTTGCTGCATATAAAGATTACGCTTCAAAAGCAAGCGAAATCGACCGTCTTTCCACAACAAGAGAAAAGACAGGTACTTTCACAGGCGCTTATGCGATCAATCCGATCAACGGCGAAGAAGTCCCGATCTGGATCTCTGACTATGTACTGGCAAGCTACGGCACAGGCGCAGTTATGGCTGTTCCCGCACATGACGAACGCGACTTTGAACACGCAACCAAATACGGTCTGCCGATCAAGCGCGTCATCAAAGGCGCAGAAGGCATGGATGATACACTCCCGTTCTGCGATTATAACGGCATTCTCGTCAACAGCGGCGAATTCGATGGCCTTACCGTTGTCGAGGGCAAAGAAGCCGTCACAAAGAAACTCGCTGAAACAGGTCAGGCTGATTTCAAGGTCAACTATCGTCTCCGTGACTGGCTGATCTCCAGACAGCGTTATTGGGGTGCTCCGATCCCGATGATCCATTGCCCGCATTGCGGAACAGTACCCGTTCCCGAAGATCAGCTTCCCGTTGAGCTTCCGTATGATGTCGATTTCACACCGGATGGTACATCTCCGCTGGCAAAACACGAAGGCTTCATGAATGTCAAGTGCCCGGTTTGCGGTGCAGATGCAAAGCGTGACCCCGATACAATGGATACTTTCATGTGCTCTTCCTGGTACTTCCTGCGCTATGCAGATAACAAGAACAGCGAAATGGCATGGGATCCCGAAAAGATCAATAGGCTGCTTCCGGTCGATAAATATATCGGCGGTGCAGAACATGCCTGCATGCATCTTCTGTATGCACGCTTCTTCACAAAAGCTTTCTATGATATGGGCTACATCAACTTCGATGAACCCTTCATGTCCCTTGTACATCAGGGCACGATCTTGGGCCCCGATGGCGAAAAGATGTCCAAATCCAGAGGAAACGTCGTTTCTCCCGATAAATATGTCGGCGAATTCGGTTCCGATGCTTTCAGGCTCTACCTCGCATTCGGCTTCTCCTATATCGAGGGCGGTCCCTGGAGTGATGGCGGTATCAAGTCCATTTCCAAGTACATCGACCGTGTTGAAAGACTTGTCGACAGAATTCTTGCCGCAGAAAAGAACACAAAGAAATACGGCAAGGAAGAAAAAGAGCTCGATTACGCACTCCATTATGCGATCAAGACCGTAACGAAGGATATGGCTGTCTTCCAGTTCAATACCGCTGTTGCAAGGCTCATGGAGCTGACCAATAAGCTCTATGAATACACCAATGCAAACGGTTACGATACAGAAGTTGCCATGAACACCGTTCAGAACCTCGTTAAGCTCCTGTCTCCCTTCACGCCGCACTTCGCTGAAGAACTTTGGGAAAAGATGGGCTGCGAATACAGCATCTTCAATCAGGAATGGCCTGTTCTCGATGAATCCAAGCTCGTTATGGATACGATCGAAATGCCTTTCCAGGTCAACGGCAGAGTCAAGGAAAAATTCAGCGTTGCATCCGATGCAAGCAAAGATGAGATCGAAGCATACGTTAAGGAAACCTTCGCTTCCTACTTCGAGGGCAAACAGATCGTCAAAATGATCGTTGTTCCGGGAAGAATCGTCAACGTCGTTCTCAAATAAAAAAAATAAAATACCCGAGGAAAATTCTTCGGGTATTTTTTGTTTGGTTTTGCAGATTATTGACAGTCATTTTACGCTGGTTTATAATTATACCATAAAGAAGTTACAAGTTTATAAGTGATGTTTGTAGTTGCGACATATATCGATGGTTCTGTCGAGCAAACAAATGTTAAATATGATTTGGATAAATATAGGAGTGAACTGGGATGAAAAAGAGTGTTGTCTATATTATCATGATACTTATCTTTATAGGGTGTTCTTGTAAAATACTGAAATTAGATCATGATTATGAAAACAAAAAACAGATTGATTGCGATGAAGAAATAGAAAAACTTGATATTATTAAAGTAAATATGGATAAAGGAGAGCTGATCGATAATTTCGGAAACAAATATCATTTGATTATTGGTTTGAATGGGGTCTCTCAAACCTATTATCCATTGCTTAACGATAGTGAAGAAATCATTTCTACGTCTGATGAGGGTGCTTTTTTCTACTGCGATCCAAATCACTCTGGAGATATTATAGTTTTTGTTGCAAATACAGATCAGACTTATGAGAGGTTTTTTAAAAAAGAAAATGTTCCAGACTACGATTCTTTTGAATTTGTCAATTATAATATGTTTGTATATATTGACAGCAAAAATGAAAGTCTAATGGATAAGTACTGTGGCGAACCAATTGGGTTATATGGAAAGGAAGCCGAAGAATTTAAGGACTATGTTTTGCAACAGAAATTAATCTCTCAAAAAGAAATTATTGTTAAGGAATTTAGGGAGGTAATGTGCTTTATCCCACAAACAGATTACTTGGTGAAAGCAGTGCATTTGGTTATGACAGAAAATAATAAATGGTATATACAAATGCAAGGTGGTGTAGATGACTATCACCCTGGTGTTATGTATGCCGAGATTAGCGAGTATTGGTTAAAAAGGCTAGTTGAAACATCAAGCAAATAGATTTCCTACTTTAATAAACGGAGCCCACAAGAACTCTCTATACCTACGATACGATTTACAGGCTGATCACGCTAACAAAGAATGCCAGCGTGGAAACGGGAGCAAACTGCCCACAGCGTAGGCTGCTCTTTCGACATCAACGAAAATGTTTCGGAGATCGTGGAAGTCACCAATGATGTCAATTATACGACGGGATATGTCCTCGATAACGACAGCCGCATGATGGAAATGACGCAGGGATAATTATACCTATGATATTTGGGGTAAAGCTGTAATATAACTAAATTTCAAAAAATAAGCTCCCTTCGTTTGAAAGGAGCTTTCTTTTAATTCTCATTAACCGCAGTGGGAATATCCGCAGTTGCGGCAGATATTGCATCCACCTTCAGCTTCAAGGAGTTCGCCGCATTCCGGGCAGGTCATGCGGATCATTTCAACCGGCTGCTGGATCTGTGCAGCTCTGCGAACTTTCTTTGTGTCGATGGCTTCTGCTTCTTTGCCGTTGATAACATTTAAGGCCTGTTCAAGCGCACGGCCGATCGCATCGGGGCAGGAGAGTACGTTGATGCCCTGTCTTCTGAGTGTGCTGTGGCAGCGGATGCCGCGGAGCTGTTCGATGATGACTTTGGGTTCAATTCCGCTGCGGAGTGCCATGGAAACAAGGCGGCTCGTAGCTTCAGACTGGGAAGGACATCCACCGGCTCTTCCGAGGTTGGTGAATACTTCGCAGATGCCGTTTTCGTCATAGTTGACGGTGACATAGAGGTTGCCGCAGCCGATGCGGATCTTCTGCGTTAAGCCCTGTGTAACCTGCGGGCGTTCACGGGGTGTGATCGCGGTCTGTACGGGTGCTGCTTCTTCTTTCTTTTCGCTCTTGCCGATGTTTAAAACCTGGGAAGAACGGCTTCCGTCGCGATAGATCGTTACGCCTTTGCAGCCGAGTTCATAAGCGAGGTCATAAACGGTTCTGACATCTTCGATCGTTGCGGAGTTGGTAAAGTTGACCGTCTTGGAAACAGCATTGTCGGTGTATTCCTGGAAAGCTGCCTGCATGCGGATGTGATATTCGGGTTCGATGTCGTGTGCGGTAACGAATACGCGTGCAACATCAGCCGGAATGCCTTCGATGCCGTGGAGTGTGCCTTTTTCGGCGATCTCTGCCATCAGTTCTTCGGAATAGAAACCACGTTTTTTAGCAACTTCAAGGAAATAGGGGTTGACTTCAACGAGTCTGTCATTATCCATGACGTGGCGCGCATAAGCGAGTGCGAAAAGGGGTTCAACACCGCTCGAAGCGTTGCAGATGATGGAGATCGTGCCTGTCGGGGCGATCGTTGTAACGGTTGCATTGCGGACGGGCTTTCCGTTTGCGAGTGTGCTGATCTTAAATGCCGGGAATGTACCGCGTTTTTCAGCGAGTTCAGCGGAAGCTTCCCAACCGGCTTCGTTGATCGTCTTCATGATCTTTCTGCCGAAAGCGATACCTTCTTCGGAGTTATAGGGGATGCCAAGCTTAAAGAGAACATCAGCAAAGCCCATAAGACCAAGACCGATCTTTCTCGTTGTTTTGGTCATCTTATCGATCTCAGGAAGCGGATATTTGTTGACATCGATAACATTATCGAGGAAATGTACCGCAAGCTTAGAAGCCTCTCTGAGCGCTTTAAAATCGAAAACACCGTCTTCAATGAATGCGTTCAGGTTAAGAGAACCGAGGTTGCAGCTTTCATAGGGAAGGAGAGGCTGTTCACCGCAGGGATTCGTGCTTTCGATCTCTGCGATCGTGGGAACGACGTTATCTCTGTTTAATCTGTCGAGGAAGATGATGCCGGGTTCGCCGTTGTTGTGTGCCATTTCAACGATGGTCTTGTAAACTTCCGGTGCGGAAAGCTGGCCGACAACTGCCTTTGTATGGGGATCGATGAGATCATAGTTGCGGTTTTCCTTAACAGCCTGCATGAATTCTTCTGTCAGACCGACGGAAATATTGAAGTTGGAGATCTCATTGTCAACGGATTTGCATTTGATGAAAGAGAGAATATCCGGATGGTCGATGCGGAGGATGCCCATATTAGCGCCTCTTCTTGTACCGCCTTGCTTAACAGCTTCTGTTGCGGAGTTGAAAACCTTCATGAAGCTGACAGGACCGCTTGCAACGCCGCCTGTGGAGTTGACCGTTGCACCGGAAGGTCTGAGCCTGGAGAAGCTGAAACCGGTTCCACCACCGCTTTTGTGAATGAGTGCTGCGTTTTTAACCGCATCAAAAATAGCGTCCATGCTGTCATCGATCGGCAGAACGAAGCATGCGGAAAGCTGACCCAAAGGTCTGCCTGCGTTCATGAGTGTCGGCGAGTTGGGCATGAATTTGAGGTCTGTCATAAAGTCGAAGAAGGTTTCTTCGAGTGCGGCAACATCTGCGTCCTTATCGTAAAGAAGGTCTGCCTGTGCGATCGTCTTTGCAACGCGCCTGAATAAGCCGGGGATATCCTCGGTCGGTTTGTTATTGGAATCTTTCGCCAGATATCTGCGCTCGAGGACAGTTTTGGCGTTCTGCTGTAATTCTTTCATCGTTTCTCCCTGTTTATATTAAAATCTTTTTCCAATTAAGAAAGGTACTATATTTAGTAACTTCTCATTTCGGATTTACTAAATATAGTACCCTTATTATATATGCTATGTGCATTTCCTGCAAGCGAAAATCTGTAATTAATCCTCGAAAAGTATTTTTTTCATAAGAGAAATACTTTCTTCGCCGCCGGAAGAGAGAAGACGGATGCTTCCGTTTTCCTGCGAATCTGTGATAAGACCGCTGTTTTCAAGCACTCTTTTGATCTGCCGAACGGTTCCGTAGCGTCCATCGTGGATTTCGATTTCATTGCGGAAAATTTCAGATGCTATTTTTTTGATAAGCGGTGCGATGAAGGAATAATGCGTGCAGCCGATGACGACTCCGCCGACGTCTTCCTTGCTGAAAGGCAGCAGCTTATTTGTGATATAGCTTTTTAATTCTTCGCTTTCAAAATCGCCTTTTTCAACGAGCTTTGCCAAGCCTGCGCAGGGGATCTCGATCAGCCTTTCCTGGTGACCGACTCTTTCTTTGAGGTCAAAATAGCGCTTCTGCGAAAGCGTTGTCGGTGTTGCCATGACGATGACTTTTTTATTGCCCGGTGCGGAAAGCGCAGGTTTGATCGCCGGTTCGATGCTGATGACGGGGAGTTCATAATGCTCTCTGAGGTATCTGACCGCGACCGTTGTTGCCGTATTGCAGGCGATAACGACCATTTTGACACCTTCGGAAATGAGCTTTTCCACGCAGGCGATGGAAAGTTCACGGATCTCTTCTTCCGGTTTTTCGCCGTAGGGTGCATTTTTGTTATCCCCGTAAAATATGAAGTTTTCATGCGGCATTTTGAGGATCGCTTCCCGCAGTACGCTGAGACCGCCGACGCCGGAATCCATAAAACCGATCGGAAGATGCTTGTTTTCCAAAATGCAGATGCTCCTTCTGTGTATTCAACTTTATTATACCTGTAAAGTGTCTGCATTTCAACCGAAAAGCGAGTTTTCCCCGTCAAAGACCTTTTTTATCGCTTCGGCAAGATAGGGAATGGCGTTTTTTGCCTGCTGTAAAGTATTTGCATTATGCCCAACTTCGACAAGCAGACAAATCTCGCCTGCGTGTTGGTTATATCTTCCCGTTTTTTCGCGGATCGGTCGCGTAAAACCGGGGCAGATCTTTTCAAGTTCTTCGCAGATCGCCTGTGCAAGCGCATAATTCTTTGCAAAATCGGGTTTATCCTCATACTTTTCGCCTTTGCCGACGACAAACATGATCCTCGCACATTCTTTCCCGTCGATCACGACAAAATCATCCTGTGCCGTTTCGATGTTTGCAGCATCCCGATGAAGATCGATAAATAGCGAAAGTGCCGGGTTTTCTTCCGAGCGTTTTTCCATCGTCAGGAGCGACCTTTCATAAGACGAGGATAATTTCGGCGGTTCGTGGTCTGTCCTGTCGTGTGTGACCGCAAATCCATATTTTTCCATTTCCTCGGTCAAAAGTTTGCCCAAGGCAACGACGCTGAAATTTTCGTCATTCGTTCGCCATTCGCTCGTTTCCTGATATTCACTCTCAGCCGTCATGCGGAAAGCCTCCGTTGTGTGCGTGTGGTAAATCAACACCTGCGGCAAGTTTTTTTCTTCTGATATTGTTTCGGAAACGATTTTTTCATCGGGAATGAGCAAATTGGAAAGAGAAGCCTGATCTTGCGTGATCTCTTTTTTATCTTCGGGGATCAAAAATGCGCTGATATTCGCTGTTTCCTCTTCGTTTTCCATGGCAAAAACCCGCTCTGCATGGTCAAATTCATAGGCGGCAACGCCTGCGGTAATGGCGAGCCACAAGAATATGATGGGTATATAATTCTTAAAAAACATCCTGCAACCTCTTTTTTATCGTTACAGGATGTATATGCAGAGATTATGGGAGATAGACTTGCTCTATCTTTTCCAGTTTTTCTGTGTAAGCTTCGGCTTTTATGCGGCCGGTGTTAAAGCTGCGGAGGTCTTTTTCTTCCTTCAGCCTGCGAAGATTTTCTTTCAGCGAATGCCTTGCCTCATAGCTGTAAATCGTCTGTTCGCCTTTCTCAAGTTTTTTAAGATAATCTTCGTCCGCATGCTCAATGTAATAAGGCAGCGCATCGAGTGAAAGGCTGTAAAGATAATCCAAAGATTCTTCTTTGTTTGCGGGTGTGATGTGCAGTGCGTTTTGCTGTGCGATAAAAGCATCGGCGTTGAAATAGGTCAGCAGAAGGAGGAATGTGCAGCAGATCAGAAATGCAGCCCTGATCAGCCTGAATTTTTCTGCCCAGACTTTGATGATGCCGCATATACTCAAAACCGCCATCATCGCCACGAAAAACTGGACATAAATGCGAAGACGTGTGAAATTAAATTCCTTTTCATAAAGAACGAGCCTGTAAAAAGAAGAAATGCAGAGGATCACACAGGATAAGAACAGCAGCGTATAGAGAAAACGGAAAAAGAGTTTTGTCTTTTTTTCTGTGTTTTTGGTCAAGATTCGTGAGATGGCGACAATGATATAGACAAGGAATGCTGCAAAGCAAAGCTGAAAGAATCCCTTGTGTGCATAAGCGCTGTACGAAATGCCGTCGGGGAGTTTTGCCCCGAAAAACAGGAAACTGCATTGTACGACCGAAAAGAGAAGCAGTAAAATGCTGAGCGAAACAAGAGGTATCCCGATCAGGACAGCAGAAACATGGTATTCATGTGGTTTTGTGATCGGCTGCGGTGTCTTTTCCCTGCGCATAGAGCGGTAAAAGCTTCCCGTTGCCATAAACAAAGCAACCGCCAAAAGAACTTTCTGCAAAAATTTCACGATGTTTTCAAAATCGAGCCATTCATCCATGTAATATTCAAAAACCGCATCCGATGACCCGAGAAGAACAAGAAAGAAGAACAAAACAGGGATCGCAATGATGATACCAAGCGCAATATGCAGGAGCTTTTTGCCATCCCGTTTTTCCTTCCATAAATCGGGGATTTTGTGAAAAGGCCTGATAAACAGCGAATAACAAAGTGCATTCAGCTCCGTACCTGTTTCAAACAGGAGGTTGGCTTTGATGATAAGGAGAAGCAGTGCAAGCGCAAAATTGAGCTTCAAAAGCAGCGCATTATTAAAGAAAACAAAAGACATCGCTGCGGGAAGATAAAGCAGCTCAAGGAAAACGGCCTGCAAAAGTATTTTTCCCTTTGGTTTTGCCTGCAAAAAAGCGCGGAAAAAGAGAAGTATATCGCAAAGGATCAGGGCAAGGCTTAAACCTGCGCCTGTAGGCATTCCTGAAAAAAGCATTTCCGCCGTCAGGAAAGAAACCATTGCCGCAAATACCGCATAAAAGATCCATTCGTGCCTGAGATTTTCGTTCGTCATAAAAAATCCTCCAAACATTTTCTTGCTTGGAGGATAACACTGTATTTATTAAAAGTAAAGTAAAATTTATCGAAATACGATAAGTTTATATTGTGTTAACATTTGAAGCGCTGGGAATATTCGTCGGTACGCCAAGGTCGCTTTCCTTTTTCAGATACAGCGCAAAGGTCTGTACGATCGCGCCGAATAAAATGGAGCAGACGAGCAGCCCTGCGTGATGCGGTCCGTAAAGCGAGCGGAGGATGCTGTCAAAAATCAGCGCCTGACAGACGATCAGAACGATGCTGATGAGCGAATTAAGTGCCTCAAAACTGCCGAAAGAACCTTCTGAAACAAGCAGGGAAACAATGCTGAAAACAAAATTCACGATCTGAATGATGGTGTAAACCATGCGGTAATTGCGGTCGTTTTTACCTTCAGCCAAAAGCTGCTGATCGGCAATTTCGCCAAGAATATAGGAAGAAAGGATCGGGCACCATGCCATCCAGCAATGCCTGAGCCTTCTGCGCTTAGCGATCGTGTAAAGCGCATTGGAATGGAAACAATACAGTGCAATGCAAAACAGGAAGAGCGGGATAAATAGGATCAAAAGCAGAATAAAGGTCATGCTGAGGAGTTCCTGCGGGATCTGTTCAACCATTTCTTGAAAAGTCTGAAAACTCATTTGTGCCTCCCTTAATAATAGTCTTCTTCTTTCTGGATTTTGATGCGGCCTTTGCGGATGAGCGTTTCCATGATCTCTTCTTCCACTTCGCGCGGAACGTTTGCGCTGATCTTCATGCGTTCGCCGTAATCGATCTCCACATTGCCCTTTGCGTTGCGCTGAATGAGCGCCATCAAAGCGCTTTCGCTGTATTCAAGCTCGACCGTCAGCTCAACATACTGCGGTGCAAATTTTTCGTCGATCGCGGCCAGAAGCGCCGGTATGCCTTCGCCCGTTTTTGCGGAAATAAAGTAGGCATTTTCGCTGTTCTGCGGTGTTTCGATGAGCCTGTCGCATTTGTTGTAAACGAAAAGGATGTTTTTATCCTCTGCGCCGAGCGAACCCAAAACTTCTTTGACGACATCCATCTGATGAATATGGTTTTCATCGGAAATATCGACAACGATCAGAAGGAGATCGGCCTGCAAAGCTTCTTCAAGGGTAGAGCGGAAAGCATCGACAAGGTCATGCGGTAGTTTTTCGATAAAGCCGACCGTATCCGTAAAAAGCGCTGTTCTTCCCGAGGGCAATTCTGCGCGTCTTGTTACCGGGTCAAGCGTTGCGAAAAGCTTATCGACCGCCAAAACATCCGCATTGGAAACGGCATTGAGAAAGCTGCTCTTGCCTGCGTTTGTATAGCCGACGAGTGCGATCTGCTTCATACGGTTGCGTTCACGGGATGCTCTGCGGAGTTTTCTTTGCGCTTCGAGGCGCTTGATCTCGCGTTCAAGTTCAAAAATACGTCGCCTGATCATTCGTTTGTCGAGTTCGATCTGCGTTTCGCCGGGTCCGACTGTACCGATTCCGCCACCGGAACGGGAGAAGAATGTCCACATACCGACGAGCCTCGGCAGGTTATATTTGAGCTGTGCCAGTTCGACCTGCAGGCAGCCTTCACGGGATTTGGCATGCCTTGCGAAAATATCGAGGATGAGCGTCGTTCTGTCAATAACTTTCAGGTGCAGCGCATCTTCAAGGTTTCTCTGTTCGGAAGGCGAAAGATCATCGTTAAAAATAAAAGTATCTGCTTCGAGGGAAGTTGCGACTTGGGAAAGCTCGTGAACTTTGCCTTTGCCGATATACATACTGCTGTCCCTCGGGCGTTTTTGCACGTCAACATAAACGACTTCAACATCTGCCGTTTCCGCAAGCCTTGCGAGTTCGTGCATGCTCGCATCCGTTGCGTTAAGTCCGACGAGAATCGCACGTTCCTTTTTGTCGGAAGCATCCGTCATGCTGACGATCTCGGCAACACGCCTTGTCGCAAGCGTGATCTCTTCGGTCAAATTGCTGTTCGGTATCTTATCTGCCGCAAAAGGCCCGTAAATAACGGGTTTATTGAGTGCTTCGCCGATAAATGCCGCTGTTAAGCTGATCGCTTTACCGTCGCGAACGCTGATCGCACACATGGCGTCCATTCTTGCGGAAGAAAGTGTTCCCAAGTCGACGGTGGAGAGCATAGAGGTTGCGTTGGGGTGTGTATGCAGGCAGCGAACGCCCGAAAGAGTAACGGTACCTCTGCGTTTGCGGATGCTCGGCATCTGTACATCGCTGTTCGTGCCGATCGAAACGTCGAGGACAGCGCCGTTTCTGCCGAGAAAAACGGAGATCTCTCTGTTGAGTTTTCCCGTGTATTCCGCCATGATATCGAGAAGTTCTTTCGGTGCGAAATCGCCGCTGCTGAACTTCATTTCGTATATTTTATCAAGTTGTTCCAGGTCGTATCTTCTGACGCCTGTCGTATTTCCGTTGATCATGTAAATCTCCTGTATAATAGGTAATACCATTATATCATACAAAAAGGATAATTACTATATTTCATTTTCAAGGAAAATATACTGGACAAAATTCCTGTACTTAGATATGATGTATAGAGAAGAAAGAAATACCGGAACCGAGGTTTATGATGAATACGGAAAAACAAAACGTTTCGCTGTCGGAACTTGAAAAAACCATAGAAAACATCCTGCGGCAGGGGATGGATCTTATGGAATGTGAAGCTGCTTTGGATATAATAAAACCTGTACCAAATACTGTCATCTATACATCGCCTGTGTTGCTTTTTGCAAAGCTTTATCTGCATTGGCTTTCCGCTGAAATAAAGGAAGCGGAAAAATGTTTTGCGGAATTGCTGCGTATGGAAGGATATGAGAAATATAAAGCCATGGGGATCCTTCTTTTGGCAAAGCCGGAGGAATTGCCCGAAAAAGCTCTCATGGATGAGGTCAAAGAAAGCGTTATCCGTGAGGAACTTCCTTTCTTCGCAACAGGCGGAAATTTCAGCGTGTTAAACGGGATAAAAGACCTTTCCTGTTATTTTGAAGACGATGCCGGCATGGAGCTCCTGCAAGGGATTTTCTCGTTTCTCTATGAAAGCAAAGGTGTTTTGGCTTATAAACTCGCAGCAGCGGAATCACTTTATCTGCAGGGAAAGCATGAAAAAGCCGCAGCTCTGATCGAAGAGATTATCGGAAAAGCGGAAACGGAAGAATTGATCACATCCGCAAAGATCCTTTTGGCAAAGATCCTACGTTTTGAAGATTTGAAAGCATCCGAAGAGATTTTAAATGGACTTATAAATGATAATAAAAACCTAAACTTAAATAATCTAAAAACTGTACAGGAATTTCTTGGCGTAAAACCAAAGAATTATGAGCTTAGCGCTGTTCCTTCGGGAAAGTTTTACAGCATCACAAGCGAAATTTCGTATGTGCGTGAGCTGATCGGCAAAGCGAAGTATGTGAGTGCCATGCAGAAATGCTATCGTCTGCAGAACATAACAAACCTGTACCAAAGAACGCTCGATCAAATCCGTATCGATATCCTGATGGCAAAGATTTTTCTTTTTGCAGATGATAGAGAATCTGCAGCGGAAACGATAGGGAATGCTGTTGCAAAAGCTTTGCCGTATCGTTATCAGATGCTCTTTATCGACGAAGGCAGCGAAACCGCAGAAATTATAGAGGAATTTATAAAGAATTGCCATGATCAGAAACTTGTTTCGTTTGCCGAGGAAATTCTGAGAGCTTTCCGCAAGTTTTATCCGCAGAATATCCATCTTACCAAACGGGAAAAGCTGATCTTGAAATGCCTTGCAGATAAGCTTCGGAACAATGAAATTGCCGCAAAATTAAACATTACGGAGCGTACTGTTAAGTTTCATACGGGGAATCTTTATCAGAAGCTTGGCGTGCGCACGAGAAAAGAAGCGGCTGAGCTTGCAAAGAGAAAAAATCTTGTATAAATTTAGCTAAAGTTTTCCCATTTTAATCGAAAAAACTTGACCTTATACATTCCACGGTGTATAATTCATTTATATGTTGGTCTGTTAGTAAAGCCCTCTGCAAATTGCATTGGGCTTTTAACATGCCAAGTGATCAATTTCGGAGGAAATTATTTTGATAGATATGAATGCACTTACCGCAATTCTTTCCAAGGTCGAAAAACCGGGAAGATACGTCGGCGGTGAGCTTGGAAGAGTAAAAAAGGATGCGTATAAAGTCCGTTTTCTGTACGCTTTTCCGGATGTATATGAAGTGGGCATGTCTCACCTGGGAACGCAGATCCTCTATAAGCTGACGAACGAGCGAGAGGATACCTATGCAGAGCAGTGCTTTGCGCCTTTCCCGGATATGCAGGAAGAAATGAAAAAGGCAGGCATCCCGCTGTATTCCCTTGAAACATTCACGCCTGCTTCCGAATTTGATATCATCGGCTTCAACCTGTCCTATGAAATGTGCTATACGACCGTTATCGCCATGCTGAAAATGGCCGGCATCGAGCCTTTGGCAAAGGATAGAAAAGGTCTGCCGATCGTAATGTGCGGTGGAACCTGCACCTTTAATCCCGAACCGCTTGCGGATTTCGTCGATCTTTTCGTCATCGGCGAAGGTGAAGAAGTCAATAACGAAATCATTGATCTTTATGTGAAATATAAAGATGCCGGCAATACGGATAAGGAGGCTTTCCTTCGTGAAGCTGCCATGATCCCCGGAGTCTATGTTCCTTCGCAGTATGATTTTACTTATAACGAAGACGGCACAGTCGCAAAGATCACAGGCCCGCAGATGCCCGTTTATAAGCGCTTCATGCCCGATATGAATAAGAGCTATTTCCCGATTGAACCTGTCGTTCCCTATATCGGAACGGTTCACGACAGAGCAACGCTTGAAATTTTCCGCGGCTGTACACGCGGCTGCCGTTTCTGTCAGGCCGGCTATATTTACAGACCTCTTCGTGAAAGAAGCAAAGACCTCCTTATCGAACAGGCATGCCATATGATCGATAACGCCGGTTATGATGAAGTTTCGCTGTCTTCGCTCAGCTCGGGCGATCATTCCGAGATCGATGAACTTGTCGGCGGAATGCTCGATACATTGGGCGAAAGAGGCGTATCCGTTTCGCTTCCGTCGCTCAGGATCGACTCTTTCGGCAGGGAATATGCAAAGCGCATGCAGACCGCAAGAAAGGGCAGCTTTACCTTTGCACCCGAAGCGGGAACACAGCGACTCCGTGATGTCATCAACAAAAACATCACCGAAGAAGAGATCTTAAAAGGCGTCAGAAATGCTTTTGAAAGCGGCACGACGACGATTAAACTCTATTTTATGATCGGCTTGCCGACGGAAACTTACGAAGATCTCGACGGTATTGCGGATGTCGTCCGCAAGATCACGCACGTCTTCTATGATGTCCCGAAGGAACTCCGCAAAGGCAGTCTCAAGATCACGGTCAGCACAGCTTCTTTTGTCCCGAAGCCGCATACGCCTTTCCAGTGGGAACCGCAGGACAGCATCGAAGTCCTCCGCGAAAAACAGGCTTATCTGAAAGAAAAGCTCCGCATCCGCGGCGTTACCTATAACTACCACGAATCCAAACTCAGCTATCTTGAAGCGATCTTCGCTGCAGGCGACAGAAGGCTCGGCAAAGTGTTAAGCTATGTTTCCGAACGCGGTGCCATGTTTGACAGCTGGCAGGATTATTTCAAATATGACCTCTACGAAGAAGCTTTCGAGGCTTTGGGCATTGACCCGCATTTCTATGCGAACCGCAGAAGAAATAAAGACGAAGTTCTCCCGTGGAGCCACATCAGCTGCCTTGTTTCGGATGATTACTTAAAAAAAGAAGCGCAGCTCGCTTATGAAGAAAAAACAACAGATGACTGCCGCCTTGGCTGCAATGCCTGCGGTATGGCTGATATCTGCCTGAAACTCGGCAATATCAAAAAGAAAGGCTGATATATGAGGATCGGTATTAAATTCGAAAGAACGGGAATGAGCAAATTCGTTTCCCATCTGGATATGCAGCGCGTCTTTTCGCGTGCGATCCGCAGGAGCGGTATTCGTGCGGTTTATTCGCAGGGCTTCAATCCGCATATTATCCTTTCTTTTGCACAGGCTCTTGCCGTCGGTCTTGAGACAACGGGCGATTATATGGAATTTTCCGCACAGGAAGGCGAAGAAAACATCGCTTCAAAGCTTTCTCGTGTCATGCCGCCTGATGTAAAAATTGCTGCGGTCGGCAAGCTCGAAGATAAGGGCAAAAAGCTTATGGCTGCCGTCGAAAGCGCAGAATACGACATCTATTTCGGTGCAGGCGTTGCCGAAAAACTGCGTGCTTTCATGGCGATGGAAAGCTATATGCTGCAGAATAAAAAAGGAACAGAGCTCGATGCACGTTCTCTCGTTTTTGATGCAGATATCGAAGAAGACCATGCAAAGCTCGTTTTATCGCTTTCTTCCAAGGCTTCCCTGAGCCCCTTTACGCTGATGGAATACCTTGCACCGGGTGAAAACATCCGAATCGTCAGAAGAGAGCTTTTCACCAATATCGACAGTGAAGCAAAACCCTTATCCGCACTTTTTGTGGAAAATATTTTGAATTAAACAGCATAAGGCTGTTTATATAGAGTTTTATAGTTTACTGCATTGCTGCAAAAGAGGCGGCTTTCTTGGCTTGTCTTTTTTCATGCATTGCAAAAGGATGGTTTTAATGAGAGAAATTATTGCGGATGTCAATCCGTATCAAGTCCGTGTTGCCCTTGTGGAAGATACCGAGCTTCTTGAAGTGCAGGTCGAAACAAGAGGAAACGAAAGGCTTGTCGGGAACATCTATAAGGGAAAGGTAGAAAACATTCTTCCGGGAATGCAGGCTGCCTTTGTCGATATCGGTCAGGATAAAAACGCCTTCCTCTATGCAGGGGATATCATCGAAGATCCTTCCGAATTCGATTTCCCGAACGAAAAGCCCAAAAGAAAAGAAGTAGAAAAGATCCCGAATATCAAGGATATGCTCAAACAGGGGCAGGAGATATTGGTACAGGTCTTAAAGCAGCCCGGCGGAACGAAAGGTGCGCGCATCACAACGCACATCACACTTCCGGGACGCATGATGGTCCTTATGCCGACTGTCGATCATGTCGGTGTTTCCCGCAGGATCGTCGATGAAGATGAGCGTGAACGCTTAAAAGAGATCTTTACCCGCATCAAACCCGAAGGCATGGGCGTTATCGTCCGCACAGCCGCAGAAGGTTTTTCCGAAGAGGAATTCAAGACGGAGATCAACTTCCTGGCAAGGCTTTGGGAAAGGATCCGCCAGAAAGCCAATCTCGTTTCTGCGCCGAGGCTCATCCATGCAGAAGAAACGCTGCTGTTCCGTTCGATCCGCGATATGTTCACGGCAGATGTCGATCGTTTCTTTATCAACGATAAGGAATATTTCGATAAGGTAAAGGCGTTTGTCGATATCACGATCCCCGAGCTTTCCGAAAGAGTTTACCTCGTTCCGGAAGATGAAGAGATCTTTGACCGCTATCAGATCGAAAGCAAGCTCGAAAAAGCCTTTAACCGCAAGGTATGGCTGAAGAGCGGCGCATATCTCATCATCGAGGAAACCGAAGCGCTGACCGTTATCGATGTCAACACAGGCAAATATATCGGCGAAGACAACCTGCAGGAAACGATCCTCAAAACCAATATCGAAGCCGCAAAAGAGATCGCCCGTCAGCTGCGACTGCGGGATATCGGCGGTATCGTCGTCATCGACTTCATCGATATGGAGATCCTGGAAAACCGCCAGAGAGTCATCACAGAGCTTGCCGAAGCCTGCAAAAAGGACAGAACAAAGTGCAATGTCCTTGGCATGACGGAGCTTGGCCTGATCGAGATGACGCGCAAAAAGATGCGTCAGAAGCTCTCTGCACTTGTCGAAAAGCAGTGCCCGTATTGTCAGGGCAGCGGACGCGTCTATTCCGATCTGACTGTTGCGATGAAGGTGAGAAGAGCCGTTATGCGCGAAGTCAAGCGCAACGATTCCCCGGCATATCTTGTGGAGGTCGCACCTTCCGTCGGTCAGTTCATTCTGGAAAAGAATGCCGTGAAGGAAGCGCTCCTGCCGCCATATGAGGGAAAAGTCTTCTATGTGAAGCAGATCAAATCCGCACATATCCATGATGTCCGCGTGATCGCACTCGCACAGACAAATCCCAAGGAGCTCTGCATGCACGATGTATGCACCTTCTATTAAGGCTTTTTTAGCGAAAAAAGCCCGATGAAACGCCGAAAACGCTTGAAAAATGCGTGTTTCTGTGTTACTCTTTATTTAAGTAAATACTCTTAAAGTAAAGAGTGGGCAAGATGTCCACTCTTTCTATTTTGTCAATAACAGGAAAGGAATCAGCTGTGGCATTAAAAGAAGAATTAAAAGCAGAAGCTGTTGCGGAAGGGATCGTTTCCGGGCTCGGTTATACCTATGTCGGAACGGAATTCAACAAAAACGGTGAAAGCGGCGCAGAACTTATTATATATATAGATAAGGAAGGCGGCGTTACACTTGACGATTGCGAGGCAGTATCCCGTGCGCTCGATGAACCGCTCGATATCGCAAACCCCGTTGCAGATCCCTATATCCTCATCGTCTCTTCGCCCGGACTCGACAGAGCCCTGAAAACAGAAAGAGAATTCGCATGGGCAGAGGGAAGAGATGTCGATGTCAAGCTTTTTGCCAAGGTAGACGGCAAAAAGGATTTTTCCGGCAAGCTTATCCATAGCGATGAAGAAAATTTCACAATTGAAGATAAAGAGGGAAAAGCCCTCACATTTGCAAAGAAAAAGACAGCTATCGTCAGGCTGCACATCAATTTTTGATCAGGACCGGTGAAAGGAAGAAAAATGAATACAGAACTTATTGAAGCATTAGACGCGCTCGAGTATGAAAAAGGGATCAAGAAGGAAGTTATCCTTGAAGCGATCGAAACAGCCCTGATCGCAGCTTACAAAAGAAACTATAACGTTGCTACGAACGTCCGCGTAGAAGTCAATCAGGAAACCGGTCAGATCCGCGTATTCTCCCAGAGAGCCGTTGTTGAAGATGTTATCGACGATGCTCTTGAGATCAGCCTCGAAGATGCAAGAAAAGTCAACCCTGTCTATGAAGCAGGCGATGTCCTGGAGCTCGAAGTCACACCCAAGACATTCGGCCGTATCGCTGCACAGACAGCAAAACAGGTCGTCGTTCAGCGCATCCGTGAAGCGGAAAGAAGCGTTGTCTATGACCGCTACATCGAAAAAGCAAACGAGATCATGACAGGTACCGTCAACCGTGTTGAACGCGGCTGTGTCTATATCGACCTTGGCCGTGCAGAAGGCATCCTTCCGCCGAGTGAGGTCATCCCCGGTGAAAAATACGAACCCGGTATGTATATCAAGGTTTACGTTATCGAAGTCAGAAAGACCGCAAAAGGTCCGCAGATCGTAACATCCCGTTCTCATCCGGGTCTTGTCCGCCGTCTTTTTGAGCTCGAAGTGCCGGAAATCGCACAGAACACCGTTCTTATCAAATCCGTTGCCAGAGAAGCAGGTCAGAGAAGCAAGATCGCCGTTTATTCCGAAGATAAAAATATCGATCCCGTTGGCGCTTGCGTAGGCCCGAGAGGCACAAGAATCCAGAAAGTTGTCGGCGAACTCAGTCAGGAACGCATCGACGTTATTCCCTGGAGCATGGACCCCATGGAATTCATCGCCAATGCTTTAAGACCGGCAAAAGTCGTTATGGTACAGATCAACGAAGAAGCAAGAGAAGCAAAGGTCATCGTACCGGATTCTCAGCTTTCCCTCGCGATCGGCAAAGAAGGCCAGAACGCAAGACTCGCTGCAAAACTTACCAACTATAAGATCGATATCAAATCGCAGAGCCAGATGATGGACAGCGTTTTCAAATCCGATGATCTGGATGATGATTTCTTTAATGAAGCTTTTGATGATCCGGAGGATGTAGGTTATTGAAACAAAAGAAGATCCCGATGCGGATGTGCATTGCCTGCAGGGAAAGCAAACCCAAAAAAGAGCTCATCCGTATCGTAAAGAACAAAGAAGGCGAACTGAATGTCGATACGACCGGGAAAATGCCGGGAAGAGGCGCATACCTTTGCCCGAGCGTTGAGTGCCTTGAGAGAGCTTTCAAAACAAAGGCTCTGCAGCGTGCGCTCGAGGTCAATATGACAGAAGAGATGCTTTCCGAAATCAAGCGTATCATTTTAAGGAGAGAACTTGGAGTCTAAATTCAGCGGAATGTTCGGTATGGCTGTCCGCGCAGGCAAAGTCATCTATGGGAATTATTCCGTAAAGGCTGCCCTTATGAAAGGGCGTCTGAGCCTTGTCGTGATCGGCAGCGGAATTTCCGAAAGATCGAGAAAAGATGCCGTGAATATGTGCGAGTATTATAAGACAGACTATATCGAGCCGGATATCCCCGGTCTGATCGAAAACATCAGCGGTAAAAAAGAAGTCTATGTCGTGGGTATTACAGACCCGAACATGGCAAAGCAATTAAAAAAGATCATTACAGCGTAGTCTCGGAGGTAAAATATTGAGCAAGCTTAGAATTTTAAATATCAATAAAAATCTCATGGCATATCTGACAGATGTCGATAAGAAAGTCGGCAATACACAGAAAGCCTCGAGAAAACAGATCACCGATGCCAAGGCGCTGCAGAGCGTCCTTTTGGAGCGCATCAAGACCCGTGACGAACTGAAGGCAAAACAGGCAGAAGAAGCAAAAGCAGCCGAACAGCAGGCGATCGAAAATGCAAAGATCGCAGCTGCAGAAGCCGCAGAAGCTGCAAAGAAAGCCGAACAGGAAAGAAAAGCTGCAGAAGAAGTAAAAAAGGCAAAGATCCTCGACGAAAAACAGCAGCAGCGCATCGAAGAACGCCGTGCAAAAGCGCATGCAGAGCCTGCTCCCGAAGCTGAAAAAACAGAGGAAAGACCGGCAAGACAGCCCCGCGAAGCAAGAGATTTCCGCGAACAGCGTGATCAGAAACCTTTTAATAAACAGCAGGGTCAGCAGCAGGGCAAGAATAACTTCCGCGATAACAAACAGGGCGGCTTCCAGGGAAGAGAAGGCAGAGACAGCCGTGACAGCAGACCCGGTAAGGATAACAGAAACCAGGCAGCACGCGGCGGCTTTAACCCCATGAAGGATAAGGATGCCGATGAAAGACCGCAGCAGCCTCAGCGCAGAAACGATCGCCCGAGACAGAACTCCGGCGGCGGTATGATGCCCGTTATTCCGCAGCAGAGAAACCCGCACGATAAACAGAAAGACCGTCAGGTCGAAGAAAAACGTCAGAAAAAGGGTGCTTTAAAAGAAAGAGGCGTCTTTGATGATGACGAATTTGCAGCAGGTTCCAGAAAGATCAGAAAAGGCGATAAGAAGCAGAAAACACATTCTGCAGCGCCTGAACCGATCGTTATCGAAAAAGCCGTTATTTACGGCGAAAGCGTTTCTATCAAGGTATTCGCGGAAAAAATCGGCAAGCCCGTTGCCCAGATCATCAAAAAGCTCGTCATGCTCGGCATGATGAATACAAATATCAACTCCGAGATCGATTTCGATACAGCAAACCTTGTTGCATCCGATTTCGATATCGAGCTTGAACAGAAGATCGAACAGACCGCAGAAGATGCGATGATCGCCGAAGATAAAGAAGATAACGAAGAAGATCTCGTTATTCGTCCTCCGGTCGTTACCATCATGGGTCACGTTGACCATGGTAAGACATCCATTCTTGACGCGATCAGAAAGACAAGCGTACAGTCCAGCGAAGCCGGCGGTATTACACAGCACATCGGTGCTTATACCGTAAACGTCGGCAACCGTTCCATTACATTCCTCGATACGCCCGGACATGAAGCGTTCACATCCATGCGTGCAAGAGGTGCAAACGTTACGGATATTGCAGTCCTCGTTGTTGCTGCCAATGACGGCGTTATGCCGCAGACGGTCGAAGCCATCAACCACGCAAAGGCTGCAGGCGTTCCGATCATCGTTGCGATCAACAAGATCGATATCCCCGGTTCGAGCGCAGATATGGTCAAGCAGGAACTCACCGAATACGGTCTTATTGCCGAAGAATGGGGCGGTGAAACCATTATGGTTCCGCTTTCCGCAAAGACAAAAGAAGGTCTTCCGGATCTTCTCGAAATGATCCTCCTCGTTGCAGACGTCAACGAATTCAAGGCAAACCCGAACAGACTTGCAAAAGGCGCTATCGTCGAAGCAAGACTCGACAGAGGCAGAGGTCCCGTTGCGACAGTCCTCGTACAGAACGGTACGCTTAAAGTTTCCGATACCGTTGTTGCCGGTACTGCTTACGGCCGTATCCGTGCCATGGTCGATGATAAGGGCAGAACCGTCAAGAAGGCAGGTCCTTCGCAGCCGGTAGAGGTCATCGGTTTCTCCGAAGTACCTTCCGCAGGCGATACCCTCTATGTTGTCGATGAAAAACTTTCCAGACAGGTCGTTCAGGAACGTATCGACAGACAGAAAGCTGAAAGAATGAAATCCATGAGCAAAGTCACGCTCGATGATCTCTTCTCTCAGATCGAAAAAGGCAATATCAAAGAACTCAACATCGTCGTCAAGGCAGACGTTCAGGGTTCTGTTGAAGCAGTCCGTCAGTCGCTCGAAAAGATCAGCAACGATGAAGTACGCGTCCGCGTCATCCACGGTGCTGTCGGTGCGATCAGCGAAAACGATATCATGCTTGCATCCGCTGCAAACGCGATCATCATCGGCTTCAATGTACGCCCCGAAGCATCCGTTATGGCTGTTGCCGAACGCGAAAAGGTTGACGTCCGTACATACAGAATCATTTATAACGCGATCGATGACGTTACAAAGGCTATGGCCGGTATGCTCGAACCCGAATTCAAAGAAGAAATTCAGGGCCATGCAGAAGTCCGCCAGACATTCAGGGTTTCCGGTGTTGGTACGATCATCGGCGGTTATATGCTCGATGGTAAGATGACAAGAAATTCCGAGATCAGACTTGTCCGTGATGGTGTCGTTGTCTATGAAGGCAAGCTCAATTCTCTGCGCAGATTCAAAGATGACGTCCGTGAAGTTGCCAACGGCTATGAATTCGGTGCATCTCTCCAGAACTACAACGACATCAAAGAAGGCGATATCCTTGAAGCCTTTGCCGTTGTAAAGATCGAAAAGGAATTATAATATGCCGAAAAGAAGAACGCAGCGCCTGGATGAAGAGTTCAGACGCGCACTTTCCGAAATTATTCAGAAAGAGATCCGTGATCCCAGAGTATCCCCGATGCTCGGGATCACAAGGGTCGATGTCACGCAGGACCTTTACTATGCAAAGGTCTATGTCAGCGTTTACGACGAAGAAGAAAAGCGGTTAAGCACCATCGAAGGTCTGAACTCCGCCGGTGGCTTCCTCCGCAGTAAATTAAACAAAATGATCCGCATCCGCAGGATCCCCGAACTTAAGTTTATTCTGGATAATTCTATCGAATACAGCATCCATATGTCGAAGCTGATTGATGAAGCCGTCAAGGATATTCCGGAATATCCCGAGGAGACAAATGAAGAAACAGATACAGCAGATTATTGATGCGGTAAAAGAGAGCCAGAGAATCCTTATCGTCGGGCATGTCAGCCCCGATGGGGACTGCTTTGGCTCAATGTTTGCCTTGGGCATGGAGCTCGAAAGACAGGGAAAATATGTCCGCACAAGTGCAGGCGAAGGCCTTACGGATAAATATAACTTCATGCGCGATTACCTGAACTGCTGCGCAGCAAAAGATCTCGATGAAGAAGAATTTGACCTCGTCATCGCTGTCGATACGGCGGATGATTACCGTGTCGGTTCGATTTTGGAGCCCATTTTCAAAAAACAGCCACTCAAGATTTCGATCGATCATCATATGACAAATCCCGGTTTTTCCGATATCAACTGGGTAGAGGAAAGAAGCGCAACGGGCGAGCTCATCTATGAACTGTTAAAAGAAATGGATGCGCCGATCACTGTCAGAACAGCCAACGCGCTTTATGCCGCGATCATGACCGATACAGGCAACTTTATTTACAGCAACACCACGCCGGAAACGCTTCGCCTTGCTGCAGAGCTTGTTTCGATCGGTGCGGAAGTGCAGATGCTCGCCGAAGAGATCTATAATAAAAGAAGTCTTGGCGCAACAAAGCTCATGGGCGCTGCGATCGATACGATCAAACTGTATCACGATGAAAAAATTGCCATCATGTATGCAGATTACGCCATGATCGAAGGATGCGGTGCTGTTCCTGCAGATTGCGAAAGCCTGATCAATTTCGCAAGAGAGATCGATACCGTAGAGATCGCCATGCTTGTCCGTGAGATCAACAAGACCCGTTATAAAGTCAGCCTCCGCAGCAAAAAGTATGCGGATGTCGCTCAGCTGGCAGGTTTCTTTGGCGGCGGAGGTCATCATTTTGCAGCCGGCTGCACGCTTGACGGAACAATGGAAGAAGTCATGGAAAAAATGCTCATGAAAGCAGAGGAACTCATTTGAATTCGGGCGTTATCAGCGTATTAAAACCACCGGGAATGTCTTCGGGTGGTGTTCTTGGAAGGATCAAGTTTATTCTGGGAACAAAAAAAGTCGGTCATGCCGGTACATTGGATCCTGCAGCGGCAGGTGTTCTTGCGGTCTGCGTGGGAAGGGCTACAAGGCTTTCGCAGTATGTCATGGACCACGATAAAGAATATATCGCAGAAATTGCTTTTGGCTGCTCGACGGATACGCTCGATGCCGAAGGAAAAGTGACCGAAAAAATGGAATGTGACGTGACCGAAGAAGAGCTTCTTTCTGTTTTGCCCGGTTTTACGGGCGAAATCGAACAGTATCCGCCAATGTATTCCGCCATCAAGATCAACGGCAGAAAAGCTTATGACCTGGCGAGAAAAGGCATCGAAGTGGAGATGAAGCCCCGCATCGTCAATATCCTTTCCATTGAATACCTCGGAATAACAGAGAAAAACCATTTTCTGTTAAAAATAGCCTGCTCCAAGGGAACCTATATCCGCACACTTTTATTTGATATTGCGGAAAAACTGGGTTACCCGGCGCATACATCCGTACTTATCCGCAGTAACTGCGGAGGCACACCGATCTCCGAAGCGTACAGCATCGAAGAGATCGAGGAAATGATGCAGGCAGGCGATATGCAGTTTTTGAAGAGCAGCGAAACTGTCCTCATGGATTTACCCGAAGCACGCCTTCGTGCAGACAGAAAAAAAGCTATCATCAATGGGCTTCCTTCGACGGTATCTCTTAAAAACGGCATGTACAGGCTCTATTGCGGCAATGAATTTTGCGGTGTAGGCCTGCAAAAAGATGGGGAAATGCGCCTAAGCATTCCCTTATACGAATGATCTGGAGAAAAAATCATGAAAAATAAAGACGGATGTGCAGCGGCATTGGGAACCTTTGACGGTCTGCATATCGGCCATAAAGCGCTTCTTGATACTTTAAAGGAAAATGCCGGCGGCAGGCTCAGTATGGTCTGCACGTTTTCCAATATTCCGGCATCTTTTTTCGGTGCAGATGTCAAGCAGCTTTTCACTCCCGAAGAAAAGGGAGACTATATCTCCGCAGAAGGGATCGATGTCCTTTTCATGCGGAAATTCGATAAGGATTTTTCCGTTACGCCAAAAGATGCTTTTATAAAAGAGCTTCTGCATGAGCTTGGCTGCCGTGTCATCGTTGTCGGTTATAATTACCGCTTTGGCAGAGGCGGCGAAGGCACAGCGGAATACCTTTCCGAAGAAGCGGCAAAAGCCGGTGTGCGTGTTATCATCGTTCCGCAGGTCACGGTTGATGGCGAAGCTGTCAGCTCGACAAAGATCCGTGAATATATCATGCAAGGCGAGATCGAAGCTGCAAATAAGCTCCTCGGCCATCTCTACAGCGTACAGGGCAGAGTAGAAGGCGGTGCACGTTTTGGCAGAACGATCGGTTTCCCGACGGCAAATATTTCCGTTCCCGAAAATAAATGCCTGCCGAAAAACGGTGTGTATGCCGTCTGGGCAAATGTTGACGGGAAAAGATACCGCGGAATGTGCAATATCGGCGTAAGACCTACGGTCGATTCAAGCGGAAGAGTCAGCGTCGAGACCTATATCGACGATTTTGACGAAGATATTTACGGCAAAAAGCTGAAGCTCGATTTCGTAAAATTCATTCGTCCCGAGGTCAGAATGAACGGTGCGGAGGCCTTAAAAGCGCAGCTTGAGCAAGATCTTTTATCCGTTCGTGAGATCTTAAAATAACAGAATCAAAGAAAAGTCCGGTCCTTCGGGCTTTTTTTGATGCTAAAAAAATATGAAAAAAAGCTTGACAAAGAGAGCGCGATTTAGTATTATATCACTGTTGCCGGAACGCAGATCGGCGAAATCAATGATTCGCGGGCGTGGCGGAATTGGCAGACGCGCTGGATTTAGGTTCCAGTATCAAGCGATGTAAGAGTTCAAATCTCTTCGTCCGCACCAATTATGCGGGAGTGGCTCAGTGGTAGAGCGTTGCCTTGCCAAGGCAAATGTCGCGAGTTCGAATCTCGTCTTCCGCTCCATGCGGGTGTAGCTCAATGGTAGAGCTCCAGCCTTCCAAGCTGGCTACGTGGGTTCGATTCCCATCACCCGCTCCAGAGGGTATGCATCCTTAGCTCAGTCGGTAGAGCACCTGACTCTTAATCAGGGTGTCCGGGGTTCGAGCCCCCGAGGGTGTACCAAAGATCGCTCATCAGAAATGGTGAGCGATTTGTTTTATTATAAAAAATTACAGGAGGAATTTACCATGCCTTTTGAGATCGTCAGAAACGATATTACCAATATGGATGTCGATGCTATCGTCAACCCGGCAAGCAGAAAAGCCGTTGTCGGCACAGGCGTTGACCTTGCTGTCAATAAAAAGGCAGGTCCGAAGCTTTTTGAAGCAAGAAAAGCGATCGGTGAGCTTTCAGTTTCCTCCACAGTTTTGACGGCAGGTTTTGATCTGCAGGCGAGTTTTGTCATCCATGCGGTCTGCCCGCGATGGAAGGGCGGTCTTTTCGGCGAAGAAGACCTTCTCCGTAAAACGTACAGAAATGTTCTCGCTCTTGCCAAAGAAAACTTCATGTCCTCGATCGCTTTTCCTTTTTTGGGCGCAGGCAATAACGCTTTCCCGAAAAAATTAGCCATGCGCATCGCGACGGAAGAGATCAGCTGTTTCCTTATGGAAAATGAGATGCAGATCTATCTCGTCGTCTATGAAAAGGAAAGCCTCTTCATCTCCGAAAAGCTTTTCAGCGATGTCAGGCACTATATCGATGATGCCTATATTGCGGAAAAAGAGCCTGAATTAAGGGAATTTTTCGTTTCTGCACCGATGCCGATGCGAAACAATATGCCTTTTTCCGATGATATGCAATGTGATGCATCTGCAGATTTCTTTTATGAATCCGTATCGGTTGACATTGAAGATTGGCTCTTGGAACAGGATATCGGCTTTTCCGAATATCTTCTGAAACTGATCGATCTGACGGGCGAAAAAGATTCCGTCATCTATAACAAAGCCAATATAGACCGCAAGCACTTTTCCAAGATCCGCAATAACCCCGATTACAGACCTTCCAAATCGACGGTTCTGGCTTTTGCCGTTGCGCTTGAACTTGACCTCGAGGGAACGAAAGCACTCCTTGAAAAAGCCGGTTTTGCCTTATCACGCAGCAGCAAACGCGATCTGATCGTCGAATTTTTCATCAAGAACGAGAATTATAATATCTATGAAATAAACGAAACACTTTTTGCCTTTGACCAGACACTTTTAGGCGCTTCTTAAAATGTCGCCTGTCATGCGACCTTGCCATATCTTTTGCCGGCTATAATAAAGCCATAACAAAGCAAAGGAGCAAAAAACATGACAGAATTGGTATTTATCTTAGACAGAAGCGGCTCGATGAGCGGCAGAGAAAAGGACACGATCGGAGGTTTCAACGCCATGATCGAAAAGCAGAAACAGGAAGCAGGCGAGGCGCTCGTTTCCACGGTTCTTTTTGATGACAGGATGGAAGTCATCCACGATCGTGTGCCGATCGAACAGGTAAAACCGCTTACCGAAAAAGAGTATTACGCAAGAGGTTCGACAGCGCTTCTCGATGCAGTCGGCAGAGCGATCCACCATATCGGCATCATCCACAAATACGCAAGAAGGGAAGATGTCCCCGAAAAGACGCTCTTCATCATCACAACGGATGGCATGGAAAATGCAAGCTGCGAATATGACTACGACATGGTCAAAAAGCGCATCGGACGCCAGCAGACGAAATACGGTTGGGAATTCCTTTTCCTTGGGGCAAATATCGATGCGGCAAAAGAAGCCGGCAGATTCGGCATTGCGCCAAGCCGTGCGGTCGATTTCAATAATGATGCCAAAGGCATTGCACTCAATTACACCGTGCTGAATGAAACGATCAGCAATGTCCGCATGGGCAATGACATCGATGAAAGCTGGAAAGACAGCATCGACGAGGATATCAGGATCCGCGGCAGGAATTGGTAAAGAAAATAGAGTCACGCTCAAGTGGGCGTTGACTCTTTTTTTGTTGACAGGGAAACATGAATAGTTTATCATAAAATTGTATCAGGAGAAAAATGATGGAATAACAGGAGGTTTTTTAGATAAGGGAATACTGCTATATATTATTATCCTTATTATTATCATGGCAGCAGTCGGAAATAGAAAGCATTCACGACAGCATGGGCATACTTTTTTGCTGGTTTCTTTAGTTAAATAAGAGAGGAAACATATATGCGTAAAAAGAGTTTTATCATACTCATAATTTGTATTTTTTTATTGATGGCAGTTAGTAGTTGCGTGATTGTACGTGAAAATTATCAAACAAATTTAGCTACGATCATAATGAAGCATTTTACAGCAGGTTATGGTGCCTTTAGTCATGAAGTAGGTATTGATATTATTGAAAAAGATGACTATGGAAGAATTCTGTTTTCTTTCGAAGCTTCTGCGTCATATAATCCGTATTTTAATTATAATGGAGGAATGGCATATGCTTATGGTATTTGTCAGGATTTGCATGAAGAAAATCTTCTCTTTGGAAAAAAACATGTGAGCTATTATGATAATTTTTCATATATTGGCGCTGCTTTGCGCGAAGATATATCTCCTGACATGATTGAACAATTGAAAGTGTGGAACGATTGGAACAAACCGCTAAATGAAGAGAAAATGGTTGAGATAGAAGCTTTTGACTGGAATTTACCAGAAGAAGAGCGCGAATGGGAAGAACATCATACAACTCTTTTAAGAGAATATCTGAATGTGTACGATGATTGTAGAGTATCCTGGAAGTCCTTTGGTCAGGATAAAACCGGAAAGTATTTATTCCATTTTTTATTTTATAGAAAGTTCGATGAGAGCGATTATGCCAGCGAAAGTGAAATACTGAGATCTTTTATTGTAACTTTTCAAAAGAATTCTGAAAATGAAGTTGAATTCATCGATTATATAGAAACAGAGGATTTCTATAATTATCAATACGAACTTGCAGAAATAAAAGAAAAAGTCGGATGGGAAATGTAATATGAGATTTGAAGAGTCACGCTCAAGTGGGCGTTGACTCTTTTTTCTTCGTGGATTAAAATAAAATTGAGTCATTATGTTGATTCAAAAAGGAAAATAATTTCTCGTATTGGGAAAGGAAATAAGTATTATGAAAGTTGTACTGAAAGATATGACAAAAAAATTCCCGAACCGCAATAAAAAGATCCGTGAGGATGTCATTGCGGTCAATAATTTTAATTTTGAGATCCCCGATGGTAAGCTGATCGGTCTTTTGGGGCCTTCCGGCTGCGGTAAAAGCACAGCATTGAACCTCATGAGCGGCCTGCAGAAGCCCACAAGCGGCAGGATCTTCTTTGGCGATGATGATGTAACCGATCTTCCCGCGGAAAACAGAGGCGTCGGTCTTGTATTCCAGAATTATGCGCTTTACCCGCATATGACAGTCCGTCAGAATATTCTTTTCCCGCTGCAGAACCTGAAAGGCGATGCTAAACTCCCGAAAGAAGTCATGGAAGAAAAAGCCCTCGAAGCGGCAAAACTCGTTCAGCTTGAAGAGCTCATGGAAAGAAAACCGAGCGAGCTTTCCGGCGGACAGCAGCAGCGTGTTGCCATTGCCCGTGCTTTGGTAAAAATGCCCCGCATCCTTCTTCTCGATGAACCTTTATCCAACCTCGATGCACGCCTGAGGCTGCAGACAAGAGAAGAGATCCGCCGTATTCAGCGCGAAACAAAGATCACGACCGTTTTCGTTACGCACGATCAGGAAGAAGCCATGAGCATTTCCGATATGATCGTCGTCATGAAGGAAGGCGTCATCCAGCAGATCGGCAAACCGCAGGAAGTTTATGATGAGCCGATCAACCTCTTCGTTGCCAAATTCCTCGGAACTCCGCCGATCAACGTTTTTGAAGCGGAGATCAAAGAAGGTAAGCTTTATATCGGTGAGGAAGCTGTCCTTGAAGTCGATCTTCCGGATCAGCCTGTTCATGCGGCGATCAGACCGGAAGGCTTCATCCTTTCCGAAAACGGCGCGCTTTCCTTTGAACTCGATGAAGTCGAAGTCATGGGCAGAGATATCACCGTCGTTTCGAAGCATCCGCAGTTTGAAGGAACAGAGATCCGTTCGATTATCAGCTCCGAAAATACGGTCAATTTTGCCGATAAGAAAGTCCGCTTTGACCTGAAGAGAAACAAAGTATTCCTTTTCAGCAAGGAAACCGAAGAACGCATCCGTTTTTAAGAGGTAAGTTATGGAAACGAACAACAAAAAAGCCTGGCTGTATCTCTTGCCGGCACTGCTGTTTTTAGGCGTTTTTATGGTCTATCCGCTGGTCGATGTTTTCATCTATTCTTTTGAGGAAGGCTATAACTCCGCATCGCAGAGCTATTTTGGCGTGGGCGGCTATAACTATGATTATGTCCTGCATGATCCCTATTTCCTGCAGGCTGTCAAAAATACATTCATTCTGGTCATCATTACGGTTCCGCTTTCGACAGGCATTTCGCTTCTCATTTCGCTTGGCTTAAGCTCGATCAGAAAGCTCCGCGAACTGTATCAGACGATCTACTTTTTGCCCTATGTCACCAACACTTTGGCTGTCGGCCTCGTCTTTATGATCCTTTTCAAAAAGACACCTTATACAGATGGTTTTGCAAACCTGATCTTAAGCTGGATCGGTGCTTCGCCGATCGATTTTATCGACGGACCTTATTGGGCAAAGATGTTTGTCCTCTGCTTCTATACGATCTGGGCAGTCATGCCGTTCAAGATCCTCGTGCTGACAAGCTCGCTTGCTTCCGTACGTGAAGATTTCTATAATGCGGCAAAAGTGGACGGTGCATCCAAATTCCGCATTTTCACAAAAATCACGCTGCCGATGATCTCGCCGACGATGTTTTATCTCATCATCACCGGCTTTATCGGTGCATTCAAAGCCTACAGCGATGCCGTTGCGCTTTTCGGAACTGACCTCAATGCAGCGGAAATGAATACGATCGTCGGCTATATCTATGATATGCTTTACGGAAACAGCGGAGGATACCCTTCGTATGCATCTGCAGCCGCGATTATCCTTTTCGTCATCATCCTGACGATCACCTGCATCAACCTGCTCATCAGCAAGAAGAATGTACATTACAGCTGAGGTGAAAAGCATGGAAAAGAATCTGGATTATTTAAAAATCGAACGAAACGCAAGAAGAAAGGACATCATCACAAAAGCTGTTCTTTATACTTTGCTGACTGTCTGGGCGATCATGGTCCTCTTCCCGTTTTACTGGATGGTTATGACCTCTTTCAAGAGTTACAGCGCCTATAACAGCGAATACATTCCGCAGCTCTATACCGCAGAGCCGACCATGCAGAACTTTGCCGATGCTTTTTCCGCAGTTCCGCTTGCTCGCTATTTCGGTAATACGCTTATCTTTACGCTTTCCACAACGGCGATCATGCTGATCGTGACTGTCCTTGCGGCATATGCTTTTGCAAGGCTCGAATTCAGAGGGAAAAACATCACTTTTACGCTGTTCCTTGCGCTGATGATGATCCCCAACGAACTCGTTATCATCACAAACTATGTCACGATCACAGATATGAACCTTCGCAATACCTTCATGGGTCTGATCTTGCCTTCGGTCGCTTCGGTATTCTATATCTATCTGTTGAAGGAAAATTTCGCACAGATCCCCGATGAGCTCTATTATGCGGCAAAGATCGACGGAACTTCCGACCTCAAATATCTCTTTAAGGTCATGATCCCGATCTGCAAACCGACGATCGTGACGATCACGATCTTAAAAGTCATCGAATGCTGGAATTCCTATGTATGGCCGCGCCTTATTACGGATGATCAGCTCTATTTCCTCGTTTCCAACGGTATTCAGGAGATCCGCGAAAACGGCTTCGGCAGGGAAAATATCCCGGCGATGATGGCCGCTGTTGTTGTCATTTCCGTACCGCTTATCATTCTTTTCCTTATCTTCAGGAAAAAGATCATGGAAGGCGTTTCCAGAGGAGGTACAAAAGGATGAGAAGAAAACTCGCTTTATTACTTGTTTTTGTCAGTATTGCTTCGCTTTTCCTTGCGGGCTGCCACGGTTCGCATGAATCCAATGCCTTTGTTGCGCCGGAGGCTTTTGACGAAACAAGAGAGTATGAGATCACTTTCTGGGCAAAGAACGATACCAACGTCAATCAGACCCGTGTATATGAAAAGGCGATCGCAGATTTTGAGGAGCTTTACCCCAATATCAAGGTCAATCTTCGCCTTTATACGGATTATGGCCGCATCTATAACGATGTCATCACCAATATCCAGACAAACACGACGCCGAACGTCTGCATCACGTATCCTGACCATATCGCCACCTATTTAACAGGTGAAAACAGCGTCGTTGAGCTCGATGCACTCTTTACCAACGAAAAATACGGTCTCGGCGGTTCGGAACTGAAGTTTGATTCGCCGACGGTGGAAGAAGTCGTTCCGCAGTTTTTATCGGAATGCCGCGTCAACGGTGCCTATTATGCGCTGCCGTATATGCGTTCGACAGAGGCCTGCTACATCAATAAAGATTTTGTCGAAAAATTAGGTTATGAAGTTCCCGATGTCCTCACATGGGATTTCATCTGGGAAGTTTCCGATGCTGCTGCCAAAAAAGATGCGCAGGGCAATTTCGTCCTGAACGGGCAGAAAGTCATGATCCCCTTCATCTATAAATCTACGGATAACATGATGATCCAGATCTTAAAGCAGCGCGAAGCCGGTTATTCGACCGTTTTCGGTGATATCGAGATCTTCAACGACATCACAAAAGAAACGCTTTTCAATATTGCTGATCATGTTAAAAAAGAGGCTTTTTCGACCTTCAAGATTTCGAGCTATCCGGCAAACTTCCTCAATGCAGGGCAGTGCGTCTTTGCGATCGACTCTACGGCAGGTGCAACATGGATGGGAACGAATGCACCGCTTTCGGATATCAGCGAAGATAAGCTCGTTGAATTTGAAACGGTTGTTCGCATGATCCCGCAGTATGATCCGGAAAACCCGAAGATGATCTCTCAGGGTCCGTCTGTCTGCATTTTTAACAAGGAAGACCCGCAGGTCGTTATGGCATCCTGGCTCTTTGCACAGTATCTGCTGACGAATGATATCCAGATCGGCTATGCACAGACAGAAGGCTATGTTCCCGTTACGACAAAGGCACAGAATTCTGCGGAATATCAGGATTATCTCTCGAGATCGGGCGAAGATGACGAAATGTATTATTATGTCAAGCTCGATGCTTCGAAGCTCCTCATCGAAAATACAAAGAATACCTTTACAACACCTGTTTTCAACGGTTCGACCTCACTTCGCGATGCAGCGGGGCAGATGATCGAAAATGTCACGAAATCTGTCAGAAGAAAACAGACTGTTGATGAAGCTTATATGGAAAAGCTTTTTGATGATGTCAGCTCGCTCTATAGGCTCGATCAGCTCGGCACTGAAGACGGCAGTCGAGGCAAGACGGATTTAGGTCCATTGCCGAAAACAGCGGTAACTTTGCTTGTATCGATTGCCGCGGCATGGGTTCTCATTATCCTGTATGCCGGCTATGATTTCCTCAGGAATAAAAAAGCGAAGTAATCAACTAACAGTAATTGATATTTTTTAAATTCGTTGTATAATATTATGTGTGTTTGATCACGTTCATCAATTTGTGCTTTGCACAATTTTAAAAGGAGAAAAATGATGAAAAGATTTACAGCATTACTCATGGCTCTGATGCTTGTGTTTGCCCTTGTTGGCTGCGCAAAGACAGAAGAGAAACCCTCTGAATCTGCTGCCGAACCGACAGAAGCTGCTTCCGAAGAAGTTGCTGTTATGACATATGAAGAATATGCCGCAGCTGAACTCGATTCCGAAGTTGTTATCGAAGCATACGTTCAGGCTAAGCAGAGCTGGTGGGAAGACAAAGCTACCGTTTATGCACAGGATGAAAACGGCGCATACTTCCTCTATGACATGGCTTGCTCCGAAGAAGACTATGAAAAGCTCACAGTCGGCACAAAGATCCGTGTCAAGGGCTACAAAGCTGAATGGTCCGGCGAAGTTGAAATCGTTGATGCTACATTTGAAATCATCGAAGGCAACTATGTCGCAGAAGCTATGGACGTTACAGAACTCCTCGGCACAGACGAACTCATCGCTCACCAGAACAAGTTCGTATCCTTCAAGGGTATGACAGTTGCTCCTTCCACAGATGCAGACGGCAACGAAGTTGCTTACCTCTATAAGTGGGATGGTTCCGGTCAGGATGGCGATGACCTTTACTTCAACGTTTCCCTCAACGGCAATGTTTATAACTTCACAGTTGAAAGCTACTTAACAGACAGCTCCACAGAAGTTTACAATGCTGTTAAGAACCTCAAGGTCGGCGACGTTGTCGATATGGAAGGTTTCCTCTACTGGTATGAAGGCGTTAACCCGCACATCACATCTCTTGTCGTTACAGCTTCCGCACCTGCTGTTATGTCCTATGCAGAATATGCAGCAGCAGCTCTCGATTCCGAAGTTGTTATCGAAGCATACGTTCAGGCTAAACAGAGCTGGTGGGAAGATAAAGCTACCGTTTACGCTCAGGATGAAGACGGCGCATACTTCCTCTATGACATGGCTTGCTCCGCTGAAGATTATGAAAAGCTGACAGTCGGCACAAAGATCCGTGTAACAGGCTACAAAGCTGAATGGTCCGGCGAAGTTGAAATCGTTGATGCTACATTCGAAATCATCGACGGCAATTTCGTAGCAGAAGCTATGGATGTTACAGCTCTTCTCGGCACAGATGAACTCATCAACCACCAGAACAAGTTCGTATCCTTCAAGGGTATGACAGTCGAAGCTTCCAAAGATGCTGATGGCAACGAAGTCGCTTACCTCTATAAGTGGGATGGTTCCGGTCAGGATGGCGATGACCTCTATTTCTTCGTTTCCCTCAATGGTCAGACATATCAGTTCACCGTTGAAAGCTATCTGTGCGACAACACAACAGAAGTTTACAACGCAGTTAAGAACCTCAAGATCGGTGATGTCATCGATATGGAAGGCTTCCTCTACTGGTATGAAGGCGTTAACCCGCACATCACAGCGGTAACCGTTGCCGGCTAATTAGCAAAAAATTAAAAGGATCACGAAAGTGATCCTTTTTTTGTGCCAAAAATTAACCCTGCAATCTGTTCAAAGCTTCGCCGAAGCGCTGGAAATGAACGATCTCGCGTTCGCGGAGGAAGCGAAGCGGTGCAATGATATCCGGATCGTCTGTCAGGCGGAGGACAGCCTCATAACCGGCTCTTGCTTTCTGTTCCGCAGCCATATTGTTCGTGATGTCTGCGATCGGGTCGCCTGTTGTGCCGACATAAGCCGCATTCCAAAGGTAACCATCGGAATCGGCAAGGAAGGGTGCTGTACCATGGTTGACATACCAGCTGTCAAGTCCGTGCTTGATGATCTCGTCACGGCTCGCGTTTTTCAGGCAGGCTGTCAACATAGCGCCGAGCATTTCGACGTGAGAAAGTTCTTCCGTCCCAATGTCAGTGAGAATACCCGATACGATCTTGTCGTCCATGTAATAGCGCTGATTGAGGTAGGAAAGGCTTGCGGTAATTTCGCCGTTTGCACCGCCGTAAAGTGTTGCGATATATTTTGCCACGCGAACATCGGGCTTTTTGATCTTAACGGGAAAAATCAGTCTTTTTTCATAAATAAACATAAATCAGCCCTCCATTTCGTTCCAGGGCCAAGCCTGTGTGACCCATTTCCAGCTGCCTTCGGAAGTGTCGTTGCCGAAATTGTGCAGAGGACCGTAGTTTTCCTCATACATCTTTTTCAATGCGGCAAGCTGCTGTGCATAGCAGTTATAATCCGAAAGTGCCCGTTCGCATTCGGGGTGTGTATCTAAAAATAAGTTGATATCGATAAGTGTAAATTCGCACTCTGCGATCTGCTGCAGAAGTTCTTCTTTGCTGACCATGGGATCCTCCTTAAAGCTTTTCGCAGTTTCTGGGTTCGATGATATAATAGGGCTTATATAAATCGCAAAACATCGTCCCTGCGATCAGTGCACTGTCAGGTGCCATGATGTTGGTATATTCCTGCGGCACGACGTAGCTTTTTGCCAGGATAGCCGCATCGGATGAACCGTCGGAAAAATCCGTCAGATATCCCGAAGCGGAAGAAAGTGCGGAAAAGAGAATGGGTTTTCCTTCATTACATTCCATGTTGTTACCTCCAGATTCAGAATGCATAAAGTATGCCTTCTCTTCATAGTATGTCATTTGGGCATCAATGTGAATAAATGGAAAATTAATGCACGAAATAAGGGAAATTTCCTGCTGTGGATGTTATAATACAATAAAGAATCTGCAAAAGAAAGGAAAGCAGCGTTGTTTGGCTATATCACGATCGATAAACCTGAACTGAAAATGCGTGAATATGATGTTTTTCAGGGCTATTATTGCGGTCTTTGCAAAACTCTGAAAGCCTATTCCGAAAAAAGCCGCTTCCTTTTGAGCTATGATTGTGTCTTTTTATATCTCTTATCCGCTGCAATAGCAGGCGATGAGGCAGAGATCAGACAGGAAAACTGCATTGCGCATCCCATCAAAAAGCGCTATGTTATCCGTGGGAAAGGCGCAGATTATGCTGCGGCGATGAACATCCTTTTGTCATATCGGAAATTCCGCGATGATGTGCAGGATGAAAACAGTGCTGCAGCAAAAGCGGCTTCCGTTTTGTTCAGAAGGGATTATAAAAAAGCCAAAGAAAAATACCCGGAAATTGCCGCTAAACTGGAAGAAGGCATTGCTGAACTTTCGGAAAAAGAAAAAAGCGGCTGCACAGAGATCGATGAAGTCGCCGATACTTTTGCGAAAATGCTCGGGCTGATCATGCAGGAACTCGATCCTGTCGATGCGATCTCGTTATACGAAATGGGCTATTCTCTCGGTCGCTGGCTATACCTTGTCGATGCCTATGACGATATGGAAAGCGACAGGGAAAAGAATCGCTACAATGTTTTTCTGAAAAAATTCGGCGATGATAAAGAAGCGACAAAAGCAGCAGCGGAATACAATCTCTATGCTTCGGCAAATGCGGCTGTGCGTGCCTTATCACGGCTCGAACTGTTAAAAAATAAAGGCATCATTGAAAATGTCATCATGGATTCGATCCATAAGACAACAAAAAGAGTATTAAACGGAGGAAAAAATGGATCCCTATAAGGTCCTTGGCGTAGAAAGCAGTGCTTCGGATGACGAAGTAAAAAGAGCATACAGAAACCTTGTCAAACAGAATCATCCGGATAAATTTCAGGATCCGGTGCAGAAAGCCCGTGCGACGGAAAAAATCAAACAGATCAACGCCGCTTATGACGAAATTCAGGCGATCCGCAGCGGAAAGAGCAGCGGAGGTTCTTATGGCGGCGGTGCATACAGCAATTATGAAGGCTATCAGGGTCAGCCTGACCCGAAATATGCACAGGTCTATGCCTATATCAATAACGGTAATATCGCAGCAGCAGATGCCATTCTTGAGCGAATGGCAGACCGCGATGCAGAGTGGCATTACCTGAAGGGCATCATCTATATGCGTCAGCAGTGGTTTGATGCGGCAAGGCGTGAGCTTGAGCTTGCCGTTCGCATGGACCCGAATAATATGCGCTACAGACAGGCTTATCAGAGTGTCAGCAGCTTCGGCGGTTACCGCAACTATTACGGAACAGGTTCTTCGCAGAGAAGCGATTGCGATGCCTGCGATATCTGTACAGGTATCATGTGCGCGGATTGCCTTTGCAGTACGCTGCGCTGCTGTTAAAGGAGGCTTCCCATGCGCTATCGTGCCCCTAAAGCAACCAATACGATCACGCTTTCGGCGATGTTTTGTGCAATGACGGTCATCTCTCTGTACCTTGCAGCAGTTTTGCCTGCCATGCGGATGACGATGTATTTCCTGAGTTCGCTCTTTATTGCCGGCCTTATCGTCGAGCGGAAGCCCGCTGCAGCCGTTCTCATGTATATCGCTGCGGCACTTTTATCCCTTCTTTTAACGCCGGATCTTTTGACAACGCTTCCGTATGTCCTTTTGTTCGGGCATTACGGGATCGGCAAATACTATATCGAAAAATTCGACAACAAGATCATTTCTTATGTACTGAAGCTGCTGTATTTCAATGCCTGCTTCCTGATCGTCTATCTTCTTGCAAAAGAAGTTTTTATCGGCGAAGCCTTAAAAAAGATCCCCGAATTCCTGATCTTTATTCTGATCCAGCCGGTTTTTGTTGTCTTTGATTTTGTTTATTCGTTTTTATCGGATTTCTATTATTCCAATATCAGAAAGAGGATCATCCGCTGATTATTTATGAACGAAGCCGTTTTTGAGACCATTTCCTATATTATGCGATACTGGTTTATCCTGCTTATCGGCATGATGCTGATCGGGATGTTTTATATCAGCATACGCGAATACAGAAACAGAAGGACCGTCCTTGCGGAATTGGGCCGTTTTTTGGGTTACCTCGAGATCACGGACGGACCGGAAGATCTTATCGGCATTCGTATCGGTGTTACCGATGATAATCAGATCGGCAGCACATCTTCTTCGGATATCATGATTAAAGCAAACGGCGTTGAGAAAAAACACGCAAAACTTTACCTTGAAAATGACGGCTTTATCCTTGAACCTCTGGGCAATGGCCTGACGACCGTCAACGGCAGAAAGATCCGCTCAAAAAAAGCCGTTCGTCATGGCGACTATTTTGAATTCGGCGATATCGAGCTTTTCCTCTATATAAAGGAGCAGAGTGATGACGATTAAAAAATTCAGCACTTATTTCATCATGACGCTTCTTCAGATGTTTATCATAACGGCATTCGGACTGCTTTCTTTGCGTGAAGGCTTCTTTGATGTCCGTGCGATTGTCTGGGGCTTTGTTTTGGCGCTCTATATCCTTCTGCAATATAATATGCTGCGCTCGGCTTTCCGTTTTATGGATCAGTTTGTTCTTCTGACGGCGCAGTTTTTGTTTTCTTTGGGCATGGTCATGCTTTACCGCATGGATCCCGATGCGGCGATCAAACAGTTTGCGATCTATATTTTATCGACCTTTATCATGATCGCTGCGATCCTTGTCATCAGAAAAGCCAAACAGCTTGAAAAATACTATATTTTCTATATGGTTTTTGCTTTGATCTTGCTCATTGCACCGGCTTTGATCGGCAGGACGATCGGCGGTGCGAAAAACTGGATCAGCATCGGCGGCATTTCCATTCAGCCGAGCGAATTTGCCAAAGTTCTCTATATTCTCGTTTCTGCTTTTTACCTGAATAATAAGACGACGATCCGCGAATTTATTCCCTACGTTTTGTTTACGGGGCTTTGCGTATTGATCCTGGTTTTTGAAAAAGATCTTGGGGCTGCATTACTCATCTGCGGAACGTTTATCATCATGTTCCTTGCTGCAACGGGAAGAATCTTTTTAACGGGACTTGGCTGCATGGGTATCGGTCTTGGTGCGGTGCTCTGTGCTAAACTATTTCCGCACGTTCAGAATCGTGTCAATGTCTGGCGTGACCCGTGGTCTGTTTATTATGAAGGCGGCTATCAGATCGTACAGGGCCTTATGGCTTTGGCATCGGGCGGTCTTTTTGGCACGGGTTTGGGTCTTGGGATGCCTTCCTATATTCCTGCTTCGACAACGGACTATATCTTTGCCGTGATCGGCGAGGAATTCGGCATTATCGTTGCGATTTTTGTTATTCTGTTTTATGTTCTTCTGATCGTTCGCGGCATCTTAATCGCCATCAATGCAAGGAATACTTTCGATGCGCTGCTTGTTTTCGGCTGCTGCTCAATGCTTGCGCTGCAGAGCTTCATCATCATCGGCGGCGTTATCAAATTGATTCCGCTGACGGGTATTACTTTGCCTTTCGTCAGCAGCGGAGGCACATCCATTATGAATTCTATGCTGATGCTCGGCATTATTGAGGGCATCGCCGTCAAAAACGGTGAAATTGATGAAGAAAAGCTTGATCTGATGGAGGGTGTTATCGTATGAGAGATGTCGGTAAATTCCGCAACAATATGCGTATCATTCTTGGCTTTCTGATCACGCTGTTCAGTGTTCTGGTCGTTTTCCTCGGTTATTCGATTTTGACCTATGGCGAAAGCTGGTTTGCAACGCCCTATAACCCAAGGCTTCAGCAGACGATATCCAGCGTCGATATGGGTGCTGTCTATGATGTAAATGGTCAAAAACTCGCCTGGAGTGTTGGGGATGAAAGAAATTACGATGATGAAAAGCGATTAAGGCTTTCCACAGCTCATGTCCTTGGCGATGTTACGGGGATGACGATCGGCGCACAGACCCGTTTCGGCAAATATCTTTACGGAAAAGCGCAGAGTATTGGCGATCGTGTTGAAGCGGTCATTCAGGGTTCAACGGGCAAGGGCAGCGATGTTTACCTGACGATAGACAGCGAGCTTTCGGAATATGCCTATAAACTCCTTGACGAAAGAAACGGCGCCGTTGTCGTCATGAATTATAAGACGGGTGAACTTCTCATCCATACCAATTATCCTTCTTTTGATCCGGTTTCTGTTGCCGAAGATGAGCTTATCGATACGGCGCTTGTTGACCGTGTTACCATGGGAAGGTATCCTCCGGGTTCGACAATGAAAATTATCACGGCAGCCGCTGCGATCGATGCCGGTATTGATTTTGAATATGAATGTACAGGGGAAACTTTGGTAGATAATGTCCTCATTCGCTGTGCAGGCGGTTCGGCGCATGGCGAAGAAGACTTGGCAAAGGCGTTTACTTCCTCCTGCAATACCTATTTTGCGCTGCTTTCCGTTAAGCTTGGCGAAGAAAGACTCCTTGAAGCGGCAAAGAAATTCGGCTTTAATGAGGAATTCAATTTCTCGGATATCACGCTGTATAAGAGCAATTTTGAGCTTTCGGGAAAGGAAAGCGACCTCGCATGGGCAGGCGTTGGGCAATATAAAGACCTTGTTACACCGCTGCATATGACGATGATCACTTCTGCCGTTGCCAACAGGGGGCTCATGCCCGAACCGAAACTCTTGAAAGCGGTTTCCACAAACGGAAGTATGAGCCATCAGGCAGTGCCGACGGTTTATAGGGAAGTTTTAAGCGCAAATACGGCTGAAATTCTTGCCGGCATGATGGAAAGAGTCGTCCGCATGGGAACAGCAACTTCCGCAGCGGTTGAAAATGTCATCGTCTGCGGGAAAACAGGCACGGCCGAATATACCGTCGATGGAGAGATCAAAAACCATTCGTGGTTTACGGGCTATATTGCCGATGAAGAATACCCTTATGCGATTTCCGTCATCGTCGAAGGTGCCGGTTATGGCTCAAAATATGCTTCGCCTTTGGCACAGAAAGTTTTGAATAAGATCGTAAACGGATAATTTATGGAAAGATTACTGAACGAAAAAATCGAAAAGAGACTCGCTTCACTCCCGAAAACGCCGGGTGTCTATTTGATGCACGATAAAAACGGGGAAGTCATCTATGTCGGCAAAGCCCGCAACCTGACAAACCGTGTGCGCCAGTATTTTTCCAGACTGAACAGCAAACAGGCAAAAGTCGCCGCCATGGTCTCGCAGATCGATGATTTCGAATATATCATGACCGATACGGAGATCGAAGCGCTGATCCTCGAAGCTAACCTCATCAAGCAGTATAAGCCGTATTATAACGTCCTGATGCGCGATGATAAGCAGTATCCGTATATCAAGATCAATACAAACGAAGATTATCCTCGTATCGAGATCGTCCGTAAAGTCGTTCCCGATGGTGCGAAATATTTCGGTCCGTATCAGGCGGCGCATATCATCCGTGAAATGCTTGACTCTGTGTACAGGCTTTTCCAGATGCGAAGCTGCAAAAAGAACATTGAAAAAGCACAGCAGCGCTATGAACGCCCCTGCATGAATTACCAGATGGGCAGATGTAGTGCGCCTTGTGCCGGAAAAATTTCCAAAGAAGCTTATGCAGAGATCGTCCGGGATGTTGTTGATCTTTTATCGGGAAAGCACGAAAAGCTCGAAAAAAAGCTTCGGGAAGAGATGTTTAAAGCCTCCGATGAGCGCAATTATGAGCTTGCAGCTATTTTCAGGGATAAATTAAAAGCAGTAGAGCGCATTTCCGAGCGACAGAAAGCCGGTCAGCCTAACCTCAACGATAAAGATGTCTTTGCAGCAGCAATTTTTGAAAAACGCACGATGATACAGGCGTTTTTTGTTCGCAGCGGCAAGCTCAGCCTTGCTTCAAAATTTGAACTCACTGAAGCGGAATCCGAAGCAGAGGCACTTTCCGAATTTATCAAGCAGTTTTATGAAACGGCGGAAAGCATCCCGAAAACGATCCATATCAGCCACGAATTTGAAGATATGGAGCTTGTTGCACAATTTTTGAGCGAGAAAAAAGGTTCAAAAGTCGTCATTTCCGAACCAAAGCGCGGTGATAATAAAAAGCTCATCGATATGGCAAAGAAAAATGCGGAGGATGAGCTCAAACACCTCGAAACAAACCGGCAGAAAGAATATGCGAGAACGATCGGTGCGGCAAAAAAACTCGGCGAAGTTCTGGGGATCCCTTACCCGAAGCGCATGGAGTGTTTCGATATTTCCAATACGCAGGGAACAAATTCCGTTGCATCCATGGTCGTTTTTACCGACGGCAAACCGGATAAAAAAGAGTATCGCCGTTTCCGCATTAAAACGGTCGAAGGGCCGAATGACTTTGCTTCTATGGCGGAAGTCCTCAAGAGAAGGCTCACAGAAGGCTATATGGCAGGGGATAGTGACCACGGTTTCGGCGTGATGCCGGATCTCATCATCGTTGACGGCGGAAAAGGGCAGCTCAGCACGGCAGTTGAAGTTCTCGAATCCATGGGCCTTGAAAATATCCCGATCGTCGGTCTTGCTGAGCGAAATGAAGAGCTTTTCAAGCCCTATATGAGTGAATCTCTTGTTTTGCCGCGTGCATCGGATGAACTCCGGCTTGTGACCTATATCCGAGATGAAGCGCATCGTTTTGCCATCACATATCATCGCTCGCTCAGAGAAAAGAGAGTCCTCGAAAGCGAACTTGACAGGATCTCCGGCATCGGCGATAAGCGAAAGAAGATATTGATCGAGCATTTCGGCGATATTGAAGGGATCAAAAATGCAGATATCGACAGTCTCTGCGCCGTCAAGGGGATAGACATCCGCACAGCAAGAAATATTTATCAGCATTTCAGAAAATAAAACATCGGTATTATGCAAATAAAGAGCAATTTTGTACACAAATGTTAATCAAAAAAGCAAAGTGTATAAATAATATATTGCAAGTTTTCTTCTTTGCCTGTATAATATCCTTGTAGTAAATTGTAAAAAAGCGGTTTACCCGCAGAATAAAAATAGGAGAAAGAAAAATGGCAGATATCAACAAAGCTTATGAATTAGCTAAAGAAGCTTATGCTGCGATCGGCGTTGACACAGAAGCTGTTATGGCTCAGCTCGACAAGATCAACGTTTCCATTCATTGCTGGCAGGGCGATGACGTTTTAGGTTTTGAAGGTGCATCCGAACTCACAGGCGGCATCCAGACAACAGGTAACTATCCCGGCAGAGCAAGAACAGCTGATGAATTAAGAAAAGACACCAGCAAAATGCTCACCTATATCCCCGGCCCGAAGACACTCAGCCTCCATGCAAACTATGCTGAATTCGCAGCTGGCAAAAAAGTTGACAGAGACGCTATCACAGTAGAACACTTCCAGAACTGGATTGACTGGGCTAAAGGCGAAAAGATCGGTCTCGACTTCAACTCCACATCCTTCTCTCATCCGCTCAGCGGCGAATATTCCATCTCCAACAGAGATGAAAAGATCCGCAGATTCTGGATCGAGCATACAAAACGCTCCAGAGAAATCTCCGATGCTTTCGGTAAAGAATTCGGCAGACAGGCTGTCATGAACTTCTGGGTACACGATGGCGATAAGGAAGTTCCGATCGACACACTCGCTCCCAGAGCAAGACTCGTTGAAGCTCTCGACGAAGTTATGGCTGAAAAGATGGATAACCACCTCGTTGCAGTTGAATCCAAAGTATTCGGTATCGGTGCTGAAAGCTACACAGTAGGCTCCCACGAATTCTACATGGGTTACTCCGCAACAAGAGGCACACTCCTTTGCCTCGACGCTGGTCACTTCCACCCGACAGAAGTCGTTTCCGCAAAGATCACAGCTTGCTTACCGTTCGTTAAGGGCATCCTTCTCCACGTAAGCCGTCCGGTTCGTTGGGACTCCGACCATGTAGTTAAGTTCGACGACGAAACAAAGCAGATCTTCAAAGAAATCGCTCGCAACAACGCTTGGGAAAAAGTCTTCATCGGCACAGACTGGTTCGATGCTTCCATCAACAGAATCTTCGCTTGGACAATCGGCGTAAGAAACGTTAAGAAGGCTATCTTAAACGCACTCCTCGAGCCCACAGATACACTCAAAGCTTTCGAAAATTCTGATGACAATTCCTCCAGACTCGCTTACCAGGAAGAACTCAACACAATGCCTTTAGGCGCTGTTTGGGATTACTACTGCGCAACACGCAACGTTCCGGTTGGCATGGAATGGATGGCTGACGCTAAGGCATACGAAGCAGAAGTTCTCTCCAAGAGAATCTAATCGGTGTAAAAATGAGCAGATATTTAGTATTTGACTATGGCGCTTCCAGCGGCAGAGCCATGCTCGCAACATACGAAAACGAAAAGATCTCCATGAAAGAGATCCACAGATTTACCAATGACCCCGTAACCGTAAACGGTACGATGTATTGGGATATCCTTCGCCTTTTCTTCGAAATGAAGACAGCGATCACAAAAGCTGTCAATGATGGCGGTTTCGATTATATCGGTATCGACACATGGGGCGTTGACTTCGCATTCGTAGATGAAGATGGTCAGCTGCTGCAGAATCCCGTTCACTACAGGGATGCACGCACAAACGATTGGGAAGAGCTTTTCAACATTATTCCGAGAGAAGAACTCTATGATCGTACAGGTATTCAGCTTATATCTCTCAACACGATCTATCAGCTCTATGCTGTAAAGAAGAACCAGCCCTGGCTCCTCGAAAAGGCAGACAAGATCATCTTCATGCCCGACCTGCTGGCTTACTTCCTCACAGGTGTTAAATACACTGAATACAGCATGGCTTCCACAACACAGCTCCTTGATGCAAAGAAGCGCACATGGGATAAAGAGATTTTAGATAAACTCGGCATCCCGGAAAGACTTTTCCTGCCCGTCAGCATGGCCGGTGATTTCGTCGGCACACTGCTTCCGGAAATTCAGGAAGAACTCGGCGCTCCGGCTGCAAAAGTTGTCCGTACAGCAGGCCACGATACAGGCTCTGCAGTCCTTGCAACACCCACACAGAATGATGACTTCTTATACATCAGCTGCGGTACATGGGCACTGCTCGGCACAGAGATCTCTGAACCCTGCATGAACGACCTCGCAAAGAAGTACAACTTCTCCAACGAAGGCGGCGCTACGGGCGATATCCGTCTTCTCAAAAACATCATGGGTACATGGATCCTTGCTGAAGCCCGCAGACAGTGGACAAGAGAAGGCCATGACTATGGTTTTGGCGAGATGGAAAGCCTTGCAAAAGAAGCAGAACCCTTCAAGTGCTTTATCGATCCCGATGATGCGATCTTCGCTCCTCCGGGAAATATGCCGAGAAGGATCAAGGAATACTGCGAAAAGACAGGTCAGTACGTTCCGCAGACAGTTGGCGAGATCGTCCGCTGCGTAGATGAAAGCCTTGCACTCAAGTTCCGTATGTTCACCGAACAGACCGAAGAAACAACCGGCAAGAAATTCCCGGCTATCAATATCCTCGGCGGTGGTGTACAGAGCAAACTGCTTTGCCAGATGACAGCAGACGCTGCCGGCAGAAAAGTTGTTGCAGGCCCGATCGAAGCAACCGCTCTTGGCAACCTTGCAATGCAGCTTATCGCTTCCGGTGAACTTCAGGATGTCAAAGCGGCTCGTAAAGTAATCGAAAATTCCTTCGATACATACTATTATGATCCGGTTGATTCCGCAGCATGGGACGAAGCTTACGCAAGATTCTGCAAAATTGTAAAATAACAACAATCGGGGAGGAATCTTATATTCCTCCCTGCTTTATCAAGGAGATTTAATTATGAATGCACAGGATATGAAAGACTTACAGGGTCTTGTTGAAATGTCGCATATCATCGGTGAAAACCAGGCATATATCCAGGGCGGCGGTGGTAATACATCTGTTAAGCTCGAAGGCGGTATCATGCCGGTTAAAGCCAGCGGCACATACTTAAAGAACATGGCTGTCAACGATTGCTTCGCAGCAGTTCGTTACAACGAAGTCATCAAATACGTTGAAGAAGTAGAAAAAGACGTTCCCGGCAAAGATTACAATGCTGAGATCGGCAAAGTTGCTCTCGACAGCGTTAAGCCCATCAACGGCGAACCCGTACGCAAACCCAGCGTTGAAGCAGGTTTCCATTCCGTACTGAAGAAGTTCGTTGCTCATTCTCATTCCGTCTATGCAAACGTTTATACCTGCCAGAAAGACGGTATGGAAGTTGCAAAGAAATACCTCGAAGATGCAGGCCTCGTTGTTGGTCTTATTCCGGAAATGTCTCCCGGTTACTTCCTGACCGTTGTCATCAAAGACATGGTTACAGCTAACCCCGATATTCAGGTAATCCTCATGCAGAACCATGGCATCATCGTTCACGCTGATTCCTATGAAGAAGCAGTTGAGATCCACGAAAAGGCAAATCAGGCTCTGATCAAAGGCGGCAACCTTGGCGAATTCCCGCTTTGCAAAGTTGAGAAAGCTGAAGTTGGTTTTGCTTCCGCAACACCCTGGCTCCGTGAAAAGCTTGCAGACAAAGACTTCCGCGATAAGATCTTTGGCTGGCCGCTTTACCCGGATCAGATCGTTTATACAGGCAAACCCGAAAAGTTCATCTTCACCGATGAAGAAGTTCGCTACAACACAGAAAACCCCGTAGAAGCCATCACAATCGAAGAAACACTTGCCGGTGTTGCTTATGTATTCGCTGAAAACGCTCGTATGGGCAAAGAAATCAACTTCATGGGTGACGACGCTGTTAAGTACATCAACAACTGGGATATGGAAAAATACAGAGCCGCACAGATGAAATAAGCTTGCGAATAAAGGCGTTCTTTTTTGGAGCGCCTTTTATTTTTTTGAAAAAATTATAGAAAATATCGAAAATAATCCATGATTTCATCTATCTTTTTGGTTTTTCTGACCCGAAAAATGCAGGAACAATATGCAAAAAAGCCCATTAGATCGGGAAAAATGGCTGTTTTCAAATCATTATGAAAAATACATTTCAAAATATTTTTCAAAAAAGTGTTGACATTAGTGGGGCAGGTGAGTATAATAACAATTGTTGAGCGGCTGTGGCGGAACAGGCAGACGCGTACGTTTGAGGGGCGTATGGGACAACCGTACCGGTTCAAGTCCGGTCAGCCGCACCAAATAAGAACCGTAACTAAGGGTTACGGTTCTTTTGTTATATATAAATAATTGACACGAAACAGAGTCAATGCTTACAATAAGAATATAAGGCATTGGTATATATGCCGAATCACTCATTTAGCAAAATACAAATTTAAGCGGAGCATAATATGAAATATTGTTCTGAATGCGGACACAGAATACCTGATTATACGAAAAAATGCAGAGTTTGCGGTTCGGAAAAAGAAGAGTCATCAATCTTTCGGTACACAATAATCGCGCTCATTATTATCATAATCAGCTCTTGGATCAACGGTGAAATCGGCATTATTCTGCAGGCGATCGTTATGGCGGTCTATTTTATCGCTCTGTACAGACAGCTGCTTGAAAATAAAAAGAGAGTTATCATTACAGCGATTTTCTATTATATCATGTGGTTTTTGGCGAAAAATAATATTCCTGAGTTTATCAGGGCAATACCGGGAAAAGATTTCGTCGGAATTTGGTTAAAATACCTAATCGTTCTTTATATTACTGCGTTTTTCGTGCAGCTCATTGTTGTGAAATCCTTTGCTGCGAAATACGGAAAGAATCTTGTTGATTTGCAATACACAGACAGCGATCTCATGATTTTGCGGGGATTCAACCGTTACAGAATGACAGGTTATTATCTGACAAAAGCAAAGCTGGATAGGATCGTTAGATTTACGCAGATTAAAGAAGATGAAGAAACAGCGGAAAAAACCGTAGTATCCATAAATCCTAATTTATCACAGGAAGATCGCGAAAACTATTGCAGCCGTAATCCGCAGACCCAAAAGATCATCGCTTTTTTGCAGCATAAAGAGGCAAAAGAGGAAGAAACGACAGTCGTAGATATTATTCATCATGTTATTCCGGGACCGATTATACAAAGTGCCGGCGGTTTGCATACCGCAGATCTGATGAAAAAGATTTGCAGACGAATAGAGATTATGACTTTAGCTGCGATCATGCTTGCGTATTACCTCGGTGTAACAAAACTCATTATGGGCATGCATAACGGGAAGGAAATAGTGAATTTGGCTGGGAGCGGTTTTATTATTTCGGCAGTTCTTCTTGCTATCTGCTTTGCATTGCGAAAAAAGTTTATTCTTTCGGAGATTTCTGACTCGTTTACCAATATCATTATTGATACAAAAAGGAACAAGATGCCCGATTTAGAAGAAAAACTAAAAGCAGCAACTTTTACCGAAAATAGCATGGCAGAAGCGGAAAAACGCGATCTTTTAAGAGCATATGCGACTTATGAAGATTTTTCATCTAACAAAACTGTGACATGTCATGATGGAAGTATGAGTATTCTTGATGCAGTAATTGCTGTTGAACTTGCGGAAGTAGCTGCGTTGGCTGCTGCGCAAGCAGCAAGAAATGACGGAAGCGGCTGCAGTGCCTGCTCCGGCTGCAGCAGCTGCGGCGGTTGTGGTGGCTGTGGCGGTTGTGGAGATTGATCATGTTTTGCGACAATACAAGCCGATTATTGCTGCAGTTTCATATTACAGGTCGCTGTAACTTGCGGTGTAAGCATTGTTATCGAAACGAAGGCGACATTGAGCCGCTGAACACGAAAACGATTTTTAAAGTCATCGATCAATTTGTTGTTTTGCGAAAGCGCTATAATCAAATCCATGGGATCGATAAAAAGGCACATATCAATATTACCGGTGGTGAACCGTTTATCCGCGAAGATATCGATCAGATTTTGGCATATTTGGGCGCTTTTAAAGAAGAGATTTCCTTTGGTATTCTCTCGAACGGAAGCTTTCTTCATGAAAAACGCATTGAAACACTGAAAGACAATCATGTTTCTTTTGTGCAGTTAAGTATCGACGGGAACAGAGAAATGCATGATTCGTTGCGCGCTCATGGGGATTATGACAGGACGTTCAAAACAGCAAGGATACTTGAAGAAAGCGGTATTCGTACATACATCAGCTTTACGGCAAATTACAACAATTATAAGTATCTGCCGCATGTTGCATCGCAATGCAGGAAATACGGCATATCGAAATTGTGGACGGACAGAATGGTGGCAATTGGCCATGGAGAAGAATTGCAGACCATTACAAAAGAGCATTTGCAGGATTACCTGAAGGCGATAAAAAAGGCCCAAGGGAATTGGCTCAAAAAACATTGCTATCCGAAAACGAAAGTTACCGCAGATCGTGCTTTGCAGTTTTTAGGAACGGAAGGGAAGATCTATTCGTGTAGTGCCGGAAAGAGCCTGATCACAGTGGATGAGTTTGGTCGGGTTATGCCCTGCAGAAGGATGCCTATCATATGCGGAAATGTTTTTGACAGCACACTGGAAAAGATCTACTTTGAAAGTGACGTTTTAAGATCTTTGCGTAAGAACACGATCCCGAATGATTGCAGAGATTGTAAGTTTGCCTATTATTGCAAAGGCGGTGCTAAATGTCAGGCATATGCTGCTTATGGAAATTTCTACAAAGCCGATCCGGGCTGTTTTTTACCAAAACAATAAAAGAAAAACCGCAGCGTATGTGCTGCGGTTCAATTTTTTTATTTAGCCATTTTGCCTTTGATAAACCTTGAAAGCGGTTTGTAGATCAGAATGACGATCAGCGAATTGCCAAATGCCTTGATTGCATTGAAAGCGGCAATCGTCGGCAGAAGCGGAATAATGAAGCTTGACGGCTGCCCGTAATAGAAAACCTGTACGAGGTAGTTGATCGGGACCATGATGAGCATCATACCAATGCTGCCAAGGATCAGACCGATGATCGCGTGCTTTTTTGTCTTGTGTTTTTTATAAAGAAGACCGGAAACCATAACAAGCATTCCCGTTGCCGCAACATGCATGATAAAGCCGATGAAACCGTCTGTGCTAAGGAAGATCATCTGCAGGAAGGAAAGAACTGCCGTCATCGCAAGGCCTTCCAAAGGGCCAAACATCAGTGTTCCCAAAATGATCGGTACATCGCCTGCATCGTAAACCAGATACGGCGCAGAAGGGAAGATCGGCGTGCGGATGAAGAGGATGAATACATAACCCAATGCCGTCAACATTGCCATAACAACGAGCTTGTATGTCTTTTTGTTCATAAAAAAATACCTCCGAAAATTCTTCGCAGGCAAAAAAGCGCATCTTCTCTCATCCAGACTTTACTGTCGGCCATGGAATCACACCATGTCTGCCAAAAGGCTCGCGGGCTTTACCGCCGGTAGGGAATTGCACCCTGCCCCGAAGATCATGTAATGATAATAAAATAACATAGGGAACTTGTCAATATTTTTATAAGAATTTGTTTTGCTGTGAGTGAAAAAGATACATTTCGGGAAATATGATAATGTTAACAGTACATTCATAATAAAAGTGTTATGATAATTTTAAGGATGAATCTCTCTTAATAAGGAAGGTCAGATATGGATAAAAAGGTTAAGCAAACTGTTTTGATAGTCGCATTTGGCGTCATTTTATATGCAGCATTGATGAATCTGCAGGTATTTTCGGATATCCTCAGCGGAATTCTCAATATCTTTTTGCCGATCATATTGGGACTTGTCATTGCCTTTGTTTTAAATGTTCCGGTTAACGGCTTTGAAAAGCTGTTGAGCTGGCTTTGTGCAAAGCTGAAATGGAATATAAAAAAAGAAACACGGCATAAGGTCGCTTTCTTCCTTACCCTGCTTTCGATCGGGCTTATTGTCTATGCAACTTTTGCTTTGCTGATCCCGCGATTGATGGAATCTATCCGCGGCATTATCGAATTGGTTAAGAAAAACTGGCCTATATGGATGGAATTCCTCCGCGAACAGAATATCGATCCTTCGATCATTACGGAAAAATTTGCCGAAATCGATATTATGGAATCCAGCTTGCCGACAAAATTGACACAGCTGTTAAGCTCTGTTGCCGGTGCAGCTTTTTCCACGGTTTCCGGTGTTGTGACCTTTATTTTGGCGTTTATTATTGCGGTTTATGTCCTGTTAAGTCGGGATACTCTTGCACAGCAGACAAAAAAGATATTATACGCCAACCTGAAATATCCAACGGCAAATAAGCTCTGCCATATCGGTAAGCTTGCCAAAGACAGTTATGCAAAGTTTTTATCCGGTCAATGTATTGAGGCGATCATTCTGGGTATTTTGATTTTTATCGCTTTTACGCTTTTTGGTTTGCCGTATGCAGAGATCATCGCCATTTTTACGGCTTTTTGTGCCTTTATCCCGTATATTGGTGCATTTGTTTCCTGTATCGTAGGTGCATTTCTTGTCCTTCTTGTCAGTCCGGAAAAGGTCATTTTGGCGGTTGCGGTCTATATGATCGTGCAGTTCATCGAAAACCAGTTCATCTATCCGCATGTCGTGGGTAATTCCGTCGGTTTGTCTCCTTTGTGGACTCTCATCGCAGCACTTCTTGGCGGCAACTTATTCGGGCTTGCCGGTATCATCTTCTTCATTCCGCTGACAGCTGTTATCTATACGCTTGTCCGCGAAAATACGAACCGAAAACTGAAAGAAAAGAATCTCGATCTATAAAAAAGTCCTGCCGTAAAGGCAGGATTCTTTCTTATTTACAGAATATTTCGATAGCTTCAGCTGAATAATCGGCTGTTCCAATACCGCCGGCTTTGTCAATGTTATCCGTAATAGCACCTCCGCCGCTGTAAAGCTTTCCCAAGCCGCGGAGGATGTCTTTTGTACAGTTATAAAAATGCTTCGTGATAAAGCTCTGAAGCTCGTAAACGAGAGCCTGTGCTTCTTTGGAATCTGCAGGATGCGACTCTTTGATCTCACCAAATCTGCGGAAAATATCCATCATCTCTTCGCTTAAAGCTTCATTGTCACTTTCCGTGCGGTTTTTCTCTTTTTCTTCAAATTCGCGGTAAGCTTCTGTTTTGCCATAAAGCGCTTTTGCCTGTTCGCTATAATCATCGATTTTTTTCACATCAAAATTTTTCATATCTATGTGTTTTACTCCTATAAATGAAATTCCTTTGGAAAGCGTGATCAGATGTTCGAGATGCGCTTTCTTTTGTTCCAGTTTTTCCGTTTGAATGCGCAAAATTTCAAGTTTCTCCTTGTCATCTTTTTTGAGCAAACTGCTGATCTCCAAAAGGCTGAAGCCCAATTCACGGAATAAAAGGATATATCGGAGTTCCTCGATATTTTTCCCGCTGTATTTGCGGTAACCGGCTTCGCTTTTTTCTGCCGGTTTCAAAAGTCCGATCTCGTCATAATAATGCAGGGTACGCGCGCTGATACCGAGCATCTTTTTTACTTCTTTAACAGAATACATCATCTCACCTCCATGATTGTATCATAAACCATGACGGAAGAGGAGAGTCAAGGGTTTTCTTGCAAAATATTGATATATTTCTGGTCCACAGTTAAACTATGTGTTAATATATTTATATGAGGTGATGAAATGGGCAGCTGGTTTTCCAATTTGCATATCCGAAAGAAAGAGATAGCACTTGATAAAATGATGGCAAGTGTGACAAATAAAATGCTTGCTGAAAAATATGTGCCTGTAAAAGACGAAGCGGAAGCTGATCTTGTGTTTTTGATCGCTGCACATGAACGATCGGACTGGTATTCTGTGTATTCGGATTATTTTGCTTTTGAAGATCCGGTTCAATTTACCGATTTCGCTGATATGATCTCCGGGAAGCTTGATACGGATGTTTTAGGCATATCCTGTTTTGACAGCGATTATCTCTATTTAAATCTGATCAATAAGAATGAAAATATAAATGCATGGGCAAATACAGGCAGTGCAGCCGGTACAGGTATCCGCAGAAGAATGGGTATCAATGCATGGAAAAGTAAGGTCAATGATTTTTCAAGGTTTAAAGAGTCCTTAAAGGCGGAGTATGTTTTTGCGGAAGAAGTTCTTGACCGGATCGAAGAATGCTTGTCTTTGCCTGCAAAATACAGCAGAGCCTCAGCCGAAGATACTGGCGAAATGGCAGATACCATTGTTTCCGTATTGTATTTTAAGCTGCAGGATAACGAAATAACGAAAAAAAAAACAAAGCTGATACCATCTTCGTATTCCGTCATGCCTTTCTGTGATGGAAAACCTGAAGCAGTCAGTTTTACCAATATCGGAGGAGCTTCCAAAGGCTTTTCACTTTATTTTGCAGGGCCGTTTGTAGAAAATGAGGAGATCCGATTTGATGAAGTGTCGCTTGTAAAGACGAAAAATAAAGAAAACACTTTCATACCCATCGAGCTTCATAAAACAATGCTCCCAAACGGAAATTGGGTATATGCTTATCATGATCCTTCTTTTAAGATCATGCCAAAAGTCAGTGAAAAACTGCCTTTGATCAAGATAGTTGAATTGGAAAGCGAAAGAAATATCACGATTCGATTTATTCCGCGGGGTAATAACCGAAAAATGCTCGACGTTACGATCGTTATTGTACCGGATGAAAACCCGGAAGGCGCTGGTGGTTGGAATTTATGGGCAAAATATGGGTCAAAATCTGCATATATTAAGGAATACAATAATAGATTTGGGAATGACGATCTTTTTTTAAAAGAGGAAGATTTTGACTAATAAAAACAGCCGATAGTATGTACTGTCGGCTGTTTTGCATTTTATCCATTCAGATGTTGTTGGTTATGATTTTATAAGTTCCACTGGAAACAGATTTGTATTGTGTGCCATCTTCAAAGCAATACGCAGAATCTAATTCTGCTGCTGCATCGACGTTTTTGGGAATGCTGACCTCAAGAAGAATATGCTGATCTTCCCGTTTCCACGATACAGATATCCTTCCGGAAGGCAGATCGTGATAAGCAGACGCATGATCGAGTTTGCGGATAAATGCCGGTTTTATTTTCAGTGTATTGATATTGTGCTTATCGGGATTCAGCTGCAGGCCAACGATGCGTTTGACAAACCATGCGCAGATATCACCCCAGAAATGATGGTTCATCGAAGAAACTTTATCGGGGAAGAAATCTTCCCAAAGCGTTGTTGCACCACGTTTTAACCAGTTTCCGTAGGAAGGATAGTCATCACGAGTGATCATATAATACGCAAGATCACTGTATCCGAATTCGCTGAGAACATGGAAAATAACTCTGCCGCCAAGAACGCCGACATCGATATGGTCGTCCATCGCGTGGATCATTTCCAAAAGCTTTTCAAAAGCTGCCTTTTTTTCTGTTTCGCAGTAGATGCCGTAGTATAAACACATTGCCTGGCTGCTCTGACAGCTGCCTTGTGCGATCATGGTGTTGTAATCGATAAGGTTATCTCTGATAGCTTTTCTATAATGCCGTGCTTCGTTGTGTGCAAATGAAGCTTCTTCATGCCGCTCAATAACATCAAGCATGAAGGCGATTTTATTGGCAATATTCATCGCCATGATCGAATCGGTAAGAATGAGCGGTGCTTTTGGCTGAATACCGCCAACATGACACCAATCCCCAAGACCGATGCACAAAAGTCCGTTTTCATCTGTGCGACTTCTTAAATAATGCAGATAGGAAAGATATGCTGGTACAGAATCACGGATCATATCTGCCTTTCCGCGATAGATATAGGTGTAATAGGGAAGTTCCGCCAATACACAATCCCATGCCGGTCCGTTTCCCCATTCAAAACCCCAGCCGCCTGTTGGAACAATACCCGGTAAAGCACCATCTTCGCGCTGTGCTTTACAGATGTTTCGCATCCATTCCCGATAGTTTCTCTCAGGGTCAAAGTTCAAAAGAGCAGTTTCACAGCTAAGTGCTGCATCAGCAGTCCATCCATTCTTTTCACGCTGAGGGCAATCTGTTGGGAAATGATGGAAATTGGCAAGAATGCTGCGCATGGTCACCTCATACAGTTTTGCCGCAACTTCATCCGAACAGGAAAAACCGCCGAGCTTGTGAAGATGTGTATGGTAAACACAGAAAGTGAGCAGATCTTTTGTCGCCTGTTGTTCTGTAATACCGCTGACCTTGACATATCTGAAGCCATGATAGGTAAATACAGGCTGATATTCTTCTGTGCCATTGCCCGCACAAATATATGTATCCCTGTGTACAATATCCTTATCCCGATCCCAAGTTTCACGGACGAACCAAACCTGAGCAAGGTTCAGATCACCGTCTATGAGGGAATCAGCATGGCGCATTTCAATTTTCTGTGCTTTTGTTCCGTTGATCCGCAAGCGGCAAATACCGGCATTACATTCGCCGAAATCATAAATATAGCTGCCGTCTTCACAGGAAAAAATAGCAATGGGCAAGATTTCCTTCTGTTTGACGATCGGTGCAATATCTGCCATACGGAGCTCGCCCTTCGGTGCAGTGACACAAAGAGCAGGCGTCCAATCCGAATCATCAAAAGCTTTATCGCACCATCCTTCGATCTCGTAATTGGCATCATAGCTTTCACCAAAACGATAATCATCACTTCTTATGGGTGAATCTTTTATCTTAAATCCGTCAATGCTGCTCAGTAAAAGATCATTGTCGTTTTCAACGGTCAATGCAAACATGGGAGCGCTTCTGAAAGCCGATTTATCAAAATCCCAGATATGCCCGCCGGGATTGTTTTGGAAACCATTTCCAAGTATAACGCCGAAAACATTTTCACCTTCATCCAGCATGACCTCATATTCGTCATAATAAATAAAGTCATCGGTATTGCTGATATAAGGAGCTAAAAAGCCTTTAGTGATGCATTTTCCGTTGAAATAGAGCTGATACAATCCGCAGACGGCGATGGAGATTTTCACACGTTCTGTTTGGGGAGAGAAGTAACTCTTGCGAAAATAATACGCCGGTACATTCTTTTCAAAAGTGTTGTATTCTTTGCTTGCGGAAATGAACATTTCTTTTGATAACATAACAGGCCTCCTTATTAAAAGTGATTTTTAGCTCTGGGTGCATATGATTTCTTTTGGTTAATGATACGCTTCCGTTTTGAAAGTGATAACGGCAGAAGTGTATTACCGAGAGACTCGAGTGTCGCGCAGGATCAGAGCGTTTATGGTATTGTCTTTCTTGACTTTCCTGTTTTTGCCATATGCCGGCTTTTGCAAGCATTCTTCCGTTAAACTGTGGATATCTTATAGATTCAGTTTACTTTTTCTGTTTTGATAAGTCAATTGGCTTTGTGTGCAATTTTGCTTTAATAGTTGTAAAAGTATATGTAAAAATTGTGATATGGATTGCAGTGTTGTAAAAATGGTAAGAATGATAGTGTTTTCTGACGGAAAAATAAAAAAAGCAGCATACAAAGGTATATTGCGATACTGGATGCTGCGCAAATATGAAAAATATTAGACGGGAAATAAAAATCGCAACATACAAAAAAGTATATTGCGAAATTTGGTGCCGGCGGCCGGACTCGAACCGGCACGGTATCGCTACCGGTGGATTTTGAGTCCACTACGTCTGCCAATTCCATCACGCCGGCTTATTTAAGCAAGAAAATCATAGCACAGAGGAAGAAAAAAGTCAAATACAAAAAACTTTCCGAACGAATATCTTGCCCATATAATTGGCAATGGGTTGTACATTGGCTTCGATCTGCGCCGCTGAACAAGCCATGCCAAGCTTTAGGATTTCTAAAGAAGAATACCCATTTGATAAACCAAAGAGCAGACCTGCAGCCATGGCATCACCTGCACCAACGGTCGTTTTGATATTAAGCGGTAAAGCCTCCGCAAAATAAGCGTCTTTTCCGTCAAAATATACTGCGCCCATATCCCCCAAAGAAACACAGATATTTCTTGCTTTGTCTTTAAACAAAGGGAGAACAGGCAGTACATCATCCGCAGAAAGTATCTCTTTTCCGCATAAAAGCGAAAACTCATAAGCATTCGGTTTGATGAGAAGCGGCTCATAGGAAAGTGCTGTGCGGAGGCTTTCCCCTTCGGCATCGATAAAAAAGGGGATGCTGTTTTCGCTGCAAAAAGCTGCGATCCTTGCATAACAATCTTTCGGAAGTCCTTTGGAAACACTTCCCGCAAGTACCGCAATATCTTCACTTTTCAGCGAATGCAGATAAGCTGTGATCACTTCTTCCGCTGCGTTTTCGTCAAGTGAATCGCCATATTCGTTGATCTCTGTGACGACAGAACATGATGCATCAAAAAGCTTTGTGTTGATGCGTGCCATACCGGGATAAGATTTTAACGAATAGGAAATTCTTTCGTTGTTAAGGCGTTCTTCAATCATCTGCGCATTTCCGGAAAATAAAAAGCCGTGCAGAAAAAGCTCTGCATTCAGTTTTTTCAAAGTTGAAGCCAAATTTAACGGCTTTCCTGCACCAATACTGTTGATCTCGTAAGGTCGGTTTGTCGCGCCGATATGAAACTCATGAAAACGAACGGTTTTATCGATCGTCGGATTTGCGTAAAAAATGCGGAACATAGCAGCCCTTTCACAGATTTGTTACGTTTATTATACATCGTATATTTGAAGTCAGCAAAGGATTTGTGGTAAAATTATATATGTAGTTTTTTGGCGATTTGCCTGCACAACACTTTCTGTGATAAAATGATGCAGGAAAAGAGGTTTTATGAAAAAGATCATTTGTTTGCTTTTGGCAGTTTTTATTATCAGCATGTCGGTTTCGGTTTTCGCAAGTGTTTCGCTTTCGAGAGGTTCAAAGGGTGAAGAAGTCTTTATCCTGCAGAACAGATTGCGCGAGCTTGGTTATGTGTCTTTCCGTGCAACGGGAAATTACTCCGATATGACCTATAACGGTGTTGCGGAGTTTCAAAGAGCAAACGATCTCAGTGCAGATGGTATCGTTGGCGATGATGCATGGAGTGCGCTTTTTAGGCTTGATGCAAAGCGTGTTCCCGTTAATAAGAGTCTCCCTCGAGTATATGGTCCGGGAACGACAAAAACCTGTGAATATGGCTGGCTTTCTTCCTGGGCAAAGCTTGATCCGCTTTTTCCCGTTGGCACGACGATCAAAATCATCGATTTCAATACGAGCATTTCGTTTTATGTGACAAGAACCGGCGGAACGAACCATGCCGATGTCGAAATTGCGAGCAGTGCCGATAAAGAAAAATTCTTAAAGTGCTTCAAGGGCTATACATGGGAAAAGCGTGCCTTTGTTGCGGAGATAGAAGGGGAGCTTTATGCCGCATCGTTATTTGGAATGCCGAATGCCAACGATGTGATTCCCGGAAATGATATGGAAGGCTCTCTCTGTCTGTATTTCAACAACAGCAAATCCGATATCGGCACAGCTGCCGATGCAGAACATAACCAAAATATTGAACGTGCGGCAGGTCTTGCATGAAAAAGATCCTTCTTATCAGGAAAGCGAAGATCTATATTCATGTTGAGCTTGACGATGGTGCAAAGCTTGTTTTAAAAGAAGATACCGTTGCCAAACATATGCTGTATAAGGGAATGATGCTTGATGATGAAAAAATCACAGAGATCCTTTCCGATGACGGCAAACAGCGTGCCCTTGAAAAAGCAGCAAATTACCTTGGCTATGGGATGAAAACGACAAAACAGGTCAAGGATAAGCTCAAAGAAAAAGGCGCTGACGAAGAAAGCATCGATTATGCGATCGAAAAGCTTTCGGAATATCGCTATATTGATGATGGTGAATATGCGCGCCTTTATGCAGAGCAGAATGCCAAAAAGTATGGCGTAAAGATGATCGAAAACAAGCTCAGGCAAAAGGGTGTTTCCGCAAATATTGCTAAAGAAGCGGCAAAAAGCGTTTCGGATTCACAGGAAGAGGCGGCAAGAACTTTGCTTGAAAAGTTGAACCGGAAATATGCCGGACTTGATGAACGCAAAAAGAAGCAAAAAATGTATGAAGCGCTTATGCGTAAAGGCTTTGAATGGGGAAAGGTTTCCCATTTGCTGAAGGTAGATTATGATGATGGATTTGAAGAATAAAATCGAAAAAGTCATGTTTCCCGAAACAAGCGGAAAAATCGACCGCTATATGATGGATGAAATGCACATCCCGGGTATTATCCTCATGGAAAGGGCTGCAAGCGGAATTGCGCAGGAGATCATGAAAGAATTCCCTGCAGGCGGTAAAGCTGCGGTCTTTTGCGGTGGAGGTAATAACGGCGGTGATGGCTATGCAGCGGCACGTATTCTCTTAACGCACGGTTTTTCTGTTGTCTGTATCTCTCTTACGGAAAGGGAACTCCCGCAGGATGCAGAAATAAATCGTAACTTCATTAGAAATTATAAAGATACCTATATCAGCCTGACCGAAGATAATCTTGAAGAGGTTTTTGAAAAAGTTCAGGATTGTCATCTCGTTATCGATGCGATTTTTGGAACGGGTCTTTCCCGTGAACCGGCAGGCATCTATCTGAAGGCGATCGAGAGGATCAATGGACTTGGCAAAAAAGTTTTTGCTGTGGATATTCCTTCGGGCGTTTTCGGAAAAACAGGGCAGTACAGCAATGCTGTCCGTGCGTATAAGACGATCACGTTCCAATACAGAAAACCTGCCCATATTTTATATCCCGGTGCGGAAATGTGCGGTGAGGTTGTCGTTTGCCCGATCGGTCTTGATGGTGATCAAGAGGCGGATATGTATTATGTCGATACGCTCGTCATGCCAAAAAGAAAGCGCAATACGCATAAGGGTAGTTATGGTTCTTTGGCGCTTGTTGTCGGCAGTAAAGGCATGGCAGGTGCAGCGGTTTTATCGGCTTCTGCTTCTGTAGCTGGCGGTTCGGGTTTGACAAAGGTTATCTGCCCCGAAACGGCTTTGCGAATCGTACAGGAACAGGTCACGGAAGCGACTTGCGTTGTATCGGGAACGTATCATCTTGCGGAAGAAGATTTCCCGTATGCGCTTTGTGAAACAGCAACAGCGCTTGCAGCAGGTCCCGGTCTTGGGCAAAATGAAGAAATCAGAAATATCCTTCTGAAATTACTTGATCAAAATCATCCGAAAGTTTTTGATGCCGATGCGTTGAATAATCTCACGGCGGAGGATCTTCGTGGAAAAGAGAATCTTGTCATTACACCGCATCCGAAAGAGTTTTCAAGGCTTTTTGGTATCTCGATGAGGGAAGTTTTGGCTGATCCTGTCAGTGCGGCAAAAACAGCGGCAAAAGAATATGGGATCGTCATTTTGCTGAAAGGTGCAGCTTCCGTTATTACGGATGGAAACGAAGTCTATCTTGTCGGTGCAGGAAGCCCTGCAATGGCAAAAGGCGGCAGCGGAGATGTTCTGACGGGTCTTATCGGTTCGCTTTTGGCGCAAGGTTTAAAATCTATCGAAGCCGCTTATTCTGCTGCATATTTCTGCGGAGAAGCTGGCAGCCTTGCCGCAAAAAGAAAAGGAGAGTATTCCGCAAAAGCGCGCGATACCATCGAGCTTTTAGGCCATGTTATGGAAAATAAGATCCTCGGGTTTATCAGTACAACATAAAGAAAAAGTCATTCCGATCGTGGAATGACTTTCTTTTTTATCCGTTCAGTTTTTCTTCGAGGAATTTCTGTACTTCCTCTTTGCTGCCGCTATTCAAAAATCCCTGACAGATTTCGGGTTTTCCGCCGCCTTTACCGGAAAAAGCCTGATTCAAGTCTTTTGTCAGCGGACGAAGATCAAAATCGGTTTTTGCTTTATCTGCAATAAAAGCATAGCGGAGGCTTCCGTTGTCTTCGGTCAATACGCAGGCAATACCAATTTTTTCGGAAAGCTTTGCCGCAAAGCGCCTGAGTTCATCGGCAGACATGCCGTCTTCAAAAACAACACTGAAGTTTTTAGTTGTTTCGGCTGCGATTCTTTCACAGCGGAAAGCATAGAGTTTTTCGGTCGTTTCATAAAGCTTGCGCTTGAGTGCTTCCATATCAGCCGCCTGTTTGTCGATCGCTGCGGTCAGTCCTTCGGGTTTGACGGAAAAACGCGCTGCATTGTACATGACCGTTTCATGTTTGCCGGCATAATCAGAAAGCGCTTTCTCGCCGCAGACAAGCGTCATTCTAGTACCGCCGCGATGTTTTTCGACGCTTAAAAGTTTGATGAGGCCGATTTCCCCGGAATGCATAACGTGAACACCGCAGCAGCCGCAGCTGTCTATGCCGGGAATGCGGACAAGACGGATTGGCTCATTTGTTTCGGGGTATTTTCTTGCTTCGACTTTTGTCATATCTTCGGGGTAGAGGATCTCTGTTGTGAGGTTATCCCATACGGCTTTATTAGCAAGCTTTTCGATATGTGCAGCCATTTCGCGGTCGATGTTTCCTGCAATATCGATCGTGGCAACGGCATCATGCATATGAAAACCGACGTTCATAAACTTATATTCGTTATAAATAACGCCGGAAACAATATGCTCAGCGGTATGCAGCTGCATATAGCGGAAGCGATGTTCAAAATCGATCTCGATATGGACTTTTTCGCCGACCAAAAATGCTTTTTCGCATTCGTGAAGAATTCTGCCGCCTTGTTCGGAAACATGAAAAACAACAGCATCGTTCATTGTTCCGATGTCAGAAGGCTGCCCGCCTCCTTCGGGAAACATACAGCTTTGATCAAGCTCGATAAGATAATGGTCTCCCTTTGCCTCGCAGGCAAGGACAAGCGCATCGCAGCTTTTCATATAGGGAGAGATCTCAAATAATTTCTCTGTCATAGATTATTTTTCCTGGCTCTGTTTGCTTTTGCGCTTGGAAAGATTTTTATTGGCGTTATTAAGGTGTTCCTTCATTCTCTTTGCAGCAAGTCTGGAATCGCCGGCAATAACGGCTTCATAGATCATGATATGCTCGGAAAGAGACTGTTCGGGCTGATTTTCAAGTTCGAGTGTTGCGAGCCTTGTTTTAGATAAAAGTTCCATGCACATATCGGAAATAAGGCTCATAGCAGAGTTGCCGCTTGCTTCGGCAAGAGCAGCATGGAAGCTGTTATCACCGCGCAGACCAATCTCGCCTTTGGCAACTTCTTTACGCATAAGAACGATCGCTTCTTCGATCTTCAGGGCTTTTTCGGGCGTGATATTCTTTGCGGCAAGGGAAGCCATCTCTGTTTCGAGGAGAAGACGAACCGCAATAAGGTCTTTTAAGAGAGATTCATCTTGCTGGAACATAGCCGAAACAGGGGAGATAATATTTTCAAGAGAAATTTCGCGAACGAAAGTACCGCCGCCGACTTTGGATTCGATGTAGCCCATGCTTTCAAGCGCACGGAGTGCTTCGCGGATAGCCGTTCTGCTGACGTTGAGCTGTTCAGCCAGAGATCTTTCGGGCGGAAGTTTATCGCCGGGTTTTAATTCACCGGAATTAATAAGGGAAATGATCTGCTTGGAAATTTCCTCGTAAAGCTTTGTTTTTTTAAGCGGTGTAAGCATATAATAATACCTCACAAAAGTTGTTAAAGGTATTATAGCATTGATTTTTCAAAATGTCTAATGGTATGACTAAATAATAGCAAATTTTTGGTTTAAAAAATTCCGATGACACAAGATTTGGTATAAAAAAGCCCGAAAAAATCGGCATAATACCAATTTTGAAAATTTTTGTTTATAAAAAAATAAACGAAATTGTTTACAAAGAAGAGCGATACTGTTATACTGTATTTAGTAAAAAATGTTCTAAATTCTATTTGAATATTAGGAGGATTATATGAAACTTCTTGAAGGAAAGACGGCCATTATGACAGGATGCGCCGGCGGTATTGGCGCTGCATGTGTTCGCGCTGCTGTAAGAGAGGGCGCTAAGTATCTTCTTATCGTTGATGTCGATATCGAAGGTGCAAAGAAAACAGCTGCTATGATCAATGAAGAAGCTGGCAGAGAAGTTTGCGATGCAATCCGCGCAGACGTTTCCAATGAAGAAGATGTTAAAAATGTTTTCAAGTATTTTGCTGAAAAACAGCCCCAGCTTGATATTCTTTTAAACAACGCAGGTCTTTGCGCTGCTATCCCGATGAATGACCTCACAATGAAGCGTTGGGATCTTACCATGAACGTTAATATCAAGGGTGCATTCCTTTTCGGCAGAGAAGCTGTTAATGCAATGCAGCCCCATAAATCCGGCAGAATCATCAACATGGCTTCCCAGGCTGGCAAGAGCGGCGGTATCAATGCTGATATGGCATATTCCAGCTCCAAAGGCGCTATGCTTACCTTAACGAAGTCCCTTGCAAAAGCTGCTGCAGCTGACCAGATCACAGTCAACAGCATCGCACCGGGCCTTATCAAAACCGGTATGACAGACGCTACATTCGATTATAAACCCGAAAGTGTTCCGCTTGGCAGAATCGGCACACCTGAAGAAGTTGCTGACGTATTCGTCTTCCTTGCAAGCGATATGGCAAGATACATCACAGGCGCCTGCATCGATGTCAACGGCGGCATCCTGATGGACTAATCGGAAAGAATTATACTGAGAATTACAAAACAAATATAACATTATTTTCCTTGAAAAGGACTGAATAATTGTGTTATCATATGGTTAGACCAATATTCAACCAATCTTTTTGATCTTAAGTGAGGTGTCAAAATGGATTATACGAAATTGAGTTTGGAAAAGCATGCTGAATGGAAAGGCAAAATAGAATTACAACCGAGGATGCCACTTTCAAACAAAAATGATCTATCCGTAGCTTATACACCGGGCGTAGCAGCCCCCTGTATGGAGATTCACAAGGATGTCAGCAAGAGTTACGATTATACACGCCGCTGGAATACAGTTGCGGTCGTAACGGATGGTTCGGCAGTGCTTGGACTTGGCGATATCGGTCCTGAAGCCGGTATGCCCGTCATGGAAGGCAAATGCGTCCTGTTCAAAGCTTTCGGTGATGTTGATGCGATCCCGCTTTGCATCAAAACACACGATGTGGATGAGATCGTCCGCACAGTTCAGCTGCTGAGCGGCAGTTTCGGCGGTGTCAACCTTGAAGATATTGCAGCTCCGCGTTGTTTCGAGATCGAAAACAAACTGAAAGAATGCTGTGATATTCCGATCTTCCACGACGATCAGCATGGTACGGCGATCGTTACTGCGGCAGGCATCATCAATGCGATGAGGCTTCTCGGCAGAAAGCTCGAAGACCAGAAATGCGTTGTTGCCGGTGCCGGTGCTGCGGGTATTGCCTGCACAAAGCTGCTTATGGCGCTTGGCTTAAAAGACGTCATCCTTTGCGATTCCAAGGGAACGATTTATGAAGGCAGAGAAGGCTTGAACTGGATCAAAACCGAAATGGCCGCCATTTCCAACAGAGGAATGGTAAAAGGCGATATCGCAAATGCGCTGAAAGGTGCAGATATCTTCATCGGTGTTTCGGGTCCCGGAACGGTTACAGCCGATATGATCCGCCTGATGAATGAGAAACCAGTCGTTTTCGCCATGGCTAACCCTATCCCGGAGATTATGCCCGAGCTTGCAAAAGAAGCCGGTGCAGCAGTCGTAGGGACAGGCAGAAGCGATTGTCCGAATCAGATCAACAACACTCTTGTTTTCCCAGGTCTTTTCAGAGGCGTTTTCGATGTCCGCGCAAAGGACATCAACGATGAAATGAAGATAGCGGCAGCTTATGCTTTGGCCGGTGTCATTACAGATGAAGAATTAGCCGCAGATCGCGTTATTCCTTCACCTTTTGACTCGAGAGTAAAAGAAGCCGTTTCTAAAGCAGTATCGGAGGCTGCTATAAACTCCGGAACAGCAAGAATTTAAAGCTCATTTTTAAAAAAGGAGATTAAAAATGGATAATCAGGCATATCTGAATGATCTTATCGCTCGTTCGAGAGCAGCACAGAAAATCGTTGAGACCTATACACAGGAACAGGTCGATGCTATCTGCTATGCAATGGCAAAAGTTATTTATGATAACGCAGAGCCCCTTGCAAAAATGGCTGTAGAAGAATCCCGTATGGGCGTATATGAAAACAAGGTTGCTAAGAATAAGGGCAAATCCAGAATCATCTGGAATCACCTCAAAGGCAAGAAATCCGTTGGCATCATCCGCAGACTCGAAGATGAAGGTATCGTCGAAGTTGCTAAGCCGATGGGCGTTATCGGCGCAGCTACACCCTGCACAAACCCGATCGTTACACCCATGTGCAACGCTATGTTCGCTGTAAAGGGCCGCAACACAATCATCATCAGCCCCCATCCGCGTTCCAAGAAATGCACAAAAGCTATCAAAGAACTCTATGATGCAGAATTCGAAAAACTCGGCGTACCGAAGGATATTTTCCTCTACATCGAAGAACCCACAATCGAACTTTCCACAATGCTCATGAAGAGTGTTGACGTCGTTCTCGCAACAGGCGGCCCCGGTGTTGTTAAATCCGCATATTCCAGCGGCAAGCCCAGCTATGGCGTAGGCGCAGGCAACGTTCAGGGTATCCTTGACAAAGATATCGACATCAAGACATCTGTTTCCAAGATCATCGCTTCCCGTATCTTCGACAACGGTATCATCTGCTCCGGCGACCAGACGATCATCGCTCCGAAAGAAGATTACAAAGCTATCATCGACGAATTCGTTGCTCAGGGTGCTTACTACACAGAAGATGCTGCAGAAGTTGAAGCTATCCGCAACACAGTATTCCCCGGCGGCGTTATGAACAAAGACCTCGTTGGTCAGCCCGTTGCACAGCTCGCAGCAGCAGCAGGCATCGCTATTCCCGAAGGCACAAAGCTCATCATCGTCAAGGCTTCCGGCTATGGCAAAGATGATTACTTCAGCAAAGAAAAGATGTGCCCGCTCATGAGCGCTTATGCTTATGATACATGGGAAGAAGCTGTTGAGATCGCTTATGCAAACCTCAATGTTGAAGGCAAAGGCCACTCCGTATCGATCCAGTCCAATAACAAGGCTCACATCGAATACGCTGGCGAAGTTCTCCCTGTAAGCCGTGTTCTCATCAACCAGAGCTGCGCTACACAGAACGGCGGTGCATTCTCCAACTCGCTTTCCCCGACAACAACACTCGGATGCGGCAGCTGGGGCAACAACTCCATCAGCGAAAACCTCTCTTACTATCATCTCTACAACATTACAAGAGTTGCATACGAAAAAGAAGGTTGGAGCCAGCCCTCTGATGAAGAGATCTGGGCTCTCTAATTGATTAAATAAAGTCCGTAGGAGTGGTGTAATGCCGCTCCTATGGCTTGTAAATTCCACAAAATTACAATAACTTATTTTTAGGAGGTTAGTTGTGGATCTTCTTGAATATAAAGCACAAGAAATCTTCGCTAAATACGATGTTCCGATCATGAAGAACACCGTAATCGACAGCGCGGAAGGCATCGCAGAAAAGATCGTAGAAGCAAACCTTTCTTATCCTGTTGTTGTTAAGGCACAGGTACAGATCGGCGGAAGAGGCAAAGCCGGCGGTATCAAATTTGCAGATACACCCGAAGAAGCTTCCGATCGTGCAAAAGAAATCTTATACATGAATATTCGCGGTCACATTGCCAAGCAGCTCATGATCGTTGAAAAGGCAAACCCGGTTGACGAATGGTACCTTTCCATCATGCTTGACAGACTGACAAAGTCTCCGCTTCTTATTTTCTCCCCGGTTGGCGGCATGGATATCGAACAGGTCGCAAAAGAACAGCCCGATAAGATCGCAAAAATTCCGATCGACATCTTCACAGGCGTTAAAGATTATGTTATCGAATACGCTATGGACAAGACCGGTGCAGATAAAAAATTCAAAGATCAGTTAAAAGCTATGGTTGAAAAGCTCTATAAAGCTTTCTTCGAATATCACTGCATGCTGATCGAAATCAACCCCGTTGGCGTCAATGCTGATGATACACTCATTGCTCTTGACGGCAAAGTAAGCATCGATGACAGCGCTCTTTATAAACTCCCGGATATTCTCGAGTTCAGAGATAAGCTCCAGGAAGAAGAACTCGTCAAAGAAGCACGTTCCTTCCGTTTCCACTATGTACCGCTTGAAGATGAAGGCGATATCGGCATTATGTCCAACGGCTCCGGCCTTATGATGAGCTGCATCGACCTCATTTCCAAGAGAGGTATGAAGTGCGGCAGTGGTCTTGACCTTGGCGGTGGCGCTACAGCTGAAAGAATCAAGGAAGCAGTAAGAATTATGTATTCCAACCCGAAGGTTCATACACTGTTCATCTGCCTCTTCGGCGGCATTACACGCTGCGACGAAGTCTGCGGCGGTGTTAAGCTCGCTCTTGCTGAACAGCCGGCAAACAAGAAAGTCATCATCCGTATGGAAGGCACAAACAAAGATAAGGGTATTGAGATCATCAACACGATCTCCGACAGAGTAACCCTTGTCAACGGTATCCCGGAAGCTGTTGAAGCACTTTGGGATCTCCGTCAGTAAGGAGGAAATTTAGATGAGTATTATTCTTGATGAAAACACTCGTTTGATCGTACAGGGTATTACCGGCAGAGAAGGCCGTTTCCACACAGAACAGATGCTCGCTTACGGTGCAAATGTTGTTGGCGGCGTTACACCCGGTAAAGGCGGACAGGAAGTTTTAGGCGTTCCGGTATTCAATACCGTAAGAGAAGCGCTTGATGCAACCAATGCAAACGCTACCGTTATCTTCGTTCCCGCAAAGTTCATGAGAAACAGCGTTGAAGAAGCTATCGACGCAGGTATCCCGACAGTCATGACAATCGCAGAACACGTTCCGGTACATGACATGATGTATTGCTACTATCTGGCAAGAGTTAAAGGTGTCAGACTTTTCGGACCCAACTCCTTTGGCATCATTTCCCCCGGTAAGACAAAAGCAGGCTTCATGCCGCATGCGATCTTCAAACCCGGCAATGTCGGCCTCATGACCCGTTCCGCAACAAACGGTTATGAAACGATCTTCCTTATGTCCAATGCAGGTATCGGCCAGTCCACAGCTATCGGCGTAGGCGGCGACATGATCCCCGGATCCATGTTCGTAGACCTTCTCCCGGATTTCGAAGCTGACCCGGATACAAAAGCGATCGTTCTTATCGGTGAAATCGGCGGCAGTGAAGAAGAACTTGCTGCAGAATACATCAAAAAGCACGTTACAAAACCTGTCGTTGCTCTTATCGCTGGTAAAAATGCACCTAAGGGCAGAAGCATGGGTCATGCCGGTGCTATCGTTTCCGCAGACGGCACAGGCAGCGCTGCAAGCAAGGAAGCTGCATTAAGAGCAGCAGGCTGCTACATTGCAGAGAGCTCCGCACATGTTGTTGAGATCCTGAAAGAGATCCTGTAAGTTATATAAAAGGAGATATTTATGGAAAAAGAACGTATGGTTTGGATCTATAAGACCATGAACCAAATCAGAAAATTTGAAGAAGAAGCTTTAAGACTTTTCGAAAGCAATAAACTTCGTGGTTCTGTTCATCTTTATATCGGTGAAGAAGCAATCGCTTCCACGATCTGCTCCAACCTTTCCGATGAAGACTACATCGCCAGCACACACAGAGGCCATGGCCACTGCATCGCTAAAGGTGCAAGACTCGACCTCGCTATGGCTGAACTCATGGGCAAAGCTACCGGTTACTGCAAAGGCCGCGGCGGTTCCATGCATATCGCAGACCTTTCCAAGGGCAACCTCGGTGCAAACGCTATCGTAGGCGGCGGTATCCCGATCGCTACAGGCGGCGCTCTTGCTATCAAACTTTCCGGCAAAAAGAACGTTGCAGTTGCCTTCTTCGGTGACGGTGCTTCCAACGAAGGTACTTTCCACGAAGCGCTCAACATGGCAGCTATCTGGAAGCTCCCGGTAATCTTTGTTTGCGAAAACAACGGTTACGGCCTCACAATGCCTGTTAAGGAAAGCACAAGCGTTTCCGATATCGCTGAACGCGGCGCTGGTTACAACATCCCCGGTGTTGTCGTAGATGGCAACGACGTATTCGCAATCGACGAAGCTTTCAGAGCAGCTCAGGAAAGAGCACTCGCAGGCGAAGGTCCGTCTCTTATCGAATGCAAAACATACCGTTGGATGGGTCACTGGACAGGCGACCCGCAGGTTTACCGTACAAGAGAAGAAGTTGCTTCCTGGATGGAAAAATGCCCCATCAAGCGCTTCAGACAGTACCTGCTTGAAAATGAGATCCTTACAGAAGCTGAACTGACAGAGATCGAAGAAGCTACTGCAAAAGAAGCTGCAGAAGCATCCGAATTCGCTATCAACAGCCCGGAACCGGATCCGGCTCACGTCATGGACGACGTATTTGCTGACTGATTAACAGGGGGAATTTAGAATGTCTATTAAAACATATGCTGTTGCTATTAGAGACGTTATTGATCAGGAAATGGCAAAAGACTCCCGCGTTTTCGTAATGGGTGAAGACATTGCAGAACAGGGCGGTATTTTCGGCTGCACAAGAGGCCTCCTGGACAAATACGGCAAAGAAAGAATTAAGAACACACCTATTTCCGAAGCAGGAATCGTAGGTCTTGGTGTTGGTGCTGCTTGCGCCGGTATGCGCCCGATCGTTGAACTCATGTACATGGACTTCACATTCTGCGCAATGGATCAGATCATCAACCAGGCTGCTAAGACAAGATATATCTTCGGTGGTCACGGTACAGTTCCGCTCGTCATCAGAGGTCAGCAGGGTGTTGGCAGAGGCAATGCTGCTACACACAGCCAGTCTCTCGAAGCTATCTTCATGCACTTCCCGGGTCTTAAGGTTGCTATGCCTTCCACACCGGCTGAAGCTGCAGGTCTCCTCCGTACAGCTATCCGCGATAACAACCCCGTTATGTTCTTCGAACACAAAGCTCTCTATGCTACAAAGGGCGAAGTTCCGGATGATCCGGAATTTGCAATTCCCTTCGGCAAAGCTGACATCAAGAGAGAAGGCAAGGATGTTACAATCGTTGGTACACACCTCTATGTAGGCAAAGCTCTCCAGGCTGCTGAAATCCTCGCAAAAGAAGGTATCTCCTGCGAAGTTATCGACCCGAGAACAATCGTTCCCTTCGATACAGAAACAGTTGTTAACAGCGTCAAGAAAACAGGCCGCCTCGTTACCGTACATGAAGCAACAAAGACACTCGGCTTCGGCACAGAAGTTGTTGCTCAGGTCGTTGAAGAAGCATTCCCGTATCTCGATGCAGCTCCGGTAAGACTCGGTGCAAAACAGTGCCCGCTTCCGTTCAACCTCACACTCGAAAACGCAGTTGTTCCGCAGGTCGAAGACATCGTTGCAGCTGTTAAGAAAACATTATACTTATAAGGAGAAACTCGAATGGCAACTAATGTAATTATGCCTAAACAGGGTCTGCAAATGACCGAAGGCACGATCATTAAGTGGCTCGTCCCGGAAGGCGGAGATTGTGTTGCCGGTCAGCCCTTATTCGAAATGGAAACGGATAAGCTGACGATTACGATCGATGCGAACGTAACGGGTAAACTCCTTAAGATCGTCCGTGGTGAAGGTGAAGTCGTTCCGATCACAGAAACGATCGCTTATATCGGTGAAGAAGGCGAAGCTATTCCCGAAGAAGCAAAAGCTGAAGTTAAAGAAGAAGTTAAAGAAGCCGCTCCGGCAGCTCCTGCTGCAGCACCCGCTGCACCGGTTGCAGTAAACCCAAACCTGACAAAAGTCATCCTTCCCAAACAGGGTCTCCAGATGACAGAAGGTACGATCATTAAGTGGCTCGTTGCTGAAGGCGGCGACGTTGTTGCTGGTCAGCCCTTATTCGAAATGGAAACAGACAAGCTGACGATCACCATCGACGCAAATGCTTCCGGTAAGCTCCTTAAGATCGTTCGCGGTGAAGGCGAAGTCGTTCCGATCACAGAAATGATCGCGATTATCGGTCCCGAAGGCGAAGATTATTCCTCTATGCTGGCTGCTGATGCTCCTGCTGCACAGGCTGCAGCTGATGCTCCTGCTGCTGTTGAAGCACCGAAAGCTGCTGCTCCGGCTCAGGCAGTTGCAAGAAAAGAAGGCGAAAGAGTATTCTTCAGCCCCAGAGCAAAGCTCCGTGCAAACGAAAAAGGCTATAATCTGTTCGATATTCCGGGTTCCGGCCCGATGGGCATGATCATCGAAAGAGACGTCTTAGCATATGAACCCATCAAGGTTACACCCTTGGCTAAGAAGATCGCAGAAGATAAAGGCGTTGACCTCAAGACCGTTACAGGCACAGGTTCCCATGGCAAGATCGTTAAAGATGACGTTCTCGCAATGCTGGCTGATAAGGTCGAAGAGAGAAAGGCCGCTGCAGAAGCAGTTGGCACAAAGCGCGGTGAAACCATCATCCCGATGAAGGGTATGCAACTGTTGCAGGGGTGGAGTTGGATCCACACTATAAAGAAGATGTTTTGGATTCAAGTTTTGTTTTACCTTCTTTAATTCGTATAGTTGAGTATGACAAGCGAAAAGAGAATAAAGCTTGTGAAGGGGCTCTTGGATTTTTGACTGGTAAAGAGGTTAAAATATTAAATATTTATCGTGAATTTATTGGTTTGTTGAATATAAATTTTTATCCGTTAGTTGAAGAAACTATATCATGTTGATCCTTGCTTTGACAAAAACTATATTAAACTGGATGAATATTTTGTATATCTAAAAA
>SVGZ01000034.1 GCA_015056045.1 Clostridiales bacterium | reverse complement strand
TTCTAAATACACTATCTGCTGGTTTTATACCGGCAGATAGTTATATGCCTCTTTAGCTCAGTCGGTAGAGCATTCGGCTGTTAACCGAAGTGTCGTAGGTTCGAGTCCTACAAGAGGCGCCAAGACTCCATTTAATGGAGTCTTTTTTGTTATAAAGCGATAAAAAATACTGCCTTTACAGGCAGTATATCTTTTTTTATAAATCAATTCCAAGGAATTTCTTTGCCAAGATGCCAACAACGAAGGATAAGACCGCAACGCCGATGCTGATGCTTGCCATTTCGATAAACCTGTGACCGAATTTCTGATCCTGTGCTACGGAAGTGTAATAAGTAAATCCGGCGATGATCAGGATAACGATCGCAAGCATAATGAAAAGTGCAGCAAGGAAACTTTCCGACGGAAGAAGCAGATAGGGCAGAATGAGCAGAATGACCGTGATCAGATATGCAATGCCCGTATAGCTGCAGGATTTCAAAGCATCGGTTCTGCCTTCGCTGCGAGCGGCTAAAAATTCACTTGAAGCCATGGAGAATGTTGCCGATACGCCGACGATCAGACCTGATAAAGCAATGAGTTTTGTATTTTGCAGGGCAAATGCAAAACCGGCAAGAGAACCTGTGAGTTCTACTAAAGCATCGTTCAGACCCAAAACCATACTGCCGACATATTGCAGGCTTTCCTCATCGAGCATGGAGAGAAGTGCTTTTTCATGTTCTTCCTCTTCGCTGCGAATCTGCGCACTTTCGGCGACTTCTTTTGCTAAAAGATTATATTCGATCTGTGCATTTTCTTCACCACGCTCCATGAGCTTAACAGCAAAAGTAAAACCGAGAAGCCTTGCGATCAGAGTATATTTCAATATTTTCCCTTTTTGAGGCTTCATTTCAACGCCGGTATAGCTTTTCCAGATGTGATAATGCGCTTTTTCCTCTTTTGCGAGGCGAAGAAGCGTTTGTTTGTTCTCTTCACCTTTCGCAAATTGTGCGATTTTTTCGTAAATGACGCTTTCTGTCAGCTCGTTCTGCTGCATTTTAAGGACGACTTTTTTTGCCGCTTCTGATAATTTCTTTTCCATAAGGATACCTCCTGATAAATCCATTATATAGAAATGGTTTTCAATATGCAACAAGGTCTCTCTTGAAAAAAATGTTCAAAGTGATATGATAAAAGAAAAGGGCTTCCGATATGAAAGAAAAATTAAAGAAATTTATTAAAAATCCGTTCGTACAGATGATCGCGGTATTAGGTTTGCTTGCGCTTGTTCCATCGATGCTGAGCGGTTCGTTAAGAGGCGATAATTGGTTTGGAAAAATCATTTATCACAGAAAGCATATGGAGGAAAAGGCTCGTCTTGAACTGATAGAGAGTCCTCTGCCTTCTCTTTCGGAAAATTCTTTGGATAAGTTGTTTGATGCGCTGAAATTGCAGGAAGGTACGAATTTTGCTCCGCCGATTATTTCGCCAATAGACGTGTCGGAGAAGAAAACTTTCCGGGAATGGACGATTTTTTATCCGGAAGGAGCAGAAAGGAATCTGTCAGAGTATAAAGTTGCCGACGATTTTGAAGATTACAGATACTATATTAAAACAGGCGAAGGATTGACCGAGGATGGTTTTATCAAGCGCTATTGCGTTCATGAGTGGGATTATAAAGAACGAACACGATATATCTGTTTTTTCTATCCATATACCGATGAAAAAGGTGAAACTTATCTTGTCGAAGCGGTCTATTATCTCGATTACTATAAGAATGAAGAGGATTTTTCATCTCTTGAAATCGGCAAAAGCAACTACCTTGATGTAAAAAACAAGGACCACAACCTGATTTTAATGCCGGATAAATCCTGTTCCTATCATTTGCTCGGCAATGGAGATATATTGCAGATCAGTTATGATATTTGCGGAAGCGAACCCGAAGATCTGATTGTTTCCGGCATCGAAATGATAAAACGGGAAAATGCACCCGATATCGCCTTTGCCATGATTTGGGAATATCATCTGGCTGTAAAATAACATGGACATAAGCTGCGGGCAGATGGTATGATATAGTAAAAGAACTTTTGGAGAAGCTATGATCTGTCCGAATTGCGGGAACGATTTGCCCGATGGCATGACGCTTTGCAGACATTGTGCTGCGGTCGTGCATAAAAAAACAGTTTATATCAAAAAGAAACAGGCGGAAAGCGGCTGTCAGAAGGTTTTGAACATCAGCGGAACAGCGCCGATCCGCCTTGATATTCGTGCCGGCGTGATAAACGGGACGAAGCTCATCGTTAAAAATGCCGTTTTTACTTATCCCGACGGCAAACAAAAAAAAGAGCTTGTCATCGTTACAGTCAGGATCGGCATGCACCGTGCGTTAAAGGCTTTCCTTTGGCTGTATGCAGCGGCGGTTATTTTCATTTCGGCATATATGATCGGTGAACAGGCAAAAATGGGCAATATTCCCTTCCTGAAAGCAGAACCCGATAAATCTGCACAGATCATTACCGATGAAACGGAAGAAGGAAAAGAACTCCTTGATGCCATTGGCGAAATCGTCGCACCTTCCGAGCAAAGCGCTTTGCCCGAAAATAATATTGGCGACGATGCAGAGGAAGAGTCGCCTTTGCCCGAAGAAACAACACAAAGCGGACTTCCCTATGGTTCTACACAGATGCAGATCTATTCCGATTTTCTTGCCGCATTGCAGATGACTTTGCCGAATACGGATGTTCGCTTTAATCATTACGTTCTCTATGATCTGAATGATGATTTTATGCCGGAATTGGTCATCCGAACGGGAAATAGCGATGATGAGGCTATTTATTCGGTCTATACGATCAAAGAAGAGATCGTTGTCAAATTGGGGCAGCTGCCTTTTGCAAATAGCTCTCTATACACGGCAAAGGGTCATGATCAATTGTTTTTGGTATCGAGTGAAGATGGCGAAGAAACCGTGGGAGCGATCGACATTGAAGACGGAGTATATTTGCTTGCCATTGAACCGGATCGGGATAGCCTGACCGAGGTCGTTTATTACGCTATTGAAGACCATTCCACAGGCGCAGATTCGGCATTGGATTGGAAAGGCAACCCTTATTATTCGTAAATAAAAAATACACCCCTGTTGCAATTTACTAGGGGTGTTATCATTGAATTGTTCCAAATTTAAACAGCAGGAGGCCTTTTATGGAAGGTGTTGAACTGATAAAACAGTATCGTGGAGATTTACTTGAATGCATCCACAGGGGCAGACTGACGATCGTCAGCGAAAACGGTGTTGAGCTCGCATTGGGCGATGAAAACAGTTATGCTTTTTACCGCTCTGCATCGAAGCCGATCCAGTCTCTGCCGGTCGTCATCCGCCATTTGCCCGAAAAATATGGGCTGACCGATACGGAAGCTGCCATCCTTTCGGGTTCGCATTGGGCGCAGAAACAGCACGTGGAAGCCCTTGAATCCATTATTGCCAAAACAGGGCTCAGGGAAGAAGATATGATCATGCTGCCGACTTATCCGAGAGATCAGGAAATGCTGCATCATGTCATCAAAAACGGTCTTCCCAAGAGGAAAATTTATCATAACTGCTCCGGCAAACATCTGGGTATTATGCTCCTTGCGCGCGAACTGGGCGAAGAGATCGGTAATTACTGGAAGATCGAAAGCAAAGCACAGGGTGAGATCTTAAAAGTCATTTCCATGATGACAGATACACCCGTTTCCGAGATCAAAATCGGCACAGACGGCTGCGGAGTTCCGGTTTATGCAGCTCCCATGAAAAATCTGGCAAGATCTTACCTCAAACTCGCTTGCCCCGATATGATCGAAGATGACGATCTGCGCGAAGCTGTTATCCGCAACCGCCGCTATATCCATACAGCGCCTTATATGATGGATGCGACAGGTCAGGCAAGCGCCGTTATCGACAGCGTAGATGACCTCATCGGCAAAGATGGTGCGCTTGGCTTCTATGCGCTTGGTATTTCGAGCAAGCGGCTCGGTATCGCTGTCAAGATCAACGACGGCAACGATCAGAAAGCTGTTTTCAGCATCCTGAATGTTCTGCGTCAGCTCGGTTATGATGAAGATCTGACAAACAGGCTGGCAAAAGTCACGCCTGATACGATCGTCAATGACAACAAGATCACTGTTGGCTATCAGGAAGCGGTTTTCAAAATCTGAAACAAAAAAGAGAGGAGTTAATTCCTCTCTCTTTTTATCTCAGAAAACGGAAGGTCTTCTGGCAAATCTGAAAACATCGCCGGCATAGGTCACGACAACGTTGTCAAAGCTTGCCGCACAATGCACGAATAAAGGCTCGCCTTCTTCGTCAAAGCCGATGCAGATACCGACATGATTTTCGGTCGCTTCGGGGTATTCGTTCTGGAAAACAAGGTCACCGGGCATCAGTTCATCCCATTCGATCGCAGCGGATTTTTCCCATTGATTCCATGTTCCGTGGCCGATCAAATCTGCCATTCCCGCTTCGTTCATGCCGCTCTGAATAAAGCACCAGCTGACAAAGCCCGAACAATCAAGCCCATATGGGCGCATCGTTCCGGAAGTTTCGCTGCCTTGGCTCGTGACTTCTGTCATTTCGCCAAACCTTGGGTCAAAGCCGACTGCATCGGATTTTCCTCCCCAGAAATAATTGACCTTGCCCAAAAGCGAAAGACCGGCATCGACAATGACAGCTCGTTCGGGATCAATATGCTGGCGGTTTCTGGCATCTTCGGCAATTTCTGCGGAAAGCGCCTCATAAGGCTTCGGTTTTTCCTTGCCCGAAAAAATAAGGAATACGCTGCCGATCAGAAGCAAAACGCCGAATCCGATCAATGACCAGCGGATGATCTGCTCTTTTTTTATCTGTTTTCGGAGCCGAAGCTCCCTTTTTTCCTGTCTTGTTTGTATTTTATCTTCCATTGCTATATCTCCCATAAAGACAGTATATAGAAATGAAAAAGCCCTTGGCAAGATGCTTTGGGCTTTGTTTATAACTTGTTTGAAATTGCGGCACAATTCGGGAAAATATACGTTACATCCGGCAGCTGCGGAGGAGATATTCCGCTGCGGTGATGTTGTATTCAAAAACATCTTCATAGATCCTGCGGCCAAAACGCCTGAGCCCGAAATACATATATTGCGTGTGGTGTGCCTGCCGCTTCATCGAAAGCCGCTCCATCAAGCGGTAAGAAGCGCTGTTTTCGATGCAGCACATGGCAAAAATTTCTTCTGCGCCAAGCGTATGAAAAGCATAGTGCATAAGCGCCTGCGAAGCTTCATAGGCAAAGCCCTGTCTGCGGAAAGCCGGATTGATGATATAACCAAGCTCATAACGGCGCGGTTCTTCCTCTCTGAAATAGAGGTTGCCGATCATTTTCCCGTCGGCATTGCCGAGGCAGATCGCAAAAAAGGCATTGTCATAAACACGGCTGCGTGCGATGCGTTTGCATTGCGCTTCGTTATGCGTTTCATAGGGTTCATAGCGAACGGTTTCGGGGTCAGATAAATATTCGTGCAGATCGCGCCAATCCTCATGCCGGAAAGGGCGTAGGCAAAGGCGCTCTGTTGTGATCTCCATAGGCGGGTCCTTAATCGTTTGAGCAGGCTTCCGCATCGATCGCAAGGACGATCATCAGGCAGAGCAGTGCGTTTTCCGGGTCGGCGATATCCAGAACATAGGTATCGGTCAGGCGGAAAAGCTCTTTGGAAACGGACATGATATGCCCATGGTTGCGGCTCGTAACGGTATAATCCCAGCCGAAAATATCGCCTTCGATCTCCCAATCGCGGCAATCGAGCGTAAAGCGAGGTGTGAAAAGGCTGAATTCCTTTTTGATCTCGCCCATATAGCGCCCGTGAATATAAATTTCAAATTTCGGCAGCAGCGTTAAGATGCGTTCCTGTATTCTGCCCAGATATTCACCGTTTGGTGCGTAAATCGGGAGCTTATGCCCAAGGGAAAATTCGCCTTTGACGGTATAGACGGTGTTGCCCTCTTCGTCATAGATATCATAACTGTCGAACCACGAAAATAATCGCTGCTTAAAATAAAGTTTCATATTGTGCCTGCTTCTGTTCTGTAATTGCTTTACACTATACCATAACAATGCTTTACTCGCAATATTTTTTGCCATTTTATGCAAAATGCATTATACTTAAAAATATCAAAAGAAAGGTGTTGTGAATCATATGTCGAAATCAAACAAGAATTCTATTCTTCTGGCAGCGGTCGTATATGTCCTTTTGGGGCTGTTTTTCATCATCTGGCCGCAGGCTTCGCGCAAGATTTTCTGTGCGGTAGTGGGTATTGCAGCCGGTATTTTCGGTCTTTTTGAAATTATCAAATATCTCCTGAAAAAAGAAGTTTCGGGTCTGTTTGATTTTTCGCTGATTACCGGTGTGTTGACGCTTGTCGGCGGTCTGATATTTATCTTCCGTTCAGAGGTCATCATTGCGGTTTTGGGAATCGCTTTTGGTGTTGCGATCGTTATCGACAGCATCCTGCGCCTGCAGATTGCACTTAATGCGGCAAAACTCGGCAGCAAAAGCTGGATCTTCATGCTCGTTTCTGCGGCAATTATGCTGATCTTCGGTATTGTGCTCATGTTTAATCCGGCAGGCGGCTTTGATACGGCAACGATCTGGTATGGGATCGGTCTTTTGCTCGAAGGCATCCTTCAGCTGATCAACCTCTTTATTGCGCCTGGCATTGACGAATAAAATAAGCGGCTGCATTTTGCGATAAAAGCAAAGTGCGGCCGTTCTTTTTTATAATTTTCCTTCGGCAAGAAGTCGGCTGACCTTTAAAATGCCGATCTGTGTTTTTGCGTCTTTGATTTCGCCCTGCATGACCATATCGAGCGCTTTTTCCGCGGGAATGCGTTCCACTTCCAAAAATTCGCCTTCATCGGGTCTGCTTTCGCCAAAACTTTCCGCACGGCAAGCCCAAAGACGGAGGATCTCACTCGTATAGCCCGGTGTCGGGTAAACTTCGCCCAGATAAACATAGTTTTTGCCCGTTGTGCCGGTTTCTTCCATCTGTTCGCGCTGCACGGCAAGGAAAGGGTCTTCGCCGGGTTCGAGCTTCCCTGCAGGCAGCTCAAGGACGACTTCGTGATAGGGATAGCGGAACTGTCGGACAAAAAGCAGCTCGTTTTCTTCCGTTAAAACGGCAACGCTGACGCCGCCTGGGTGATCAATGACTTCGCGGATGGAAGTTTTTCCGTTTTCCAAAAGAACACGGTCACGATGCAGTTTTACAACTCTGCCCGAGAAAATATCTTCGCGTTCGATCGTTTCTTCAAAAAGTTTCATAATAAGATCCTTTAAACTTTAATCTTGATTCTATTTTACCACGCAGGGCGGTATTTTGAAAACCTTTGCTTTTTTCAAATTCGGCATTGAAAAATGTGAATTTTCCATCTAAAATAAAATTAACAAATATCGGAGGAAAACCGCATATGGCACATTTGTTTTTACGTTTTCCGGGAAACCGGCATAAAGCGCTGACTTTCAGTTACGACGATGGCCCAAGAGAAGATGCACGCCTTGCAGCACTTTTTGATAAATATGGCATCAAAGCGACTTTTAACCTGAATTCGGGTTCTTTCCCGTCGGAGGATAAAAAAGGCAGTGATACCTTCCGCATGACAAAGGAAGAAGCCTTTGAGCTTTTCCATAATTCCAATCATGAGGTTGCCGTACATACGCTTTCGCACGCTATGCTCGATAAGATCGGCGTTGGCGAGGCTGCCTATGAAGTGGCAAAAGACAGAGAGAATTTAGAGGAACTTTTCGGCGGCTTTATCCGCGGGATGTCTTACCCCTATGGGCATTACAGCGGCGAAGACAGAGAACGCGTAAAATCGATCGTCCGTGATGCCGGCATTTTATATGCGAGAACAGCCGACGAAACGCATGATTTTGCGATCCCCGAAGATTGGCTGATGCTCGACCCGACGTGTCACCATGCAGATCCGCAGATCTATGACCTTTTAAAGAAATTCTTTGAAACGGATTACAGCAAGAGAGACAGAGATCCGCTGCTTTTCTATATCTGGGGGCACAGCTTTGAATTTGGCCCGAACTTTTCCAACAACTGGCCGCTGATCGAGGAACTTGCGGAAAAATGCTCCGGCAGAGAAGACGTCTGGTATGCGACGAATATCGAGATCTTCAGTTATATCGAGGCATACAATCGCCTCCTGTTCTCCCGCAATAAGTGCTATGTCTATAACCCGACACAGACGGAGATCTGCTTCTTCTTCAACGAAAAAGATTACACGATCAAACCGGGCGAAACGATCACGTTGGATTAACGAAAGGAGTACTTATGGATAATTTTTCCATTCAGCTTTATACGGATATCGTTTTCGGTAAAGATGCCGAAAAACAGGTAGGCAAAAAAGTCCGTCAGCATGGCGGCACAAAGGTTCTTCTGGTCTATGGCGCAGGCAGCGTCAAGCGCAGCGGCCTTTATGATACGGTCGTCTCCTGCCTTGCGGAAGAAGGGATCGAATATGTCGATTTCGGCGGGATCAAACCGAATCCTTCGCTCTCGAAAGCAAGAGAAGGTATCGAACTCGCGAGAAAAGAAGGCGTTGATTTCCTTCTGGCGATCGGCGGAGGTTCCGCAATGGATACGGCAAAGGGCATTGCCTTGGGTCTTGCAAACCCCGAAAATGACATCTGGGCAGATTTTTACCTTGCGAAAAAGGAACCGCAGAAATCTTTCCCTGTCGGTACAATCCATACCTTATCGGCAACGGGCAGCGAACAGAGCCGTTCGACTGTTCTCAAGGATGAAGAAAACAATCAGAAGAGCGGTATCAATGCAGCTGTCAACAGACCTGTATTTGCGCTCATGAACCCTGAGCTGACTTATACCGTTCCGCCTTACCAGACAGCGGCAGGTGCAGCAGATATTTTCGCACACGTCGTGGAACGCTATTTTTACCCGGCAGATACCTACCTCGGTGATGCTTTTGCCGAAGCAATGATGCGCAGCGTTGTGAAATATTCGCCCATTGCGCTCGCAAACCCGACGGATTATGAAAGCCATGCCGAGCTTATGCTTGCAGGCGCCTATGCACATTGCGATTTAGCAGCGATCGGCAGAAAAAATATTGCTATGGATGGTTCCTGCCACGGTCTTGAAAGACAGATGGGCGGTCTTTTCGATACGACACACGGCGCAGGTCTTGCCGTTCTTATGCCGGCATGGGTGCTCTATACCGCAGAACATATGGAAAACCCGAAGCAGCAGTATAAATTTGCAGTCAATGTCTTTGGCGTTGAGCCGAATGAAAACGACAAAATGGCGGTTATCCGCGAAGGCGTTGCCCGTTTCCGTGCATGGTTAAAAGGCATGGGAATGCCGCTTACATTCAGCGATATGGGTCTTTCGGAAGAAGATATCGAAAAGCTCATCAGTGCCAATGCGCCGAAGAACGGTGCAACGGTCGGTGCGATGTACCCGATGACGGCGGAAGATTACCGCAATATCTATTACTCGGTCAAATAAAATGAATATTCTTGTTATTGGCGGAACAAGGCTGATGGGAATGCCATGTATCCGCGCGCTTCTTGAAAAAGGGCATCAGGTAACGATTGCGAACAGGGGTCTTACAAAAGATCCCTTCCTGCATTTGCCGCATATCATCCTCGAGCGAACAGATGCAGACAGCATTAAAAAGGCGCTTGACGGGAAATATTTTGATGTCGTTTTTGATCATCTTGCCTATTGTTCAAACGATGTCCGTGCACTTCTTTCGACGCTTTCCTGCGGCAGGTATGTCATGATCTCGACAACTTCGCTTTATGATAAGCATATGGAAACCGTTGAGGAAGATTTTGATCCGCTGCAATATCCCTTAAAGTGGTGTTCTCGGGGAGATTACCCTTATGGAGAGATCAAAAGGTCAGCGGAGTGTGCGCTTTTTCAGGCCTATCCCGAATTTAACGCAGCGGCGATCCGTTTCCCGTTTGTCATTTCCCGTGATGATTATACAAAACGGCTGTATTTCTATGTCCGGCATATCGTGCAGGGAAAAGCCATGTATGTTGACAATTTTGATGCGCCGATGGGCTTTATCCATGCGGAAGAAGCCGGCCGTTTCCTTGCTTCTTTTGCGGAAAATGATTTCCGTGGTGTGGTGAACGGTGCAAATTTCGGGACGATCTCTATCAAAGAAGTGGCGGATTATGTCGCAGAAAAGACAGGAAAACAGGTGATATTGGCGGAAAGTGCAGATGCAGTGGAAGCGGAGGATATCGCGCCTTATAACGGCGAGCCGGCATACAGCATCGCAACAAAACGGGCGGAAAGCCTCGGTTTTTCTTTCCGCAGGCTCGATAGCTATATCTATGAACTTTTAGACGAATACATCGCAATGGCAGAGGCAGAGAGATAATTCTGGAGCAGGCTTTGATATGAAATATTAAAAACAAAAAGACAGAGAAAAATCTCTGTCTTCTTTTTTTATTCCTTTGTGAGATATTCGCCCATATAGCCCGAAATGCCGCCGAGGTTCTGCGGAATAAAGCCGCGTTCCTCGAGGATAGCGCAGGCTTTTGCACTTCTTGCGCCGGTCAGACAATACAGATAGAGTGTTTTTCCTTCGGGTATTTCTGCGGAGGCGATCTCATCCAAAGGGATGTTGATGCTTCCCTCAATATGGCTTTTTTTAAAGGCTTCCTCTTCACGCACATCGATGATGACGGCTGAGGGATCTTTTTTTGCTTCTATAAGCAGGTCGCTGAATTTTCCTTTCATAAAATATTTAAACATATTCATTTCATCCTCGCTTTTTATGGGATTAAGTATACAGGAAAACCAAAAAAATGACCAGTTTTTTGTATTTTTTCGTGCTTTTTTGCCTGCTGTTTTTTATGCCGGAAAAAGCCCTTTTTATCCCCGAAATATCCGTAAAAATGGCCGAAAAAGCTTTAATTTTTTATGGATTTTTGGTATAATAAAAAAGGATATATATAATATATGTAGATAAGTTATATATGTTCCATAAAAAATGAAAAAAGGCGGTTTGCCGCTATGCTGCATATCGGCGGGGATGTTATGCTCCCCAACAAAAGTGTAATAGCCGTTCTGGATATAAAAAAATCCGGAAGTTTTCAATATAGCAGAGAAGATGCGATCAAAATCGAAGGCGGAAAGCTCAGGACCCTCATTATTGCGGAGGAAATGGGCAAAAGAAAAATTTATTTATCGCCGCTGACGACAAACGCGATCTGCAGGCTAAAAAATTTTGGAGGTAATTGATGCAAAATAACGAAATTGCACAGAACGTATATGACGAGAGTAATATACAGGTGCTGGAAGGTTTGGAGCCGGTAAGGCTTCGCCCGGGTATGTATATCGGCTCGACGGATAAGCGCGGTCTGCATCACCTCGTATATGAAATTGTCGACAACTCCATAGACGAAGCGATGGGAGGCTACTGTTCAAAGATCATCGTCAACATCAATAAAGACGGTTCCGTTTCCATTACGGATGACGGCAGAGGCATTCCCTGCGGTATTCATCCGACGGCAAAGATCAGTGCGCTCGAAGTTGCTTTGACAAAGCTTCATTCCGGCGGTAAATTTGACGCAAACAGCTATAAAGTTTCCGGTGGTCTGCACGGTGTCGGTCTTGCGGTCGTTAATGCGCTTTCCGAACATATGACGGCGACGATCAAAAGAGAAGGAAAGATCCATCAGCAGAAATATTCGCGCGGCGAAACCCTCACAGGCGTTGAAATTATCGGCGAAACCGAAGAAACCGGTACAAAGATCGAGTTCAAACCCGATGCACAGATTTTTGATTCCGTGGATTTTGAATACGATACGTTAAGAAGAAGACTTCGCGAAATGGCCTTCCTCAACAACGGTATCGATATTACCCTGCGCGACGAACGCGAAGAACCCGTCAAATCCAATCATTATTGCTACGAAGGCGGTCTGAAATCTTTCGTTGAAAACCTGAACCGCAATAAAGAGCCGCTGACAGAGGACACGATCTATATCAAATCCGATGACGGCACTTATACTGTTGAGCTTGCGATGCAGTATAACGAAGGTTACAGCGAAAATATCCATACATACGCAAACAACATCTCCACACACGAAGGCGGTACACACGAAACAGGTTTCCGCAGTGCTCTTACCAAGGTCATCAACGAATATGCCCGTAAGATCAACGTCCTGAAGCCTGCCGATGAAAACCTCTCGGGTGAAGACGTCCGCGAAGGCTTAACGGCGATCCTTTCCGTCAAGCTCCCGAACCCGCAGTTTGAAGGTCAGACAAAAACGAAGCTCGGCAACTCCCGTATGAGACCGATCGTCGATACGACGGTAACAAACGGGCTCAGACAGTACCTCGAAGAAAACCCGAAATCCGGCAGAACGATCGTGGAAAAAGTTACCTCGGCAATGCGTGCAAGAGAAGCGGCAAGACGCGCGCGTGATCTTTCCAGAAAGAAAAACGAACGCCATGCGATGCCTTCGAAGCTTGCAGACTGCACTTCCAAAAATGTTGCTGAACGAGAGATCTTTATCGTTGAGGGCGACAGTGCCGGCGGCAGTGCAAAAGGCGGCAGAGACAGGCATTTCCAGGCGATCCTTCCGCTCAGAGGCAAGATCTTAAACGTCGAAAAGACAAGATTTGATAAAGCGCTCGCCAATGCGGAGATCCGTGCGATGATCACTGCTTTCGGAACGGGCTTTGGCAACGATTTCGATATCAATGGGCTCAGATATGACAAGATCATCATCATGACGGATGCAGACGTCGACGGCAGCCATATCCGTATTCTGCTTCTGACCTTCCTTTTCCGCTATATGCGTCCGCTTGTAGAGGCAGGCCATGTCTATATCGCGCAGCCGCCGCTTTTCATGCTGAAAAAAGGCAAGAAACAGAAATATGTCTTCTCCGATGAAGAATTAAAGGAAAGTCTCGTTGAATTCGGCGAAGGCACCGTTGTTCAGCGCTTCAAGGGCCTTGGCGAAATGGATGCAGACCAGCTTTGCGACACGACAATGGACCCGAAAAACAGAATACTCCTTCAGGTCACGGTTGATAATCTGATCGAAGCGGACGAGATCTTTACGATGCTCATGGGCGATGAAGTTGAACCCAGAAAAGACTTCATCACAAAGAACAGTAAGCTCGTTGCAGACCTCGATATCTAAGGAAAGGAGATCATTTTGGACGAGATCAATACAAGCCGCATCCTCCCGATAGACATCAATCAGGAGATGCAGAAATCTTTTATATCCTATGCGATGGCGGTCATCATCAACCGTGCGCTGCCCGATGTGCGCGACGGTCTGAAGCCCGTTCACAGAAGGATCTTATATTCCATGCATGAGCTCGGCGTAACGCCGGATAAGCCGCATAAAAAGAGCGTTACCATCGTTGGCGACGTTCTCGGTAAATACCATCCGCATGGCGACAGCGCGGTTTATGACGCTCTTGTAAGACTTGCACAGCCTTTCTCTATGCGTTATATGCTGGCAGACGGTCACGGCAACTTCGGTTCCGTAGACGGCGACGGCGCAGCTGCCATGCGATACACCGAGGCAAGAATGGGCCGCATCACGCTCGAAATGCTCCGCGACCTCGATAAGGATACCGTCGATTTCTATCCGAACTTCGACGAAACCATGATGCAGCCGGTCACGCTTCCTTCGAGAT
>SVGZ01000033.1 GCA_015056045.1 Clostridiales bacterium | reverse complement strand
TTCCGGGGACTCTTGCGGCTTTGATCGCATCGAGAAGCCCGAATCTGTTTTCCATATCCCTGCCGTAAGAAGCGACCTCAATGCCCGTTAAAACGATTTCTTTGATGCCTGTTTTCACGAGTTCAAGCGCTTCGGCGCGGATATCTTCAAGCGGCCTTGAGCGGACGGGACCCCTTGTATAAGGAATGATGCAGTAGCTGCAGAAATTCTGGCAGCCATCGCAGATCTTGAGGTTTGCACGGAGCCTTTCGTCGTTTTTGCTGATTTTGATGTCGTCAAATTTGTGGTTATGGAGAATATCGCCGACAACGGCAATATTTCTTTCGCCATTTAAAACACGCTCCGCAATTTCGGCGATCTGTTTTCTGCCGGCATTGCCAAGAACAGCGGCAACACCTTCGATCGCAAGGATATGCTCGGCATCTCTTTGCGCCAGACAGCCGCTCATGATGACGGGTGCATCGGGATTTTTCTTTCTTGCCTGTCCGATGTGCTGGCGTGATTTTCTGTCTGCGACATTCGTGACGGTGCAGCTGTTGATGATATATAGATCAGCGGCTTCTTCAAAAGGAAGGATGATAAAACCCGCTTTTTCAAGAAGCTCACGCATCGCCTGCGTTTCGTATTGGTTGACCTTACAGCCAAGCGTTGCAAAGGCGGCAGTTTTATGCATAAAAAGCCTCCTTAATTGCCGAGTTCATAGGAAGCGACTGCCATAAGAGCGATCGCAGCGGTTTCCGCACGAAGGATGCGGCTGCCGAGGCTGACCTGTTTTGCGCCTGCAGCGACGATCTCTTCTGCCTCTTTTTCCTCAAAACCGCCTTCACAGCCGACGATCAGGGCGATTTTTTTGCCCTTTGCCTCCGTAAATGCTTCTCTTAAACTTTCCTCTGCCGCTTCGTAGGCAAAAAGGACGAGATCCGTTTCGCTGATTCGGGAAAGAAGCTCCCTGAAGCTGATCGGTTTTTCCGTATGCATGGGAATATTCCTTCCGCATTGCTTCAAGGCTTCAAAAGCGATGCGGTCGAGTCTGCCTGCAAGTTTTTCTGCGGATTTGGCATCGGGAACCTTGACGCAGCGCTTGCTTATAAAAGGCACGAATGCCGAAGCGCCGAGTTCACAGGCTTTCTGTGCGGCAAGTTCGAGCTTATCCGATTTGGAGCAGGCCATATAAAGCGTAATATCTGCCTTTGGGTTGGCGCGGTTTTCCGTGCGCGATAAAATTTCCGCACGAACGCACATGGGGTCTGCCTCTGTAATGCGGCAATGCAGGTCAAATTTCCCGTCTGCGGCGATGAGCTCATCTCCTTCGCGCATGCGGATGACGCGGACGATATGGTTAGATTCTTCTTTGGAAAAGAGGACAAAATTTTCCTCTGTCTGTTCGGCAAAAAATCGTTTCATGCTTTCAGGCAGGCAGTGATCGCGCGCCAGTCTTTTCTTGCAGCGGTCATGCGGACGGAGAAGCCATGTTTCACAAGCGCATCGATGACGTCGTTCTGGCGGTCGTCAATAATGCCGGAAACGACGAGTCTGCCGTTTTTGCGGAGACATTTTTTGAAAAGCGGCATCATCGCAATGATAACATCGGCAACGATATTGGCGGTGATGATGTCAAAGCTCTCGGATGTGATCTTGTTATAGAAATCTTCGTCATCGAGGACGTTGCCGCAGATGGCTTCGATTTTTTCGGTGACGTGGTTCATTTCTGCGTTTTCATGGGTAACGCGCATGGAATTTTCTTCGATATCGACCGCCTTGACGCTTTTTGCCCCAAGGAGAAGGCCGCCAATGCCCAAAATACCGCTTCCGCAGCCCATATCGAGGATCTCTTCATCGCCATGGACAAGGTAGGTGAGTGCTTCGAGGCAAAGCTGTGTTGTTTCATGTGTGCCGGAGCCAAAGCTGGAGGAAGGATCGATCTCGAGGACGACTCTGCCTTCGGTGTCTTCGATGGTTTCCCAGGAAGGTTTGATATACAGATTTCTTCCGAGCTTGATCGGTTTGAAATATTTTTTCCAGTTGTCTGCCCAGTCTTCTTCCTTGATATCGCCGATGTCGGAAGTATAGCCGTGTTCGCCGATGAGGTTTTTCAGGTCAGCAAGCATCTGCGTTCCCTGATCGTCTTCGGGGAGGTAAACCGTCAGCGTGCAGGGTTTTTTCAGGATCTCCATGACGTCGTCTTCGATGTAATCATAATAGAACGTGTTGTTTAAAAATTCGCCGAACTCTTCGGGATCCTGTGCGGCAAAATTATAGATGCCGATCTCCATGAGCTCTGCGGTAAAAATCTCCATCTCTTCGTGTGTGAGATAGATATTGATCGTTTTCCAATTCATAAGAAACCTCCTTCAAAAGGCGATAATATTCCAATTTATATCTTATATTATAGCAAATCGCAGAGGGAAAATATAGGGAAAGTTTAGAAAAGATAGTTGCAGAGCGGCAAATAATCGGTTAGCATAAAGATACAGAAAAAAGGAGTAAAGCCATGAAAAAACTGTGTTTGTTGCTTTTGGTCATGCTGCTCATCTTTGCGTCGGCTTGTATGGCCAAAAAAGAAGCCGAAGATTTGCCCAAGGAAGTTTTGCCCGCGGAAACAGAAGCTGCGGCAAGTGAAACACCTGATTTTGCGAAAGTTTTTGAAGATTGGGCATGGAAACAGAATGCCTATGCATCGGGTCAGCTTGAAGCACAATGGGAAGAACTCCTTTTATCCGAAAGAGCGGAGCTTTTTGCCGAATATCTGACGCACGCCATCGAACTTTCGGAAGAAAAGACCGTTTACCTTGAGGCAAACCGCATATACAAAACAAAACAGACCAAGACCGACGGAACATGGACGCTCACAGATGAAGTGGAAGATGAGCGCCTGCGTGAGCTGATTTTTGCATTGCCGGAACTTTCACAGGCAGAAGATGCCATCCTCATCAGCACTGACCCTTTGGATGATCAGCGCGGTTTTTATTATCCGGATGATGACGGTGCGATCGTTTTTATCGATACGGAAATTCTTTTCGATGCGGAAATGCCGTGGCTTGCCGATGTCGTGGTCGTCTATCATCCCAACGGCTATGCACAGCCCTTTTTTGAGCATGGTTTCAAAAAAATCGGCGAAAACTGGCTGCTTCTCGTTGATCCTTATACTTTTGGCTATCAGTTCGGCGATGTGGTAAGCGAATAAATTTGACTTTCGGCATATATAAAAGGAAATGTTATGGCAAATTTTGGTGATGAACTGCGGAATGCGTTGAACGAAACAGCGCAGAAGATCTCATTCCCGAAATCGAAAGCGTATTATCGGAACTTATCTCCTATCACGTTTCCGTGGAGGATGCATCCCGATTTTTAGGCGAAAAATACCTCGGTTTCCGCATCATAGCTGCATGGTAAAAATTGAAGAGAATGGCTTCACGGCTGTTCTCTTTTTTGATGTTAATCTGCGTTGCTTGCCAAAAACCATTGTTTTATGCGAAAATGGCGGCAGCAAAGAAAGGAGAAAACCCTATGCTGCATGAAAATATCAAAAACCTGCGGAAGAGCAGAGCCATGACACAGGAGGAACTGGCAAGCAGACTGCACATCGTCCGTCAGACCGTTTCCAAATGGGAAAAGGGTTATTCCGTTCCCGATGCCGAAATGCTGAGGAAACTGGCGGATGCTCTCGAAACAGATACGAGCAGCCTGCTTGGCGAAACAGTCGAAGAAAAAACCGATGCCGTTGCGGAGCAATTATCCCGCATCAATGAACAGCTGGCGATCAGAAACAGGCGTTCACGGAGGATATGGAAAACCGTCGGCATTATTTTGGCGATCATATTGATCGTGCAGGTGCTCTCGTGTTCTGCGGGCATCATCGCATTTGATCAGTACAGCGCAGAAACCGAAGCCTATACCGAAGAGATCGTAGAGAGCAGGCCATAGCGCTTGCTCTTTTTTTGCCCGAAAACAACTTGTGAAATTTCTGTACCGGCTGATTTTTCGTTGCGTTTTGGGCAGATTTTACTTATAATAAAAAATGGAACGAAATGTTTTGGGAGTCAAATGAAAAAGTACAGATTCAAAAAAGGCGCAAAAAACAAATTCATTGCCTATGCGGTGACCTTTGGTGTCGCTGTTTTAACGGCAATTATCCTCTTTGTTTTTGCGATTCCAAGGCTCACGGAAGCCATGAATTCTTATGCTATACAGGAAAAAGCACCGGCAGAGGGTGAATACATCGGCGAAAAGCTCGAGATCACTTTTGCGGAAGAGGAACTGGAACTCGGCAGCTGCATCGTTGCGGAGGTCATCATGCAGGATATGAACTGCATGAAAACCGCTTTCCCCGAGGGTGAATATTCGCCTTACCTCATTGGGGATCCGCTCGTCATGGCCGAAGAAGCAGGCGCAGTTTTGGCGATCAATGCCGATAACAGCACTTATAACACAGGCGGTCTCGTCATCCGTGGGAGCAGACTTTACGGCTATGAACCCTGGGAAGGAGATATGCTCCTGACCTACCACGACGGCAGCATCAGATGTGTCGATGCAAGCGAGATCAGCTCCGAAGCCATGGCAGATGAGATGATCAGAACAGGCGTTACAAACAGCTTCTGCGGCGGTTTTTCGCTGATCAAAGACGGTCGTGTTGCCGAAAAAACGGAAGATTGGGAAAAGAAATGCGCCTATACCTGCATCGGTATGGTTGCGGAAGGGCATTACATCATCGTCGTTTCCAATTCCAACGCAGGGCATACCGCCGGCATGACAAAGGCAGAGCTTGTCTCGCTTCTTTATAAAAAGAACTGCACCGAAGCCTATATTCTGGAAAGCGGAACCGAGTGCATCTTCATTTTTGAAAATCAGATACAAAATAATCTCTGCGGAAGAAAAAGCCCGCGCGAGATCAATGATATCATCTATTTTGCAGAATAAGGGGTAGAAAATGCATATTATCATACCTGCCTATAAGCCGGATATGCGACTCATTCAGCTGATCACGGATATTCACGAAAAAACCGATTTCGGCATCATCGTCGTCAACGACGGCAGCGGAGAAGCTTTTGACGAAGTTTTTGCCGCAGTGCCGGAATATTGTACGCTGCTCCGTCATGAGGTCAATCAGGGTAAAGGCCGTGCGATGAAAACCGCTTTTGCATACCTTTTGAAAAACGGTGCGGATAACGCCGTCATTGTCGATGCGGATGGCCAGCACACACCCGAAGATGCGATGCGCATTGCCGCGGAAATGGAAAAATATCCCGGTGAGCTCGTCCTTGGCTGCCGCACTTTCGGCAAAGATATTCCTTTCCGCAGCCGCTTCGGCAATAAACTGACGATCGCTGTCTTTGCCGCTGCTTCGGGCAAAAAAGTTTCCGATACACAGACTGGTCTCAGGGGAATACCGATGGACGTCCTCGAATTTTTCACAACGATACCGGGCGAACGCTATGAATATGAAATGAATATGCTGCTCTATACCGTTGAGCGAGGCATTGGCATCCGCGAGATCCCGATCGAAACGATCTATATCGACAACAATTCCTCTTCGCATTTCAACGTCATCCGCGATTCGCTCAAGATCTATGCCGTCATTTTCAAGTTTGTCGCTTCCTCGATGGCAAGCTTCCTCATCGATTATATCCTTTTGCTCGTTTTGCAGGCGATTTTCCTCGGCAGCTTAGGCGCAGAAAACGCTCTTGCTGTGGCAACTGTCGGCGCAAGGATCGTCAGCTCGATCTGCAACTTCATTTTCAATAAAAAGCTCGTCTTTAAGGATGAACAGAATTTGATCAGCACACTCGGCAAATATTACCTCGTAGCGGCGCTGATCTTAGGTTTAAAATACATTGCGCTTTATCTTCTCACCATCGTCGGAAGCATGCACCTGGCTTTTGCCAATATCCTGGCAGAACTCGCACTTTATGCGCTGAGCTACACACTGCAGAGAGTATTTGTTTTTAAGAATAAGCGTAAATAAAAAGGGGTCCCATTATGTCTATTGCAAGAATCGAAAAAGTACAGCAGATTTTGAAGAAAAACGGCTTTGCCACAACGATCGTAACGGATCTTTCCTCGATCTCTTACCTCGTTGATCTCGCTCCTTCGCACATGGGTGAAAGGCTCATGGCGCTGGCTATTCCGCAGGAAGGAAAGTGCAAGCTCTTTATCAATGCGCTTTACCCGACTGAACCGCAGGAAGAATTTGATGTCGTTTACCATAGCGACTCCGACATCGCAACGGCAGGTCTTGCGGAATATCTCCCCGCAGGCAAGACAGGCATCGATAAATTCATGATGGCAAAGTTCCTCCTCGAACTCATGGGGCAGAGAAGCGACCTTGAGTATCGCCTCGGCTCTTTCGCTGTTGATGAAGCCCGCATGATCAAAGACGAAGACGAAAAAGAGGCAATGCGCTTTGCTTCGAAGGTCAACGATCAGGTCATCGCTATGGTTCCGGGAATGCTCCGCGAAGGCATGACCGAAAAAGAACTCAGCCAGCTGATGAACAAAGAATATCTGCGCCTCGGCGATCCTTCTTCGCCTGCAGGTCCGCTGATCTGTTTCGGTGCAGGCTCTGCGGAACCGCACCATACAACAGGCGATAAGAAGCTCGAACCCGGCGATGTCGTCCTCATCGACTGCGGACAGACGACTTTCGGCTATAACAGCGACATGACGAGAACCTTCTTCTATAAATCCATTACGGAAGAACAGAAAAAGGTCTATGAGATCGTCCGTGAAGCCAACAAACGCGCAAGAGAAGCCATCAAACCCGGTGCAAGATTCTGTGATATCGACGCTGCGGCAAGAGATTACATCACGGAAATGGGCTACGGCGAATATTTCACACACAGAACAGGCCACTGCATCGGCAGAGACGTCCACGAAGAACCCTCCGTTTCGAGCGTCAATACAGATGTTGTACGTCCCGGAACCTGCTTCTCCATCGAACCGGGCATTTACCTCAACGGCAAATTCGGCGTTCGCATTGAAGACCTCGTTATCGCAACGGAAGATGGCTATGAGCTTCTGAACTTCGCTTCGAAAGAAATCATGATCATTGAGTAAAAATAACAAAAGGGCATGGGAAGGATTCCATGCTCTTTTTTTGTTTGTCAAAAACTGCCCCTTGGTGTATAATCGTTGTTGGAAAAAAGCAGATGGATGGAGAATTTTTACCATGCGAATGAGAAAAAAGAAATGGGCACAGCCTGAACTCAATGCCTGCCCGTATTTTATAAAAGAACCGAAAAAAAGCAAGGGAAACTGGAGATCGCTTTTTGGGGACCCGAGCCTTGATATGCAGCTGGAGCTTGGCTGCGGCAAAGGCGAATCGACCGCACAGATGGCAAACGAAAACAGAAATGTCAATTATGTCGCGATCGACCTTATCAGCAATGTTCTTGGCAGTGCAAGGCGCAATATTGCCGCTTTGTATGGCGATGAAGAGCCGAAAAATATCGTCCTCGCTTCGCAGAATATCCTCAATATCAACGAGATCTTTGGGAAAGAAGATGCCTTTTCCAGGATCCATATCTATTTCTGCAACCCCTGGACAGAGCGCGGCAAACACGAAAAACGCCGCCTTACCCATGTGCGGCAGCTGATGCAGTACCGCGAATTTTTAAAGGAAGACGGCGAGATCTGGTTCAAAACAGATGACGATATTTTATTTGAAGCTTCGCTCGGCTATTTTGCCAAATGCGGCTTTGAGCAGATCTATTATACCGAAGATCTCCATGCGAGCGGTTTTCAGCCGAATTATATTACCGAACATGAAAAGCGCTTTGTGGCGGAAGGTATCAAGATCAAGTTCGTTATTATGAAGAAAGTGCCGCTTTTAGAGGCAAGTGAAGCAGCCATCGACTAAAAGTTCGCTGCCGGAAGTATAGGTCGAGGCGTCGGATGCAAAATAGATAACGGCGCCTGCGATCTCATCGGGTTCTGCGAAACGGCCGAAAGGCGTTGCATTCATCCAAAAATCGCGGATATCCTTGGGAACGACCTGATTCATCTCTGTCCAGACATAACCGGGGCTGACTGCGTTCACGCGGATGCCATATTTGACCCATTCGATCGCAAGGGTTTTTGTCATATGAACAACGGCTGCTTTGCTCGTGTTATAGGCCGTCTGCTGCTGCGGAAGGTTGACGATCGAAGCGGAAATCGAGGCTGTGTTGATAACAGAGCCTTTTTTGTTTGCGGCGATCAATTCTTTGGCAAAAGCGCGCGCCATGAGGAAAACACCGTTGATGTTGACGTCGAGGATGCGCTTCCAGTCTGCATAGTTGAGGTCCAATGCACCGCCGTTGATGTTGATGCCGGCATTATTGAAAAGGATCTCCGCTGCGCCGAATTTTTCGGTAATGGTAACAAATGCTGCGGCAACGGCCTCTTCATCGGTAACGTCAAAAGCGAGACCTAAAGTCTTTTTGCCGTATTCACGTGCGATCTGTGCGGCAACTTTTTCGGAAGCATCGAGGTGCTGTGAAATAATGACGATGTTTGCACCTGCAGAGGCTAAATAATCCGCAACACATCTGCCGATGCCGGATGTTCCGCCGGTAACGACGGCTGTTTTTCCTTCAAGAGAGAATAATTTTAATGCGTTTACCATGCTGTCTCCTTTTTATTTGATCGCAGACATAAGGTTTTCACCTTCGAGAAGGCGCACTTCCGTATGGGCGAGGGTATGACAATTCGGGCAAAGGTGGAGGTATTCCGCGCTCATCAGCTGCAAGGCCGAAGGGTACCATGCGATCGGCGCAGCATAATGGATGCTCATCATTTTGGGCGCTAAATCGCCATAAGTTTCGCGCATATCACGGCCGCAAAGCTGGCAGACGGTTTCGCCGGCAAATTCTTCGGCAAAGACCTGCGCCATTTCCCCTTTTTCTTCGATGTATTTGTGGAAAGAATAGAGAATACTGCCGCCCATAAAGCTATCGGGCGCTTCCTCGATTTTCAGGTCAAGACCGGTTTTTATGACGTTGCGTATCGTATTGGCGACGTCGTGCAGGAGGTATTTATCATCCTTATAATATTCGATGACCTGTGCCTGACGCTGTGTCATGCGTGTCCAGATGCCTTCACGCTGCGTTTCGGAATAAAAGATATTGTTCAGCATGATCTCGACAGCGGAATCGGAACGGAACTGCGCTTCGTCTTTTAATTCGGGGAAAAAGGGCAGGCTGCGTAAAATGCCCGAAAGATCCCTGTAAAAAGAGGTTTTTGTCGCGGCATTCTTCGTTTTTCGCATATTGTTGTAGGTATCGATCAGAAGCAGGACTTCATCCATATTGAGCGGCGGCATTTTCATAAGCTTGCACCATCCTTAAATTTTTCCCGTATAGTTTTATTATAGCATAAAAAACCGAAATGGTGGGATTTTTTAGAAAAACTTGTCAAATAAAGATGCGCTTGCTATCATATAAGCATGGCAACGGAAAGAATCACACCCGGTGGGTTAACATATTTGCTTGAGCGAAAGCAAATCAAAAAAACATACATCAAAATCAAAGAGGGCAAGGTCTGCGTCAGTGCGGATAGGCGCATTACCTTAAAAGAAGTCGATCGGATCGTCGATGCACACAAGGCTTGGATCATCAAAAATTTAAATAAACCGAAGCATCAGCCGAAAAACCCGGATATCTGCTATCTTTTGGGGAAGGCTTACCGCATGGAAATTTTGGAAGCGGGAAAAAACGAAATTCGCTTTGAAGGCGAAAAAATGCTCCTGCTCATGAAAGCGGATTCGGACAGGGAAGACAGGGAAAAGCTCATCGACAATTTTAAGCGGAAGCTTGCCAAAACGGTTTTTATGGAATCGGTCAGGAGGCATTTGCCTTTGTTTCGCCGTTGGAATATTCCGATGCCGAATGTCGTCGTCCGCAAAATGAAAACGATGTGGGGAAACTGCGCCTATTTAAAGGGCAGAGTGACCTTTGCGCTGATGCTCATCGAACAGCCGATGGAAGAGATCGACTATGTCGTTGTGCATGAGCTTGCGCATTTTATCCATCACGATCATGGCGAAGACTTCCATGCACTGATGCGTGAGCTGATGCCGGATTACCTCGAGAGAAGAAAAAAACTGCAGGTGCATTAAATTTTGAGCTTTTACCCGATCGGTAAAGGCTTTTTCTTATAAATATTCCCCGAAAACCCCGCAAATCCCCGAAATCTGTGGACAAACGGACGATTTTAGGCTATAGTATTACTGTTATCGAAAAATCTGGAGGTAAGCATGGATTACTATTCATATATTAAAAATTTCCCCACAAAAGACGGTTATTTCGGCGATTACGGCGGCTGCTTCATTTCCGATGAATTAAAGCCCGCTTTCAAGGAAATTTCCGAAGCATACCAGACGATCTGCCACAGCGCACAGTTCATCAGCGAACTTCGCCGCATCCGTAAGGAATTTCAGGGCAGACCGACACCGGTTTACCATTGCGAAAGACTTTCCCGCAGGCTCGGTCAGTGCCAGATCTACCTCAAGAGAGAAGACTTAAACCACACCGGCGCACATAAGCTCAACCACTGCATGGGCGAAGGCCTTTTGGCAAAATATATGGGCAAAAAGCGCCTTATTGCGGAAACAGGCGCAGGTCAGCACGGCGTTGCTCTTGCCACTGCCGCTGCATATTTCGGCCTTGAATGCGAGATCCACATGGGCGAGATCGACATCGCAAAACAGGCTCCGAACGTTGCCAGAATGAAAGTTCTGGGTGCAAAGGTTGTCCCGGTAACAAGGGGCAACAAGACATTAAAAGAAGCCGTTGACTCCGCATTTGAATCCTATGCGAAGAATTATAAAGACTCCATCTACTGCATCGGTTCCGTTTTAGGGCCGCATCCTTTCCCGCTGATGGTCAGAGATTTCCAGCTTTGCGTCGGCGAAGAGGCAAGAGAGCAGTTCCTCGAAATGACGGGTCTTCTTCCGGATGCCGTTGTCGCCTGCGTTGGCGGCGGCAGTAACTCCATCGGTATGTTCGTTCCCTTCATCGGCGATCCTTCCGTAGATATTTACGGCGTTGAACCTTTCGGCACGGGCAGCGGCCTTGGTCAGCACGCAGCTTCCATGCAGTATGGCAAACCCGGCATCATGCAGGGCTTCAACAGTATCATGCTTTCCGATGCAAATGGAGAACCTGCACCGGTTTATTCGATCGCAAGCGGACTCGATTATCCTTCCGTTGGTCCCGAACACGCTATGCTCCACGATATGGGCAGAGTTAAATACGTCGGCGCAACAGACGAAGAAGCCATCGATGCATTCTTCATGCTTTCCAGATATGAGGGCATCATCCCCGCACTCGAAAGCGCACACGCCGTTGCTTATGCCATCAAGCTCGCAAAAGAAATGCAGACAGGTGCGATTTTGGCGACACTTTCCGGCAGAGGCGATAAAGACCTCGATTACGTCATCGAAAACTACGGCTACGGCGACGACAGACAGTACTAAATGATCATCCTGAAGTTTTATCTCCTGCTGATGAGCATCATTGGTTTTCTGCTCATGGGTATGGATAAGCTCTTTGCCAAAAAGGATATGTACCGCATTCCCGAGCGAACGCTGATTTTGTTTGCGATTCTTGGCGCTGCGATCGGTTCCTTTATGGGGATGCTGCTTTTCCGCCATAAGACGAGAAAGGCAAAATTCTTCATCACATTGCCGCTTTTCGCGGTGGTGTATGCCGCACTTTCTGTCTATTTATTTGTTATCTGAAAGATTTGACTCGTTTTTTCACGGAACGGGTCATTTTTTTGTGTAAATTGCGGATCAAAACTGCTATAATGTGGATAAAGAATGCGGCGGGAAAAACGATTTTGTCGTGAAATATAAAAAACAGAAAGGCTTTGAAAATGAAAAAAATTCTGGCATTGGTACTGGTGTTTGCGCTCGTGTTGTCTGTTGGCTGTATCCGCATCGGCGATACATCTTATTTATACAGAAACGCGGAAAAATACAGTGTCGGCGATAGCTTCGCTTCTTCGGAAGAGATCGAAAATATTGAAATTTCCTGGGTCAGCGGTAAAGTTACCGTTCAGCGCAGCGAAGGAAATGCGATCGAATTTTCCGAAAAAGGCCGTTTCGGCTTAACGGAAGGTCTGCGCCTGCATTACTTCATCGAAGGCAATACATTGCTCATCAAATTTGCGGAAAGCGGCAGATGGGATTTCCGAAAAATTTCCAAAGACCTGACTGTCAGCATCCCCGATTCTGCACAGCTCAAGGATCTGTGCATCGAAACGATCTCTGCGGATGTCGAAATTGAGGAAGCTGTCGGCAGCAAACTCACCATCAGCAGCGTTTCGGGCGATATCGAAGCGGAAAAATTGCTGTTCCATGCACTTTCGCTGACTTCCGTTTCGGGCGATATCGATCTTCCCATGCTTGCGGATCCGAGCGAAATGGAGCTTTCGACGCTTTCGGGCGATATTACGGCAAAAATGCTCAGCGCTTCGACAAGCTTTGTTCACGAGAGAAGCTTTGATGTCTCCACGACAAGCGGCAATATCAAGCTTGATTTTGCGGGTTTCACACCAGAAGAAGGCGAAATTTCCTCCGTTTCGGGCAAGATCCTGCTCAAACTCCCGAAAGACAGCAACTTTACCGCGGAAGTGGAAACCGTCAGCGGCGATTTTGACTGCGCCTTCAAAACCGTCAAAGCGGATGACCAATATATTGCCGGCGACGGCAGCTGTGAATATAATTTCGAGACCGTCAGCGGCGATATCGAAATCAAAAAGTCCTGAGAGGTTTTATGTTAAAAGAGTTTTTTGCACCGCTTTGGGATTTTCTGTTCGATAAACTTGGCGTGTTAGGGCTGATCGCAGCACCTTTGATCGCGATTTTACTGTTTGCTCTGGCGCTTTGCCTTGTGGTATTTATTCTGTCTTTGCCGAAGCTCATTTTTGATCAGATCAAGGCAAGAAAACGCAAAAATGCCGTTTATCTGGCAGAAGATGGTGAATATAAAGAGGCTTTCCGCCTTTTTGAAAAATCGGGCAACAAAGGAAAGTTTACGGCGGAAGAACTGTACTATTATGCGCTTTGCCTCGAAAAAACAGGCAGAAAAGCAGGATATTGGTATCAGCGTGCGGTCGAAGCGGGCTATCAAGGGGCAGAGATCGCTTTGGCAAAGTTTGACCTGATGAATGCCAAAGAAAAGCCTGAAAAAGCTGTCAAGGCAGCAGCTCTTCTTCGCGAATCGGACAGCAGTGAAGCAAGAGCGGTACTGGACGCTTTCTACAAAAACACGCAGGTGGATCCGCTATATCAAAGAGCTGTCCTTGGCGATGTGGATGCGCAGTTTATCGGCGGCAAATACAGTTACGGCGAAGGAAATACGGAGAATGGCATTTTCTGGCTGAAACAGGCCGCAGAGCAAGGCCATAAAGAAGCGGCAGAGTACCTCGGCCATATTTACACCAGCGGATACAAAACACCGGCGAATTATAAAGAGGCGATCCGTTGGTTTGAAAAATTGGGAAATGACGCGGAAGCGCAGTATAACATCGCAGTCTGCTATTACAAACTCATGGCGAAGCGTGCAGAGGAAAAGAACCTAAAAACAGGTTTCGACAGAGTATCGGATTATGAATATTTGAATTATTCCATGTCCTATCATGATTATATGCAGAGAGCTGCGGAAAACGGCTATGCAAAAGCCAAAGAGATACTTCGAAAGTAAAAAAAGAGTCGGAAGAAAACCTTCCGACTTTTCTTTATTTCTGTGCAAGAAGCGCTGCGGCTTTTCTTGCGACGATGATCTCTTCGTTTGTGGCGACGATGTAGACTTTGACTTTGGAATCTCCCGTGGAAATGAGGCTGTTCGGGATCGAAGCCTTGTTTTTTTCTTCGTCGATCTTGATGCCCAGATATTCCATATCCTTTAAGGCTGCGATGCGGACGCTGCTGCTGTTTTCGCCGATACCGCCGGCAAAAGCGATCGCATCGAGCCCGTTCATGGCGGCTGCATAGGAGCCGATGTATTTTTTTATGCTGTAGCATAGGAAGCGATGGCATTTTTCGCATCTTCGTTTCCTTCTTCTGCGGCAAGCTCAACATCGCGCAAATCGCCCGAAACGCCGCTCATGCCCAGAAAACCGCTCTTTTTCTCGAGCGTTTTGCAGACTTCGTCAAGGTCCATGCCGAGGTCACGCATCATATAGACAAGCACATAAGGGTCAATATCGCCGATGCGGTTGTTGTGCATAACGCCGCACTGCAGCGAAAGCCCGAGCGTCGTATCCATGCATTTGCCGTTTTTGACCGCCGCCAAAGAGCCGCTTCCGCCAAGATGACAGGAAACAAGGCGGATATTTTCGTTTTTCATGTCTGCGGAAACAAAGCCCGTGACATATTCATGCGAAGCGCCGTGGAAACCGTAGCGGCGAAGCGCATATTTTTTGCTCAGTTCGACCGGAATGGAGTAGAGATATGCTTCCGGCGGCATTGTTGCGTGGAAACCCGTTTCAAAAGAGCCGATGAGCGGTGTTTTGGGCATCAGCTCACGGAATTGACGAATTGCCGCAATATACGGCGGATTATGCGCAGGAGCAACCGAATTGAAATCTGCCATAGCGGAGAGAACATCTTCCGTCAGGTACTGAACGCCCGTTACGCCTTTTGCGTGGACGACCTTGAAACCGACACAGGCGATCTCATCCATCGAAGTGATCGTATCCGCAAGCAGGTTTTCCATCATTTTCATAATGGCTTCACGATGCGTCGGGAAATGTTCCTGTGTCAATTCGCCGCCGTTGTGCTGGAAAACACTCTTTTCCGTGCCGACACGCTCGGCTTTGCCCGTGGCCAAAACTTTCTCAGCCGCCGGGAAAGTATTTCCGCCGTTTGCATCCATATCAAAAAGTTTATACTTGAGGGAAGTGCTCCCAACATTACAGATCAGAATTTTCATAATGCCTCTTTTTAAAGTTTTCTTTCATTATATATGCTGGGCGTTTTTTTCGCAACGCAAGATTGCAGAAGCAAAAAAAATAAAAACAGCCGCCTGAGAATTAACAGACGGCAAGAATTTTTTTCAAATGATAGAGAGAATATAGAATGCACAAAAGAATTGCCGCCTGAGAGAAACAACAGACGGCAAGAATTTTTTTAAGTGATCGATAAAAGATAGAATGCACAAAATAATTGCCGTCTGCGAGAAATAACAGACAGCAAGAAATTTTTTTAAGTGATTGATAAAAGATAGAAAGCGCAAAAAAATTGCCGCCTGCGGGAAAAACCGACGGCAAGAAATTTTTAAGTAATCGATAACAAATAAAATGCGAAAAAAAATTGCCGCCTGCGAGAAATAACAGACGGCAAAAAAGTTTTTTAAGTGATAGACAGAATATAGAATGCACATAAAAGGGCTTTGGGGGCTGCATCTGCGGCAAAAACAAGCGCCTTGGGAAAGCTGTTCCCCGAAAAAAGCTCCCGAAGCTGCAGATAGAGGTATTTCGTTTTGAGCGCATCATCCGTTAAAACCCGAAGGATGTCTTCGCCGTTTTTCGTGTCAAAATGCGGCAGTGCGGCAAGTTTTTGCAGCAGCAGGCGGTCAAACTCCGCTTTTGTGTAGACTTTTTGCGGATCAAGTGCAAAAATTCTGCCCGTCAGGTCCGCTGCGGAAAGCACCCAGCCTTTGCCCAAAGTCATGGCAGAAGTTCCCTTTGCCATCACACGGATGAAATTCATCGCAATATGTTTTTTCATAAAACCGCCCATATTGTTTTCGGGTATCGCTTTGGCGGCCGCATCTTCCAAAAGTGCAATAAAAGCCTCGTTTGCGCCGGTCATTTCGCCTTTTTTGAAGTTGTAAAGCCAGCCATCATAGATGCCGAAAGCCTTCATCGTGTCGAAATAGCCTCGTTCGATGTTGACAAGGGCATAGTTGCGGTTGAAATCGAGGATGAAGCCGAGGTCTTCCTTTGGGTCAACACGGGTCACGCGAATCCCTGCACGGTTGGATTTTGCCTTGACGCCGATCGCATCGAGGTTGATAACGACGATCTCTTCCGCACCTGCGTCGATCGCCATCTGTGTCGGCATATTATCGCCAAAACCG
>SVGZ01000032.1 GCA_015056045.1 Clostridiales bacterium | reverse complement strand
CTGACCCGACACCGTCCGATCCTACACCGTCCGATCCTACACCGTCTGACCCGACACCGTCCGATCCGACACCGTCCGATCCTACACCGTCCGATCCTACACCGTCTGACCCGACACCGTCCGATCCGACAGTTGACGACGACAAGGACGACCAGCCGAAGATGGGTCTTTAATTCCCATCAAATAGAATCTATCTAAACGAGAAGCGGGAGTTCACACTCTCGCTTCTTTTGGAGAAAAAATGAATACCAAGAGATTTTTAATTCTGCTGCTGACAATTACACTGCTGTTTGGATTCGCTTGTTCCGCAGCAAAAGAAGAAACCGAAGCTTACGGCACTGCACAAGTCATTATTCCCGAAAGAACCGTATCGGAAACAGAATCCGTAAGCACACCTGTACCGACAGTTCCGCTTAAAACGCCTGCGCCGGATATGCTTCCCGAAATGGCGGAATATTATGCGCAGAACAACGATGTTGTCGGCAAATTAACCATTGAAGATACCGTCATCGATTACCTTGTCATGTATTCGGGTGATGATTATTATATCAACCACAATTTCTATAAAAACTATCAGCGCAGCGGCTGCCTTTATGTCGATAAATACTGCACCGTTGATCCGAGAGATACAAACCTCCTCATCCACGGACACAACATGAAAAGCGGCATCATGTTCGGCGCACTCGATAAATATCTGGATGAAGATTACTACAAAGACCATAAATACATCACCTATACCACGCTGTATGAGGTTGAGACCTATGAGGTTTTTGCGGTCTTCGTTTCCCAGGTTTTCAAAAAGACAGATACCGTCTTTAAATACTACAATTTCCACAACGCCGAAACCGAGCTCGAATACAACAAATTCGTCAATAACTGCCGTGCGCTTTCCGTTTTCGATACAGGCGTTATTCCCAAATTCGGCGATCAGCTCCTGACGCTTTCCACCTGCGATTATTCCAAGGAAGACGGACGAATGGTCGTCGTTGCCCGTAAAATCAGCGAATAAAACTCCAAATACCTGCAGCTTTTGCAGGTATTTTTTTATTTTCCCCTGCATATATTCAGGTAAAACAATGCAGAGGTGATATTTTGGCCAATACAACAAAAACCGGCACATTTACCAGTTATGCCGCAAAAAAACCCGAATCAACAAAGAAAGAAGCACTTTTTCCGCATCTTTTCGAGCTCAGCGAACCGTATTTTGAAAAAATGAAGCCTTCCTTTCTCCGTTTTATCAAACAGACTGCCGCTTGCTTCATTCTCGTTCTGGGCATTCTCCTGCTCCGTGATGCGCGAATGGAAAGCAAAGAAACTGCAAATTGGGAAAACGGCAGCGAACTGCTTTTGGATGAAGATCTTGGCAAGCTGCAGTTCATTTCCTCTACAGAGGAGATCGCCATTCCCGTAAACGGCTTTATCATGGAAACTTTTGCGGAAAACGGGGAATATTCCCTCATCGAAAGCGAAGCGATGGAACCTGTTTTTGCGCTGATGAGCGGCACTGTTGCGGAAACAGGCAGCGATTATATGGTCATTGCCAACGAAAACGGCACAAAAACGAGCTATATCGGGCTTATTCCCGGGCATAAAGCGGGTGCTCAGGTCCTGCAGAATGAAGCGATCGGTCAGCTTACGGGCGATACTCTGACCTTAAAAACGATCGGCGGCATCGGTTATCTCGATTCGCTCGCTGCTCCGAAAGAGCTCGGTTAAACTTGCGGCTTTCCTTTTTCGGCGGAAGGTTCCGGGTAAATCTCCTCTTCCTTCCGCTTTTGTATTATCTTATTCGGAATTTCGGCATGGAAACGATTCTTACCTTTTTTCTGGCGCTTTTTCTGCATGAATCGGGGCATATGATCATGGCAAAGCTCATGGATATCCGCATTCTTTCCTTTGAGCTGCTGCCGTTTGGCTGTGCAGCGCATATGGAAAGCTTTGCCGTCGTCAAAGGTTCAAAAGAAATTCTGATTGCCGCTGCAGGGCCTTTAATGAGTTTGTTGTTTGCGGCTTTTCCCGTTTTATTCGCCAAAGAAAGCGCCTTTTTCAATGCCGCAGCTGCCTATTCGCTTTCGCTTGCCGCATTAAATCTGCTGCCTGTTTTGCCGCTCGATGGCGGAAGGATCTTATCCTGCGTTTTGTCGCAGGCGATGCAGCCGCTTCGTGCCGCAAAAATCTGTTCCGTCTGTGGTCTTGTTTTGTCGTCGGCACTCTTTCTTTTTGGGATCGTGTCACTTTTCATGGGCGAATTTTTGCCGACATTGCTGATCTTTTCCGCATCAGCGATCTATGCTTCGATCCTTTACCTGAAAAATGCCGCTTTCAGCTTCATCAGGCAGATCGAAAAAAAGCCTCGGGAATTTGCAAAAAGACCGCTCATCGGCGTTCGGCATATCGCAGCCCTGCAGGGAACAGCACCCGAGGAGATATTAACGCATTTTTCCGCACGTGATCTGAACCTCGTGCACATCATCGGGAAAGACATGAAGCTCCAAAAAACACTCAGCGAAGGCGAGATCTTAGAAAAACTCTATAAATAAAAAGCCCTTTCCATTGCCTTTGGAAAGGGTATTTTTTCAGAAATCTTTGATATACACACGGGAATCTTCGCCGGCGGTGTCTTTTTGTATTGCCATAAAACGGTAGCCGTATTTTTCGTAAAGCCCCGTATGACCCGTCGAAATATGGATGCGGTGAAAACCCTGCTTTTTCGCTTCTTCCTCTGCGTGCGTGAGTAAAAGCCCCATATAGCCTTTGTTCCTGTGCGGCGGATAGGTATAGACAAAGCCGACCCACGGCGTAAGCTTTGTCGGCTGGATATCATCCATTTCCGAAAGCGTACAGAAAGCGAGAAGCTCGCCCTTATCCTCAAGCAAAAAGACCTGCGAATTTTCACCCACGAGCGCTTTAAACCTATCTTCGCTGAGCAACCGATATAAATATTCTCCGGCGATCCAATCGCTTTTTTGGATTTCGGAAAGCCAATGTTCCCTGTTTTCGGATGCAAAATATTCAACGATCTGCATTCTCTTCTCCTTTTATCACAGGCGCTGCAAAAGACAGGATATACACATCTTCCGCACCGTTTTCGATCAATGATCTCGCACAGGCAAGCGCCGTGCTTCCCGTCGTCACGACATCGTCAAAAAGCAAAATCCGCTTCCCTTCGACGGAAACATCGCGCATTCTGAAAGCATTGCGGACGTTTTCCTGCCTTCTTTCCGCGGAAAGCCTCGCCTGCGGTCTTGTGTAGCGTGTCCTTTGAAGAAGTTCGCTGTATTTTTCTTCGCCGACAAGTGCTTTGAGCAGAAGTTCAGATTGGTTAAAGCCTCGCATGAGCTTCCTTGCCCAATGCAGCGGAACGGCACAGGCAAGATCAAATTTCGGGAGCTTCAGGTTTTCTTTCATCATCTCCGCCATCATAGGCGCAAGATAGCGCCTGCCTCGGTATTTTAAGCCGCGGACGCAATCCGCAGCGATGCCTTCATAGCGGAAAACCGAAAGAACGGAAAAACCGCCGATCTCTCTGTATTTCAATTCACAAAGCGTAAGAAGGGTTTCTTTGTGTTTACGGCAAAGCTTTCCCTCTGTATCACGGCCGCAGAGCAGGCATTCGCCCGTTTCGGGAAAGAACAGCGCATCCACGAGCTTCCCGATTTTTTTATAACAATTCGTCAAGACTTCCCAAAAATTCATCATAGCCTCGCTTGATCGAACTGCTTCTCTGCCCGAGTCCGTCCATAAAATCGGCATAAGACGCAATTTCATATTTCAGCGCCGTAAAACGCCTTGAAATGCGGTTATTCTGTATCATAAAATCGACCGAACGCTTCATCCCAATGATCGTCAGGCGTGTTTTTGCGCGTGTGATCGCCGTATAGAGCAGGTTTCTCGTCAAAAAGATGTTTCCGCCGTAATACAGGGGCAGAATGACCGTTGAAAATTCGCTGCCCTGACTCTTGTGAACGGTAACGGCATAGGCGTGTTCGATGTCTTCCAGCTCGTTCACTTCAAATTCGCAGACTTTTTCGCCGTCGAAAATGATGCGGACGATGCGCTGCTCCGTATCGATCTCATCGATCTGCCCGATATCGCCGTTAAAAATACCCGTACCCTGCGTCAAAATACGGTTTTGCCCGTAGAGATACCATTCTTTGTTGTAATTGTTGGAGGTCTGCATGACCTTATCGCCTTCGCGGAAAACCGTATCGCCGAAAGTGATCTCGTTTTTGCCGAAAATGCGCGGATTGACATGGTCACGAATGACCCGGTTGATATTATGCACGCCGATCACGCCGTTTTTGACGGGACAAATGATCTGCACATCGTTTTCGCTTTCCGCTTCTGCGAGGGCTTTTCTATATTCATCGCAGACGAGATCAACGGTTTCCTGCTGACCGTTCGTCGGGATGAAAACAAAATCCCCTGCGCCGAAAAGCTCAACGCCTTCGCCTTTGTTGATCCTGTGTGCATTCATGGCGATGTTTCCCGTCTGCCTGAAAACTTCTGTCAAAGTCGCAACGGGCACTCTCTTGCTCGCAATAATATCTTTTAAGACATTGCCCGGACCAACGGAAGGAAGCTGATCTGCATCGCCCGTAAAAATGACTCTCGTTCCCGGTTCGATCGCCGAAAGCAGGTTGTTCAGCAGGAAAATATCGATCATGGAGGATTCATCGATGATGATTGCCTCCGCTTCGAGCGGATTTTCCTCATTGCGCATGAAACGGCCCATATCTTCCTCGATATCGTCATCTTCGGACTGCATACCGTATTCCAAAAGCCTGTGGATCGTTTTTGCCGGTCTTTCCGCAGCTTTTTCCATGCGTTTGGCTGCTCTTCCGGTCGGTGCAGCAAGTGCTGTTGTAATGCCGTTCTGTTCAAAAATAGAGATGAGCTCGTTTAAGATCGTCGTTTTTCCTGTGCCGGGTCCGCCGGTAATCACGCAGACTGTCGAAGAAACCGCACGGAGAAGTGCCAGTTCCTGTTCTTCGGAAAGATAGTTGCTGCTGCGGATGATATCTTCCACGATCGTGCGGTCGATCTCACCCTTCGGCGCAGCGTGCGAAAGCAGCATGAGTTTATAGGCTGCACCGGCTTCTGCATAATGCGCACGGGCATCGGCAACTGCCGCAACACCATTATAGACCGATTCGGAAACATCGCCGTTGTTGATCAGCGAAAGAAGCGCTTTTTCCGCACTTTCCGCATCCGTCTGCAAAAGCTCCGCTGCCTCCGATAAAAGCCTTTCCCTTGGCAAACAGGTATGCCCTTCGTTCATGCGCAGGCGCAAAACATAGCGAACGCCGTTATAAACCCTGAGTTCCGCATAATTCTCAATGCCGATGTTCTGTGCAATGCCGTCCGCACGGATAAAATTCATCCCCGGGACTTCATCGATCAGCCGGTACGGATTGGATAAAATAATAGAAGCCGCAGCTTCCCCATAGGCATCATAGGCGGATAAGCTCTGTTTCAGCGTAAGACCCATTTCCTGCAGCTGCATCAAAACCGCACGAACACCGTGCAGTTCCATGACCTGTTCGTGGATCTTCCTTGCCAATGCACGCGAAACGCCTTTGATCTCTGCGAGCCTATCGGGGTCAGTTTCAATGATCTGAAAAGTTTCTTCGCCGAAAGCTTCGACGATGCGTGTCGCCAGAACTTCCCCAACGCCTTTTATAAGACCGCCGGAAAGAAAAAGTTTGATTCCCTCTTTACTTTCCGGCAGTTTTGTTTCCATGGAGCTGATCTTGAACTGCTCTCCATAAACGCGGTGATTTGTATATGCGCCGTAAAAGCGCACAAATTCCCCCGGTTGAAGCAAAGGGATGTTGCCCACACAGGTGAGCAGCTTCCCTTCGTGATCGATCTCCAAAACGGTATAAGTATTTTCTTCGTTTCTGTACACGATCTCCATGATCGTTCCTTCAACGGATGTCAAAATGTGTTACCTCTTTTAGTCAGGCATTCCTCAGGCTTTCCGCAAGCTCTGTATTCTCCCAGGGGAGTTCAATATCCGTCCTGCCGAAATGGCCATAGGAGGATGTATTCTTATAGATCGGTCTTCTGAGGTCGAGTCTTTCGATGATCGCCTGCGGGCGAAGGTCGAAGTATTTTTCAACCAGCTCGGAAATTCTCTCTTCGGAAACTTTGCCTGTTCCGAATGTTTCCACCATAACGCTGACGGGATGCGCAACGCCGATCGCATAGGCGATCTGCACTTCGCATTTTTCCGCAAGACCTGCTGCGACGATGTTCTTTGCAACGTGTCTTGCTGCGTAAGATGCGCTTCTGTCTACCTTTGTGCAGTCCTTGCCCGAAAAAGCACCGCCGCCATGACGTGCCATGCCGCCATAGGTATCAACAATGATCTTTCTGCCTGTAAGGCCGCTATCCCCCTGAGGACCGCCGATAACGAAACGGCCTGTCGGGTTGATAAAGATCTTTGTGTTCTTATCCATCAGTTCAGCCGGGATCGTCTTTTTGATGACTTCTTCCATGATGGCTTCACGGAGTGTTGCAAGCTCTACATCGGCTCTGTGCTGCGAAGAAATAACAACGGTATCAACATAGCTGGGTTTGCCGTCTTCATAGCGGATCGTAACCTGGCTCTTGCCATCGGGAAGAAGGAAATCGAGGACATTGTCTTTTCTGACAACGCTGAGTCTTCTCGAAAGGGCATGTGCAAGGGAGATCGGCATCGGCATCAGTTCGGGCGTTTCCGTGCAGGCATAGCCAAACATCATGCCCTGGTCGCCTGCGCCAAGCTCAAGCATACCGCCTTCTTTGGATTCATAGGAATTATCAACGCCGAGAGCGATATCTGCGCTCTGTTTGTCGATGCTTGTGATGATGCCGCAGGTATTGCCGTCAAAGCCTGCGCTCATGGAATTATAGCCTGTTTCGCAGATCGCCTGTCTTGCAACATTTGCAAAATCGATGTGTGCAGATGTTGTGATCTCGCCCATGATGAGGACAAGACCTGTCTTTACGGATGTTTCGCAGGCTACGCGTGCATATTTGTCGTGTTTTATAATTTCGTCGAGGATCGAGTCGGATATTCTGTCGCAGAGTTTATCCGGATGTCCTTCCGTTACAGATTCAGATGTGAAAAGTTTTACCATTTCCAATTCCTTTACATATTTTATCATTATAATTATATCATCCCGAAAATTACTGTCAAGGAAGATGCGAAGTTCCTTTGCGCTAAAAAAATTATTTTTTCAACATTCGTGCTTTTTCCCCAAAGAATGCTGTCGAAAGAAAAAGTATATGGGAATATCTGCAGTTTTTTTCGCTGATTTTGGGGAAAAGGCATCCATTCCCATCGCATCAGCCGACATTTCACGCACAAATGCGGTGTTTTAATCTTCCTATAAACAAATTCCGAGGTTGGTATATGCAAATGGATATAAAAACGATCAGTGCCAGAAAACAACATTCCGAACTTCTGCAGAAAAACACATTTGAAACACCGGAAAAACGAAGAAACAACCGTTTTTTTGAACAACTCCGCAGGCTTTCGGGTGTTCCGGGGCTTACAGGGGCAGCTTTGAGCCTGATTTTTGCCTTTTTTGCGGGAAGGATCGAACTCGGCGGAATACTCCGGCCATTTGGCGCAGCCTTTGTTCTTGCCTGTTTTTTAAACGCAAGGTCCGCTTATGCCGGCGGCATGAAAATGAACCCTTACCTTGCCATGGCTGGTGTCTTTGCGGCGCTTTCCACACGGACAAGCACAATGGAAAACATCGGTTTTGCTTTTTCCGTTATCGGCACCTTGGGCGCTTTGACCGCGGGCATGGCGATCACAAAAATTCCGCTTCGGCGATATACCGTGATGCTTGCCGCAGGGGCATCTTACCTTGTGATGACCTTTGCATTTTTGCTTAATTCGCCGGGTTCTGCGCTGTATATGCTTGCGGAATGCCTTATCGTCTGTGCCTTTGTCATCGTTTTTGACAACAGCTTAAAAATCCTGACCATCCGCAGGAAGCTCATCCTCACAGACGAAGAAACGCTTTCCTGTATCGCTTCTCTGCTCTGCCTTGTCATCGGTTTTGGCGGCATGGGCCTTTTCGGGAAAAGCCTCCGCAATATTCTGTCCGTTCTGCTCTGCCTTATCGCATCCACATTCGGCGGTGCGGCAATCGGCGGAAGTGCAGGTATTCTTTGCGGATTGACGGCTGTTTTATCCGGAGACAGCAGCATGATCCTCGTCTGTATATCGGCAGCATCGCTTCTGTCCGGCTGCATAAAAAAAGCAGGACGCTATATCATCGCAGCCGTATTTTTGCTGACGGACCTTTTTTTCCGGTTCACGATGAAAGAAGCATTGCCGCCGATCGATGTGCTCATCGGTGCAGGGATATTTATCCTTTTGCCCAAAAAAGCCCTGCATTATTTCGGCAGCTTCATCAACGCCAACCTTTTGCGTGAAAACGAGCAAGCACTCCATAAAAAACGCTTCAACGAGCTGACGATGGGCAGATTAAGAGAGATCGCACAGGTCTTTGCCTCGGCCGGAAAGATCTTTTGCGAAGAGAAAAAAGAGCGGAAGATTTCCTATATGCTTTCGCTTGTCCCCGAAAAAGCCTGCAGCGGATGCCTGTTTTTCGATTCCTGCTGGGACAGAGGTTTTGAAGACAGCTATGCCTTGATGCAGCTTTTATATGAAAAATTTGAGCACTGCGGTGTGATCGATGAGGAGGATCTTGGAGAAGAAATGGAAGCGAAATGTATCAGAACACAGCGCCTTCTTGGCGTTTGCCGCGAGGTTTTCGGCAAGTATATCGAAAATACAAAAGTAGAAGAACGCATTATGAAAAGCCGCCATGCCGTTGGCGAACAAATGCACGGCATTGCCAAAGTCATCCGCTCTCTTGCAGGCGATGTGGATATCAACTTCCGCTTTCACGAAGAGCTTGAAGATGCGGTCAAGGAAGAAATGGATAAGATCGGCATCAAAGCAAGCGAGATCTGCGTCGAATATAACTGCGGAACGATCCGTGCAAGCCTGAAATTGCGCACAGATACGACAAAAACAGTCCGTGAAGGCATTATTCGCGAAGCAGTTTCCCGTGGATGCGGTGTGGAAATGAGCTATATCGAAGGCGAAAGCACAAAGAACGGTTCCATTCTGACCTATGAGCAGATGAAGGAGTATCGTCTTGCCTGCGGAGTGGCTTCCATTACGAAAAGCGGCAGCGAAGCATCGGGCGATACCTATTCCTTTGAAAAGCTGCGCGACGGAAGGCAGATGCTCCTGCTTTGCGACGGCATGGGTTCAGGAAGAAAAGCCGCAAGGGAAAGCATTCAGGCGGTTTCGCTCGTTGAGGATTTTTACAGAGCAGGCTTTGACGATGAAACCGTTTTAAATACGATCAACCGCCTGCTCATACTCTCCAGCAGCGATGAGATCTTTTCGACGATGGATATGTGCATGGTCAAGCTGACGACGGGTCTTGCCCGTTTTACCAAAATCGGTGCACCGCATAGCTACCTTATCCGCAGCGGCTATGCCAAAAAACTCAGCGCAGGCAGTTTGCCGATGGGCATCCTCGATGAATTTGAACCTGCCTGCCACGATGTACAGCTCATGCACGGCGACATCATCATCATGTTTTCAGACGGCATTGCCGACCTTGAAACAAAAGATGTCGATATGTTTGAGATCATCACCGATGCGATCGAGCTTCGTGATCCGCAGGCGATCGCCAAAGAAATTGCTCATGGTGCGCTTTCGCTTTCTTCGGGCATTGCAAAGGATGATATTACCGTCATCGTGGCCAAAGTGCAGAAACTCCGACAGGAAAAAATTACCGCAAAAAAAGCCGCATGAAAAAACAAACGTCTGCGAAAGCAGGCGTTTTTTCCTGTATTGCATGCTGCTCCGCAGGCTGTTATAATAAAATAGCAACAAAGGAGTACCATATGCTGACACTGATCCAATGCTTTGACCCGATCCCACTGAAAAATATCATCGGCTGCCTGCGTTTACAGCCGGAAAAGCTCATCTTTTTAGGCAAAGAAAAAGTGATGCAGGCTTCTCTGCCCAGATACAAGGCTTTCCTCAAAAGCAAGGGTATCAGGACGGAAATTCGCCTATATCATGTTGATACGAACCGTACAAACGAAATCTTAAAAACGATGCGCAGCCTTACGAAAAGCGAAAAGGAATGCATCATCGATATCACCGGCGGAAAAGACAGCTTTATTCTTGCCGCAGGGATCCTTATGGGCGAACAGAATATCCGAATTCAGAAATTCGACAGCAAAAGTGGTCTGACCATTGATCTTGATAGAGACGGCAATACCATTTCCGGCGAAACGGCAAAGCTTTCCGCAGAAGAGCTTATCCGCTTAATGGGCGGTATTATTCACCCTGAATTTGAAGAACCGTCAAAGTCTTACCCGATCGAAAAAATAGAACCTCTCTGGCGCTTTGTTGCGAAAGATCCGCGTGCATGGAACAGAAATGTTTCCGTTTTATATGAATTTGAACGCCGTTCCGCTTCGAAAAAGGAGATCATTCTTTCAAAAAAGGCGCTTTCGGAAAGCATTTCGGGTTATAAAGAAAAGGAAAAGACTTTCGTAAAGCTTATTGAAGGTTTGCGTGAAAGCGGTGTCATCGACGATATGGGCGAAAAAGGTCTTTTCCACTATCGCTATACCGATTCCGTTTTACAGGAAGCCGTTAAAAAAGCCGGCAACATCCTCGAAATGAAAACGCTTTTCGAAGCACGCCTGATAAAAAAAGACGGCAAAGCCTATTTCAACGACTGCCAGATGAGCGTGACGATCGATTGGGACGGCATCATTCAGGATCAGGAAAATTATACGCCCGAAACGAGAAACGAGATCGATGTCCTTCTCATGCGTGGTGTAACGCCGCTTTTCATCTCCTGCAAAAACGGCAGTATCGGCGAAGAAGAACTCTATAAGCTCAACACCGTTGCTCTGCGCTTCGGCAGTCCGCTTGCCAAAAAGATGCTCATTGCCACAGACCTTGAAGACAGAAATTCCATGTCCGGCAAAGCTTTTATCCAGCGTGCGAGAGATATGGGGATCTATGTCGTTCCCAATGCAGCGGAGCTTTCACGCCGTGAATGGGCAGAAGAATTACAGAAAGCCATGGAAAACTGAAAAGTGGCCGGTATAACCTCATAAAATCAAAAAGCCAGGATGCACGAAGCGTCTTGGCTTTTATTGTTTGGTAAATCGGGATTGGTCATTTGCACTCCCTATCTGTTATCACATAAAATCCTTCTTGAATTGCGGAAAATGTTGTGACTAAGCATACAACGATCGCCGTGTATTTCAATTCCACGAAAGATATAGAAAAAGGCAAAAGGAATAACAGAAGTCCCGTTACTTTGTTCATAATCGTATGCAGAGATATAAACTGCTTTTTTGAAACAAATCCCCAAACGATATTACTCATTTTAATAATCGCAATGATGCCGCCCCATATCCACAACCATTTAGGTATATCAATTGCAGGCAATAGCTTAAACAATGATACCGCTGCAAAAAAGAAATCGGCAATCGTATCCAATCGGCTTCCAAACTTACTGGTACTGTTTGTTTTTCTGGCGATTGCTCCATCCACCATATCGCTAAAACCACATAGGAGATATGTAATTAAAAATGCCTTCGAGAATGCAGGAAAGAACAACAACAAAATACTGCCGAAAATACGACTGCCAGTGAGTATATTTGCAATATGCTTCTTCATCTGTTCACCTGCAAATGCAACTTTCCTAATCGATCCATTCTTATTGATAAAAAACAGACATAGCAATTCTGCCTGCTGTGTCTGTTTTTCACTTGCGAATATCGCTCATTTTTCGCTTTTAAAGATTCGGGATATCGCCGACACCGTTTAAGATGAGCCTCGGGCGATAGGGGAAAATTTCTGTCGTTTCCCTTGTCGAAACACCCGATAAGACAAGGATCGGGTCCATGCCGCATTCGATACCGGCAAGAATATCCGTATCCATGCGGTCGCCGATCATCGCCGTTTCACCGGAATGCGTCCCGATGATGGATAAACCTGTGCGCATCATCAGCGGATTCGGTTTGCCGACATAATAGGCCTGTTTGCCTGTCGTTGCCTCAATGGGCATGACGAGCGCCTTGCAGGCAGGTAAAATGCCGTTTTCACCGGGGCCTGTCATATCGCAGTTGGTTCCGATAAGCTTTGCACCGCGGCTGACATGATGCATTGCACGGCAGATGCTGTCGTAATTATAGTTGCTCGTTTCGCCGACGATGACATATTCCGGGTCAACATCGTTCATCATGATGCCGCATTCATAAAGCGCATTGAAAAGACCGGGTTCTCCGATGACATATGCCGTAGCACCGGGACTCTGCGTGGAAACGAACTTTGCCGTTGCCAAAGCACTCGTATAAAAATGGCTCTGATCGATATCAAGTCCCATTCGTTTGAGCTTCTGCTGCAGCTCTTTGGGCGATTTGCCGCTGCCGTTTGTCAGGAAAAGGAATTTTTTGTTTTCCCTGTAAAGCCATTCTACAAATTTATCGACGCCGGGCAAAAGCTTGTTGCCGTGATAGATGACGCCGTCCATATCGCATATAAAGCCTTTTTTATTGCGCAGTTCTTCCATATCTTCTCCTGATGCATCCTAATTTTATACCTTTAGTATAATCGAAAATTCGGTTTTCTTCAATCTTTCCGCACTTTATTCGGGAAAAAATCTATGCTATAATAACGCCGTAATACCCTTTTTTTAAGAAAGGTGCTTTGATGAAAAAAGTTCTCGGCTGCATCCGCCGTGCTTCGGATGATTACAATATGATCGCAGATGGAGATAAGATCGCCGTCGGTCTTTCCGGCGGAAAGGATTCGATGCTGCTCCTGCGTGCGCTCACGCTGTATAAACGCTTCAGCAAGAAAAATTTCGATCTCGTCGCCATTACCGTTGACCTTGGCTTCGGCAATTTCGATACGGCGCTCATCCGCAATTACTGCGATTCCTTGGGCGTTGAATGCCATATTTTGAACACAGAGATCGCCGATGTCGTTTTCAATATCCGCAAAGAAACGAACCCCTGCTCTCTTTGTGCAAAAATGCGGAAAGGCGCACTCTATACCGCTGCGAAAGAACTCGGCTGCAACAAAGCCGCTTTTGCACACCATGCGGATGATGCGATCGAAACGCTTCTTCTTTCGCTCTTTTTTGAAGGAAAAATGCGAACTTTCCTGCCCGTTACCTATCTTTCGCGCATGGATATCACGCTCATCAGACCGCTGATCTACCTGCCGGAACAGGATATCATCAACGCCGTTGCGAAAAACGATATCCCGATCGCAAAGAGCCCATGCCCTGCAAACGGCAACACCAAGCGCGAAGTTGTCAAAAACCTTGTAAAAGACCTCCGCAAGATCAACCCCGATATTAAAAAAAGCCTTTTTGCTGCGATCAAAAACAAAGAAAACTATCTGCTTTGGGATAAATCCGGTCAGAATAACGAATAAATTGCATCGATGCAGCCATACAGGCTGCATTGTTTTTTCAGAAAATTGTTTCCTAAATAGATTATTGACTAACTGTATCCGTCGTGGTAGTATTAAACATATACTTCCAAAAATATAAAGGACGGATTTTTATATGCGCGAAAAATTACTCATGAATCGCGATTGGCTTTTCTATTATGGTGAGCCGGCTTTTAAGGACAGAAAAAACACCAGCCAGGATCAGGTTTACCGTGGCTCGAGAGGTCAGAACGCAAGAGGACCCGCAAGAAGAGACTTCCTCGATTACGATTGGCGCACGGTTCAGCTGCCGCACGATTTTGTCTATGAACATGGGCAGACAAGGGATAACCCCTGTTCCAAACACGGCAACTTCCCCGCAGACAGAGGCTCCGCTTGGTACAGAAAGTATTTCAAGCTTGATGAAGCCGATAAAGGCAAGCGCATCACGCTCGTATTCGATGGCGTTTCCACACGCTGCGAAGTCTATGTCAACTCTATGCTCCTCGCCACAAACAGAACGGCAGGCATCGGCTTTGAAGTAGATATCACCGAAGTCGCCCTTTTCGGTACGGAATTCAACGAAGTTTCCGTTCATGCCGATTGCCACGACTATGAAGCATGGTATTACGAAGGCGGCGGAATTTACCGCGATGTTTGGCTCGTCAAGACAGACAACCTCTGCGTTGACCTTTGGGGTACATACGTCCGCGCAAACCGCAAAGAAGGAAAGCTCTGGCAGCTCGATATCGATACAGAAGTCTTAAACAACTACTACGAAGATAAAAATGCTGTTGTTGTTTCCACCGTTTTCGATACAAAGGGCAATGAGATCGCTAAATTAACATCCGAAGAAACCCTTTGCGCACCGCAGGAAACCACGATCGTAAAACAGAGCGTTGACGTCAACGATCCCGTTCTCTGGTGGGACAGACAGATCAATGAGCTTTACCTCGTCAAAACCGAAATTATAAACAACGGCGAAGTCGTCGATACCTATGAAACGAAATTCGGTTTCCGCGAGATCACATTCGATCCGGAAAAAGGTATGTTCTTAAACGGCAGACCGACAACGGTCTATGGCTTCTCCAACCATCAGAAATATCATGGTGTCGGCAATGCCATGAGCGATTCCATGATGGAATTCTATATCCGCAGCGTTGCTGATATGGGCGGAAACGGTTACCGCACCGTTCATAGCCCACACGGCGAGGCGATCTATGAAGCATGCGATAAATACGGTCTCCTTATGATGGACGAAAACCGTGTTTTCCATCCCTCGAAATTCGTCATCGATGAAGTTGCCCGCATGGTCAAACGCGACCGCAATCACCCGAGCATCCTCTTCTACTCCATGTATAACGAAGAAGACCTGATGGCAACGCCCGTTGGCAAGCGCATTTACAAAAAGCTCGCCGCAAAATCGAAACAGCTTGACCCGATGCGTCCTGTTTCCGGTGCAACATCCTACGGCATGTTTACAGACGGCGCACACGAAGATCATGATCTCTTCGGCGTCAACCACCAGACAAACAACTTCGATGCCCTGCACGCGATCAAGCCCAACAAACCGCTGTACTGCTCCGAAATGGTTGCTCCTCTGAGCCGTGACCTGCTCTTCCATCCGAGCCGTCACGCAGAAGATGCCCGTCAGCTTGAAAAAGAGTTTGCATGGGGCGGTTTCCAGTTTACCGCTTGGGGCACAGGCACTTATGACCAGCAAGGCGGAAAATCCAATGTCACACAGGGCTTCAAGGCTTACCTCAAGAAAAACGAACCGCTTGCCGATATCATGCCCGGCTGGAATTTCCCCGGCAAAGAAGGCAAGGAAGTCATGGTCTACCTGCCCAATAACGGCGACTATGTCGAAGTTTCCGTCAACGGCAAATTCATCGCCAAGCTTGAAACGGATTATTTCGAGATCACACCGCTCAAGCTGACCTATGAACCCGGCGAGATCAAAGTTGTTGCCTATAAAGACGGCAAAGTCTGGGCTGAAGGCAAAAAAGTCACACCCGGCGAAGCTGTTGGCGTCAAGCTCGTCCTCGAAAACCCGAGCCTCAAGGCAGATGACCGTGATGTTGCTATTGTTACTGCCTATATCGTCGATAAAGACGGCAACCATGTTGACCATGAATTCGGCTACCCGGCAACGATCACAAGCAACGAAGCCGGCGAATATATCAACGCGATTGCACAGCGCCGCGACAGATTTGAAGGCATCACCTATGATCCCGTTTCCTTTGAAATGGGCAAACTGCAGGCATTCTTCCGCTCGATGGATACCGAAGGCGACCTCATCATCACGATCGATGCACCCGGTCTTGGCAGCGATACACTCACGATCAAGCGCGAACACACAGGCAAAGGCGCTGTTGTGGAAACCGTTCCCAACAACTACATCATGGATTGGCAGATCTCCGAGCTCTTCCCGAACTTTATGGATGAAAATGCCATCATGAAGCGCCACGAAGTCAATACATGGGAACACATCGATACACAGGGTTCGCCCGATGTTCTCTATCAGGCATTACCGCCGCTTTTCGGCTTTGGACCTTGCCTCTACCCCGCAGGAACAAGCTTCAACTATGCTTACTATACAAAAGTACGCATTCCCGATCTCGGTGCAAAGAAAGACGGCGAAGGCTTAGGTCTCTTCTTTGAAGGCATCGACGGCAAAGCAAACATCGTCGTGACAAACGGCAAAAAGACCGCAAGAGGTCATCACCCGGGTGATTCGCCCTGGCCGGGTCATTATAAGCCGGAAATGAAGATGCTCTGCGAAGAATTTGAAGCAGGCGAAGAAGTTGAGATCTGGGCATTCATCTATGATGCAAAGCGCATCACCGGTATCGCATGGCCTGTCCGCTTCATCTATACAACGGCAGAAGAAGTCCGCGCTCTTGAGGAAAAGACCGCAAGGGAATGGAACTACTGCAAAACACTGAATAAAGACTAAAAACATTTATAAAAGAACAAAAGCCGGACTGCAAAATGCAGTCCGGTTTTCTTTTTTATGTTATATGATTGCTGTTTGGAAAATCAAGAATTGGTTAAATGCTTGTCAATACATCCTAAGATTTCTTTTTCAGCATCTTTCCCATAGGCATAAAGAGTGAATGTGATTGCTGTACCATCTTTTAAATTCAATGTGTGAAAAAGCGTATCTTTTGAAATTATTCCATCACCTTTGTACAGTTTACTACTAATCGAGTAAATTTCGTCAATATTTATAACCATTTTTTGAAAAGACATCTTTCCGTTTTTTTCTGCACCTCTTGGCAAGACGATTTTATCACAGTCTATTGTTAAGCATCGACTTTTTTCTGCAAAAAAGCACGAAAGAAAAAGTATGCTCATTAGACCACCAAGCATGGCCCATCCAATTTGCAATCCAACATTTGATGAATTTACAATAATACAAATAATACCTGCAATCAATACAGCGGCACTAATAATAGTAAGGACTGCCCACCATTTTGTTGCACGAGATATGTATATTTTCATTTGTCATCCCTCTCTTTCAATTCCAGTTTTTCAAATGTTTTTAATAGATCACCTGTTTGAAAAATTAGGGTTGGTCAGTCTTTGGATTTAGAACTTTTCCAAGCAACAACTGCAAGGATACCACAAATCACAGCCGCACCAATACAAACAACTCTCGCAATATTGCTCAAATCCAAGAAACTACTACCTGTAACGGTAATAGCGCAGATGATTGCCAAGATAGTTATAAGAGCCAATACAACACTGATGACTTTAACCCGTCTCGATTACATCCGCAGGATCATGTCTGCTGACACACCGAGAGCGTTGATAATCACGAGCAAAGTTTCAAGAGAAGGCACTTTCTCGCCCCTCTCTATTGCACCAACATAGTTGATACT
>SVGZ01000031.1 GCA_015056045.1 Clostridiales bacterium | reverse complement strand
CGTCCTCGTTGGCGGTTCTTCCCGTATTCCCGCTGTTCAGGAACTCGTTAAGCAGATCACAGGCAAAGAACCTTTCCGCGGAATTAACCCCGATGAATGCGTTGCTTTAGGCGCAGCAATTCAGGCAGGCGTTATCGGCGGTGAAGTTAAGGATGTCGTTCTTCTCGACGTTACACCACTTTCCCTCGGTATTGAAACATTAGGCGGTGTTTGCACAAGAATCATCGAAAGAAATACAACCATCCCGGTAAGTAAGAGCCAGGTATTCTCCACAGCTGCTGATGGTCAGACAAGTGTTGAGATCCACGTCCTTCAGGGTGAAAGACAGATGGCTGCTGCCAACAAGACACTCGGCCGCTTCAACCTGACGGGTATCCCCGCAGCTCCGAGAGGCGTTCCGCAGATCCAGGTTTCCTTCGACATCGACGCAAACGGCATCGTTCACGTTTCCGCAAAGGACCTCGGCACAGGCAACGAACAGAATATTACGATCACTGCTTCCACAAATCTCTCCGACGAAGATATCGATAAGGCTGTTAAAGAAGCTGAAAGATTCGCTGAAGAAGATAAGAAAAAGAAGGAAGAGATCGAAACACGCAATAACGCAGACTCCCTCGTTTATCAGACAGAAAAGACCGTCAAAGACCTCGGCGACAAGATCAATGATGCTGATAAGAAAGCGATCGAAGAAAAAGCAGAAGCCGTTAAGACAGCTCTCGCAGGCAATGACACAGAAGCAATCAAAGCCGCAACAGAAGCTCTCCAGAACGTTTCCTACGAAGTATTCGGCAAAGTATACAGCAGCATGAATCAGCAGCAGCCCGGTGCAGATGCAGGCGCATATCAGAACGCAGGCAACTACCAGAATGCAGGCAGCTATCAGCAGCCCCATGATGACAACGTAGTCGATGCTGATTACGAAGTCATGGACGATGACAATAAATAAGCCTGAAATATTCAAATGAAGCTATGAGCTGCGGTGCGAATTTCCTCGTGCCGCAGTTTTGGCGCATTGAAATGAACGGAGAAACTTCATTTTGGCTAAGGATTTTTATGAAACACTGGGCGTAAGCAAAGAAGCTTCCGCCGATGAAATAAAAAGAGCATACAGGCAGCTTGCAAAGAAGTATCACCCCGATATGAATAAGGATGATCCCTCTGCAGCCGATAAGTTCAAAGAAGTCAATGAGGCTTATCAGGTTTTGGGCGATGAGGAAAAACGCCAGCAGTATGATACCTATGGCTCGGCAGCTTTTGACGGAACCGGCGGTATGGGCGGCGGTTATCAGCAAGGCAGCGGCTTTGGTGGTTTCGGCGGCTTTGGCGATATTTTCGATACCATTTTCGGCGGTATGGGCGGAATGGGTCAGCAGCGCAGGAATGGCCCTGAAAAAGGTGCAGATATTGAAACAGAGATCCGCATCGACTTTGAAGAGGCTGCTTTCGGCGTAAAGAGAGAAGTCACCGTCAACCGCAGGGAAAACTGTGAGCATTGCCACGGCAGCGGCGCAAAACCGGGAACTTCCAAAAAGACCTGCCCGACATGCGGAGGAACAGGTCAACGCAGAATGCAGACCGCTTTCGGTATGTACACGATCACGACTTGCCCAACTTGCGGCGGTGAAGGCCAGATCATCGAAGAGCCTTGTGACCATTGCCGCGGAACAGGCTACACAACGCAGCAGCGCAAGATCAGCCTGAATATTCCCGCAGGTATTGACGATGGGCAGATCATGACGATGACAGGGCAGGGTCATGCCGGCAGAAGAGGCGGTCCTTCGGGCGATATTTACGTGCATATCCGCGTAAAACCCTCGAAAACCTTCCGCAGAGAAGGCCCGAACCTCTATATGGACCTCGATATCAGCTTTGCACAAGCAGCACTCGGCGATTCTTTAACCGTTCCGACGCTGACAGGCGATGTCAAATACGATATGCCTGCAGGCACACAGACGGGAACGACCTTCAGACTCCGCGAAAAGGGCATCAAATACCTCCGTCAGGACAGAATGGGCGATCTTTTCGTCAAAGTCAATGTCGTTGTTCCGCGCAAACTGACCGAGCGTCAGAAAGAGCTTATCGCAGAATTCGGAGGCATGGAAAAGCCTGCAAAGAAATCAAAAATTTTCAAGAAATAAAGGAAAGACCGTACGGTGAACGTGCGGTCTTTTCTAATGTAAATCTTGCATTCAAATTAACAAAATGCTACAATAAATCTGCAAAATTTACTGACATTTGGAGGCAATATGAAAATCATTCCGAATTATACCGGTGATCCTTTTGTTTTGAAGGACGACGGCGATTATTATATGGTCTTAACGAGTGATTCGCAGCTCTGGCAGAACGCGGCTTTTGCTTGCTATCATTCCAAAGATCTCAAAAACTGGTCTGAACCGAAGTGCATCCTTGACCTTGAACAGGACCTCACATGGGCAAAGAAAATGGCATGGGCACCGACACTTCTCAAGCACGACGGCTATTATTATTTCTGTTTTGTTGCGGAGCAGCAGATCGGTATTGCCGTTTGTGAAGAACCGATGGGCAAATACAGAGATATTCTTGGAAAACCGCTTCTTCCGGCATGGAGTTATGGCTTCCAGACAATCGATCCTGCGCTTTTCAAAGATGACGATGGCAAATGCTATCTCCTTTGGGGTCAAGGCAAGTGCTATATGCAGGAGATCGAGCTTTCCCCGACGGAGGCAAAACTCATCGGCGAACCGAAATCGCTTTCCGATGATTTCTATTGGCAGTGCAGCCAGAATCCCGAAAATTTTGACACGACAGTTTATAACGAAGCGCCTGACCTGATCAAATGGAACGGCAGATATCTGCTCACATGGAGTATTTACGATACACGCGATGTCCGCTATCAGGTTCGTTATGCATGGGCAGATAATGTCTGGGGTCCCTATATTCAGCCGGTCGATGAAGCGCATGATAATATCCTGATCCATGGGCAGGGCAAAGTACAGTGCACAGGTCATGCTGCGGTCAACGAATATAACGGCGAACTCTATCTGTTTTATCATCGTTTTGCTATGCCGAGAAAAGGTTATCTGCGCGAAACCTGCTGCGATAAGATCCATTTCATCGATGAAGATCATATCGTGGTTTTCCCTACTGAATAATATAAAAGCGAAGCTTTTTCCGGTTTTATAAAGATATCAGGCATGATCAAGAGGCTTATCGAAGCCTCTTTTTTCTTAACGAATATTTTACAAAACTTTGTGCAAAATACAATTGACACCACCTATATGCTATGTTAAAATTTTCACAGATAAAAATTTTGGAGGACTACCAAAAATGAGCAGTTTATTCAGTCTTGAAGGAAAAGTAGCCCTTGTTACAGGCGCATCTTCCGGTCTCGGCCGTCAGTTTGCACTCGCACTCGCAAGGGAAGGCGCAAAGGTTGCAATCGTCGCAAGAAGAGTTGAAAAGCTTGAAGGCGTTAAAGCAGAAGTTGAAGCTTTAGGCGCAGAATGTTTCGCTGCAAGATGCGACGTTATGGATAAAGAAAGCATTAAAGAAGCCGTTGCAGCTGTTAAGGAAAAATTCGGCCGCATCGATATTCTCGTCAACAATGCAGGTGTTGGCACAGGTTCTCCCGCAGAATCCATGCCCGACGAAGTCTGGGAAAAGACGATCGACACCAACCTCAACGGTGTTTACTATGTTGCACGCGAAGTCGGCAAAGTCATGATCGAACAGAACTACGGCAAGATCATCAATATCGGTTCCATCCATTCCACAGTTGCCATGAGCGGAAGCCCGATCTCTGCATACTGCGCATCCAAAGGCGCTGTTGCTATGCTGACAAAGGCTCTTGCAAACGAATGGGCTAAACACAACATCACCGTCAATGCGATCGGACCGGCTTATTTTGAAAGCGAAATGACAGATGCTGTCATCAATACAGATGCATTCAAGATGGCTCTTATGGCATATTGCCCGATGGGCAGAGCAGGAAGACCCGGCGAACTCGATGGCGCTCTTATCTACTTCGCTTCCGATGCTTCTTCCTATACAACAGGCCAGCTTTTGACCGTAGACGGCGGCTGGACAACGATCTAAACAATTCTCTATCTTATACCCCTTTTAAAGGCTGCCCGAGAGCTTTTGTTTTCGGGCAGTTTTTGTATATCCATGCATTTTTCGACAAAATCTGACCAAAATCATCGTTTTTTGGTAGACCAAAAATGAGAAAAAAGGTAAAATAGAGTATAAACGAAATTTGATGGTGAAATAATGAAACATTGGATACTCTATAACCCTTTTGCCGGAAGCGAAAAATGCAAAGTCAAAGTGCTGGAGCTTTACGAAAAATATGAAGAGGCTGAGCTGATCGACGTCACGAAGCTGGAAAGCTTATCGGAACTCATTGACAAAAAAGCGAAAGGCGACAGAGTTATTCTTTGCGGCGGTGATGGCACGCTCAATCGTTTTGTCAATATGCCGCGCATTGAAGAGATCGCCGATGATCTGTATTTCTATGCGGTCGGTTCGGGAAACGATTTTTCCAACGATGTCGGTAAAAGTACAGAAACAGAGCCTTTCCCGATCGCTTCCTATATGAAAAAACTCGCAAAAGCAGAGATCAAAGGCGAAACCTATCATTTTGTCAACGGTCTTGGCCTTGGGATCGACGGTTTTTGCTGTCAGATCGCCAACGCCATGCATAAAAAGGGCAAAAAGATCTCTTATGCCCTGATCGCACTGATAGGCCTGTTATTCGGCTTTAAACCGGCTGATGCGGTGATCTGTGTGGATGGGAAAGAATACCGATATAAACGTGTTTGGATGGCAACGACGATGAAAGGCCGTTATTTTGGCGGCGGTGTTAAGATCGTTCCCGATCAGGATAGAATGGACAGCGAAGGCAAGGTTTCCATTATCGTCGCACATGATGTCAGCAGGCTTCGTGCATTGACCGCTTTTCCGCTGATCTTAAAAGGGCATTATAAAATGTTCCCGAAAATCGTTGCGGTGCTGAAAGGAAAAGAGATCAGCGTTTCCTATGTGCAGCCCGAACCTTTGCAGATCGATGGCGAAACGATCCTCGATGTCGAAAGCTATACCGTAAGAACTTAAAGAATATAAGACGCATTTCTGCTGGGAAATGTGCCTTTTTTGTATATTTGGGAAAAATATGGGCAAACTAATAGCGAAAGATTGTTAAAGATTCACCAAATTAGCAAAAAATCTTGAGATTATAAAAATATTTTCATCAAAGGCATTGTGTTTTTTTAACAATATGCCATGATATGCCTGCAGTTGTGAAAAACTGCACAATCTCGAATTTATATAAGGAGTATATATAATGAAAGGCTTCGCAATGTTAAAAATCGGCGAGACAGGCTGGATCACAAAAGATGCACCTGCCTGCGGTCCTCTTGATGCAATCTGCAAACCTATTGCACTCGCACCCTGCACATCTGATGTACACACCGTTTGGGCCGGTGCCATCGGCGATCGTCATAATATGATCCTCGGCCACGAAGCTGTTGGTGAAGTTGTTGAAGTTGGCAGCCTTGTTCGTGATTTCAAGGTTGGCGATAAAGTCCTCGTTTCCGCGATCACACCCGATTGGGGTTCCCTTGCCGCACAGGAAGGCTACGCTATGCACAGCGGCGGTATGCTTTCCGGCTGGAAATTCTCTAACTTCAAAGATGGCGTTTTCGGCGAATTCTTCCATGTAAACGAAGCAGATGCAAACCTCGCATATTTACCCGAAGGTATGGATCTTGGCGCAGCCTGCATGATCTCCGATATGGTTCCCACAGGTTTCCACGGCGCAGAGCTTGCAGATATTCAGTATGGCGATAACGTTGCGGTTATCGGTATTGGCCCGGTAGGTCTCATGAGCGTTGCTGCAGCTGCGATCCGCGGTGCTGCAAACATTTATGCTGTCGGTTCCAGAAAGAACTGCGCAGATTTAGCCCTCGAATATGGCGCAACAAGAATCGTCAACTATCGTGAAGGCGACATCGTTGAACAGATCCTCGACCTCAACCACGGTTTTGTTGATAAGATCATCATCGCAGGCGGCGATAACGATACATTCGATCAGGCTATCCGTATGCTCAAAGCAGGCGGCAAGATCGGCAATGTCAATTACCTTGGCGAAGGCGACTATGTCAAGATTCCGCGCGGTGATTGGGGCTGCGGTATGGGCCATAAACAGATCGCAGGCGGTCTTATGCCCGGCGGAAGACTCCGTTCCGAAAAGCTTGCACGCCTTGTTATGGCAAACCGTATTCATCCCGAAAAGCTCATCACACATAAGTTCCAGGGTCTCGAAAGCGTAGAACCGGCACTCATGCTGATGAAAGATAAACCGAGAGATCTCATCAAACCCCTCGTTGTTATCGACTAAAACAAATAAAAAGATCCGAGCCAATAGCGGTTCGGATCTGTTTTTTTACATATCGAAATGTTTTCGCCAAGGGAATTTGTCTTCAAATTTCCAGAACTTTGCCTGCAGTTTGGTCATGAGACCGATCAGCGTGCCGTTTAACAGCGCCGTTATGACAGTTCCCCATTTGATGCCTTCAAAATGCCAGAGCCCAAAGAATGCAAAGGAAAGGATGATGCTGATCAGGCAGCTCATGCAGTCATAGATCGTCTTGCATTTATAGAGGTCAAAACCGAAATGCTGCGAAAGCGCCTTAACAAAAAGCTCATAGGCTTCGGGCGAAAGATAGGTATTGAAAAGGAGTGCGATAGAAAAAGAGCCGAAAAGTATTCCCGAAATATAAAAGAGCAGGCGAAGGAAAAAGCTCTCAAGAACAACCGGCGCAAGAATCGCCATTGCCCCATCAAGCATAAAGCCATAGATCACCGCCGTCACAAAGGAAAAGAAATAAGAGAACTTTGTTTTGCGGAGAAGAAGGATCATCACAAGGATGAGGACTGCCTGCAGGGTATATTCCGCCATGCCGAAGCTGAAAAAGGACAGGAACTGCGAAATTTTCAGATGCAGAAGATATGCCGGCGCAACGACCATGGAAAGACCGAAATCTGCTTTTTCCATGAGAGCAGTACCGAAAGCAAGGATAAATAGCCCTAAAAAATAGGCGAGTTCGCCGTAAAGGATTCTTTGTTTCATATAACCTCCAATTTATGCCAAACGCCGGGATGCATTATAACACAAAAGGAGAAATGCTGTCATTCGCATGTGCAAGTTTTTTGGAAACGGAAAGGAATTCTTCGGGCAAAACTTTTTCGACTTTGCGGTCATAGGAAAGAAGTCCATTCGTTTCGTCTTCGACGTCGGAGAGCTGCGTCAGAATCGCTGCGCATAAACCTTCTTTTACGGCGGGGATAATCTCTTTTTCATAAAGCGAAACAAGAGCGGAAACGAACTCTTCCCGTGTACCAAAATGTTTATAGCCGTATTCGTTTTCCGTATTGAAAATATGCCCTTCAGGCCTCATGGCATAGCCGCCGAATTCTGTCAGGACGATTGGTTTATCGCTCTTTTTCATGCGGAAAGGCTTGAAATAGCAATGTTCGCTTTCGGTGTCGCTTTTGGCACCTTTGAACCAGCCGGAATATGTCCCGATGAAACGGCTGTTATCGAGCTTTTTCAAAAGATGATACATATTTTCGCTGTCAAATTGCCCCCAGCCTTCGTTAAAGATCGTCCAATAACAGATGCAGGGATGATTTTTCAGCTGCAAAACGGTGCTTGTCATTCCGCGGATAAAGGCAGCACGTGTTTCCTTGTCTTTGTGCATGCGGCGGTCATTGCGTTTTTTGAGTCCGATCGTCGGCAAAGCCGTGTCGCGGATAAAATGGTAATCGCCGTTGTTGACCATATCCTGAAAAACGATCATGCCCAAACGGTCGCAGTCATAATAAAACTGTTCGTGCTCGACTTTGATGTGCTTGCGGATGGTGTTGAAACCGAGCTTCTTCATCGCAAGAATATCTTTTTCGAATAAAATGGGGTCAGAAGGCGTGAAAATGCCGTCGCTGAAATAACCCTGATCCAGAACGCCGTGGAAGAAATAGGGCTTTTCATTCAGGCAAAGGCGCATTTTGCCGTCAACTTTTTTCACGGAAAGGCTGCGCAGAGCGAAATAGCTCTGTATCTTGTCTTCGCCGGCTTCGATGCGGAAAGAGTAGAGATACGGATCTTCGGGCGACCAAAGATGCGGCTCGTCGAAATGGATCGTCACTTCGCCGTTTTGTATAGGATAAACCTCTTCGCCCAAAAAGATTTTGCCTTCATCGATACCTTCGGTTCTGATCGTCGCAAAATCCATTCCCGTCTCGATCGAAAGCGAACGGATATAATTTTCGGGAACGGCTTCGATCCAGACAGTCTGCCAGATGCCCGATACAGGCGTATACCACATGCCGCCGCGTTTTGTGCTTTGCTTGCCATAGGGCAGCCGCTTTTTGCTTAAATGGTCAAAAACGCGGATAACAAGCTCATTTTCTTCGCTGACATCGTCCGTGATGTCAAAAGAAAAGCTCTCATAGCCGCCTTCGTGTTCACCGATGCATTTCTTATTCAAAAAGACAGCCGCTGTCTGGTCAGCTGCGCCGATGTGAAGGATGATCCGCTTTCCATGCATTTCTTCGGGCAAACGGAAGCTTTTTCTGTAAAAAAGGAAATGCTCTTCGGGGATGTTTCTTGCAATGCCGGAAAGTAGCGACTGCGGTGCAAAAGGCACACGGATCTTTTCGGGAAAGATTTCGGGAAGTTCACTTTTTTCTGTTTCGGCAAAATCCCAGTTCCCGTTGAAGTTATAAAAACTTTCGCGGACGAGCTGCGGTCTCGGGTAAGTGTTCCATGGTATGTTGTTATTTTTCAGAAGTTCTTCGCCTTCGGTGGTGTAAAGCTTGTTCATGGGTGGTCCTTGTTTAACAATTTATAATAAAAGATCGTTGAAAGTAACATTCAGGACTTTAGCAAGGAAAACGAGCTCGATATCAGTTACAAATCGTTTTCCTGCTTCTATTCGTTGAATAGCATTCTTGTCAATATCTAAACCTTCTACTTGTAGTATATCTGCTAATTCTCTTTGGGAGAGTTTTTTATTTTTTCGATATTCTGCTACTTTTGTACCACAAATATTATTTTTTCCTTCAGAACTTTTGTTGATAAACATACAATAATTGATCCTTTTGACATTTAGTGCTTGTCATTTTCTTAATTGTATGCTATTATTTCTTATAAAATGACATTTACTAAATGTCAATAAGATGATGGAGGGAAATATGAAAAGAATTATTTCAACACTTCTTGCTTTGATACTTTGTTTTTCTTTAGTTGCATGTAAGACAACAGAAACACTTGAAGTCGAAGCAGAAAAAACAGAAGTAACAGAACCAGAGCCCACTGTTACGGCAACCCCTGAGCCTACAATTGAACCTACACCGGTCGTAACAGAAGCACCGAAGGAGATACATTGGACTGAAGAGTTTTATGTAGATGATTTTGGTGATCCGACTTCTGAGAGCTATATTCGTGGTTTGTTTAGTGGCAGATTCAGCAACAGTGCAACATCAGGTTCGCAATTGGATGTTTGCTTCTTTATGGAAAAAGAATTAGCGTATGCAAGTTACGATATGTTTTCAATACGCTTATTGGAATATGGTAATCATAGAGCTGATTTTCATGGTTCTGATGCAGATGATGTTAGTATAAAAGTAAAAATTGATGACGTTGTAACAGAGGATGAAGCAGATTATATTTTGGAAAATGATGGCGAAATTTATATAAAACGTGGTAACAAAATCTTCAAAGCCGTTATAGATGCTCTGAATCAAGATAAAGAAATTTCGTTTGTTATTACAATCGGAATTTATGGAAGTTTAGAATCTACATATAGATTTGATATCGATGCAAATGGTTTAGAAGATATTGATCATAATTGGGTTGCTTCCATGTAAAAGTAAAAAACCTGAATGCGAAAGCGTTCAGGTTTGCTTTTTTATGAGCTGAAAAATGGTTTTGTGGATTATTGTTACGTTCGCAGTTTTTGGTGAAGTATCGACGTCGTTGAAGTAAAGTTATGGCTTCGCCATAGTGATGCAGCTCGCTTTGCTCGCGGTGATGCGATGTGTTCCGGTAAAAGCGCAAAGCGCACATCACGTCCGAAGGACGCATCACGCCGCAAGGTGCATCACGTTTCCGTAAGGGAACACATCATTAAAAAAACCTAACGCATTTGCGTTAGGTTTTTTGGTCGGGGTGACAGGATTTGAACCTGCGGCTTCTTCGTCCCGAACGAAGCGCGCTACCAAGCTGCGCTACACCCCGATATGATGTTGTAGGTAGGGAAATTGGAGCCAACGGAGGGGCTCGAACCCTCGACCTGTTAATTACGAATCAACTGCGCTACCGTCTGTGCCACGTTGGCATCATCGTCCCGACACCTCATTATTATACCATGCTTTTTCAAAAATGCAAGAATTTTCTTTATAAAATCAAATTATTTTTATAGAACGGCAGATTGTCCAAAAATCCGCAAAAAAAGCATTCCTTTCTTTATATAAATGTGATAGAATAAATATAAGAAAATCACGGGAGATACACTATGGATTACGTATTAAAAGATCTTGAACCGAAAAAAATGTGGCGTTTCTTTGAAGAGCTTACAAGGATCCCGCATGGCAGCTATTATGAAAAACAGCTTTCCGATTGGCTCGTCAATTTTGCCAAGGAAAGAGGCCTGAAAGTTAAACAGGATGCAGCAATGAACGTCCTTATTTCCAAGCCCGCAACACCCGGCATGGAAAACAAGAAGACCATCATGATCCAGGCGCATATGGATATGGTCTGCGTCAAGGATGAAGGCGTTGAACATGACTTTACAAAAGATCCGCTTCCGATCTATATCGACGGTGATTATGTCAAATCCCGCGGCACTTCTCTCGGCGGCGATAACGGCAACGGCGTTGCGATGATGCTGACGATCCTCGACAGCGATGATATTCCGCATCCGAACATTCAGTGCATCTTTACGACCGCAGAAGAAGTCGGCATGACAGGCGCTTCTCAGCTCGAACCCGATTGCTTCGAGGGCGAATACCTCTTAAACCTCGACGGCGGCGATGATTTCACGGAAATGTTCTTATCCTGCGCAGGCCTCCACAACGACCTTTACAGATTCCCGAAGAACGCTGCAGCAGTAGCCAATGCAGATGAAAAAGTCGCTTATGAACTTTTCGTCGGCGGCATCAACAGCGGTCACAGCGCATTTGTTATCGTTAATTTCGGCGGTAATGCAATCAAACAGCTTGGCGAAGTTTTATCCAGCCTCGAAGAAAAATTTGCCATCGAGCTTGCAACTGTTAAAGGCGGCTCCAAGGCAAACGTTATCGCAAAAGAAGCAAAAGCAACCGTTGTAGTTCCGAAAACAGAAGCTGCTGCATTCGAAGCTGCTGTGAAAGAACTTGCGGCAAAGATCTGCATCGAATATACAGAGTCTGACCCCGAAATGTTCATCGAGCTGAACCCCATTGCTATGCCTGAAACCGTTATGGAAAAAGAGCAGACAAGCAAATTCATCGCTTTCCTCGATATCTGCCAGAATGGCGTATTCTATTTCTTCAGACCCGAAAAGGATAACCCGAAGACATCTTCCAACATGGGCATCCTCGAAGATCAGGGCGATGTGATCATGCTGACCTGTATGTTCCGCAGCAACTCCGACTTCCTGCATGATGAATACATCCGCAAGCTCACGAGAATCTCCAAGGCTTTCGGTGTTGACCACGAAGTTGAAGGCAAATCCCTCGCATGGGAATACAGACCCGACAGCGATCTCGTCCGTATGTATTCTGCACTGGTTGAAAAGGAATACGGCGTTAAACCCACACACGTCATGGCACACGGCGGCGTAGAACCCGGTCAGATCATCGAACGCGGCAAGCTCGGCGGCAAGAACATTCAGGCAGTCGTCTTCGGCGCAGCATCCCTCGATGTTCATTCCACAGCGGAAAGAGTCTACATCCCCGGTTATCAGAAGGCACTCGATTGGATGAAAAAGATCCTCGTCAGCCTCGACTAATGAAAAATATGAAAAGGCACAGCAAAAATCTGCTGTGTCTTTTTTTGGAACAACTTTAATTCTAAAGGAATATTAGGTTGTCATCTGTTTTATATTTTTGTATGATAGGGTTATCAAAATATTTAAGGAGCGTTTTATGCGTAGAAGAAATGTTATGGCTCAGTAGTCTGGGCTTAAAATAACACATTCATTAAGCTCAGATGAACCTCAAAGAATTTACAGGAGGATCAAAATGAGCTATGTCAGTGCAGAAAAAATTCTGCCAAAAGAACTTATTGAACAAATCCAGCAATATGTCAACGGAAAAAGCATCTATATCCCCAGCAAAGAAAAGAAAAAATGGGGAAGCGAAACGAAGACGAAACAGTTTTATACGGAAAGAAACCGTGAGATCTGCATCAGGCATTTAAAAGGTCTTTCGGTAAAGGCACTTGCCGTGGAATATGCGCTTTCCGAAAAAAGTATTGAGAGGATCATCAGAACAGGAAAAATGAAAACATACAGCTATATCGCGCTTGCGGAAAAGCCGGATATCAAAGAAAGTGCTGCAGAGTGGTTTTCCAAAAAATGGGGTATCCCCAAAGAAGCCTATCTCGAATGCATGGAAAGCTATCTCAAGGGAGAAACTGTGTATGGATGGTATCTTTGCCTTGATGGTGAAAAGATCGTCGGCGGTCTTGGCGTTATTGAAAACGATTTCCACGACAGAAAAGATCTTTTCCCGAATATCTGCGCTGTTTATACAGAGGAAGCATATCGCAAACAGGGTATTGCCGGGAATCTCCTTCAGATGGCAGTGGAAGATTTGCGTGAAAAAGGCGTTTCGCCGGTCTATCTTCTGACCGATCATGTCGGTTTTTATGAAAGATATGGCTGGGAATTCCTTTGTATGGCGAATGGCGATGGTGAAGATGAACCTTCAAGGATTTATATGCACAGCTGAGCATTTCCGAGGTAAGTGATGGAATTGAACCACGAAAAATACATGAAGAGATGCTATGCGCTGGCGATCAGCGCCGGCAAAAAAGGTTTTGATACTTTTGGCGCAGTTCTTGTGCATGATGGTAAAATCATTGCAGAGGCTGAAAACACTGCAGATTATGAAAAAGGAATTTTCGGTCATGCGGAGTTAAACCTTGTGCATGCGTGTGCCAACCGTTTTTCGGATGCCATTTTTGAAAAAGCCGTTTTCTATACGAGCTGTGCACCTTGTGTCCGTTGCCTGATGGCGATCGCTTCGCTTGGTATAGGGACGATCGTCTATGGCGTTTCCTATCAGAGTTTCGCGAAATTGCTTCCCTTTGAAGAAGAAAAGCCCGATTATGAGAAGATCCTTGGACAAATGGGTGTTCCCATGAAAATGATCGGGCCGATCCTTGAAGAGGAAGGTATGCACGTCTTTGAATATTGGGGAGGCGAATACAGACCGCTGGAGGAACTGATCTGCGAAATGGATGAGATCAAACAAAAGAAATAACGAAAAAGACCTGCCGATAAAAGCAGGTCTTTATTTTTATCTTTGTTTATAAAGGATAAGCTCCGGGTTTTCGCCGTTTGCTTCGTATGTGCAGACGAGAAGAAACTGCATATTGCAGACGATCCCGAAACAGCGTTCGCCGCCAAATTCAGATTCGAGCTCTGTGCCTAAATAAATCTGATTATCGTCAAGAAGCGTCATGCTGCTGCCGTTGGGCATCGGGTAGGCGAGGTTGACATACCTGCCGGGAAGCGCATGGAGCTTTTCGACTTTCGGCATTCCATCAATACCGAGTGCATTCAGCTCTTCGATGATTTTTTTCTTGAATTCGATGAAATTGTCTTCGCCGCCAAGTGCGATATATTGCTTCCAGTAATCGAGGTTCAGAAGCATTTCTTTTAACTGATCTTCTGTTGGTGCTGCGGGGTTATTTCCGAAATGTTCGGTCAGGAAATGCGTCATCTGATCGAGATTGTGATAGACAAATTCGCCGTTTGTGTGGCACCATTTGCAGTATTCTTCGTTAAAAGAGCCGTCCTCTTCCTTGCTGATGTATATATCTTCGAGCGGCATTCCGCAGCATTGACAGATAAGCTGCCTCGGAGAACCCAGAAGCGTATTGATCGATACATCAAAAAGCCCGGATAAAAGCTTTAAGGTCTCGGTGTTCGGTGTTGTTTCGCCCGTTTCCCATCTTGAAACGGCCTGCCTTGTGACAAAAACTTTTTCTGCGAGTGCATCCTGTGAAAGTCCGGCTTTTGTGCGAAGTTCAAAAATGATATCTTTTGTTTCCATGGCTTTGTCCTTTCCTTTTTCTGTAAACATCTTAACATGAAAGAGTTTTTCGGAAAAGCAACCCTCTGTTGCATGAAAAAAGAGCGGTGGTAAACCGCTCTTAATTTTTTGCATTAGATGTTGAGAAGATCGCTCAGAACCTTTAATGCGCCGTCTGTTTCGTGTGCAAGAACGCGTTTTGCCAGAACTTTGCCGAGCTGTACGCCTTCCTGGTCAAAGCTGTTGAGATTCCAGACGAAGCCCTGGAACATGACCTTGTTTTCAAAGTGAGCAAGGAGTGCGCCCAAGGATTCGGGTGTCAGCTGTTCGCCGATGATGATGCTCGAAGGTCTTCCGCCTTCGAAGTTCTTGTTGCGGTTTTCGTCTGCTTTTCCGCAAGCGAAAGCGATGATCTGTGCAGCAACGTTTGCGCAGAGTTTCTGCTGGCTTGTGCTGCCCTGAATCAAAACATCTTCGCCCATCTGGCTATTTTTGAAGCCGACAAACTGCAGCGGAACGATGTCTGTTCCCTGATGGAGGAGCTGATAGAAGGAATGCTGACCGTTTGTACCGGGTTCACCAAAGATAACGGGACCTGTTGCATAGCATACAGGTTCACCATCGCGGTTGACGGATTTGCCGTTCGATTCCATATCGAGCTGCTGGAGATGTGCCGGGAAACGGGAAAGTGCCTGAGAATAGGGCAGAACCGCTGTCGAAGGATAGCCAAGAATATTGCGTTCATAAACGCCGATCAATGCATCGAGCATTGCTGCGTTTTCGAGCGGATTTGCATTTTTAGCGAGTTCATCGGCTGTGTTTGCGCCTTTGAGGAAAGCTTCGAATACTTCGGGACCAAATGCGAGCGATAAAACAACGCCGCCAACTGCGGATGTGGAAGAATAACGGCCGCCGATATAGTCATCCATAAAGAATGCTGCGAGGTAATCATCGCTCTTTGCCAAAGGAGAAGTTTCGCTTGTAACGGCAACCATGTGCTTGGAAGCGTCGAGACCGGCTTTTGCAAGGGCATCTTTAACGAAAGATTCGTTTGTCAGTGTTTCGAGTGTCGTGCCGGATTTGGAAACGAGCACGAAAATGGAGTGTGCGACGTCGATCTTGGAAAGAACGGCTGCTGCATCATCAGGGTCAACGTTACTGATGAATTCAGCGCGCATTTTGTGCGTATTATTGACTTTTGCCCAATTTTCAAGAGCCAGATACATTGCTCTGGGGCCTAAATCGCTTCCGCCGATACCGATCTGAACAACTGTGGTGAATTTTTCGCCTGCTGCGTTGGTGATTTCGCCTGCATGGACTTTGTTGGCAAAATCCTTAGCCTTTGCCTGCTGTTCCATATAGAAAGCGCGTTTGTTGATGCCTTCTGCAACGACATCGCTGCCGAGCTGACCGCGTGTTAAGTGATGGAGGACGAGTCTCTTTTCGCCTGTGTTGATAACAGCACCGTTATAAAGAGCTTCGAATTTTTCAGCAAGCTGTGCTTCTTTTGCGAGATTTGCAAGAGCAGAGAGGATCTCTTCGCTGACAGGTCTTGCGCCGTAGTTGAAGTTCAGGCCTTCGCCCATAGAAACGCTGTAATTTCTGATGCGGTCTGCACCGTTATCGCCGCTCATTTCTTTTGCGAGGTCGATGGCTTCTATATTTTTGAGTTCCTGATAGGAAGTAAGTGTATCAAAATTTTTCCAGCTGATCATATATAAATCCTTCCCGTATGTGCTGTTTTTATCCGCACATATCCTTAAGGATTATACTACTATTGCGGAAAAACTGCAAGAAAATCGGCATTTTTCGGGTGTTTTCCGTTGTTTTTTACAAGAATCGGAACAGATATTTACGACAACAAAAAAAGACACATCATATTCGATGTGTCTTTTTTGTTCTAAATCATCTTATTTTGCAAGAGCTTCCTGAACAGCAACTGCAACTGCAACAGTCATACCAACCATCGGGTTGTTGCCTGCGCCGATGAGACCCATCATTTCAACGTGAGCCGGAACGGAGCTGGAGCCTGCGAACTGAGCGTCGGAGTGCATTCTGCCCATTGTGTCTGTCATGCCGTAGGAAGAGGGACCTGCAGCCATGTTGTCGGGATGAAGCGTTCTGCCTGTGCCGCCGCCGGATGCAACGGAGAAGTACTTCTTGCCGTTTTCGATAGCCCATTTCTTATATGTGCCTGCAACGGGGTGCTGGAAACGTGTCGGGTTGGTGGAGTTGCCTGTGATGGAAACGTCAACACCTTCGAGACGCATGATAGCAACACCTTCCTGAACATCGTCAGCGCCGTAGCACTTAACTTTCGCTCTGTCGCCATTGCTGTAAGCTGTTTCTTTAACAACCTTAACTTCGCCTGTGCTGAAATCATAAGCCGTCTGAACGTGTGTGAAGCCGTTGATACGGGAAATGATGTGAGCAGCGTCTTTGCCAAGACCGTTTAAGATAACGCGGAGGGGATTCTTGCGAACTTTGTTAGCTGTTCTTGCGATGCCGATTGCGCCTTCAGCAGCTGCGAAGGATTCATGACCTGCGAGGAAAGCGAAGCATTCGGTTTCTTCGGAAAGGAGCATGGAAGCAAGGTTGCCGTGGCCAAGACCGACCTGACGGAGTTCAGCAACGGAACCGGGTACGCAGAATGCCTGCAGACCGATACCGATAGCAGCAGCAGCGTCAGCAGCTTTTGCGCAGCCTTTTTTCAGAGCGATAGCAGCGCCAAGGGTATATGCCCAAACAGCGTTTTCGAAAGCGATGGGCTGAATGCCGCGAACGATAGCGCCAGCGTCTACGCCCATGGAGTCTGTATATGCTTTAACATCCTCGAAAGAAGCAAAGCCATATTCAGCCATGCATTTTTCGAGCTTAGCAATTCTTCTATCATAACCTTCAAATGTGATCATTGCTGGTCTCCTTCCTTATTTATGACGCGGGTCAATATACTTGACAGCATCAGCATAACGGCCGTATGTGCCGACGTTCTTGTCGAAAGCTTCCTGCGGGCCAACGCCTGCTTTGATAGCGTCCATCATCTTGCCGAGGTTGATGAATTTGTAGCCGATAACTTCGTCATTTTCATCAAGACCCATTTCAAGAACATAACCTTCAGCCATTTCGAGGTAGCGAACGCCTTTTGCCTGTGTTCCGTACATGGTACCAACCTGGGAACGGAGGCCTTTGCCAAGGTCTTCAAGACCTGCGCCGATCGGCAGACCATCTTCGGAGAAAGCTGTCTGGCTGCGGCCATAGACGATCTGGAGGAAGAGTTCTCTCATCGCTGTGTTGATAGCGTCGCAGACGAGGTCTGTGTTGAGAGCTTCGAGGATCGTTTTGCCTGTAAGGATTTCAGCAGCCATAGCTGCGG
>SVGZ01000008.1 GCA_015056045.1 Clostridiales bacterium | reverse complement strand
TGTATTTTCCCGTCATCTTTTTCAAGATCGCTTCGAGCTTTCCCTGTATTGTTTTTTCCGTGTTGCCCTGTACCTGCCAGCCGTTATATCTCGTGCCGTCGTACTGGACTTTGACTGCAATATTTTTTAACATAAATCCAGATCACCTGATATGCGGTTCAGGCGTTGCGTTATAGACCATGGAGTAAGGCGCTACGCTTTTTACAAGCCAGACGTTGCCGCCGATGACGCTGCCTTTGCCAACGGTCGTATCGCCGCCTAAAATCGTAGCCCCTGCATAAATGACGACATCATCTTCAATATTCGGGTGTCGCTTGATGCCTTTTACAGGGTTTCCGTCGCTATCCAGTTCAAAGCTCTTTGCGCCGAGCGTCACGCCCTGATAGAGCTTGACATGGCTGCCGATGACGCAGGTCTCGCCGATGACGACGCCCGTTCCGTGGTCGATGAAGAAATGACTCCCGATTTTTGCCCCCGGATGAATATCGATACCTGTCAGCTGATGTGCATATTCCGTCATGACGCGCGGAATAACGGGGATCCCCAGAACAAAGAGCTCATGGGCAATTCTGTAAATGCTCACCGCTTCGATCGAAGGGTAAGAAAGCAGGATCTCATCGATAAATCTTGCCGCAGGATCGCCGATATAGGCTGCCTCGATATCATAGGAAAGCATCTGGCGGATCATGGGCAGTTTTTCCATAAAGAGAACGGTCAATCGCTCAGCTGCATCGCTGCAATGGTCGCAGTTTACGCGGTCGACTTTTTCGCATTTGTTTTCCAGTATCTGCCGGATAATTTCGCCAAGACCGATCGCCGCACGGTTCAGATGCTCTGTGACGTGTACTTCGATATATTCCTTTTTCGTTTCCGAAGATTCATAAAGGCTCGGGAAAAGCGCTGCCCTCAGTTCGCCAAGCACGTCGATGACCTTTTCGCGCATACCGAAACCGGCAATATTCCTGTGAAACAATTCTTTTTCGTTTATATGAACAAGCTCCCTTGCGGATTCCTGTGCGGATTCCCTGAGCCATGTGTTGATGTTCTGCATGTTGTCTCTCCTTAAATGTCAATTCGCAGTATTTTTATTATATTACTACAACGAAGAAAAAGCCGCAATCGGTTTTTTATATACAGCCTTTCCTGCGGCAAAAAAACGCTATACAAGCGGCCGTATTTAGGCTATAATATTTGGCAAGCGCAAAATTTTTGCCGCTTTATGTGACATCTTATGAAAGGAACGAAAGTTCTGTGCCTATTAATGTAAACAGCAAACTCCCGGCGGTGCAGGTCCTCCGCGATGAAAATATCTTCGTCATGACAGATGAGCGTGCAAGCTCGCAGGATATCCGTCCGCTCCGCATCGCCATCCTCAATATCATGCCGACAAAAGTCGTCACCGAAACGCAGCTTCTCCGTCTTCTTGGCAATACGCCGCTGCAGGTTGAAATTCAGCTCCTGCACATGGCTTCCCACGATTCCAAAAATACAGAGCAGACCTACCTCGATGAATTCTACAAGACCTTTTCCGATGTCAAGCACGAAAAGTTCGACGGACTCATCATCACGGGCGCACCCGTTGAAAATATTCCCTTTGAAGAAGTCGATTACTGGGATGAATTAAAAGAGATCATGGAATGGAGCAAAACGAATGTATTCTCCACTTTCCATATCTGCTGGGGAGCTCAGGCAGGGCTTTATTACCACTACGGCATCAAAAAACACCTTCTCGATGAAAAAATGTTCGGCGTTTTTGAACACAGGCTCTTGACAAGGCGCCTGCCGATCATCCGTGGTTTTGACGATATGTTCTATGCGCCGCATTCCCGTCATACGGGCATCGATACGGCAGATATCCAAAATCATCCCGATTTAACGCTTGTCGGCATTTCCGAAGAAGCCGGTCCTTACCTCATCGTCGCAAACAATGCAAGGCAGATCTTCTGCACAGGCCATTCGGAATATGACCGCCTGACCTTAAAGCGCGAATATGACCGCGACGTTGCCAAAAACCTGCCGATCAAAATTCCCGCAAACTATTTCCCCGGCGATGACCCGGAACAGCGACCTGTCGTCCGTTGGCGCAGTCATGCGGCACTGCTCTTTTCCAACTGGCTCAACTACTACGTCTATCAGGAAACACCTTACGACTTAAACGCTCTTTAATTTTAAGGAAAGACCATGAAAACAAGAACCGAAGCCTTAGCGCTCTTAAAAGAATACAACAGCGAAGATCACCTTTTGAAACACGCCTATGCGGTTGAAGCCGTCATGCGCCGCTTTGCCCGTGAATTTGGCGAAGACGAAGAATATTGGGGCATCGTCGGCCTTCTGCACGACCTTGATTATGAAAAATGGCCCGATCAGCACTGCATCAAAACAGGCGAACTCCTCCGCGAAAACGGCTTTGAGGAAGCCTTTATCCACGCCGTTATGTCGCACGGCTATGGCATCTGCTGTGATGTAAAGCCGGAACTTAAAATGGAGCTCGTCCTCTATACGATCGACGAACTCACAGGTCTTATCATGGCTTCTGCGCTCATGCGACCGGGAAGATCCATCATCGGGATGGAGCTGAAATCCTTAAAGAAAAAGTTCAAGGACAAGCGCTTTGCGGCAAAAGTTGACCGTGAGCTGATCGCAGGCGGTGCAGAGCTTCTCGCTCTTCCGCTTGAAACGGTCATGCAGCTTTCGATCGAAGGGATGACCGAAGCCGCCGAAGCACTCGGTCTTGCCGGCGAAAATTAACAGGTAAAATAAAAGCATCCGCACGAAAATGCGGATGTTTTTTGTTGGAACTGTGTTTCAATACTTATAATATTTTTCTACATCTTCAAAAGGTACGTTTGTAGAAAGGTGCATTCTGTAAGCAAAAGAACTGCGATCATAGGGAAATTCCTGCAGCTGTTTTTGGGTAGCGATGCCCCTGATTTTTGTTTTATCTTTGCCGACAATCCACACATTGTAGCCAAGTTCCTTTAATCTGTTTACCTCTTGCTCCACACAAGCCGCATCATCTGCCGGGTCGTACGTGCTAACATCACCATTTGCTAGAGCTGAAAGCCTCGGCGTTATCAAAGTAATGAGAAAACAAAACGAATAATCTGCATATTTCGGATCATTGATATATCGTCTAAATGTAGGTGTTAAGTGCAAATCACCAATATCGGTCATGTTTTCATCATTTTCTAATCCATGCAGATCACAAATATATAACACTGTCGGAGAAGGTTCGGGCGTTGGTTCTTCTGTGGGAATAGTAGTTGGTTCGGCTTCTTCTTTTTCTGCCAATTTACAGGAAACAAGGGAAAAGACCAGTAAAAATGCCAATATCAAAGCAATTATTTTTTTCATAATTTCCTCCGTTTTTCTTCCTTATACTTTACTATTCGCCATCGCTGTAACGTATCCGCCCCAAAAAAGCGGATGTTTTTTGTTGTTAAGCATTTTTACTAATATAAGATTACTTTTTGCTCAAACCGATATCATAGCCAAATCTTTCGACATAGGGGAAGTTTTTCAGCTGTTCATGGCTTGCGATCCCTCGAACGACGCCTTCCTCATCAAGCCACACATTATAACCAAGCCCAATAAGACGATCAACTTCCTCCTGCTTTGCTTTTTTGGATGCTACCAATCTGCTGCCATAGAGGCGGATATAAAAACTGAAGTTATAATCTGCATAGCTGTCATCTTCCAGGATATATTCTTTAAATTTTTCACATTCCCACACAGTAGGGGCAGTTATATAGTTTTCCATATCAGGCACTACACCACGATTGTCTTTGATATATAACACGGTCGGTTCGGGCGTTGGTTCGGGAACCTGCACTTCTTCCCTGCAGGCAATGAGAGAAAATATCAGCATAAAAGCTAAAAGCAGAGTGATTATTTTTTTCATGTTTTCCTCCGTTTTTCTTCCTTATACTTTACTATTCGCCGCAGCTATGTGAAAACCCTTTTTACTTTCCAAGATTTTACATTTATTTGATAATCATTATTTCTTCCGCACCACAAAACGCTCGTGCGGCATATCCACGCCTCTGTAATGCTTCACCCATGTCTCTTCAGATTTCATCCCGTTGCGGATCGCCACATTTTTGGAGGCTGTGTTTGTGTCCCTGATGATCGAACAGACTTCCTCTGCCGAAAGCACCAAAAAGGCATATTCCCTGCAGCCGATCGCCGCTTCCGTCGCATAGCCATGGTGCCAGTATGCCCGCTCAAAAAGATAGCCGATCTCCAGAACTTCTCTATCTTTCCATGGCTGTATCGTCAGCCCGCATTGCCCGATCGCGCGGTCGTTTTCTTTCAGACAGACCAGCCAAAGTCCGAAGCCGTATTTTTCATAGCGTGCGATCTGCCTTTCGTACCATTCGCGGACTTCCGCATCCGTAAAAGCGCCTTCATAGGCAAGCATCGTTTCCTCATCCTGCATGATGCGTTTTAAAGCCGGTATATCGTTTTCATTCATGCGGCGTAAATAGAGCCGCTCCGTTTCCAAAATCTTATGCATATTTCCTGATCACGATCGAAAGTCTTCCCTTCCTTGAAGTCGCGCCTGTTTCTTCGATCTTTGCCTTTCCCAAGCCTTTGACGCTGATGATGTCGCCGTCTTTGACGGTCTTATCCCCTTTTAAGCACTCGAGGTGATTCAGCGAAGCATAGCCTGCATTGACATATTGCGCCGCTTTTTCCCTTGAAATATGGAAAGCAGCCGAAATCACCGCATCAAAACGCATACTCATGACGCTTGCCCTGCTTTCCTCAAATTTCTGTTCGGGTGTGGGAAGTTCGCTCAAGGGAATTTCCGAAAGCGTGAGGGATGCTCTTCCTGCCTGCGCAAGATTCTGCAGAATAAAGGGCAGAAGCTCGCGGATGATCAGAAAATGACAGCGGTTTTCTTCCGTTAAAATATCGCCGACAGCCTCACGGATGATGCCGATCCCCATCAGGCTTCCCAGAAAATCTCTGTGGGAAAGCTGCTTTTCCCCTTTATATTCCGCGCGAACGACCGCAAGCGGGCTGTCTTCCGAAAAAAGAAAGCTTTCGTCCAGATATTCCGGCAGAAAACAGAAGATCGCTCTTTCCGCATTTTCGTAACCGCCGAAAACATGATATTCCGCATGAACCGCATCCAGGAGCCTTTTCGCAATGACCTGCTGTTCCTGCGTACAGAATTTGGAAAAAGAAGGGATTCCACGATCCTGTGCCATTTCGTTTTTATCGAGGAGTGATGCCAAAAAGACTTTTTCTTCATCATTTCGGGCAAAACCCTCTGTCAGTTCTTTCTTGCTTTTCATACTGCCACTTTCTGTTTGAGCCTGATGATGCGGTAAACGCTTTCTTCAAGCCTTTCGCGCGTAAGTCTTCCGCTTTCCAAAGCTTCGTAAAGACTTTCGAAAACATCCTTTTGTTTTTCAATATATTTGCCGATGAGGACCATATCGCCGCCTGCTTCGACAAAACGGACAGCCGCTTCTCCGCAGCTCATGTGTTTTGTAATGCCGCCCATGCGCATATCGTCGCTCATGACCATGCCGTCAAAACCGAATTCCTCACGCAGAATTTCCGTAATAAATGTATAGGAAACCGAAGAAACCTCCGAATCGATATTCGGGAACAAGATATGCCCGACAAGCATACCGTCAATTCCGGCATCGACCGCATTTTTAAAGGGAATGAGATCATAGGATAAAAGCTCCGATAAACCTTTATCGATCACAGGCGTCGATGCGTGCGAATCCGTTGCCGTTCCGCCATGACCCGGGTAATGCTTGCCGACAGATAAAGCTCCGCCGGCTTGTGTGCCCAAAATTGCCTGAACAGCGTGTTCGGAAACTTTTTCGGGGTCTTTGCCAAAGATGCGCTTGCCCAAAAATGTACTGTCCTGATTTTTGGAAATATCGAGAACAGGCGCTAAATTCATATTGATGCCATCGCCCGTGAGCCTTTCCGCAATGCGCTGATACTGCTCAAAGGTTGCCTCAAGGTCATCCCTTTGGTAAAGCGTTTTTGCCGAGCTGATGTTCGGCTTCCAGCTTTCATACCGTCTGACGGAACCGCCTTCGACATCTGTGGAAATGATCAGCGGCAATTCGGGAAATGGATTGTTTTCCTCCAGAATAGCGGTTAATTTTCTCGTCTGTTCATCCGTTTCGATGTTCCAGCTGAACAAAATGATGTTGCCAAGTTTATACTCCGCCATGAAATCCTTAAATTCCTGCGGCACAGAGTTCAGCCCCGTAAAACCGCACATGACCATCTGCCCGATGAGTTCACGGTCGCTCATGCCGTCGATGATCTGCTGTATCGGGTCAGGTTCGGGCGTAGGCTCCGGTGTCGGTTCGGGTGTGGGTTCAGGCGTTGGCAGCGGAGTCGGTGCGATCGTCGGCACTTCGATCTCTTCAAATTCAATGATGCTCGTTTCCGTCGGTGTTTCCGCTTTTTTCCCGCATGCAGCAAAAAGCATCAGCGCCGCCAGTATTAAAACCAAAAGCTTTTTCATTCTTCGTTTTCCTTTGCAAATTTTGTCTGATCATCCGTAAAGCCAAAAAACAGCGGCGATACAGCACGGTATTTTTTCACATAGCGCACAGTTTTTAATTTCTCTCTTGCTTCTTTTGGGCTTAAAAGCAGGTCTTCGCTTCCGCGGCACATATTGTAAAAGCGGTATTTACCGATTTTCTCCGCTCTTCCGGCAAAATAATGCAGCCCGACAGGGATAAAAAACCTGTTCAGATAAACAATCACGCCCAAAACCGCATCGTATGCCTTACCTTTTTTTACTCTTTCGGTCTTTCCGTATTTCCCGAGGTACCTGAGAAGCGGAAAAAGTCTCGTTCCCATACGCCCGAAAAAGGCAGCCATATGCCGGCTGAAGAATTTTATCATTTCGGCAAAAGGCGGCGTTTCATACGGCAGCAAAATATTATGCACTGCGATCACACCGCAGGCGTTTTCTTCCACTGTGCCAAAAAGCCCGTATTTTTCTTTTCTCAACTCTTCGGGGTAATCCCGCATAGGCAATTTCTTCAACGTTTCGGAACCTCCGCCAACATTATAGCATAAATTCACAGAGGAAAAAGTTCCCCAAAAGCTTTTATAAAAAAATAGAGCGATTTTCATGGGAAAGCCCTGCATTCGGTTGACAAAAATGCGCCAAAACTGTAAAATATTTGCGGTCTTTATATATGAAGCAATTTTTTTCATGTGGAAGCCAAGCTGATTTTTTGAAAGAATACCCTTTTTCGGGTTTTGATACAGTTTATCATTTTTAGAGGTTATTTATGAAAAGAGAGGATTTAAGAAACGTTGCCATCATCGCACACGTCGACCATGGCAAGACAACGCTCGTCAACGAAATGTTAAGACAGGGCGGCGTTTTCCGCGATAATCAGGTCGTTGCAGACCGCGTTATGGACTCCGGCGATATCGAAAGAGAACGCGGTATCACCATCCTTGCAAAAAATACATCCATTACTTATAACGGCATCAAGATCAACATTGTCGATACTCCCGGACATGCCGATTTCGGCGGCGAAGTTGAACGTGTTTTGAAAATGGTCGATGGCGTACTGCTCCTCGTCGATGCCTATGAAGGCCCGATGCCGCAGACACGCTTTGTTTTATCCAAAGCGCTCGACCTTAACCTCAAGGTCATCGTCGTCGTCAACAAGATCGACAGACCCGATGCACGCCTTGATGATGTTTCCGACGAAGTTTTAGAGCTTCTCTTTGACCTCGAAGCAGGCGAAGATCAGCTCGAATCTCCCGTTGTTTATTGCTCCGCAAGAGCAGGCACAGCAAGCCTTGACCCGCATACACCGGGCGAAGACCTAAAGCCGCTTTTTGAAACGATCTTATCCCATATCGATCCGCCGGAAGTTGATACGGAAGGCCCGCTGCAGGTCCTCGTTTCCTCGATCGAATATAACGATTATGTCGGCCGTATGGCAATCGGCAAAATCGAACGCGGCGAGATCAGAAACGGTCAGCAGGTCGTCCTCTGCGACTATCACGATAAGAGCATCATGCAGACAAACAAAGTCACCGCACTTTATGTCTATGACGGCCTCAAAAAAGCACCCGTTGAATCCGCAAAAGCAGGCGATATCGTCGCTTTCTCCGGCATTCAGGATGTCAACATCGGCAACTCCGTCTGCACACCCGATGCAGTTGAACCCGTTTCCTTCGTTAAAATTTCCGAACCGACCGTTGAAATGATGTTCCTCGTCAACGACAGTCCTTTTGCCGGTCAGGAAGGTAAATTCGTCACATCCCGTCATTTAAGACAGCGCCTCATGACGGAGCTTCTGCGAGATGTTTCCCTGCGTGTTCATGAAACCGATTCTCCCGACAGGTTCGTCGTTCTCGGCAGAGGCGAAATGCACCTGTCTATTCTGATCGAAAATATGCGCCGTGAAGGCTTTGAATTTGCCGTCAGCAAACCGCACGTCCTCTTCCACGAGGAAAACGGCGTCAAGACAGAGCCGATTGAACGCCTGATCATCGACGTTCCGAAGGAATCCGTCGGCATCGTCATCGAAAAGCTCGGTATACGCAAAGGCGAACTTGCAGAAATGAATCCTCTCGGTGATACAAGAATGCGCCTTGAATTTCTCATTCCCGCAAGAGGTCTTTTCGGCTACCGCAGCGAATTTTTAACCGATACGCGCGGTGAAGGCATCATGAACTCGATCCTTTCCGGCTATGAACCCTATAAGGGCGAAATTCCGGATCGTCAGAGCGGTTCGCTCATCTGCTACGAAGCCGGCGAAGCTGTTGCCTATGGTCTTTTCCAGGCGCAGGACAGAGGCACACTCTTTGTTACACCGGGTATGCCCGTTTACGGCGGTATGGTCGTCGGCATTAACCCGAAGCAGGATGACATCGTCGTCAACGTCTGCAAGAAAAAGCACGCGACCAACATCCGTGCAGCAGGTTCCGACGAAGCACTCCGCTTAACACCGGCAAAGATCATGTCTCTTGAAGAAACGATCGAATTTTTGGGCGATGATGAATATATGGAAGTTACACCGAAGAGCATCCGCATCCGCAAAAAGATCCTCGATCATAACCTCCGCAACCGCGCTAATTTAAGAAAATAATTTGTTAATTCGCTAAAACACTATTTACAAATCAAAAAATTTGTTTTATACTGCATTACGAAAAGCGAATGGAAAGGAAAGTAATGAAAAAAGTTACGAGATCCCTCGCGATCGCTCTGATCCTGATGATCGCAATGTCCCTTATCGGCTGCAAACAGGCACCGAAGCCCATTAAAAAACCTGCCGGCGGCGAAGTTACCCATGCCATCAACGGCAGCTGCACGCTGACGATCGAAGGCGATACGGCAACGGTCAGCGGCGAGACAAACCTCATGCAGGGAACGGTCATCAAAGTATCCATCTTCAGCGCTTCCGGCAAAGAGCTGGCAAGCGAAATTCAGGAAGTCACCGAAGAAGCCTACACGGCAAGCTTTGCGGTTGACCCGGCATGGAATGGTGAGATCTATGGATTCCTTTCCTGCACACCTTCTTCCAACGGCAGCCAGCCCAAAGAAGTCAAGGAAGCTTACGGCAAGAACTTCGCAAACCTCGAAGGCGAAAACGTCATCTGGAATGCAAAGGAAGTTATGTTCGTCCTGATGAGCGAATCCCTCACAGTCGGCGCATAAACATAAAAAAACAAACTACTCTTTTTCATAAAGGCTATGACAAAGACGGTTTTAGGAACAGGTCCTAAAAGAGAAAAGCCCCTAGTGGTGAAAGGGCTCAGGACGGAAGCTTAAAACAAATCACTTTGTAGCCCTGCCTGCGATATGTAGAAGGCAGCGGATGATCCCCGTTAAAAGATCTCAAGCGGGCGTTTCCGCGGGGCATGAATTTTCATTCCCGTCGATCGTCAATTTGGGTGGTACCACGGCTAAAACCGTCCCTTATTTTGGGACGGTTTTTTTATTGCAGAACTCCGGAAAAACCGGTCATAAAGCGCGCTAACCCGCAGTTTTGCAAAGGCAAATCTTAAAAAAGGAGCAATCACAATGGAAGAAAAAACAAAACAGATAGCTGAGCGAATTAGCATGCTGCGCGACATTATGGAAGTCAGCGCAGAGGAAATGGCAGAGCTTTTGGGTATTTCCGTTGATGAATATCTTGAATATGAAAAAGGAAACAGAGATTTCGCATTCAGTTTCCTTTATACAGTTGCTGAAAAGTTAAATGTAGACATCACCGACCTCTTAACCGGTGAAAGCGCAAGGCTGACGCTCTTCTCCTACGTCAAAAGCGGCGAAGGCTTAGCCCTCCACAGAAGAAAAGAATACAAATATCAGCACCTCGCATACATCTTCAAAAACAAAAAAATGGAACCCTTCCTCGTAACTGTTGAACCTTCCGATGTCAACGCAGCGACACATAAAAATGCACACAGCGGCCAGGAGATCAACTATATCATCGAGGGACATATGACCGTATTCGTCGAAGATCAGTCGATCCTCATGGGCCCCGGAGACACAATCATGTTTGACTCCAAGCATCCCCACGCTATGCAGGCGGAAAATGGGAAGCCCTGCAAATTTTTGGCTATCATCGCCAAGTAAGGAAACGAAAACACCATGGCTTTATTTGAAAAATATGTAGGGAGAAAGTACACTTCCTACGAAGATTTCTCTAAAAACTTTACATTAAACGCACCGGACGATTTCAATTTCGGTTACGACGTTGTCGATAAACTTGGGGAAGAACAGCCGGATCTTCTGGCGCTCCTCTGGACGAACCTCGAAGGCGATGAGCGCCGCTTTACCTTTGCGGATATCGCAAGGCTTTCCGATAAGGCTGCCGCAATGTTCCAGAAACAGGGCATCAAAAAAGGCGACCGCGTCATGCTGATCTTAAAGCGTCATTACCAGTTCTGGATCGCCATCGTCGCACTGCATAAGATCGGCGCAGTTGTTATCCCCGCAACGCACCTTCTCGTCGAAAAGGATATCACCTACCGCATCAACGCTGCCGGCATCTCTGCCGTTGTCGTCACCGCACAGGAAAGAGTTGCGGACGAAACCGATAAGGCACAGGCAAAAGCACCCGAACTCAAAACAAAGTTCATCGTTGGCGGAAAGCGCGAAGGCTGGCTCGATTTCGATGCTATGCTCGAAGAATCCGATGGCGTTTATGAAAAAGTTACCGTCTGCCCGAGCGATATCATGCTCATCTACTTCTCTTCCGGCACGACGGGTATGCCCAAGATGGCTGCGCACAACTTCCACTATGCTTTGGCGCATATCATCACCGCTTCCTTCTGGCACAACAACGAACATGGCGGTCTGCACCTGACTGTTTCCGACAGCGGCTGGGGCAAATGCGCATGGGGCAAGCTCTATGGTCAGTGGCTCGCGGAATCTGCAGTTTTCGTCTATGACTTCGATAACTTCGTCCCGCAGAACCTCCTTGCCATGATGGAAAAATACGGCATCACGAGCTTCTGTGCACCGCCGACGATCTATCGCTATTTCATCAAGGAAGACCTTTCCAAATATGATTTCAGCAAGCTCAAATATGCAATGGCAGCAGGCGAAGCCTTAAACCCCGAAGTTTCCGAACAGTTCTATAAGGCAACAGGTCTCCGCATCCGCGAAGCTTTCGGTCAGACGGAAACCGTTCTTTCCCTCGGCAACTTCATCTGGGATGATGGTATCCCCGGTTCTCTTGGAATGCCTTCCCCGCTGTATGACATCAACGTCTACAACGACGACGGAACCGTTTGCCGCACAGGCGAATCCGGCGAAGTCTGCATCAAAGCCGATGAAAACAAGATCTATCCCGGTCTTTTCCTTTCCTACTATCGCAACCCCGAGGCAACAAAAGCCGTCTGGCACGATGGTTTCTACCATACGGGCGACCTCGCATGGCGCGATGAACGCGGTGTCTTCTGGTATGTCGGCCGTGCGGATGACGTCATCAAAACGAGCGGCTACAGAGTCGGTCCTTTCGAAGTTGAAAGCGCACTGATGGAACATCCGGCTGTCCTCGAAACGGCGATCACCGGTGTTCCGCATCCGGACAGAGGTCAGGTCATCAAGGCGACCATCGTTTTGGCACCGGGCTATGAACCTTCCGATGCGCTTGTCAAAGAGCTGCAGAATTACGTCAAAAACGCAACCGCACCCTATAAATATCCGCGTGTTGTCGAGTTTGTCAAAGAGCTCCCGAGACCATCAGCGGAAAGATCCGCCGTGTTGAGATCCGTAAGAAAGACGCAGAAAACAAATAACAAAAAAGATGAGCCTGTTTATCTGGCTCATTTTTCTTTTACTCATAAATATTTTAAGTATTTTCGTTAAAATTATCTGCTGTACAGGAAAACAAATGCAGATCTGTTCCATATTTCTTGTAAATAATCTTTGTTATTTTCGTTAAAACTATCTGCTGTACGGCAAAACAAATGCAGATCTGTTCCATATTTCTTGTAAATAATCTTTGTTATTTCTGTTAAAACTACCCATAACAGCACAAAACGGGCAGCATTCCCCTTCTTTTAACTCGCCAAATTCTTTTTATTGGTGTATAATAAGGAAAAGTTCCGTCAAATTGGCGGAAAATACTACAAAAAAGGTTGAACATCATGAAAGTCAAAAAAATCGTCATTCCGGCAGCAGGTCTCGGCACAAGGTTCCTTCCGGCAACAAAGGCTGTTCCCAAAGAAATGCTCCCCATCGTCGATAAACCTACCTTGCAGTATATCATCGAAGAAGCCGTCGCCGCAGGTGCGGAAAGCATCCTCATCATCACAGGCAGAGATAAACAGTCGATCGAAAATCACTTCGATATTTCGCCCGAACTCGAGGACAGGCTCATTAAAAGCGGCAACGAAAAAACCGCAGAAATGGTCCGCGGTATCGCCAATATGACAAAGATCTTCTATATCCGCCAGAAAGAGACAAAAGGTTTGGGCCATGCCATTCTTTGCGCAAAGGATTTCGTCGGCAATGAACCTTTCGGCATCATGCTCGGCGATGATATCGTCATGCAGCAGCGTGAAAATGTCTCGCCTGCTATTCGCCAGCTCATGGATGCTTACGAAAAAACGGGCAGCTCCATCGTCGGCGTACAGAACGTTCCGCATGAAAATGTCAATAAATACGGTATCGTCTCCGTTGCGGAAAAATCGGGCGAAAGACTCCATAAGCTTGCCGATATGGTCGAAAAACCGCCTGTCAATGAAGCACCTTCGGATATGGCGATCCTTGGGCGATATGTCGTAACGCCTGCGATTTTTACCGCACTCGAAGAAACCGGCTACGGTAAAGGCGGTGAACTGCAGCTGACCGATGCCTTGAAAAAGCTCATGCAGAAAGAAGCCATCTATGCCTACGAATTTGAAGGCAGACGCTACGACGTCGGCGATAAACAGGGCTACCTCGAAGCAACGGTCGAAACGGCACTTTCGAGGCCCGATCTGCGCGAAAAATTTGCGGCTTATATTAAAGAGATCGCAAAAACACTTTAACAGAAAGAACAGAATATGAAAAAAACTATCAGTCTGCTGCTTGCCTTGCTCATGGTCTTTGCCATCGCCTGCAGCGTTCCCGAGGCAGATTACACAAAAACACAGGCGCCTGTATTAAACGAAGAGCCCGATTTTGTTTCGGGCGAAGTCGTCAGCGGCGGCAATCAAGATCTTTCGGGCAGCATCAACATCAAATATGCCGCAGGAAATATCACAAAAGACGGGCTTGAACTGCGCTTCGGCTTTACCAGCGGCAGTACACTCGCCGGCATTACCGAAAAAGAGATCGATTCCGTTCCGGCTTATCAGATCAGTTTAACGGATCATCCCAAGCGCATGAAACTCAGCTTCAGCGGCATCGAGTTTTATGAATATGCGGAAACGAACATTCTTTCCGAAAGCAGCCTGATCATGGGCACTTTCGGCTATCACTCCTCTTTTGACGGCAGCTATAATGTTTACCTGCAGCTTGCAGAAAACGTCAGCTTTTCCGTTGCCGAAGAGAAAAACAACCTCATCATTCTCCTCTGCGAAAAAGAGGAAGACGAAACCGAGCCGATGTATTACCTCACGCTCGATGCCTATGACGATTTTCAGGATGGCAACCTCGAGGCATTATCGGATTTTGAACCGACGCTTTGCAGCGATAACGAAAGCATCCTGCTGATCTCCGGCGGTTACAGCGATGAAACCGACATCAGCAACCGCAAGGTCGTCATCGACGCACAGTTAAATGACCTTGGCAATAGCAGCTTGACGCAGATCCAGAAGCTTTCTGCCTTTGAACTTCCCAATGTTGCGCAAACTTCCCAGCCAATGCGTCAGGTCATCGGCATAAAAGACGGCAAAGAGCTGATCTATGCTGCCGATATGGAAAATGCCCATTATCTCCTGCGTTCTCCTTCGGGCGATACGCTTTACATCCGAACGGTCGTTCCCGATAAAAATGCCGATGTGGAACAGGTCACCAAAGACGAGATCTGGATCCGCAGAACCGATGAAGCACCGGTCAAGCTCGATTTCGGCACGGATTTTTACGGCATAACCGACGCCGCTTATTCGCATGACGGCCGTTACCTTGCGATACTCGATTCCTCGATGGATGATATTATCCTCTATGTTTACGATACCGAGCAAAAACAGCTCCTCAACATGGGCGAAGAAGGCTTCGGTGATCTGACCGCAGGTTTTGCATGGCACGACAGCGAAAATACGCTTTTTGCCATGACAGGCATCCACAGCGCAATGCAGCTCATTTCCTGCAGTTTTGGCGAAGATAACGTCATTTCCGTCAAAGCGATCGAGGAACAGCCCGGTGACATCAGCGAAATTGCCTATGCAGACGGCTATATTTATTTCATCAACGGCGAAACCGCAGAGCTTACACGCATCGATACCACTGCGGAAGAACCCGAACGCAAAGCCGTTTGCCCTGCAAATCATTTCGCGGCTGCAAAAGACGGCAAATCTGCACTTGTCCTTTCCAATGCCGGCAGAGATGACCAGTCGCTCTACAATGTCTATTATTTCGACTTTGAAAACGACGAAAGCACGCTCGTGATGGAAAGCGTTGAACCCGAAACCTTTGGTTACCTTTCCGCATCCGAAAGCTATTTCATCATCAATGCGCAGGAAGAAACGGAATATCCTTATGCGATGTATCTCCTCCACAGCAAAGAGATCGTGCATTGCTGTGATCTTGCTTCGCCGATGCTCTTCTATTCCGGCAGCGGCATGGATTTCTATGCGATCCTGTTTTCTGCCGATGAATTCGGTATGATCCCGAACAGCTATCTTTTCACGATCGAATAAATAATGCATGAGAACGGCACCGATGCGTGTCGTTCTTTTTTATTTTTCTCTTGACATCATGCCTGCCCTTTGCTATACTATAAATGCTGTTTGAGACGGCTTCGCTATGGAGAGATGTCCGAGTGGTTTATGGAGCTGGTCTTGAAAACCAGTGATGCTGAGAGGCACCGGGGGTTCGAATCCCTCTCTCTCCGCCAAATAATTTTATAGTTTTTATGGAGAAGTACCCAAGTACGGCTGAAGGGGCTCCCCTGCTAAGGGAGTAGTACGAGTGAATCGTAGCGCGGGTTCAAATCCCGCCTTCTCCGCCAAGAAAAAAGGATTTCACGAAAGTGAAGTCCTTTTTTCAACGAAATAAATCCCTGTGGGATTTGTGAAATTGCCTTCGGCAGTGAAATATTGCTTCGCAATGTGAAATGCCTGCGGGCGTGAGTGGATTTATTTCATTTCACTTTCTGCGTAAGCAGAAAATTTCACAATTCGCAAGGAGAATTATTTCGCATTCGGCGTAAGCCGAATATTTCACTGAAATTAGCGGTTTGCATTTTCGTGCTGAAAGCACAGAAATACAGTTACCATACAAAGTATGCATCGTATCACCCCACAGCACAGCTGCATCACTCATCACTTGTCAATTTTCCTTACTCCATAATAAAAAACAAATATTTCCCTATTTCACCTCCGACATTCCGCATGTTATAATAATCCCGGAATACACAATTAACTGAATGGAAGGGCATTATGTATAACGCAATCTATTATGAGGGAACATATTATCTTCTACCCACAGAATTTGATGATTACGAAACGTTTATCCGGAATCTTCATGAGCAAACATTACCCGCAAAATATAACATGATCGAACTTCGGGAAGACCACGAAGCACGCAATTTCTCTGTGATAAAAGGCCGCAGTATGGCTCCGTATTTTCTTTCCGGCTATCACGACGAGCCCAGTATGGTCACGATTGAAAACTGCGGGAATGTATACCCTGTTCACGTTGAAGTAATGGACCAAACCGAATACAATGCACATTTGCGCGAAGTGATCAATCGGGTTTGTCCGGGTTGTCTGCGGTTCAAGCCTCTTACGAATCGGGTGCAAAGTCTGAACGGCCATTTTGAGGAAATGACACTTGACGGTGTTTGCGTATTCCGTCAGGAAACCAAGCCTGCACCGCGGAGCTTCCATGACCATTTATTCTCATTTGGCGGCTTCTTTCTGCGGTTTGACTATGCCGCCAAAAATGCACAGGAAATGCATGACAAAATCAAGGAATGGTTCTATGCCCGCTATGCAGATGCACAGTTGGAAGAACACAATGGCCACAAAACATTAACTTTGCGCTGCAAAAAGAACGAGCTGCTTACGCCTGTTTTGACAGAGGCAATTTCCCGATATATCGCGGAAATATCGAAAGGCACTTACCACATTCGCTTAGCGGAAGATTTCAGTTATCAGGAAAACCTCTTGAACGAATTGCTTTCGGAGGAGAATGCCGAGACATTCCGAAAAGAATGTAAAAAATACGGCATCTCCCTTGCTGTTATGGAATACGATGAACATGCTTCTGAAACAGTGCGGCAATCGCTGCAAGAGTTAATCGATCACTTCTGGATCTTCTCACTCCTGCAAACAAGCGGCAAAGACTATTATCTTGTTTCAGATACCTCCTATGTTTTAAAAGAGCTGCGCTATCGTTCTCCAATCTTACAGGCACACCATACAAGCGTCAGCATTTTTGACCAATACAGAAATTCCCGCTATCAAATCTCATTTGATATGAAACAAACCCAACTCTGAATATGCATGCAACCTGCAACCGGGTCTTTTGTATCGATTGAGAAGTACAATGCAAAAAACACAGTTATCATACAAAGTATGGTGACTGTGTTTTTCATATAATAAAAGCATCCTGCCCGTGTACATATCGCATCCCCTATCACAGCACAGCTGCATCACTCATCACTTGTCAATTTTCTTTACTCCATAACAAAAACCAACATTTCCCTATTTCGCCTCCGACATTCCGCATGATATAATAATCCCGAGGTGAAAAATATGCCAAATAAAACGCTTGAAAACTTACATCTTCCTGCACTGAAAAGCCGTGAAGAAATGCTTGCGATCCTTCTCGAAGAAGAATATGGGCATCTCCCGGAAAAACCATCAGAAATCTCCTGGCGAAGCGAAATGCTCTTTGAGGATTACGCCGGCGGCAAGGCAGATCTACTTTGTATCCATGCCGATTGCCGCATCAACGGCAAGGATTTCAGCTTTCCTTTCTATGCCAAACTGCCCAAAGACGGTAAACAGCACCCATTTTTTATCCATATCAATTTCAGGGATAGCGTACCCGATCGCTACGAACCATCGGAAGAGATCCTTGACAATGGATTTGCTGTGCTGACCGTCTGCTACAACGACGTCACAATGGATAATGAAGACATGAACGACGGCTTGGCAGGTGTCCTTTTCGGCGGCAAAGAAAGAAAAGACAATGATCCCGGAAAGATCGCCATGTGGGCTTGGGCAGTGCACAGGCTCATGGATTATGCCGAAACAAGAACAGACGTTCTCGATCTTAGCTGTGCCATCGTCTGCGGTCATTCTCGCCTTGGGAAAACTGCCCTTCTTGCCGCTGCAACAGACAGACGCTTTGCCTTTGTTTATGCCAATGAATCCGGAAACTCCGGTGCGGCGCTTGCTCGCCCGAGAGATGGCGAAACGATTTCGCAGATCTGTACCAAATTCCCCTTCTGGTTCTGCAAAAACTATCTGAAATATGTGGATAACGAAGCGGCAATGCCCTTTGATCAGCACTATCTGCTCGCCTGTGCAGCGCCTGCAAAGCTTGCACTCGGCTGTGCTTCCGGCGATACATGGGCAGGCATCCATGCACAGCAAATGGCCGCACTTGCCGCAGCGCCTTTCTTTGGCGAGCATAACATCCCGACCGATCGTTTTGCGGAGATCGGTGAAGAATTCTTCGAGGGAAATATCGGTTATCATCTGCGTCAGGGCACGCATTTCTTCAACCGCGACGACTGGCAAAAGGCCATGAAATTTGTCAATATGCACAGATAAAAGTGATTTTTCATGATCAAACATCCGCTGACCAAAAAAGAGCTCACAGAAAGAAAAGAACTCTACGAAAAAGCAAAAAATACGCTGACGCCGAACAAAAAAGGCGGTAAAGAGATCCTTTCCTACCTCAAAAGTCATTACCCGACCGAGGAAATTCCCGAAAACGGGCTTATCCTCTATAACCTTCTGGAAAATGATTTTCACAGGCAAAAGCTTTTAGGCAAAACGCCGAAAGCCATTCTCTTCCGCATCAAAAACGAAGGAACAGGGAAAGCGCTTTACGAAAATCAGGATGAAGAATTTTTGGGCATTGATATACTTTGCGGTATCGAGCTTGAAACTTCCTTTGTTTTCTGCGAAGGATCAAGTGCGCTGATGGATGAAATGACGGCTTTTGCCGGTCTTGATGCCTTTGATCTTGAAAACTTTATCGTCACAACGGAATACCTTTTCGCAAGGGAAAATTACACAAAATAAAAAAGACTGCCCTCGGTTTACCCGAAAGGCAGTTTTTTATTGTCAGCCTACTCGCTCTTGCCTCGAATCGCTGACGTACCAACCCGAATACAGGTCAAAATCACAGGTCACATAGTGCATATCCGTGAACTTTTCGCCCGGATCTTCATAAAAATCGACCTTGATGGCGAAATCTTCGCGGAATTCACCCGTTTTTTCGTGGGAAACGATCTCTACCGTCGGCATTGCGCCAAGATAGACATCCGCCACATAGTTAAAAGGAACATTCGGATCACAGGCAAATTTCGGCTCGTAATAGTCATGCCCGATCTCGTAATAGCTGACTTCCTGCCCGTCATAGGCAAAAAGGATCTCGCCAAAATAGCGGCAATAGCTGTTTTCCGCCGTATAAACGACCCAAACGGTCATAAGCCCATCTTCCATAGAGCTGTTCGTGATCTCAAGCGATTCAATGCTCATGCCCGTTTCGTCAAGAATGCGGTTATAGGTATGGATATCGCCCATGAGCTTTTCGCCGTTGATCTCGCTGGTTCCGCCGTAAACACCTTCCGCAGGCGGTATAACATTTTCATTTGTTGTCGGCGCTATTGTCGGCAAAGAAACATAGCTCGTCTGTGTGCTTTCATAGCTATATGTGGGCGTATAGCTGTTCTTTTTTTCGCTTTCACTGCCGCAAGTGCCGATCATCACTATGATCGCAATGATAAGAAGAATACAGCCGCAGCCGTTACCTTTATTCGATTTCTGATTATTTGCTTGTGTCATAGTATTTCCTTTCCGTGTTCATGTCCTATTGTAGCGAAATGCGGAAGGATTTGCAAATAAAAACGGAGCGCATCGATAGAGATGTACTCCGTTTCTTTTTCTGCAGATGATCAAGAATGTTCTGCTGTATTTTTAATTCTTATGGAATGTATGCCCTCTCCGTCCTCACGATGTTCGGACACCTCTCCCAAAGGGAGAGGCAAGAGTTTATAATAAAAAATGACAGTTCCTTTTCCAGAGTCAGCTGAAAAGTTTATTCCACTTCGATCTCGATCATGGCATCTTCAGCACCTTCGCAGGATGCTTTGATGATCATCTTGCCCGCATCTTTGCTCATGAAGCTTGCCTGTGCCGTTCCACGGTAAAGGGTATAGCTGTTCGTCCCATACCAGCTCTGTTTATCGGCCAAATTGCCCGAACAGATCGCCAAAAGTTCGCCGTTTTCCGCTTCGACTGTGACTTTTCTGTCGGAAATCTGGCAGACTTCGCCGTTTTCATCGACAAGGCTGAACCTGAGCGTAACGATATCTTCCGCACCGCTGAGCTTTGTGCAGTCGGGTTCGATGAGCAGCTTCTTCGGTTCGCCATAGGTCGCGATCCTGTTTTCACAGACCGCTTTGCCCTTGTTATAGCCGATGACTTTCAGCTCGCCGGGAATATAATCCACATCCACTTCGATCGGCATTGCCGTTTCGGGTGCATTTTTGTATTTGCCGAGCTTTTTGCCGTTTAAGATGAGCTCCGCTTCTTCGCAGTTCGTCATGATATAGACGGTCAGCTTTTTGCCCTGTTCAAAGTTCCAGAGCGGTCTTGCCTGCATCCTGCTGCCGAAGTTCCAGGGATCATATTCACGCAGCTTGACGGCCGCATAGACCATCGGTTCTTTTGCCCAAAGGCTCTTTCTGTAATAGAACATCGCCTTTTTGCCAAGCGTGATATCAAGTTTACCGGAATTCGATGCATGACAGAGTTTTTCGCCGTTGAAATCATCCGCACGAACGCAGGGGTTTTCGCTGCCGCCGGATTCGCCAAGATAGTCGATGCCCGTCCAGAAGAACATACCGATCGCATAGCTCTGTTTTTCCACTTCGCGCCAATGCTGACCCATATCGCAGTTTTCGCTGCCGACCATGACCCAATCCGGGTGTTTTGCGTGCATCGGCTGGTAGAACTTTTCGTGGTAGCGCATTTCGCAATAATTGAGACCGACAACATCGGAAAGGCTCAGCATATCTTCATTCAGAGGAAGGTTGCACTGGCCTTCGCTGCCTTCGGTTACCCAAAGATCGGGCGCATATTTTTTCACGATCGCCTTCAATTCAGCGTATGTTTCAACGGAATCGTCGTAGTAATAATCCGGGATCTCATTGCCGAGCGAGAACATGATAACGGAAGGATGCCTGCGGTTGCGGATAACGGCAGATTTTGTATCCGTTCTTGCCCACTGATCGAAATAGAGATAATAGCCGTAGGTATTTTTGCCGCCTTTTGTGTCGGAATAATTGCGCGGCCAAGCCCTGTGCCATTCGTCAAAAGCTTCGTCCATGACGTAGAAGCCCATATAATCGCAGACCGCATAGAAGAGATCGGGATAGGGATGATGCGCAGTTCTGATCGCATTGCAGTCCATTTCGCGGAGTGCGGAAAGCCTTCTTACCCATTCCTTCATGGGTACTGCTTCGCCATAATAGCCGCCATCCTGATGCAGGCAGAATCCGCGCAGAAGCGTCGCTTTGCCGTTGACCAAAAGTCCTTTTTCGGGCGATTTTTCGAGCTTGCGAAGCCCAAGGGGAATGATCTCATCATCGACGATCTTTCCGCCGCAGAAGACCTGTGTATGAACACGGTAAAGATTCGGTTCCTCATCGGACCAGAGGATCGGGTTTTCGATCGTGAGTTTCTGTGTCAATTTGAATGTTGCTGTGCAGTGAACGAGGCATTCACCGAGCGAGTTCGTTGCCGCAATATTGCCGTCTTTATCGATGATATCGGTCCTCACAAGGAACCTTGCAGAGCGGTTGCTTTCGCCTTCAAAGGGGTCAAGCCTTGCGTTTAATTCATCGCGGAGGAAGCTGATTTCGGAATAGACTTCCACTTCTGCCTTGCCGTCGAGCTTCGTCATCCTTGCGTTCAAAGCACCGGGCATAAGGTGAACTCTGCCGTTTTCAACGAGCGTGATCTCCCTCGTTAAGCCAAGACCGCCATAGAAACGGGAATAAGGCTGCAGCGAAGTATCGCATTTGACGAGGATGACATCGCTTCCGTCAAACTGCAGATAAGGCGTGATATCATAATGGAAAGGCACTGTGCCGTTCGGATGCGGACCCATATAGCGGTCGTTTACCCAAACATCGGCTGCACCGCCTGTGCCGTCAAAACAGAGCGTATAGCGCTTATGCCCATCGAGTTCACCCGGATATAAGCGATACCATGCAATGCCGGAAATGACATAACCGCCGCTGCCGCCTGTCGGTCTTGATTCGTCAAATCCGCAGCGGATCGCATAATCATGCGGAAGGCGGACTTTTTCCCAGACTGCATCTTCTTTTCTTTCGCCGAAATAGAAATCTGCCTCTTTGATTGTCCTGATCTTTCTTGCCCTGAGGTCATTTCTGAAATGATCAAGATATTGCTGTACCTTGCTGTAAAGCGCTGTAAGATCCATAAAAAGCTCCTGTTTGTTTGTGAATTATGGCTTTATTATAACATTTTCACTTTTATTGACAAGCAATTTCGGCAAAAACGCTGCATAAAGAAACAAAACCGAGCAAGTTGTTGTCCTTTTATCTTCCCTATGCTATAATTTTTTCCGTGAAAGGCATTTCATATTAATTTTCGGGAAGGTTTTTATGTTCAAAGAAGAAATCCATGCTGTCGCATCCTCTGCTGCGGCAAAATTTGCCTTATTAAAGAAAAATCCTCTGGGCTACCTGATAAGCTCCGCCTTGGCAGGTGCATTCATCGGCTTTGGCGTGCTTTTGGCTTTCACGGCAGGCGGTCTTTTATCCGCAGCAGCTTCGCCTAAAATTGTCATGGGCTTATCCTTCGGCATTGCCCTGAGTCTTGTCGTCATGGCCGGTGCAGAGCTTTTTACGGGCAACAACTTCGTCATGGCCGTCGGCATCGCAAAAAAAACGGTCAGACTTCGCGATGCATTGCTTCTTTGGGCGGTCTGCTGGCTCGGCAATCTTATCGGCGCTGTTATATTGGCATTCCTTTTCCACGGAACAGGGCTCAACAGCGGCGCAGTCGGTGAATTTATCGCCGCTTCCGCTCTCACAAAAACGACGCTTCCGGCACTGAACCTCATCCTCCGCGGTCTTTTCTGCAATATTCTCGTCTGCCTCGGCGTCTGGTGCAGTGCAAAAATGAAATCGGAATCGGGCAAGCTTATCATGATCTTTTGGTGTCTTTTCGCCTTTATCACGATCGGCTTTGAACACAGCATTGCCAATATGTCGCTTATTGTGATCGGTCTTCTTGGCGATGGCATTGCAGGGTTGACGATCGGCGGCTATTTCCGCAATCTGCTTTTCGTCACGATCGGCAATATGATCGGCGGCATTGTCTGCGTTGCTCTGCCCTATCTGCAGATCGCAAAAGAAAAATAAGAAACAAAAAAGCGTACAGCCATAAACTGTACGCTCTTATTTTACTCTCAGATAATATCCAGAACATCGACATAGTCATAGCCGAGTGCTTTGGCAACGTTTTTGTTGGTGCATTTGCCATCGTAAATGTTGACGCCGTTTGCCAAGCCCTTATCCATTTTAACAGCTGCTTCAAGGCCGTTATCTGCCATCAGCATGCCGTAGCGGAAGGTTGCGTTGGAAAGTGCGATCGTCGAAGTTCTGGGAACAGCACCGGGCATATTGCCGACGCAGTAATGAACGATACCTTCTTCGATGTAAACGGGATCGTCGTGTGTTGTCGTGTGCGAAGATTCGCAGCAACCGCCTTGGTCGATCGCGATATCAACGATGACAGCGCCTTTTTTCATCAGCTTTAAATGTTCACGGCGAACAAGCTTCGGTGTTTTTCCGCCGGGAATCAGAACGGAACCGATGACAAGGTCAGCTTCCATCAGGCTCTTTCTGATGTTGGCTTCTGTGGAATACAGCGTATCGATCGATGCGCCGAAAATATCATCAAGATAAGAAAGCCTGTTGAGGTTGACATCGAGCAGCGTGACCTGTGCATCCATGCCGACAGCCGCTTTTGCTGCATATGTGCCCGCAATACCGCCGCCGATGATGGTGATCTTGCCTCTTTCAACGCCGGGAACACCGCCTAAGAGAAGACCTCTGCCGCCAAAGCTCTTTTCCAGATATTTTGCACCTTCCTGAATGCTCAGTCTGCCTGCGATCTGGCTCATCGGTCGGAGGCACGGTAAATTGCCCTGTTCATCCGTAATGGTTTCAAAAGCGACAGCCTTGATCTTTTTATCGATCAGCATCTGTGCAAGACCGGGGTTCGGTGCCAAATGCAGATAGGTAAAGAGGATCTGCCCTTCGCGGAGGTACTGATATTCGCATTCTTCGGGTTCTTTGACCTTAACGATCATCTCTGCCTTTGCGAAAACTTCTGCCGGTGTATCCGCAATGATCGCACCTGCCTCTTTATATTCTTCGTCGGAGAAACCCGCACCTTCTCCTGCGCCTTTTTCTACATAAACGGTGTGGCCTTTTCCTGTGAAAGCGGAAACATTATCCGGTGTGAGTCCTACGCGGTATTCATGGTTTTTGAGTTCTTTTGTTGTTCCAATGATCATGTATGACGAATTCCTTTTTTTAGTTTCATTTCATTTTTATATATTATATCAAGAAAGCCGCTATATCAAGCCTATTTTTGCAATTTTTCAAAAAAAATATTGCAGAATTGCGATTATTTTATCAATCTTTCCTTTGTGCTTTCCGGGATTTGCCCTTTACATCTTGCCTGAAATACTCTACAATTTAATAGAAGAAAAAAGGGAGATTTTGCCTTATGTTTCAGGGAAAAACACTGCTGATCACCGGCGGAACAGGCTCGATAGGCCGTGAAGTTCTTGCCTATTTTTGGGAAACGGATCTGAAAGAGATCCGCATCTTTTCGCGCGATGAGGAAAAGCAGTATCAGCTGAAGCTTGCCTACGGAAATGAAAGACTGCGCTGTTACCTTGGCGATATTCGCGATGAAGCTTCCCTCAGGTCGGCTATGCGCGGTGTTGACTATGTTTTTCATGCTGCCGCTTTAAAACACGTCCCTTCTTCTGAAATTTTCCCATCGGAAGTTGTCAAAACCAATATTTTGGGAACGGAAAATGTCCTCAATACGGCGATCGAAGCCGGCGTTAAAAAAGTCATTTGCTTATCGACCGATAAAGCCGTTTATCCTTCGAGCGCAATGGGCATTTCCAAAGCGATGATGGAAAAAATCGCCTGTGCAAAAGCTGCCGAACAAACAGAAACCGTCATCTGCTGCACGCGTTTCGGCAATATTCTGGGAAGCAGAGGTTCGGTTATCCCGACATGGGCGGAACAGACTCGTCTTGGTAAAAAAATCACTTTAACAGAGCCTTCGATGACCCGCTTTATCATGACGAAAAAAGAAGCAGCCGAGCTTATTTATTATGCCTTTGAAAAAGCGCAGAGCGGCGATATTCTGATCAAAAAAGCTGCAGCATGCCGTGTCGATACGCTGGTAAAAGCCGTCCTTCGCGCATATGGAAAAAATATGGACGACGTCATCATCACCGGCAAAAGACCGGGCGAACGCATGAGCGAATACCTTTTAACGCATGAAGAAGCCGAATTTGCACAAGATATGGGCAGCTTCCTCATCATCCCGATGAAAAAGATCGAAAAGACCCAGCTTACCGCAAAAAACAGCAGCGAAAGCGAGCTTATGGGAGAAGATGAGCTTTTCTCTCTTTTGCTTGAAAACAACATTCTTTAACATTTTAAATGATAATTTTTTGCAACACTACCATAGAAAATCACAGCGGCCTTGCAGCAGATACCGATTGCAGCCGCTGCTTTATTTTGTAAAAACATATGGCTTTTGCCATCGAATCAAGATTTTTCAGACATTTTTTGAAAATTTGAATACTTTATTGACATTATCATCCATCTGATATAGAATAAATCCATAAAGCAATATTGTGCATAGAGAAAAACCGTTGGAGCGAAGATGAGCAAAATATCCAAGCTTTCCTTATTACAAAACAGACAGGGCGAAATTGCCCTTGCCATATATGCAAACAACGGTCAAACCGGAAGCGGCGCTTTCCGCGAACCTTCGGCAGCGGAAGCTATGCTCTATCTTCCTGAGATCGCAAAAACGCTTCACGGGAAAGACGCCCTCTCTTATGAACAAAACCTTCTTTCCGTAAAAAATCTCCGTCTTGAAAAAAACATAAATCTTCCCATGGGCATGCTCTCTGCAATCGACAGTGCATTGCTCGAGCTTTCGGCAAAGGGGCTTTCACTGCCGGTGTATCAGCTTCTTGGCGGAAAAGTCCGCGAAAAGATCAGCTTTGCCGCAGAAGAAAGCTTTATTTTGGAAAACGGCATCGAATCGGGAATTGCCATCGTCAGGCTTTTCGGCGGTGCGTATTACGGGCGTGAAGGCATGAAGAAAAACCTGCAGCAGATCGAAGAAGCAGCAAGTAAATTACCGAAAAAAGTCCGCATCCTGCTCGATTGTCATCAGGGTTGGGACAGCGAATATATGGTCCGCATGGTCCGTGAATTCAAAAATTACAACATCCGCTATATGAAGCTGCCGCTCGCAGGCGCAGGCTACGAAACGATGCGCCGTTACCGCGATCTCTTAAACCCAAACGGCATCATGCTTTCCCCAACGGAAACCGCCTATACGCTCTATTCCGCAAGGGAGCTCATCAGCAGGCGCTGTGCAGACCAGATCCGCTGCGATATTCATAGCTGCGGAGGAATTGCGGAGTTAAAAAAGATCGCCGCTTATGCACAGGCAAACGGCGTGATGCTCATCCCCGTCGGTGCAGATCATGTTACGCTCCATTTTGCAGTCTCAAGCCTTGTTTCCCCTTTTATAGAGCTCACGGAAACACCCGAAGAAGCCTTTTTCGGCAGAGGCAAACGAAATGGCGCAGCCTTTTATACGGAAGAACTTCCCGGCTTTGGGAGAGTTTTTTCCACGGATACTAAAATCATTTTCAGTCAATGACCGGATTTTCCCAAAAAATTCGGCAAAATAAACCCCCACATCATAGCCAAATAGGAGAAAGAAAATGGCAAAAATCACAAATGTGGAAGTATTCAAATTTATACAGCCACCTCGTAAGCCGCAGCCCGGTGTAAAACCGGATTGGGATAAGCCAAACTATGACCGTATGGCTTATATCACCACAAAGTCCATGCCGCGAATGAAGGAAACATATGCCGTTAAAACCAATAAAGGCGTCCTGACCTCCGGCGCAGGCACAGGCGGTGCAGCCGTCGTCAAGATCACAACGGAAGACGGCATCTATGGATACGGCAGCACAGGCCTTTATAACGTTGCAGCAAGCTTCATCTACAATGTATTAAGACCGCTCATCATCGGCCTTGACGCAATGGAGATCGAAAAAATCTGGGACGTTATGTTCCGCGTAACCTCCATGTATGGCAGAAAAGGTATGGTTATTCAGGCGATTTCTGCTGTCGATATCGCGCTTTGGGATATCATGGGCAAAACGATGGGACTGCCTGTTTACCAGCTTTTAGGCGGTAAAGTCCGCGACAAGATCAAGGTCTATGCAACGGGCAACGACCTCGAACGCTATGCAAGACTCGGCTATAAGGCAAACAAGATCCCCGCACCGGCAGGCCCCGGTTCCGGCAAAGAAGGCATCAAGCTCAACGTCATGGCTGCTGAACGCGTTGCACGCATCATGGGCGAAGATGCAGAGATCATGTATGACTGCTGGCAGGGCTGGGACGTTGAATTCACCGTCAAAGTCTGCAAAGAACTCAAAAAACTCGGCCTGAACGTCCGCTGGATTGAAGAACCGCTCATGGCAGATGACATCATGGGTCACAGAAGATTAAAAGACCTCTTAAACCCGATGGGCATCCTCGTCACAACAGGCGAACACGAATTCACACGTTGGGGTGCAAGAGAACTTGTTGAAAATCAGGCAACGGATATCCTCCAGTGCGATATCTGGTACACAGGCGGTATTTCCGAGATCCGCAAGATCATCGCTTATGCAAAGGCACACGGCGTCATGGTCGTTCCGCATTGCCACGGCATGCCTGTATTCCATGTTTCCATCTCCAGCCTCCAGTCTCCCTTCGCAGAAACACTCCTCCTCGACAGCGAAGATACCGCACGTCTCTTCCTTGGCGAACCCGAAGTTATCGATGGCACGATCGATGTTCCGGATACACCGGGTCTCGGTTATGAGCTCAATTACGATTGGGGCTATCAGGTAGAATTCCACAAAGGCTGATGCTCAGATTAGGATAAATGGTGACAAATATGAAGATAGTAAATGTAGAAGTTTTTAAATTTACCACACCGCCTCCGAAATCCACAGGAAGCACCAAAGGTGTAGGCGGCGCTGTTAATTGGCCGACCGATTTACCCTGGGCAATTTACCCCGATATCATCGAACACATGAACAAAAACGTGCCGAACATCGCCGGCGGTGCAGCAGTTGTCAAGATCACAGCTGAAAACGGCATGTATGGTTACGGCAGCACAGGTCTTTACAGACAGGCTGCAGAGATCATCGAAGATGTATTAAAGCCCTTCCTCATCGGTCAGGATTGCGAAGAGATCGAATACCTCTGGCATATCATGTACCTCAAGACAAGCGCTTGGGGCCGTGCAGGACTCGCTATGCAGGCGATCTCCGCTGTTGATATCGCGCTTTGGGACCTCAAGGGCAAGATCACAGGTCAGCCTGTTTATCAGCTCCTTGGCGGCAAAGTCCGCGATAAGATCAAGGTCTATGCAACGGGTCTCTCCTTCGAGCTTTACCGCGATATGGGCTACAAGGCTGTTAAAGTTCCGCGCCCGTATGGTCTCGTAGACGGCAAAGAAGGCATGAAAAAGACCGTTGAATGCTTCGACTGGATCTTAAAGACAATGGGCGACGATACAGAAATTGCGATCGACGTCTGGTGCGCATGGGATGTTGAATATACGATCAAGATCTCCAAGATGCTCAGAGATTATAACCTCCGCTGGGTCGAAGAACCCGTTCCGGCAGACGATTACGACGGCTATCGCAGGATCAAGGACATCCTCAATGCTGAAGGCATCCTCGTTTCCGGCGGTGAACACGAATTCTCCCGTTGGGGAACCCGTAAGCTCGTTGAAAATCAGTGCGTAGACATTCTGCAGTCCGATATCTGGTACACAGGCGGTCTTTCCGAGATCCGCAAGATCAATGCGCTGGCAAAGGCACATAACCTGATGCTCGTCCCGCATTGCCACGGTATGCCGGTCTTCCACTTCTCTGTTTCGAGCTTAACTTCTCCCTTTGCGGAAACGCTGCTCTTCAATCAGGTACTCGAACCCTCGAGGCTCTTCCTCGGCGAACCCAAAGTTGTCGATGGTTATATCGATGTTCCGGATAAACCTGGTCTCGGTTATGAGCTCAATTACGATTGGGGTCCCTGCATCAAGCTCAGCGAATAAGCATAAAAATAAAAGAGGCTTGCCAATTTGGCAGGTCTCTTTTTCGTTCAATTTCGTTCAAGCCATATTTTTACTAATCAGAGTTTTTTCTTATTTTTATTGACAAATCCGCTTTTTTGCTTTATCATAAAATCAACCAATATCGTTCAGTTTCGTTCATTTATGATATAAAACGGCTTTCTTTATAAAAGTCCGTCTTGTATCCACGATCAAAAGGAGGCATTTATGGAATACAGAGAAACTTTGCGCGAAGCCATCGTTGAAGGCGGAAAAGTCCGCGGCATTTACGGCAATAACCCGATCTATACCGTCTTTAAGGGCATTCCCTATGCAGCACCGCCTGTTGGTGAACTCCGCTGGAAAGCACCACAGCCCGTTATTCCCTGGGAAGGCACAAAAATCTGCTATGAATACGGCGCCATTGCCGAACAGAGCGTCCGTTTTGATGAACCGCTCTATGGCAGAGAGTTTTTCCAAAATACAGATCCCCGCGGTGAAGATTGCCTCTACCTTAATGTATGGACTCCTGCAAAATCCGCAGATGAAAAACTTCCCGTCTTTTTCTGGGTACATGGCGGCGGTTATTTTGGCGGTTCGGGCACAGAACCCGAATTTGACGGCGAAGGTTTCTGCAGGCGCGGTGTTATCATGGTTTCTTTCAACTATCGCCTTGGCGCTTTGGGCTTTATGGCACATCCGCTTCTTTCCCGCGAAAACGAACAGGGAATTTCCGGAAACTACGGCCTGCTTGATCAGATCGCAGCATTGAAATGGACAAAAAACAACATCGCAGCTTTTGGCGGTGACCCTGAAAATATCACGATTGCCGGTCAATCCGCAGGTGCAGCCAGCATCCTTAACCTGATCTCTTCTCCGCTTTCCCGTGGGCTTATGAAGCGCGCGATCATTCAAAGCGGCGCAAGAGTCGGCAAAGACGATCGTGCACTCTTTGACCTTACACTTGCCGAAGCGGAGGCAAAAGGCGAAGCATTTATGCAGAAATTCGGTGCAAATACGCTGGAAGAAATGAGAAAAATCCCTTCCGCAGATCTCGTCAAAACAAACAGCAGCGACACGATGAGCAAGATCGCTTTCAGACCGCTGACAGACGGTATCATCCTCGAAGAATCTGCAGGCATCACCGTCGAATCCGGCAAACACGCCGATATCGATTATATGGTCGGCAATATGCAGGATGAAGGCGGAAACATCACAAAAGGCGAAAAATTTGCACAGATTCTCTCACCCGGCAATACTGCTTTTGCAGAAGTGCAGAATAAACTCGGCCGCAAAGCAGCCTATACCTATTGCTTCTCGCGCGATCTTCCGGGTGAAGATGAACCCGGCGCATTCCATGCGGGCGAGCTCTGGTATGAATTTGAAACCCTGACAAGATGCTGGCGTCCTTTCACGGGTGTTGACTATGATCTTTCCGTTGCAATGGCAAGCTATTTTGCAAACTTTGTCAAAACAGGCAACCCCAACAGCCCCGAACTTCCCGAATGGACAGCCTTTACCGAAGAAAACAGAAAATGCCTTGAACTCTGCGAAGATATCAAAATGATCGATATCGAATAAAAGGCAACAAAAAAGCTCCTTTTTCAAGGAGCTTCTTTTTATTTCAGCTTATTCGCAGAGAGATTTGAACTCTGTGAAAGCGAGGTCATGCGCTGCTAAAGCATCTGCGCTGACGTTGCCGATCATTTCCATATCTTCAGCTTTGAATTCAGCGGGCAGTGTGAGGAAGCCTCTGAATTCTTCGTGAATGAGTTCGTCTGCCGGTGCTGTTGTGCAGTAGTAGCCGAGCCATTCGAAGCACTGTGCCGCAACTTCGGGCTGGAGGAGATAATCGAGGAACTTATGCGCTGCGTCTGCATTCGGAGCCTTGGAAGGAATGAAGCCTGCCATGATGCCGAAGCCGATGCCTTCCTTCGGGAATACGACCTTGAGGTTCGGGTTTTCAAGCATAGCCATGGTTACCTGAGAGGTATACATAACAGCTGCGTTGATTTCGCCGGAAAGAAGGTCATCCTGCAGGTTGTCATCTTTGATGAGGCGGATATTCGGAGCGAGTTCCTGGAGCTTTTTGCCTGCTTCTGCGATCTTTGCGGTATCTTCGATGTTATAGCTTTCGCCCATAACTTTCAGAGCCATACCGTTGATAACACGGTAGTTGGAGATGATGCCGACGGAATCTTCAAGCGAAGGATCCCAGAGATCTGCATAGCCTGTGATGTCGATGTTGACGTTTTCGGGGTTGTAAACGATCGTCTGAACGCCTGCGCCGTAAGGAACGGTGTATTCATCAGCCGGATCATAGAACTGGCCCTGATAAACAGAGTTGATGTTGCCGAAGTTTTCGATCTTTTTCTTATCGAGCTTCTGGACGAGGCCTTCTGCAATAGCGGTTTCGATGATGTAGTCGTCTGCGATGACGAGGTCATAATCGCCGCCTTTGGCTGCCTGAAGCTTTGCAAGCATCGTTTCGTCTGTATCAAATACAGCATAGTTGATTTCGATGCCGGTTTCTTCTGTGAAAGCGTCGAGGACTTCCTGGGGGAACATACCCTCCCATGTGTAAATGGTCAGGGTTTCTTTTTTCTTGGCGCAGCCTGTGAACATGCAGGCGATCATGCAGATTGCAAGTGCGAGCGCAAGAATCTTTTTCATAGATTTTCCTCCTTGATGGATTCTATTTTTCATTATTATCGACTTTACCCTTCTTGCCAACAAAATTGGAAATGATGAGAACGAGTACCGTCGCAATAAACATAAGGGTACAGAGTGCGTTGATCTTCGGGGTAACGCCCGTCTTGATCTGTGAATAGACCTTGATCGGGAGCGTATTGACATCAACACCGGTGACAAAAACACTGATGATGACATCGTCGAAGCTCATCGCAAAGGAAAGCAGCATACCCGATAAAATTGCGGGAAGAACGAGCGGCAGCGTAATATCAAAGAAAGCTCTGAGTTCGCTTGCGCCAAGGTCTTTTGCTGCCTCAACATAGCTCGGGCTAAGCCCAACGAGCCTTGCCTTGACCTGCATATACACATATGGTATGCAGAACGCGGTATGCGCTATGATAAGCGTCAGCATACCGAAAGGCAGATTGAGCAGAGAGAAATAGGTTAAAAATACCATGCCTAAGACGATCTCAGGGATCATCATGGGCAGCTGGCTCACATATTCAACGATGCCCTTGCTCTTATATTCGACTTTTGCCATGCCGACTGCACCGAAAGTGCCGATAATTGCCGCCAAAAAGCTCGAAACAAAAGCGAGGAAGATGCTGTTCATCAGAGCTTCAAACATTGAGGAATCTCTGAAAAGCTCTTTATACCAGCGCAGAGAAAAGCCATCCCAGACGGAGCTGATCTTACTTTCGTTAAATGAATAGACGATGACGAGGACGATCGGCAAATACATCAGCGCGATCATGACGCCAAGATAGATATTGGGAAGCTTTGTACGGTTTTTCATAAGGTCGCCTCCAGATCTTTGGACTTGGTGATCTTGCGGTAAACGAAGATCATCACCGTCATGATGAGCAGAAGTGCCACGGAAAGTGCCGCTGCAAAGGGCCAGTTATGGACTTTCATCAGCTGTTCCTGAATCAGATTGCCGACGAGTACGACCTTATTGCCGCCTAAAATATCGGCAATGAAGAACAGACCCATCGAAGGAACGAATGTCAGGATGATACCCGTTAAAAGACCGGGCAACGTCAGCTTGAACGTAACCGTCCAGAAAGCCTTCATCGAAGAAGCGCCCAGATCTCTTGCCGCTTCAACAAGGCTCCAGTCCATTTTTTCGACGCTCGAATAGACCGAAAGGATCATGAAAGGAACGAGCGCATAGATCATACCGACGACGACCGCCGGATAAGTATAGAGCAGTTTCAGAGGTTCCGCTGTCAGCCCGAGCGACATTAGAATCGTATCGAGCGTGCCGTTTGCGCGGAAGATAATGATCCAGCCATACAGACGGATGAGTGAGCTTGTCCAGAACGGGATCATGATCAGCATCATCATGATCTTTTTCCATTTTGCGGAAAGCTTTGCCATAAAATAGCCGAAAAGATAGCCGATCACCGCAACAAGAACGGTGGAAATCAGCGCCAGTTTCAGCGATTCGACAAAGGTCGAAAGATAGACGGGCTCAAAAATATCGAGGTAATTTTTGAAGGTAAAGGTGCTCGTTACGCCCCATACTTCATCCCTCATGAGGAAGCTCAGGATCAGCATATAGATCAATGGCCCCAGAACAAAGAAGAATGTAAAGGCGTAGATCGGCAGGACAAACCATTTATAGGAACGATTCATGTCCGGCTTCTTGTCTTTTTTCATGCCTCTGCCTCCAGGTCTACAAGAACGGCCTTATCCGCATCCCATGTGACGGTGACTTCATCACCGGGAACCCAGGAAACATTGATGCCGTGTCTGCTTGCGATGATCTCCTGCCCATCGGAAAGCGTCAGCGCAATGCGGAGCATGCCGCCTGCAAAGCTCTTTTCCTTAACAACTGCGGCAAAACCGACTTCGCTTTCACCGCGTTTGGTAATTTCGATCTGTTCGCTTCTTATCGCAACGGTAACGGGCATTTCTTCTTTAATATCAGCGCCTCTCGAAAGGACCTGACCCGAGCCGTCTGCATTGGAAAAGCTGACAACTTCGCCGACCGATTTTGCAATGCCGCGGACGATATTGGCGGAGCCGACAAACTGCGCAACATAGCTTGTTTTCGGTCTGTCGTAAATTTCTGCCGGTGTGCCGATCTGTTCAAAGACGCCGTTTCTCATGACGGCAATGCGGTCAGACATATTGAGCGCTTCTTCCTGATCGTGCGTGATGTAAATAAAAGTGATGCCGAGGCTCTTCTGCAGGCGCTTTAATTCGATCTGCATCTGTCTTCTGAGCTGTAAATCGAGTGCGCCCAGAGGTTCATCCAGAAGTAATACTTTCGGTTCGTTGACGATCGCCCTTGCAATGGCAATACGCTGCCTCTGACCGCCTGAAAGTTCGTTCGGCATACGGTTTTCAAAACCTTCAAGCTGCACCATAGCGAGTGCTTTTTTGACAGCTTCTGCGATATCCGATTTTTTGCGTTTGCGGATCTTCATGCTGTAGCCGACGTTTGCTTCCACATTCATATGCGGAAAAAGCGCATAGTTCTGAAAGACGGTATTGACGTCGCGTTTGTTCGGTTCAAGCCCGGAAACATCTTCGCCTTCGAGGAGGACTTTCCCCGAATCTGCCGTTTCAAGACCGCCGATGATGCGAAGCGTTGTCGTTTTTCCGCAGCCCGAAGAACCGAGCAGCGTAATGAATTCCCCTTTTTTGACGTCGAGGTCGATCCCGTCAAGAACGATGTTATCCCCGAAGCTTTTTCTTATATTTTCCAGCTTTAAAATGCTTTCCTGCTGCATATTTTTCACCTTTCTCCGATAAGGTTTTGCGCATAGGAAAACCGATGTGCTTGCCTTGTTGAGTTCTTTTGTGATAATATAAATTTATAGGATATATTTTATATCCAAAGTAACAAATGCACAAGTACAATTTTTTTCTATCGTCAGTATATATTTATATACTATAGGAGATACCATGGAAAATCTGCAGGATACCACGATCAACTGCCCTTATATGACAATGCAGCGCCTCCTTTCGGGGAAATGGACTCTGCTCATTCTCTGTTATCTGCGCAGGGGTGCTCTGCGCTTTTCGGAGCTCATGCGCTATATGCCGACCTTAACGCAGGCAACGCTCACCAAACAGCTCCGCAAGCTCGAAAACGATGACCTCATCAAACGAACGATCTATCCGGAAGTTCCACCAAGAGTGGAATACGAACTGACCGAAACCGGCAAAGAGCTTCTGCCCGTTCTCGATACTTTGGGGCAATTCGGCATGAAATACCTTTCCACGCATCTTAATATCAAGCCCGAAGAGATCTGCAGCGATGCCGGCACGATGGATTGCCGCTGCCATGCGATCAAAACAAAATAAAGAAATGACCCGATACCACTTTTTCATGTGATACCGGGTCTTTTTATGCGCTTTTTTTGGTTTTGATACTGCCGCTCTCAAGCTCCGCCAGGACTTTCCTGCAGGTATTCCCGATTTCCGCAAGCTCCGCTCTGTATGCAGCGATCTCGCTGTTCCGTTTTCCTGCGGCAAGCTCTGCGCGAAGAATGATCGCATCTGCCTTTGCGCGCGCTTCTTTTATAATATCCTCCGCCATTTTTTCTGCGGAAAGGATCGCCTCGCCTACTGCTTTCTGCTTGTGCAGATATTTTTCGGCAAGGATCTCCTGCGCTTCGAGCTTTTCCCGCAAGGCAAAAATGCGTTCTTTCTGCTCGCGGATCGTCTTTTCATAGCTCTGCCGTTCCATTTCCCAATCCTGTTTTTTCATCGCCTGCTCCTTTTTTCCTCAAGAATAACAGGCTCATGGAAAGAAAAATGTCGGGCGACAGTATCAATTTATTTTTTTATTTGCAGCAAATATTATTTGCGTTAAATATCATTTGCACAGTTCAGCGATCGAAAGCGCAAAGATCTTTGCACTCATCGCCAGAACATCGAGGCCGATGAATTCATCTGCACCGTGGAGATGATTATCGATCCCTTCGACTTCGCAGCCGAAAGCAACGCCGTTTTCAATATGGTGAACGTATGTGCCGCCGCCGATCGCCTTTGCTTCGCCTTTTTTGCCGCTGTATGTTTCATAGCAGGCAAGCAGTGTTCTGACAAATTCGCTGTTGCCGTCTGCATAATGCGGCGGATTCATCTTAACATCTGCATCGAAATAGAGATTTGCTGCTTCGAGCCTGTTTTTCATGACGAGATAGAGGTTTTCTTCGGTTGCACAGATCGGTGCTCTGCTGTCAAAGACACCGCGCAGGCTGCCGTTTTCAACATCTAAAATATCGAGCGTCATCGTGAGTGCGCCGGAGAGTTCATCGCTCATCTTGACGCCAGCAGCTTCTCCGCAGGTATCGCCATGCGGGAAGATTTTTCCGAGTTCACGGATAAGTGCCATTGCACCGCCATCTGCAAAAGTCATCTGCGATAAGACGTCGATGAGTGCGGTAACGGCATTGTTGCCTTTTTCGGGCAAAGAAGCGTGTGCGGAAACGCCTTCAACACGGATCGTCACTTCCTCTTCACCTTCAAAGCTGATCTGTACGCCAAGCTCTTTTGCTCTTGCTTCTGCTTTTGCGAGCTCATCCACGGGCATTCCGCAAACAACAGCATATGCCTTATTCGGAACAACATTCGATGTATGACCACCGTGGAAAGCCTTCAGCATCGGGATCGCTCTGTTTTCTAAGTATTTTCCGGTAAATCTGCCGCCGAGGCTGCCTTTTTCAATGTTGATCAGCGGGAAATCCGCATCGGGAGAGAATGTCATCGGTGCGAAAGGCTCTTTCTTAAAATAATAAGCGATGTCTTCGCTGCCGCATTCTTCGTTTGCACCAAGGATCAGGCGGACGTTTTTCGTAATGGGAAGCTTCAGGTCGCGAACGGCACGCATTGCCAGAAGTGCAGCCATGGCAGGTCCCTTATCATCGATCGAACCACGGCCGAAAAGCTTGCCGTCGATGACGATCGGTTCGAAAGGTTCTGTAACGGTCCATCCTTCGCCTGCGGGAACGACGTCCAAATGCGCCAAAATATCGAGTGCTTTTTCCTCTTCGTTCATGTCTGCGGTGATGACATAATTATCGTAATTTGTTGTCTTAAAACCATAGCTTTCGATGATGGCAAGTGCCTCTTCAAGCGCTTTTGCAGCACCTTCGCCAAAGGGTTTCCCCGGGAGTGCCGGTGCATTGCTGCTGTCTATCCTGATCAGTCGGGAAGTATCTGCAACGACTTCCTCCAAGTGCTGATCGACATAATCCGAAATGAGCTGTTTGATCATTGTTTTTTCCTCTTTATTTTTATCTTATTTTTCAAAAATCTCGTTAAAGAAGCCCGAACGGGAAACGGCTTCATTTTTTGCGTATAAATGGGAAATATCGCCCATCATTCTGCAGCGGAAGGAAGCATAGCCTTCCTGTCTTTCCTCTGTTTCGAGCATGGTGATCCCCGTCGGTGCGACGAAAAAGCCTTGCCATATCGGCAGTGCCGGGAGACCCGTCAGGTGTGCAACGGCAGCCATCTGCATCGCCATATGACAGAAGAATACCAAAGTTTTTGTGTTGCCTTTTTCAACACGGTAAAGCCTGCCTTCACGGCGATAACCGTTTTCAAGGAGAAGACTGTCGAGCCCGTCTGCAATATTGCGGAAAGCCGCTTCTACATTGCCTTCGCGCATGAGTTCGGTCGTATACCATGTTTCGCTGCCGTAATAGGCATCTTCATGCGTCCAGTCGTTCGGGTAAAAATCCCATGGGTTGCGTCTTTTTCCCGTATATTGGTCGATGACCTGCGCCGGAAATTCACGCAGCCATTCCAGCACGGTGTATTCCTTCCCGAGCCTGCGCATACTCTCTTTGGCGGTGTCTTTTGCCCTGCCCAAAGGCGAGCAGTAATAAGCATCGGCAGGTATTTTTTCCACACGGTCTGCCAGAAAGTCCGCTTCTTCCCAGCCTCTTGGCGTTAAGGAGTCGATACTGTAATCGGGTTCTGCGTGGCGTATAAAGATCAGTTTCATCGTCTTTCCTCTGTCAATTGTTTTTCGCCGTTTCTTACATATATTGTAGCATATTTTTCACTTCAAAAATATCATCATTGATATAATCGAAGAAAAGATAATGCTCTTTTCCCAGGATTTCGCCCGTTTCCGCAAAAAGCCGCACATCAAGGCCAAATTTTTCAAGGCGTGAATAATGCCATGCCCGTTTGCCTTTTTTCAGACCCGGGATATCCGGATTTTCCGCATAATATTTTTTCTTTTCAGGGGCTGCGCCATCTTCCAAAACATCGGGCAAATAGCCCCTTTTTTCTTTTTTGATCATGTCATAGCGCAGGATATCACGCATAAAGGGAATATTTTCCGCTTTTCCAAAGGCATAAAGCGCCTCTGCCATCGCCTTTTCGCCAAGCTTGTGCAGATCGCCTGCAAAGGCATCGAAAGCCAAAAGTGCCTCATAGCAGCTATGGAAATGTTTTGCCATGAGCCTTGTCGTCTGTCGGAAAAGGCCGCTGTTATAGAGCCTTCCCAAAGCATATTCGACTTTTTTCATTTCTTCGATGTCTTCTTCCGTGACCCAGCTTGTCCGGATGACTTCATAGGGCGCATCCTTACTGCAAACGATACCGAAAGCCTCCGCTTTTGCATAGAGCGTTGAGCCTCTGAGAAGTTTTAAGAAACCGAGCTGCAGTTCGCTGCCGCCGAAAGCAAAAGTCTCGTCAAAAGATTTTTTGAAACTGTTTCTGTCTTCATAGGGCAAGCCGGCAATGAGGTCAAGGTGCACAGTCGCATTTCCCTTGGATAAAAGCTTCGTCATACGGGCGATTTTTGCCATATCGCAGGGTCTGTCGATCGCCTGAAGCGTTTTCTCATTGGTAGACTGCACGCCGATCTCGAGCCGGATGCGCTTTTTCGGAGCAGAATTGATGATTTCGACCGATTCTTCATCGAGCAAATCTGCCGCGATCTCAAAATGGAATTCGGATTCACAGTCCATTGCCGCAACAGCACGCCAGATCACTTTTGCGCGTTCTCTATCCGCATTAAAGGTCCTGTCCACAAATTTGATATGCTTCACGCCCATTTTTGCGTAAAGCTGCATATCTTCGATGGTCTTTTTTGCCGAACGGAAGCGCAGACCTTTTTCCGCACCGGATAAACAATAGGCACAGCGGAAAGGACATCCCCTCGAACTTTCATAATAGACAACACGGTGATGGTTCGTTTCGCCATCGGAAAGCGCATAGGATTCGGAAAACATATCCATATCAACGGGTTCTGCGGGTTTTGTCTTTTTTATGCCATTTCCCTCCATATAATATATGGAAGGTACTTCGCAAAGCGCTTTTTCTCCCAAAAGATGCCTGAGATAGACAGGGAATGCGTTTTCGCCTTCGCCATAGAAGACACATTCGCAGGTTTTCAGGTATTCTTCCGGTGAAAACGCCGCTTCAGGTCCACCGATAAAGAGCCGCATACCCTTTTCTTTGAGGATGGGCAATAATGCCTTAGTCAGCGAAGCATTCCAGATATAACAGGAAAAACCGACCGCATCGGCATTTTCTATCTTCTGCAGAATCTCCTCCGCATCCATATTGATGCTGCATTCAAGGAGTTTGATTTCGGCCAAATCTCCTGCGGCTGCTTTTAAGCGGCGTATGGCAAGGTTTGTATGCGTATAGCGGGCATTTAGCCCAAGAAGCAAGATTTTCATGATTTCCTTTTTGGGATATGGAGTTGCATCCCCGGGTAAACATCGCCCGTGATGCGGTTTTCTTCCATGATCTCCTGTATCGTCATATGGTATTTTTCGGCAAGGGTAAAAAGATTTTCGCCTGCCCGAACGGTGTGCACAAAGCCATCCGTTTTTTTCGCAGACCTGATCCACATCCCTGCTCTGAGCTCCGAAGGCTCTCTCATGCCGTTTTCCTGCATAAGTGCGTGCATCGAGGTCCCGAGCCTTTCCGCAAGCGAATAGATCGTGTCGCTTTCTTTTGCCAAACAGCCGTTTTTATCCGTTCTGCTGCAAAAATCGATTTCGGGGATCCTTAATAAAGTACCGATCCTGAAAGCTTTTTCGTGAAAAACTTTTTCGTTTGCCCGAACGATCATGCAGACCGGAACACCGAATTTTGCGGAAAGCTTAGGCAATGTATCGCCTCTTCTGATCCTGTATTCTATCATACCATATCCTCCCATCAATTCTCTACTACCCTATAAAATTTGCATTTGTCACATTCCCTGCGGTCTTTTGTATTCAAAAAACCAAAAAAAGATAATTTTCTTAAAAATATTTTTTCAAATCAAAAAAAGGTATTCTTCAATTTTTCCCGTTAAATCGGCATTTTTCGGCATTTTACTACAAAATTATTAACTAAATATTACAAAGTTTTGCTTGCATTGGTGCGTTTTTGTGCTATTATATATGTATTCGTTTTTCTTGGTCTTTTTTATTCCAAGAAAAAATCTACGAGAGGAGCGTTGAAAAAATGGACATTACATCTTCTATTGCGCAGCGACTGAAGCTTTTTTCCGTTATGACGCAAACCAATAGTATTATATTAGATGCCAGTTACATAGATGATTCCTCTCTGCCGGAATATTGTTCTATGTGTCCGAAGGCTAATGAATGCAAACCCAAAGAATTCCACAAACAGGCAGCAGCCACAGCATTTGCAAAAAATGAACCGACGGATTACCGCTGCCAGGAAAACAGGATATTTTTTGCTTCACCGATCTCACAGATCCCGCTGGCGATCAGCGAACAGCGCAGCAACACACGCTACTATTCGATCCTGAGCTATGCACAGGCACAGCAGCCCAAGAGTGACCAGCGAAGAGCCATCCGCTCGATGCTTGCCGATATGATCAAGGCAGCTTTTGTCGATGCAACGCACAGCAAGACGCTCGTTACCGAAAGCAGTACCGATACGGTACACCCGGGCTTTGCCTACCTTATCAAACAGGAAGAAAAAATTCTTTCCCTGATCAGCTCCCACGATACCGATGAAGCAAAGAAATTCCTCGATTCTTATATCGGCTACATTATGACGGTCTATAATCAGGACCCGGCAATGGTCCGCACAAGGATCAGCGAGCTTATCGTCCTCGCAGGCCGTGCATGCATAAACGCCGGTGCAGATGCAGGAAAGATCCTTGAGCTGACCTATGCTTACCTCAACAATATCGCTATCCTTGCCGATATTCAGGCTATCCGCAGGCTCATGGTCCGCACGATCGATAATTTTGAAACCTGCTTCGAAGAATCCAAGGACACCTATCATGTCCAGACGATCCAGCGCATCAAGGAATACATCAACGAAAATTACTACAAAAAGATCACGCTCGAAGATATTGCCGATCTCGTTCACTTATCGAAATCGCACCTTTCGCGCGTTATCAATAACAGCCTCGGCTGCAGGCTCTGCACCTATGTCAACAGCGTCCGTGTTGAAAAGAGCTTCGGTTTCCTGATGGATCCGTGGCTGAACCTTTCGGATGTTGCCAAGCTTTGCGGCTTCGATGGCCAGAGCTATTTCACCAAGGTATTCAAGCTCCATACGGGCGTTTCGCCGGGGCGTTACCGTGAAATGAATATGCGCAACAACAAATAACGACCAAAAAAGCCTGCATCACCGCAGGCTTCCACTTTTCTTATGGAAACGATTCATTGCTTTGCACCTTTTATTTCCGAAAACAGCCGCCTTCTGATTTTGGGCAGTATGCCTTCTGTGCGTTCGCTTGCAGAAGGTTTTTACTATATGCACCCACGGAATCGCTTTTACCTTGTTCTTTCCGCTTTAACGGGCGAAAAACTACCCGAAACTCTTGCGGAAAAACAGGATTTTCTCACACGGCATGGGATCGCACTTTTTGATGTGATCGCATCCTGCAGGCGTGAAGGCAGCACCGATGCCAAAATCAAAGATGCCATCCCCAACGATATTGATGCGCTTCTTTCTGCGTATCCGAATATCAAAACCGTCGTCACAAACGGCAGTCTTGCCGCAAAGCTCTACGAAAAGCACAATCACAACGCTTTGCCGCATTTTGCCTTGCCTTCGACAAGCCCTATCCCGCGGAAAGACATCCGCAATGCCGATGACCTCATAAAAAAATGGCAGGCCATTGCTGACCTGCTTTGAAATTATTCTAATTTCTGAAATTTCAAAAATTCTGTTTTTTACTTGATCTTGTCAAAGATGCTCTTTGTGCGGTTTAAAAGCAGATAGAGAATTGCTGCATAAAGCGCTGCAGAAATGTAGGAACCGATCGCGCGGAAAAAGGCCACTTCGATCGGAAAACCGTAGAGCGAGATGAGAAGAATATTGTTCAAAAGTGCGGAGCAAACCGTCTGCTCCACAACGGAAACGAGTAGGCATTTCCCGAATTTATATTCTTTGACATCTTTTTTGCGGTAAAACAGCGCCGGAATAACACCGATGAGGATGTTAGTCAGCGTAAACCACGGGACATAAGCACCCATCGGCCTGATGAGTGTTGCCACGATATCGGTCAATCCGCCGACAAGTCCGCCCATTAAAGGACCCATCGTGATCCCACAAAGCATGATGATCGCCGGAGATAAATTGATATCCTTTGCCAGGTTGCCGAGGAACGATACCGGGATCCCCAGATACACCTTTAAAATGACGGAGATAGCGAGCAATAACGCCGCAAAGACCCAATAAAAAGTCGTTTTTTTCTTCATATAGATCCCTCCTTTCGAGCAAGCAAATATTACCACGAAAAAAAGCGCTTTACAAGTGAAAAGCGCCTCTTTTTATACGAATTAACAAATTCATGTTTCCTGTGCGATGTATTTTTTCAGTGCGGAAATGTGCATGGGAAGGAAATTTCCGCCTTCGATAAGCTCGGCAAGCTCCGAAAAACTGACTTTGCGCATGCCTTCGGATTCGTTCGTTTTTTCGAGCAATTCGCCCTCTGCACGGCAGATAAATGTCAGAAGAATGATCGAATAACCGCCTGCCAAGTTCTGCGAAGTGAAAAAGGGATTGAGTTCAAGAATCGTATAGCCGTTGATCTCTTTTGTTGCCTGTGCTTCGCCTTCGATCTCGATGACTTCAAGACCGGTTTCTTCCCTGACTTCCCTTCGCAAAGCATCAAAAACGCTTTCATATTCGCGGATCTTCCCTGCGGGAATTTCGATCATACCGTTATAAATACCGCCGCCTTCTTTCATGCGCCGCTGAATAACGATATATTTTTCGCCTTTTTCTTCGCCGACGATGATCGCAGCCGCTGCCGGCATCGCAAAAACTTCTTTCAAACTCTCGTTTTTTTCGCTCATCAAATCACTTCTTTCGCCAAAAAATCAAATATCCATGCGCTGCCTTCGCATATGCACGTTGAGCGCAAGGCCAATACCTGCCATTGTCGTCAAAACATTCGAACCGCCATAGGAAAACAGCGGAAGCGGAACACCCGTGATCGGCAGAAGCCCGATGTTCATGCCGATATTTTCAATAACATGGAAAAGGATCATAAAAGCAACACCGACCGCAAGATAGCAGCCGAAATGGTCTTTTGCTCTGAAAGCAATGCGCAGGATGCGGAAGATCAGGCAGGCATACAGCACGATCAGGATAAGACCGCCGATAAAACCGCAGGCTTCCACCATGGCGGAAAAAATGAAGTCCGTGCTTTCTTCGGGCAGATAGTTGGTCTGCTGTGTTAAAAGCTCGGAGGAAAAGAAGCCTTTCCCGAAAAGACCGCCCGATGCTGCGACATTTTTCGCACGGATCGTCTGCAAACCTTTGCCCAAAGGGTCAAGCTCCGGATTTAAAAAGACTTCAAAACGCACTTTCTGGTAATCATCCATCACGAGCCAGAGCAACGGTGCTGCAGCTGCAGCAAGCCCAAGGAAGAACAGGATCTTTTTCCAGCTCAACCTTGCCGCAAAAAGGATACCCGCCATGACAAAAAGATAGACAAAGGCACTGCCCATATCCGGCTGTGCCATAATGAGGACAAAGGGGATCATAAAGCGCCAGAGGATCGGCCAAAGATCGCGGAAAGAATCGATGCCGCTTTCTTTGTTCTGCGTTACTTTTGCCGTTTCCGCTGCCAAAACGATGATGATGACGACTTTGCCGTATTCCGAAGGCTGGAAACCTCTGCCGCTGATGACGAACCAGCCTGCAGTACCGTTGATCTCTCGCCCGAAGAACAAAACAAGAACGAGAAGCGCAACAGCTGCCCAATAAAACAAATCGGAAAAATCGCGCAGATTGTTATAGTCGATGAGCAAAATGACCGCAACGGCCAATAGCCCGACAGCATAAAAAATCAGCTGAAGAGAGGCACTTTCCGTATTGGCAAGCGCAGCAATATCAAAAATCGAAAGCTCGTCCGTCGTCACGGAAGACACCGCACTCGAGATGGAAACCAGCCCGAATACAAGTATCACCGCCGTTATAAGCAGCGTCAGATAATCGATCCTTCCAAAAAATTTTCTCTTCAGCAAAATTTCACCTTCTTTATTTCAGCCTGTCGACCTTTGCCGAAAAACACAGCTCCACAGAAGCTTCCTTATCCGAATGTCTGATTTTTTTCAGGCTGAATTCCGTTTCGCCGGGAATGAGGACAAGGTATTTTTCCGCCGTTTCGGTAAAGGCTTCTTTTAATTCCGCAAAAAGCGCTTCGCCTGCGGGCATTTCCGCACGGTCGCGAACAAGCATATTCTGTAATCTTTCTTTAGCGGCTTTTGCACTTTTCATGCGACACCTCCTTTATGAAAAAGAGAGGTGAATAGGCCGTGTTTTCTCAATAATAATTCCGAACCGTCAATGATCCGCTCCGCTGCACGCAGAAAAGCAGCGCCTGCTCTGCTCCTTTTTTCGTGAACAGCCATTTCGCCGAAATTGCCGAGCCGCAATATCATGTCATCTTCGGGGATGATCCCAAGAAGCGGCACTTGCAGCATTGCCTGCATATCCTTTGCGGAGATCAGCTCACCTTTTTTGGCAAGATCACGCCGGTAGCGGTTGATGAGCAGGTAACGCTCCGTAATGCCCATTTCCAGAAGCAATGCGGAAATACGGTCTGCATCGCGCAAAGACGAAAGCTCCGGAACGGCAACGATAACGGCAATTCCTGCACCACAGGCTGCATTTAAAAATCCTCTTTCGATCCCTGCGGGGCAATCGATCAGCACATAATCAAAATCTGCCGAAGCTTCCCCGATCAGCTGCAGCATTTCGTCTGTATTGACAGCATCTTTATCTGCCATCTGTGCAGCCGGTAAAAGATACAGATCGGGGTTTCTTTTATCTTCGATCAGCGCCTGTTTCAAGCGGCAGGAGCCTTTTACCACATCGATCAGGTCATAGACGATCCTGTTTTCGAGCCCAAGCGCAACATCGAGATTCCTTAGCCCGATATCCGTATCGATGAGCAAAACCTTCTTTCCCATTTCGGAAAGCGCCATACCGATATTGGCGGTCGATGTCGTTTTACCGACGCCGCCTTTCCCCGAAGTGATCACAAGTACATTTTTCATCATACCCGTCACCGCCTTAAAACACCGGAATACCGGCTTTTCTGATGACGAGCCTTTCCTCTTCGGCAAAAACCGCTTCTGCCTGCAAAGTTTCGCGTCCTTCCGGCAAAACACCGACAAAATTCGCTATCCGCAGCTTTTTCGGCTGCAAAAACTGTGCGGCAATACAGGCTTTTTCATTGCCCAAAGAGCCCGCATAGGCGTTTCCCGAGAGCTTTCCCAAAACGATAATATTTCCCGCGGCAATAAGCTCCGAACCTTCCTCCGCATTGCCGATCAAGACAAGATCACCATCGGATGTGACCCTTCTTCCGCTGCGGATGTTTTCCACGAGCAAGGTATTTTCCTTTTTTACCGTCTTTTTTTCATCAAAAACGGAAGAAAAACGCAGGTCTGTGAGCCCGCATTCTTCCCTGAAAACACGGCTTATCCCCTTTTTTTCGATGAGGGATAAGCTTCTGCCGAGGAATACGACAGGCCTTTCGCTTCCCGCAAAAAATGCGGCATTTCTTTTAATAAGTGCAGAAATTTCCGCCAGAACCGCATAAAACGGCACATCTTCGCGGATGCGGACGGCAAGCCCATCCTGTGTGCTTTTCAAACTGATATTTTCCGACATCATAAAGCCCCTTTCCATAAGTTCAAGGCTTATGATAAGGCAGCTTTTTTACGGCAGCAAGGAACCTTCGGTATAAAATTTTTCTTCGCCTTCATCTGCCTGTGCTTTTTTGTCGAAATAATACTGTAAAATGTCGCGGACGGCATAACCGGCGTTGGAACCGGATGCACCGTGCGGCAAGAATACGACAATAGCGATCTCCGGTTCATCAAAAGGCGCAAATGCGATGAACCAGCCGTTATCTTCAAGGTCTAAATTGGAAACAGGCGCTGTACCGGATTTTCCGCCGAACTGCCCAAGATATTCAAAATCTCGGAAAACCTTTGCCGCAGTACCTCCGCCGTCTGTCGTCAGGGTAACCTCTTTCATGCCTTCCTTGACGGCATCGATATATTCCTGTTTGATCGCAAGGTCATCCAAAAGCTCGGGTTCGACTTCACAGATGATCTCTCCGTCTGCGGAAACAACACGGTTGACAAGATGCGGAACCATGAGCTTGCCGCCGTTTAAGATCGTTGCCAGATAGCGGACGATGGCGATCGGCGTAAGCTGTGTGATGTTCGTGCCAATGCCCGTTGTAACCGTATCCGTACCATCCCAGATAAGCTCAAGCAAAATAGCGTTCAGCTCGTTATCCCAGCCTTTGTTGTTGGAATAACTTTCGGGGATTTCCAGTTCATTGCTCAGGATGCGCCTGATCTGTTCACCATGCTGCTGGTTGCCCATGCCTGCCAGAGCAACGATTTTTTCAGCAGCACGGGAAAGCTGATCATTTGTATATTCGACGTTTCTTTCCCTGCCATAGGAAGCAAGCTTATTTTTAATGGCGCTGTAAACGAGCCTCGGCATTGAGGTGACCTGTTCGGTAACTTTCTTTTCGCCATTGTATAAAACGGTCTGATTGCCGACGATACCCGTCGTTTCATAGGGAAGTTCGATCCCCGTTTTGGAGGTTACACCAAATTTATCTGCCCAAAGGCAAAGCGTTTCGATCTTCAGGCGATCTGCCACAACATAGAAATAATAGTTGCAGCTGTTTTTGATCGCTTTGATGACGTCCTGCGCTTTATGTGCACGGTAATCCCTGATCCAGCAATCGGGGGCTTCGCTGCCGTCTGTGATGTATTTTGTGTAAGGGCCTTCATCGTCGATGGTTTCTTCGAGTGTAATGACGCCTTCCATCAAGCCTGCGATCGCCGTCAAGGGCTTAAAAATCGAGCCAGGTGTTGAACGGGATTGAATGGTTTTATCAAAAAGCGGCGTTGCTTCATCTTCTGTCCATTCGGTCAGCTTTTCCTGTGAAATACCGCCGACAAATTCATTGAGGTCAAACGAAGGGTAACTGCCCATTGCCATAACATCCAGCGTATCGATATCGACAACGATCGCCGCACCGGAGTTGCAGAAATCCGGAGCACGATTGCCAAGCTGTTCTTTTAATTTTTCGCTGGCAGCCGGATCGGACTGTCTTTGCGCATATTCAGATTCCTGTTCCTGTCTGACTCGCTCGACATTGTTTCTGAGCGCTTCCATAAGGACGTTTTCCAGCTCAAGGTCGATATTTAAAATGACATTGTTGCCGTTTTTGGGCAAGCTTTCCGAAAGCGTTTCCAAAACAACGCCGTTTGTATTGACGCGGATCTCCTTTTTGCCGCGTTTATCCGCTGTTTCTGCGGTAAGGTACTCCTCCATCGAATATTCGATGCCTGTTTTGCCGATAAGCGATTCGGCAGTATAGCCTTTTTCTTCGAGCGCTTCAAGCTGCTCTGCATCGGAAATTCTGCCGGTATAACCGATCAGGTGTGCGGCAATTTCTCCCTGCGGATACACACGCTTGGTGCTTTCGCTGATCTGTATGCCTTCCAAAACATCGCTTCTTGCCTCAAGCTGTGCGACCGTTTCAAAATCGACATCATAGGCAATATTGACGGGCAGATAGCTCCACGAACTGATGAGCTGCACTTCCTGCCAGATGGACAGGAGTTTTCTTGCCTCTTCATAGGGCATTTCCTCGGGAATACGATAACGTGTGCGGAGCTCATAATAGATCTGCTCAGGGTCTGTGAGGCTTTCGGGGATCGCCATATTGATAAGCCAGTTTTTGATCTTCGTCTGCCTGACCGAAAGCGAGCTATCCGAAAAACTGAAGTCGAATGCGCCGTTTTCCGTGCGGACAATATCAAAAGTATCGATGACTTCAAAACCGTTTTCTTCGATAATTTCCACCGTTCGGATCAAAATCTGCGTATAATGCGCCTTATCGCTCGATAAAACTTTGGAAGCATCTTTTAAAAACTGTACGTTATATGCCGCATCGTCATAAGCAAGCGGCGTGCCGTTGATATCTAAAATCGAACCTCTTTTTCCGGCTGTCGTGACTTCACGCACGGCGCTCGTACTGAGGTTTGCGGAAACTTCTGCGCTGCTGAGGACAGTGAGATGATATAACCCAAGAACAAGAATGGCAAAAACGAGACCGACAGCGATACCGATAAAAAGGAAACGCCCTCTCATACGAAAATTCATCGTCTTCTCCTCCTTCTTCTGAACATCAGCTTATATTCCGGGTCATGCGAAGGCTGCATAAAGGCAAAGGAATAGAGCCATTTATATATGAAATAAACGGCAAAGCACAAAACAGCCTGCAGCGGGATCCCCGGCAGAGAAAAACTGACGATCCTGTGCAGAATATCAAACTGGTAACCCAAAAGAATACACAAAACGATCGAAACGATTTCTTTTACAAGAAAAGCCGCTGCGGAAAAAAGGCAGCTCATCCATATGCCTTTCGGTTCGCGGATGCTGATGATCAGCGTAAAAATCATCCCCGTGATGACATAGGGAAGCGTATAGAAACCAAGCCCTCTCGCAAAAAGGGAATCCATTGCAAGACCGCCGATCGCTGCACACAAAACGGGCGTGACTTTTTTCTCGAACATGAGCATAAGGATCAGCATGACGAGCAAAAGGTCCATTTCCGACCCGAAAATATTGAACTGTGCAGAAACACCGCACATGATAAGCGCATTCATAAGCGCAATGAGGATCAGCATGACATAGCGCATCAGTCAACTTCCTCAAAAACAGTCGTAATAATGGTAACTTCCTCGAGGTGTGCAAAATCGACACCGGAAACAATGCGGACATCGCTCATATCGGCGGAAACCTCCGCAACTGTGCCGATGATGAGTCCTTTCGGGAAAACACCGCCATGCCCGGAAGTAATAACTTTATCACCCGGCATGACATCCGCTGCAACGGGCAGATATTCAAGGTCCAGAAGCGTATCCGTATCGCCAAGCTCGGAAGCTCTTCCCTTGACGACACAGGTATCGCGCGAACGCTCCAACATTGCCGGAACACCGCTCGTGATCTCGATAATGGACATGACTTTGCTGTATGTCGAATGAACAGCCGTGATCTTGCCGACGAGTCCGTCTTCCGTAATGACGATCATGCCTTCCCTGATGCCGTCTTCTTCGCCGACGTTGACGGTAAATTCCGCAAACCAGCTGCCCGGTGCTTTGCCGATAACGCGTGCGGTCAGGTAATCATAGCTGCCGAGGCTGCCTTTGACGTTTAAAAGCTCGGTAAGCCTTTCGTTTTCCTTTTTCAGTTCCTCCATTTCGCGCAATTCTGCCGTCAGTTCGGCAACATTTTCACGCAGACGGAGGTTTTCTTCTGCCAATGCGTTCGGTTCCGCTGCCATACGGAATGCCTGCCCGACGTTGTTTGCCGCAGCATAAAGCTTCTGCTGCAATGGTGCGATCCAACGGCCGATGATGCTCTCATCCGAAGAGCCTACATTGGCAAAAAGGAGAACGACCAGAACAACAAGTAATATCAGCGTGATCATCAATGCTTTATCTTCAAAAATTCTCATAATAAACCCAATCCATAAAGTCCATACGGACTCCATTTTATTCGAAGCCATTATAACACATTTCCGCCGTTTATACCACAAAAGCAGGCCATCTTCCAAGTATTTACAAAGCTTTCAAATATATAATAGATAATAACTTCTCAAATCGCCCTGAAAACTGGATTTTACTTCCCATCGGTGTTATAATAGAAGGGAATATGTAAGGTGGGTATTATGGCGAAAAAACAGGTCAAACGAAACAATAAATCCAAAGCAAAACAGGCTCCCGTTGAATCCCTTGCCGGCGAAGTAACAGGCGTTATCTTTATGGTCATAGGCGTGCTCCTCGGGCTTTCGCTCTATACATCGGGCGGTTCTGCCTTTATCGCTGCCGTAAACAAGTTTGTTTTCGGTCTTTTCGGTATGCCCGGATATGCACTCCCCGTTTTTATCGTCATTCTTGGCGTTCTTATCATTGCGGCAAAAAAGATCCGCCTTCGTCCGTCGAAGCTTCTTTCGCTTCTTGTCGGGATTTTGGGCATTATTTTCCTTTTCCATCTTTTCCCGGGTGAACGATATGACACCAATGCAGGTTTTTCTGCTTATATTCACCGTGCTTACTATGTCGGTTCGGAAATGCACATCGGCACAGGCGGAATCGGCGCTGTTCTCTGTTTCCCTGTGCATGCACTTCTGGGCAAAATCGGCGGTATCATCCTGAGCTTTGGGATGGTTTTGATCTCCGTCATGCTGCTCACAAGGCTTTCCCTTAAAAAAGTCGGCATGCAGGCGGCAAACGTTACCAAAAAAGCCGCTGTCGGCGCAAAAGAAGCCATCCATAAAGCTTCCGTTTCCTATGAAGAAGGCCGTGAAAAGCGCGAAAAACTCCGCATTGAACGTGAAAACGAGCGTGAACAGATCCGCCTGGAAAAAGAACAGCGTGACCGCGAGCTTCTTGCCAAACGCCATGCGAAAAACAGCGACCATGGGCTTTTCGTCGAGGATGTTTCCGAAAATGCCAGATCCGAAAGCAACGAACCCATGCCTTGGGGCGTTGATAAAAAAGAGCGTGAAGAGCTTTTAAAAGAGGATTTTGCCTCTGTACATTCGCCTTACGGTGCGCTTTACCCCGGTCTTTCCGAAAAGAAGAACGAAAAGCGCAATGCTTTTGTCGAAGTCGAAGAACCGCATGCCTATACCGCAGAGCCGATCATCAAAAACAAACCCGAAAAACAGCCGGCTAAACCCGTCAAACGAACCGTATCCGTTCCCATGGATGAAGACCTTGGCTATATCACAGCGCCGACGATTCGCCTTGCCGCATCGGATGAACCCGAAGATGAGGAAGAAGATGTAACCGAAAGCCGCATCAGCTTTGATATTCCCAAAACGGAAGAGATCAAAGAAGTCGAAGTCATCTATCCCGATGAACCGCTTTTTGAAGAAGAAGCCTATACAGAAGAAATCGAAGAAGCGGAAGATGATGAACCGCCTTTCGATATGGATGACGATGACGATATCGAAGACGACGATGACGATGAAACCGTGATCATTCCCGCAGAAGGCGAGATCCCTGACAGCTACATCGCACCGCCGATCGAATTTTTACAGGAAAGCAAGACAAAAGACACACGCATCCGCGATAACGAGGAAATGCGCATCAAAACAGGCATCTTAGAGGCAACCTTAAAGAGCTTCTCCATCAATGCCAAAGTTACCAATACAGTCAGAGGCCCTGTTGTTACAAGATACGAGCTGCAGCCTGCGCCGGGTGTTAAAGTCCGCAAGATCGTCGAACTGACAAACGATATTGCGCTGAACCTCGCTGCACAGGATATCCGAATCGAAGCGCCTATCCCCGGGAAAGCCGCCATTGGCATCGAAGTCCCCAATCAGGACAAGACCATGGTCTGCGCAAGGGAACTCCTCGATACGGAAGATTTCCGCAGGAGAAAATCGCCCATTACTTTCGCTCTGGGCAAAGACATCGTCGGCAAAAATGTCTATGCCGATATTGCGCGCATGCCGCATCTTTTGATCGCCGGCGAAACCGGTTCGGGCAAAAGCGTCTGCATCAATACGATCATCGTCAGCCTGATCTATGGTGCATCGCCCAAAGATGTTCAGCTGATCCTCGTTGACCCGAAAAAGGTCGAACTCAAACCCTATGAAAATATTCCGCATCTGCGCATCCCGATCGTCACCGACCCGAAAAAGGCAGCCGGTGCGCTCAACTGGGCCGTTGCGGAAATGATGAACCGCTATAAGATCTTTGCCATGAAAGGCGCAAAAGACCTCCCGAGGTATAATGCGATTTTGGCAAAAGAAGGCAAGGAAAAACTCCCCTATCTCGTCATCATCATCGACGAGCTTGCCGACCTTATGATGACCTCTTCCAAAGAAGTTGAAGATGCGATCTGCCGTATTGCACAGCTCGGCCGTGCTTCGGGTATTCACCTGATCATCGCAACGCAGACACCTCGTGTCAACGTCATCACAGGCAACATCAAGATCAACGTTCCCACAAGGATCGCTTTCGCCGTTTCTTCGCAGGTCGATTCCCGTGTCATCCTCGATATGGGCGGTGCTGAAAAGCTTTTAGGCAAAGGCGATATGCTCTATACGCCTCCGGGCAGCTCGAAGCCTATCCGTGTACAGGGCTGCTACATCGACGACAGCGAGATCGAAAGCATCACAGAATTTTTAAGCAACAAAAACGCAACGCACTTTGATGAAGAGCTTGCGCTTGCGGTCGATAAAGGCACGACCGGCGGCAATAACCGCACCGAAGAAGAAAATCCCGATGATGAGCTGATGGTAGATGCCATCCGTCTTGCGCTCGAAATGGAACAGATCTCTTCCTCTATGCTGCAGCGAAGGCTCAAGATCGGCTTCAACCGCGCGGCAAGGATCGTTGACGCCATGGAAGAGCGAGGTTTTGTCGGTCCTTCCGAAGGCGCAAAGCCCAGGCAGGTCCTTCTCACCTGGGAAGAATTCCACGAATTATACGGAGACAACTGATTTATGTCTGAACTTATGGTTGCAGCCATTTCACTCGGCTGCTCAAAAAACCGCGTCGATACGGAGCTTATCCTCGGCGCGATCGAAAACGCAAGAATGACGGATAATGTGCAGGAAGCGGATGTCATCATCGTCAATACCTGCGGCTTCATCGAAGCGGCAAAATCCGAATCGATCGAAACTATCCTCGAAATGGCTGAACTCAAAAAAGAGGATGCTGCGCTGATCGTCTGCGGATGCTTAACGGAGCGTTACCGTGAAGAACTCGAACGCGAACTTCCCGAAGTCGATGCTTTCATGGGCATCCATGCCTATAACGACATCGGCGAAGCGATCAAAAGCGCACTCGCCAAAAAGCGCTATTCCAGCTATACGGAAAACGAAGAAGCCGATTTTCTTACCCGCAAAGTGACGACACCGCCGCATATGGTATACGTCCGCATTGCCGATGGCTGCGATAATTTCTGTTCCTATTGTGCCATTCCCTATATCCGCGGTGGTTTCCGCAGCAGGACGATGGAAGATATCCTTGCCGAAACGGAAATGCTCGTCAGCAACGGTGCGGAAGAGATCATCTTCGTTGCACAGGATACGACAAGATACGGCGAAGACCTCTACGGAACGGCAAAGCTTGCGCCTTTGATGAAAAAAGCTGCAGAAATTCCCGGTCTCAGGTGGCTCAGGGTCCTCTATTGTTACCCCGAAAGCATCACGCAGGAGCTCATCGATACGATCGCCGGAACGGAAAACATCGTCAACTATATCGATATGCCGATCCAACACACAAGCGACCCCATTCTTTCGGAAATGAACCGCCGTGCATTTGCCTATACGGAAAAAGCGATCGATATGATCCGCAAAACAGGCAAGGAATTCGTCATCCGCACGACCGTCATGACGGGCTTCCCCGGCGAAACGGAAGAAGATTTCGAAAAGCTGAAAAAAGATGTGCAGGAGATCGGTTTTGACAGGCTCGGCGTTTTTGCCTACTCCGCAGAAGACGGCACACCCGCAGCGGAAATGAAAAACCAGATCGACGAAGAGATCAAACAGGCTCGTGCCGATGAGATCATGCAGATCCAGTCCCGTATTTCCGGGAGAAAAGGACAGGAAACGATCGGCAGGCGTTATACCGCCGTTGTTGAGGCAAAGGTCGATGGCGGCTATGAAGCAAGAACAGAATATCAGGTACCGGATGTTGACGGTATCTTATATATCAAAACAGACCGTGAGCTTATGATCGGCAGTTTTGTGCAAGTTGACATCGTGGATGCCGACGAATACGATTTATATGGAGAACTTTATGAAAATTCTTAACCTTCCCAACACACTCACTTTGGCAAGGATCGTCCTGATCCCCGTACTCTGCATCCTCTATTATATCGGCTTCCCGGGCTGGAATTACTGGGCTGCGGCAATTTTTATCATCGCTTCCCTGACGGACCTCTTCGACGGCATGGCTGCAAGAAAAATGGGTCTCGTCTCCAACTTCGGTAAATTCATGGACCCGATCGCAGATAAGCTCCTCGTTATGGCTTCTCTGCTCATCATTCAGGAATGGCGCAATATGCCTTCCTATATTAATATCGTCCTGATCGGCAGGGAATTCATCATTTCCGGTTTCAGGCAGGTCGCTGCAGACAGAGGTGTCGTCATCGCTGCAGGCAAAACAGGCAAATGGAAAACAGCCGTACAGATGACAGGCATTTCCATCATTTTCCTCGATAACATCCTGTTCAACCTGATCGGTATCCCGATGGGAGAAATCCTTCTCTATGCAAGCGTTGTCCTTTCCATCATTTCCTGCGTCGAATACATCAAAAACAACATCAACGTCATTAAGGAGTAAGAAAAATGGCAGCATCTGATAAGAAAAAAGGCATGAATATCATCGACCGCAACGGCGATGCAGAACAGATCCGTGCAGAAAAGGCAAAGGCGCTCGACATTGCGCTCGCACAGATCGAAAAGAATTTCGGCAAAGGTGCTGTTATGCGCCTCGGCGATACAGCCAATAAAGACGGCCTTGAAGTTATTCCCTCGGGCTGCCTTGAACTCGATATCGCTCTTGGTGTCGGCGGTTACCCGCGCGGAAGAATCATTGAAATTTACGGACCCGAATCTTCCGGTAAAACGACCTTCGCACTCCATGCTGTTGCCGAAGCACAGAAACTCGGCGGCGCTTGTGCATTTGTCGATGCAGAGCACGCTCTTGACCCGGTTTATGCAAAGAACCTCGGCGTAGATATCGATAACCTCTTTGTTTCACAGCCGGATACCGGTGAACAGGGTCTTGCCATTGCGGAAACACTCGTCCGCAGCAGTGCGATCGACGTTCTCGTTGTTGACTCCGTTGCCGCTTTAGTCCCCAGAAGCGAAATCGAAGGCGAAATGGGCGATTCCAGCATGGGTGTTCAGGCAAGAATGATGAGCCAGGCAATGCGTAAACTCGCCGGTATCATTGCAAAATCTTCGACCGTTGTTATCTTCATCAACCAGCTCCGTGAAAAGATCGGCGTCATGTTTGGCAACCCCGAAACGACAACAGGCGGCAAAGCGCTCAAATTCTATGCATCTGTACGCCTCGACGTCCGCAAAGGCGAAGCGATCAAGAACGGCGATGAGATCATCGGCAACAAAACAAGGATCAAAGTTGTCAAAAACAAAGTTGCACCGCCTTTCAAGACAGCGGAATGCGAACTTCTCTATGGCAAGGGAGTTTCCTTCTCTGCAAGCCTTCTCAACGTCGGCGTAGAGTTTGACATCATCAGCAAGATGGGTTCCTGGTATTCCTACGGAGATACGCGCATCGGTCAGGGCGCTGTCAACGCACGCAAATATATCGAGGAAAACCCCGAGATCGGCGAAGAGATCAGAAGAAAAGTCATGGCAAAACTCGGCCGTGCGGAAGCACTCCCCGAAGAGGAAGAATCCGTCAAATCTTTGATCGAAGACTAAAAAACAGGCACAGCAGCTTAAAACTGTTGTGCCTTTCCTGTATAAGGGGTTTCCTTTCGGTAGATACAAGCTTGTTTGGAAAGCCTGAACTTTCCTTTCACCGTCACTTTGAAAGAAAAAACGTCTTTCCATCAGCTTTTATGGAGAACAAAAATGCAATTTGTGAAGATTACAACAGATCATTATGAAGAATTATCGGAATTGCACAAAGCATATAAACTGGAAATCGGCGAATGCACACCAACCAACACCGAACTTGAAAGTTTAAGAAAGGCAATAGAAAATGAACAGATACTTTTTTATGGATGTATCTGTGATCATGCCCTCATAGCTTGTTGCTCGATCTGCATAACTTACTCAACTTTTCATTATGGTAAATCCGGAGTATTTGAAGATTTCTATATTCAGCCGAAATATCGTCATAAGGGGATTGCCAAAAAACTTGCTGCTTATGCATACGAGCAAAGCGGTGTAGGTTCCCTTACAGTCGGATGTGCAGATTGCGATATAGAAATGTACCGAGCAATTGGTTTCAAAATACCATTAGGTAATATGTTAGCATTTGAAGAATAACGCAATATGGAATTAACAACGAAAAGATGTCTTATTCGTCAGTTGAAGATGAACGATGCCGATGATCTATTTCAGGTGCTTTCCGATGCGGATGTGATGCAATATATAGAACCGGTTTTTGACATAGAAAAGACAAGAGATTTTATTCGATCGGCAGGTTTGTGCGAACCGCCGTTGGTTTATGCGATCGAATGGAAAATGACGGGAAAAGTCATCGGACACGCCATTTTTCATCCTTATGAAAAAAACGACTATGAGATCGGCTGGGTGTTGCATAAAGATTATTGGGGAATTGGCATTGCAGACGAAGTGACAAAAGAACTGATCCGATATGCAAGAGTTTTGGGTGCTGAAAGCTGTGTCATAGAATGTGACGAAAGGCAAACCGCCAGCAAAAGAATTGCTATGAAAAACGGATTTTTATATGAAGATAAAACGGACAAACTTGAGCGGTATCGCTTAATGCTGTAAACAGCAGCGATATAAAAAAGCCAAGCGGTAAAAACGCCTGGCTTTCTTTTTTAGAATCCTCAGTCGGCAATAATTGCCTTTTTCTTGCCCTTGGAATTGCGCGGATATTCACGGATGCGTCCAACATGTTCAAGGTTCAGCGCTTCCTTTCCGCTTTGGGTCATGACGACGATCCAACCGTCTTTCAGCTCGGTGATCGTCCCGGAGATCTGGTTGCTGATCGTATAGATCACGCATTCTTTGCCGATAAATTCCTGTACAACTTCATTCATAATACCTAAACTCCCTTGTTTCCTTTTTTTCCTGATGCGGAAAAACAGCGCAGTTTTGTGCTTTCTTTCCTCAAAAATCAGGAAAATGATAAGAAACAAACACATATAGACCGCAGTGTTCATCCCTGCTCCTTCTGGTAAATTTTGCGGCAAGGCAGAAAACCCTGCCACTTATTTTTATGCTTCAACTTTGACTTTGATCTCTTTTTCGCCGATGCCTTCGACGTTGATTTTGATCACGATCTCGCCCGGTTCATCTGCATAGGCCATCGCCATGATGAGACCGTTGAACATCGCTCTCTTATCTTCGCTGTAAAGGCTCTTATCGGAAAGATCGCCGGCATCCATACCGACTAAATGACCGCTTCCCCTGACTTCGCAGCCAACCATCGGGCAAGCTGTTGCCACAAAGAGGCCTTCTTCGTCATAAGCAGAAATTTCAACATGGCAGACTTCGCCGGGTTTAATTGTTTCTTTATCGAGCGTCAGGCGGAAATCTGCAGCTTTGCCGGTTGTTTTGATAATCTTTTCCGCAACAACTTCGCCGCCTTTATAACCGACCGCACGGAGAGTGCCTTTTTCAAAAGGAACGTCCCATGTGAGGTGAAGGTCATGCGTTGTGGGTGTATATTGCGGAACGTCGTTCCATGCTCTCTTTGCGCCGTAGTTCGGGCACATGAACGCACGCTTGCCGACGAGCCTGTCGTTTAAGTAAAGCTCAACTTCTTCGCAGTTCGTGTATGCGATAACCTGCTTGAAAGTTCCTTCTTCGCCTTCCCAGTTCCAATGCGGAAGGATATGCAGCGTTGTATCTTCGGTGTTCCAGAGGCTCCTGAAATAATAGAAGGTATCCTTTGCAAAGGCTGCCGTATCGATCGGACCGGAACCGCTGCCGCGCATGGGCCATCTTGTTTCGCCGAGGTAGTCAATGCCCGTCCAGAGGTAATCGCCTGCGACGAAATCACGGCTGATCGTGTATCTCCAGAGCCATTCATGTGTCATCGTGACCGTTCTGTAATCGCGGAATACACGGGATCTTCCCGGACCGGGGATCGTATAATCACCGCGAACGCCGCCTGCAGATGCGTTTTCACTGCCGCAGATCCTGCGCTTCGGGTAAAGGTTTCTGTCTTCTTCGTAAAGTGTTTCCGCTCTTTCTCTCCAGCGGCCTGTATAGTTATAGCCGACAACATCGAGCGCATTTTCAAATTCTCGTCTTGTTGTATAGGGCGGTGCTGCCGCAATATTATCGCAGGCAGAAATGACCATACGGGAAGTATCTTCTCTGTGGCAAATATCCTGCAGGAAATTCAGGACGCGTACACCATCTGCAGCGGACTGTTCGGGAATTTCGTTGCCGATGCTCCAGAGGATGACCGAAGGATGGTTGAAATCTCTGTTAATCATATGCGTAAGTTCTGCTTCTGCAAATTCGTCGAAGAACTGACCCGAACCGTAAGCAAAGTGCTCACTGTAATAGTTGTTGATCTTATCCTTTGTTAAGAGCCATTCATCGAAAATTTCATCCATAACGAGGAAGCCGAGCTCATCGCAAAGGTCGAGGAATTCCGGTGACGGCGGGTTATGCGCACAGCGGATGCCGTTGCAGCCCATATCCTTGAGCTTGCGGAGTCTTCTCTCCCATGTATTTCTGTAACCGACAGCGCCCGTAAGACCGCAGTCATGGTGCAGGCACATGCCTTTGATCTTGACCTGTTTGCCGTTTAAGAGGAAGCCCTTATCGCAATCAAATGTTGCGGTGCGGATGCCGATCTTCGTTTCTGTCTGGTCAACTTCCTTGCCGTCTGCAACGACTGTGCTGATAAGTGTATATAAATAGGGGTCTTCGACTGTCCAGAGATGCGGTTCGGGAACTGTCGGCACGACCATCGTGTCGCCTGTTTCGCCGGCATGGAGCTTTAAGGCAGTACCCGAAGTGCTGACGAGCTTGCCCGAAGCATCATAGATCTGGTGAACAACGCCGCTGTTGACTTCGTTTTCGCTTTCGTTTGTGATCTTCGCCTTGATCTGGATCAGCGCAAGATCATCGAAGATCGTATTTGTCTGGCTGCGAACGCCCCATTTGACCATATGGACAGCCGATGTGGTTTCAAACCATACGTTTCTGTAAATACCCGATCCGGAATACCAGCGGGAATTGGGCTGCAGGGAGTTATTGACGCGAACAGCGATGATATTCTTTCCCGGTTTCAGGAAAGCCGTTGCGTCTGCTAAAAAGCTCGTATAGCCATAGCCGTGCCAAGCTGCTTTTTCACCATTGATATAGACCGTTGCATCCATATAGACGCCGTCAAAGACGAAGCTTGCCTTTCCCGCATTGCCGTCATAGTCAAATTCTTTTCTGTACCAGCCGATGCCTGCCTGTGCATAACCACCACCACCGCCTGTTGTGCTCATTTCATCGAGCGGGTAATCCATACTCCAATCGTGCGGCAGAGTTTTTTCTGCCCAAGCGGAATCATCAAAATCGACCGCAGCAAATTCCTTTGCATCGCCAAGATAGAATTTCCATCCCTTATTGACGCTGATGCAGCTTCTCAAATTGTTTTCCATCGTTTGTCCTTTCCCAATGCTCTATTGTTAAAAGAAAGCAAGGCTGCTTTCCAAAAGTTACTGTTCCTCATCCGGACGATATTCGAGGATATCACCCGGCTGGCAATCCAGCGCACGGCAGATCTTGTTCAAAGTCTCCACACGGATCGCCTTTGCTTTTCCGTTTTTCAAAATCGAAATGTTGGCCATCGTAATGCCGACCCGTTCCGAAAGCTCCGTCACGCTCATTTTCCTTTTGGCGAGCATGACATCGATATTCACTATGATCATAAAGCCTCCCTCAGATCGTCAGTTCGTTTTCCTGCTCTATCACAGCCGCTTTTGCGATAAGGTGCGATAAGCAGGCACAGATGACCGTCAGCGAAATGCCGATGAAAATAATGAGCAGCATCACAAAAGGAAGCCCTGCGCTGCCGATTTTCAGGATGAAAACCGCCGCCAATGCCGCAAGAAATACCAGAGAATCCGAAAGGAAAAGCCATGCGATCACTTTTAATCTTTCCGCATTTTTCATGGTAAAAGAGCGGTCCCGGCCAATATCCGCAAAAATCGCCCATGCAAAGAAGATCGCAATAGCAACAACAACGGCACAGACCGCAACGATCAGCTTTGACAAAACAATATGCAGCGCTTCTTTCATCATCTCATCGATGCGAAAATACGCATATCCGCACATACAGAGCAGTATAAAACAGCATACGATACAGATCATGCGCAGCATCACGGAAAGATTTTTTTGACTCATTTTCTCACCTCACACCTATTTTACACTATTTGCCCCTGAAACGGAATACAGAAAATGTTTATTCCCTTGCGATATTTACATATTTTTCTTATTTATACGCAAACTACCAAGAAAAAGGACTTTTGCTATGAAAAATATGCCCCTGTATTTCGGAATGGCGCTTGCCAAAGATAAGGAAGCCCTCACGCAGTTTCTTGCCTTTCCCGAAGCGGAACAGGAAGAGATCATCCGCCGTTCGCAATATATCATAAGGAAGGAAGATTACCCTTTATTCATCCGGCGCATGGTTTTTAAAAAAACTCTTTAAAATGCACCGCAAGTGTTGTATCATAAAGATGCGGGCAACCGCAAGCGTCATCCGGGGCAGATCGACCTATTGTCTTTATGAAGACCAACGCCGCCCTGAGGGATGACGCTTTTTTTCGTGATCATGCAGCTTAAAAAGAGCGTATCCACAGCGATACGCTCTTACTTTTTTCTTCTTTTTTAATCGACCGCTTTCATGCTTTCCGCCATATCGATCGTCTTGACCTTTGTCTTGTACATGAAAATATCGACAAGACCGGAAAATGCCATCGTGATCACCGCAGCATAGAGATAACAAGGCCAATCGAGCGAAACACCGAAGCACATATTGAAGCTTTCCAGGGCATCAAGGACGAATAGATGGAAATAATGCCCAAGAACAAGACCGACCAACGTACCCAAAACACATAAAATTACGATCTCACGGAAAATATATCTGCCAACTTCCTTCTTATGGTAACCGAGGACGCGAAGTGCAGCAAGCTCTCTTTTGCGTTCATTGATGTTGATGTTCGTCAGGTTATAGAGCACCGTTGCCACAAGCGCACCCGATGCGGCAATGATGAAAAGCACGATAAAGGTCATGCTCGAAAGCAGAATATCAAACGTGCCCTGTGCATCGGAGGAGAATGAGGCTGCCTTGACATCCTCGTTTTCAAGCAGCGTAAGCAGAAAAGCATCCTTTTCTTCCGCCGTATCGATACCGCTTTCGGCAAGCCATGCGTTGGCTTTCAAAGTTCCGTAAGCATCCGCAGCGGCGTTTTTCCCGACAACGGCAAAAGCACCGAAATAATTTTCCGCAATATCCGTGACGATGAGCCTGCCAAGGTCAGCATCTGTATTTTTGATGCTGATCTCGCTGCCTTTTTCCGCACCGATCTCTTTCGCCAAAGCATAGCTCAGGATGACGGAATCATCATCAAGCGGCAGTTCTTTCAGCGTGTGCATATCGTGGAGACCGAAAAATTTCCCAAATTCCTCCGTATTTTCGGGGATATACAGCTCGATCGCAAAACTCTTGTTATCGTGCATCATCTCCGCATTTTCAAAGCGTACCCTTGTGTAATGCTCTCTGCCGATCTCCGCAAGCTCACGTAAGTAGCTCGTATCCTCTTCCGTGCGGATGATCAGGTCATAGCGCAAAACGGCATCATATTGCCTTTGTGCAGAAATTTCCATCGCCGATTTCAGGCCAAAACCGATGATCAGAAGCGCTGTACAGCCCGCAACACCAAGAACCGTCATGAAAAGATTCTTTTTGTTGCGGAGGATGTTTCTTGCCGTTGCTTTTTTGGAAAAGCTCAGCTTTCGCCAAAGCGGCCTTATATATTCAAGGAAAATGCGTTTGCCAGCTTTTGGCGCTTTCGGCAGCATCAGCGAAGCCGGTTTTTCCCTGAGCGAACTCAAACAGGAATATGCAGCGGAACCGACCGTACAGCCGATGCAGGCAAGCGTAACGATGATCCCGATATAGCTATGCGAACCGATGATCAACGGCGGCATATCATACAGCGAAAGAAATGCGTTATAGATCAGCTTCGGCAGAATCCATATCCCAACAGGTGCTCCGATGATACTGCCCAAAATACTTGCCGCACCGCTGTAAATGACGTATTTGCCCAAAATGGCGGCTTTGGAGAAACCGAGTGCTTTTAATGTGCCGATCTGTATGCGCTGTTCTTCGACCATGCGCGTCATCGTCGTCAGCGAAACAAGAAGTGCAACCAGCATGAAAAATACCGGGAATAAGCGCACGATAACGTCTACCTTGACGATATTGGTCATGAAGCTCGCATAAGACATCGTGCTCTGTTTATCTAAGATATACCACTCTTTTTCCTCAAGTTTCCAGATATCTTCTTCCGCTTCGGCAAGTTTTTCCTCTGCTTCGGCAAAGCCTTCTTCCGCTTCGGCCAAGCCTTCGTAATATTCCATGCGTCCGCTTAAATATTCGCCTTTGCCTTCGAGAAATTCCTCTTTGCCTTTTGCCAGATCTTCTTCGGCAGCTTTCAGTTTTCTTTCGGCAATGCGGAATTCTCTCTGTGCCTCTTTTTTGCCTTCTTCAAGCGCAATTTTGCCTTCTTCGAGCTGTTTTTCCTGTTCAGCGATCAGGCTTTCCGCAGCTTCGATCTCCTGCATTGCGGCATCATACGCGGTAATAGCATCATAAATATTGACGCTTTCCATTTCTCCGCCAAGATTACCGCCGCCAAGGCTCAGGAGCTGTACACCGATTTTGGTGATCGTGCCGATGATCTGCACTTTTTCTGCCGTTGTACGGTCGCTTTGGAGGACTTCACCGATCACGTTAGCCATATTGCTGATGGAATCGCTGCCAAGCACAGCAAAATCGTCCTGATATTCCGGCGGCAATTCCTCTATCAATGCGGCAACACGACGAAGTGTATTCACTCTGTTTTCCTGCGCCAAAAGCTGCTCTTTTCCCTGTGCAAGCTCTGCCTTTGCAGCCTCGATCTGCAGCTCAGCATCGGCAAACTGCTTTTCGGCAGCTTTCATCTCCCGATTAAAGCGATTTTTTCCCTTTTTCAGCTCCGCATAGCCTTTTTCGATCTCTGCTTCGCCTTCATCAAGCTGTTTTTCGGCATCTTCGATCTCGATTTTGGCTTCATCAAGCTTCTTTTTTGCATCGGCAAGCTCTGCTTCCGCATCTGCTCTTTCACTTCTGTATTCAGCCCATGCATCGGCAAGTTCCGCTTCAGCTTCCGCACGAACGGTTTCGATGCGGATATCTGCACGTTCTTTGCCGAAAACCTCAAGCGCATCGATCGCATCCGAAACAAAATCGTTGTATTCATCGGTAAAAGCGACAAATTCTTCGCTGCCTTTGAGCTTTAAGAAGAAATCCGTATAGACGTCCAGATTGAAGCTTTCGGGCAAAGTATAGAGCACCGTATCGACAGAACCGCTGCCAAGCGTACTCATTTCCTGCAGTTTGGCATAATACAGCGGGCTTTCCGCAATGCCGACGACGGTAAATTCCGTTTCGGCAAATTCATCACCGATGTTTTCAAAATCGTCATTTGCAGGCGATATCTTCAGCTTTTCGCCGACGGCAACAGGATAAAAGGCATCGCTTCCCGCAATGGCCAAACATTCGTTCGTGTTTTCGGGCAAACGACCTTCCGTAAGCATAAGGCGATTGATCTGATTTTCAAAACTTTGCCCATAAAAACGTGCGGTCAAGGTCTTTCCCGAGCTGTTGAGAATGAGCTTATCGAGGCTTTTTGCCGCTTCTGCTTGCCCGATGATCTCCTGTTTACGAATAGCCAAAAGATCCTCTTCCGTCAGGCCAAGCTCCGATTTGATAAAAATATCCATCGTGTTTTGTCCGTCGAGATAGACATCCATGGTGTTTTTGAGGTATGGCGTGATAAGCAGCAAGCCCGTGACAACGCTCGTCGTCAAAAGCGCGATCGCCACAATGGCAAAACATCGCCCGATGCTGCCCTTGATCTCGCGCAATATATTTTTAATGTAGGTTTTTCCCAATTTTCTGTGTTTTGTCATCTTACCATTCAATTTCTTCGATCGGTTTCGGGTGTTCGTTGGTCAGGATTTTGGAAACGGAGCCGTTGGCAATATGAATAACACGATCTGCCATATCGCAAATTGCAAGGTTATGCGTAATGACGATGACGGTTTTGCCCATTTCACGGCAGGCATTCTGCAGCTGTTTCAAAACCGCTTTGCCCGTTTTATAGTCAAGCGCACCCGTCGGTTCATCGCAAAGAAGTATCTTTGGGTTCTTTGCCAAAGCTCTTGCGATCGAAACACGCTGTTGTTCACCGCCGGAAAGCTGTGAAGGGAAATTATCCATGCGTTCGCCAAGACCGACTTGCCGTAAAGCTTCCCTTGCATCAACCGGATCACGGCAGATCTCCGAAGCCAGCTCTACATTTTCAAGTGCGGTAAGATTTGCCACAAGATTATAGAACTGGAAAACGAAACCGACATCATAACGCCTGTAATCGGTCAGTTCGCCTTCGGTAAGCTCATGCACACGGATATCATCCAATATGATCTCGCCCACGTCGCAGGAATCCATTCCGCCAAGAATATTGAGGATAGTCGTTTTTCCCGCACCGGAAGGTCCGACAATAACGCAGAATTCGCCTTTTTTGATGGAAAAGCTGACCTTATCGTTTGCGGCGATTTTTGTATCGCCCATAATATAAAATTTTGAAACTTCTCTGAATTCAACAAACTCTGCCATTACATTTCCTCATCTTTCATCATTTCGACCGATAAGCCGATGAGCCTCGTCAGCTCAAGAATATCCGCAGCTTCCATTTTTTTAACAAAGCGCGTAAAATAGGCGTGTATTTTTTCTCTTTTTTCGCGAATGAGCTCACTGCCTTTTTCGGTCAGATACAGCTCGACCATTCTGCCGTCGTTTTCGCATTGCTTGGATAAAACGCAGCCCTTTGCCGAAAGCGCAGAAACTGCTGCCGTCACACGGGGTTTTGTCATACCGAGATTTTTGGAAAGCTCCGACGGATGAACCGCTTTTTCCCTGTGATCGTCAAGGTATGCCAAAATGAGCGTTTCGCCCTGTAAAAATTCCCCAAGTCTGCTCATCGAACGCAGCCGGAAAATATCCCAAAGTGCTTCTATAAATGTCTGTGTCAGGTCTTTTTCCACAGTTTCCTCCAAAAACTTATTAACAGTATTAACTATTTTTATTCTACTACAGCATATACAAATGTAAATAGGAAACTTGTATCAATTTTTTAAACAAAAAACGACACCCGACCGGTGCCGTGTTTTTCGTTATGATAAAAAGCGTGTTTTTGTGATCGCCGCCGTTTCGCGCAGATAATAGGAAGGCTTCATAAACCATTCGGACCTGCTCGTAATGCCAAGGGCTTCGGGAAAAATTTTCCTTGCTTCGAGGACAGCCCTGTATATATGGAAATCGCTCGTCACAACGGCAAGGGATGCTTCTTTGCCAAGACGATCGAAAACCAGCTTTGCGCCGAATTCCATGTTTTGCCTTGTGCTTTCGGCCTTATCTTCAAATAAAATCCTCTCTTCCGCAATACCGTTTTTTAAAAGAAAACGCCGCATAAGCTCCGCTTCGGAAACCGTTTCCTGCAAGCCTTTTCCGCCCGAAACAACGCAGATCGTCTTTTCATGCGCCTGCAGATAAGCAAGCGCTGCCCGTGTCCTTTTTTCAAGGGCAAGGCTCATCTTTCCGTTGCGAACAGCAGCACCGCATATGATAAGCGCATCCACTTCTCTTTCTTTGCAAAGCGGTGTCTTTTTGATCAATAAATAGCAATATAAAAAGAGAACACCGAACGCTATATACGCAAGTGCCATGAGCATAAGCAGTATTTTTCCGAAAAGGCTGCCAAAATACGGCAAAAATACCCCGACGATCAGCAGCGGAAAACCCATGATCGCCGGCATCAAGACACCCAGATTGATATTCGAATGGAAAAACAGAAAAACTGTGTAAAAAATACCGAGAAGCCCGATAAGACTTAAAAATACCTGCATAAACTCTCCTTTTTTCATTATTATATGCGCGTCTGCCGCATAATACAAGTTTTCCGCTTGACCGAAAAAAACACTTTTGCTATCATAAAAGTATCGTATGAAAATGACCGAAAACAAGCAGAATTTATCGGAGGAAAATATGGAAAAAGTACGTCTTGGAAGAACCGGCATCATCGTCAACAAAAACAGCTTCGGCGCACTCCCGATCCAGAGAGTTGATAAGGAAACGGCAAAAACGATCCTTCGCCACGCCTATGACAATGGCTTTGAACTTTTCGACACCGCCTATGGCTATACAGACAGCGAAGAAAAGCTCGGCTATGCGCTTTCCGATGTCAGAAAAAATATCATCATCACAACAAAAACACCTTCCACAACCGTAGAAGGTTTTTGGAGCGACCTCGAAACATCGCTGAAGAGATTAAAAACCGATTATATCGATATCTATCAGTTCCATAACCCGAAGTTCGTCCCGAAACCCGGCGGTGCAGACGGTCTTTACGATGCCATGCTCGAAGCAAAAAAACAGGGCAAGATCCGCTTCATCGGCATCACCAACCACAGACTCGACAATGCGCTCGAAGCCGTTAATTCCGGTCTTTACGATACGCTGCAGTTCCCGTTCTGCTACCTCGCAGGCGATAAGGATATCGAGCTGATCAAGCTTTGCGAAGAAAAAGATATGGGCGTTCTTGCCATGAAAGCGCTTTCGGGCGGACTTATCACAAACGCAAAAGCTGCCTATGCCTTCATCGCACAGTTCAAAAATGTTGCACCAATCTGGGGTATCCAGCGCATGACAGAGCTTGAAGAATTCATTTCTTACGGAAAAAACCCGCCTGTACTCGATGCAGAGCTTGAGGAGATCATCGCAAAAGACCGTGCAGAGCTGATCGGCAATTTCTGCCGTGCTTGTGGTTATTGCCTGCCTTGCCCTGCGGAGATCAACATCCCGACAGCGGCAAGAATGTCCCTTCTCCTTCGCCGTGCACCTTCGGCAAAGTTCCTCGAACCGGCTATGCAGGAAGAAATGAACAAGATCGAAAACTGCATCGGCTGCGGCAACTGCACCTCGCATTGCCCTTATTCGCTCAATACGCCCGAACTTCTCCGCAAAAACCTCGAAGATTACAGAAACGTATTGGCAAAGAAAGTCAGCGTAGACTAAAAAATGAAGCTCTCCATTTCGGAGAGCTTTTTTTGTTAATGCGTATGGTCATGCGGCAATTCTTCTTTATGATCGTGCGTATGGTCATTTTCATCGCCGCTGTGGATGTGCGTGTGCGTATGGGTATGCGTATGCTCGTGGCTGTGAATAAGATCGCCATGGCTGTGTTCATGCGTATGCGTATGGGAATGCTCATGTGTATGCTGCAGACCGATCGTATCCCTGACCATCAGGACCGTTGCGATGATCATGATGACAAGCCCGATATAGAACTGAATGCCCGGATTTTCGCGGAAGATCAGAATACCGAAGAATACGCCCAAAAAAGGTGCGATCGAATAATATGCGCTCGTTTTGGCTGCACCGAGGTCTTTCTGCGCTTTGATATAAAAATTGATGCTGAGACCATAAGAAACAAAGCCCAGGACAAGAACCGCTGCAATGGGGAGAAGTCCGGGCAGTTTTTCACCGCGGATCAGCGCCACGATCAGACTCCCGAGACCGGAAAAGATCCCTTTGATCGTCGTGATCTGTACGGAGCTTTTGGAGCTTAAGACTCTTGTGCAGTTGTTTTCCAAACCCCAGCAGCAGGCTGCGCCAAGGACATAAAGCGAACCGATATTGAAATCAAAGCTGCCCTTGCCTTCAAAGCTCAATGCCGCACTCGCCAAAGTGACAAGGATGATCGCAACGGCAAGCCTTTTCGAAAGCGCTTCGCGGAAAACGAAAAAGGCGATCAGCGAAGTGGCTACGATCTCAAAATTATTGAGCAGAGAGGCATTGGCAGAGCTTGTCTGAAGAAGACCGAGCATCAGCAGAATCGGCGCTGCAATATCGAGGACGATCATGCCCAAAGTATAGGGAAGCTCCTCTTTTGTCAGCGGAGATGCGCTTTTTTCTTTTCCGAAAACGACGCTGTATAAAAAGAGCCCGAGCCCTGCACCTAAATACAGAAAAGCCGCCATCATCGTCGGTTCAACGCCGCCGAGCAAATATTTGGATAAAGGAATATTGATCGCATAAAGCGCCGCTGCAAGAACGGCAAAGATCGTTGCGGTATATTTTGTTTTCATTGTCTTGCAATTCCTCCGTTTTCATCATACAATCAGTACGATACGAAACATTTTATTCGGTATTTATTTTATCAAAACGGCTCTGCAAAAAGAATATGCAAAAAACGCCGAATGTATGTTACGGAACATTTTGGGGAGATTTGTTTTATAAAAAATGGACAGAAGACAGAAAAAAACAAGAGAAGCGATCTTTCAGGCTTTCAGACATCTGCTCAATAAAAAACGCTATGAAAGCATCACCGTGCAGGAGATCATCGACGAAGCAAACGTCGGCAGAAGCACTTTTTATGCCCATTTTGAAACGAAAGATGCGCTTTTACAGACGATGTGCAGCGATATGTTTCACCATATTTTTGCAGAAAAACTGACACAGGAAGCGGACCACGATTATTCCGGCGGAAGCAGCGACCTTGAGCTGAAGCTCGGGCATATCCTCTATCATCTCCGTGAAAATAAGGAATACATTTTCCTTTCCGGCGAAAGCGGCGAGCTTTTCATGGGCTATTTCAAGGGCTATCTCTGCGAATTATTTTCGCTCTATCTCGGGGAATTTTCTGCAGATGTGCCAAAAGATTACCTCCTCCATCATCTTGCCGGCAGCTTTGCCGAAACCGTCAAATGGTGGCTGCATAAGGAAAACCCGGAAACTCCGGAAGAAACCGCTGCCTATTTCATGGAAGTCTGCGCAAAAAAGCGATAAGAAAAGCTCTCCATTTCGGAGAGCTTTTTATTATTCATAAAAATGCAGTGTTTTGAGCCGCATAAGCTCGCTGCCATTTCCGCGGAAGCGCAGCTCCATCATGAGCTTATCCCCAACACCCGAAAGATCAAGTTCGCAGAAGAAAGGTTCATAGCCCATGTGGTCATAACCCATAGTTTTTGTGACTTTGCAGCTGCCGATCATTTTTTCCGCTTTACGATCCCAGACTTCGATCACAGAATCCGTTTCATTGAGCGAAGCAGCCTCAAAATAGAGCCGCTTTTTCCCTGCAATATTTTCAATATTCGGGTAATAGAGGCGTGTCTTTTCCGAGATATTGCAGACGTCAAATCCGCCCCAGATATTTTCGGTCTTCTCTGCATTTTCGCATTCCATAAACCAGACTGCCTGCAGGTTATTCCAGTTTGCATCGTAATGCCCGACGCCGTATTCGGCAATCAGCGGATCTGCTTCCATTTCGCCGTTTTTGCGGTAATGGACATAGCAAAGGCCTGTGGAGCGGAAATATTTTGTCGGTTCAAAGATCGTAAAGGCGTTGAAATCCTGTCCTTTGAAAGAGAAAAACGAACCGTGATCATCCGAAAGGCGGAGGTTTCCCATTGTTGTATAAGGCCCGTAAACGCTTTCGGAAACAGCATATTTCGATGCCCAGGATAAATAATACTTTCCATTTTTCTTATGAACAAAGTTTTTATCATCCCGTGCAGCGCCACCGTCTAAGAGTATCCGCTTCGGTTCTTCGGCAAGAGAGATCATATCTTCATTCAGTTTGGCAATATAATAGCCATCGCCATCGGGCAAACCCCAGATGATATAGGAAATTCCGTCATCATCCGTAAAAACCGTCGGGTCATACTGACAAGAAGGCGTCAGATCCTGCGGCAAAAGCGGCTTTCCCAAAGCATCCCTGAAAGGACCACCGGGATTTTCCGAAACGGCAACACCGGTATCGATGTTTTTATTGGAAAAATAATAATAGTATTTTCCGTTCTTTTCGGCTGCATCCACTGCCCAGCAGGCATCGCATTCGCCGATATAGCTGTCTTCCGGCTTGAAAGAAGATTCAAATTCCCAATGGATCAGATCTTCCGAAGACCAGATGACCCAATCGTCCATCGTCCATGTTGTGTTATCGATGGAGCGGTCGCTGCTTGCATAAAGATAGGCTTTGCCGCCAAAAATATGGATATGCGGGTCACAAATGCCTTTTTTGGGGATGATGGGATTCGTTTTCATGAGCTTCTCCTTTTATCCGTTCGGGAAGAGATCCTTGATCTTGGAATCGGAAAGTCCGAAGACTTTTTTGAGTTCCTTTACCGCCTGCGAACGGCGGATCTCTGCGGATTTCTTCATATTCTCAATGTTTTCTTCCCATTTTTCAAGGCTTTCGGGCTTACCCCAACGCTCACAGTTGCGTTCCATTTCCGGGCGAATTTCTGCTGCCATGGCATCGATCAGCGAGCAGACTCTTTCCGTATCGAACACATTGTTCAGAAGGTAAGCATAGCGGTTGATGAATTTTGCACGCCATGTATCGTTATAATAGAGCATCATGTGCAGATGCGTCCAGAACATATTGCCCGAACCATGCCCGTCGTTTGTCATGAGTTCGCCAAGATAATTGGAATACTCGGAGCCGTTCTGCAATGCCCAGTCCATATCCATCAGCATCCAGCGCCACTTTCCGCCGTTATAGCGGTATTGGCGGATGTTGCCCGTATCGGTATTGCCGAAATACGCCTCGATACAGATCCAGTCGATGAGGCTGTCGATATCGACCTGGCTTTCGATCTTTTCCATGACATCTTCACGGTTGATCTGGTTTGCTCTGCCGTATTTCGGGAGGCGCTGATCAACATATTTTCTCAGCTCCATCCAGTCGTCGCGGCTGCCTGCCTGCAGGATGCGGTCGCCTTTGATGATGTCGATATTGCCTTTTTTCGCACCGTCATCGCCGTAATGCGATTCGATATAGTTTTCATTTTCCTTTTCACGGATGTTGTAAATGCCCCAATATTCGCCGTTGACATAGAGAACGCAGGGTCTGTATTCCATCATATCGACATTGGTGCAATCTTTGATGACCTGCGCGCAGAGAGCATCGAGGATTTTTGTCTTTCCCCAATCCTGACCGGAACTGCGCAGAAGGAAACTCTTGAACGTCGTGATCTCGCTGTCGCGGAAGAAGGGATAGGTGACATATTTCTGTCCGTAATCGCCCCTTAAATGTACAGAGAAGCTCTTTTGATCAAGTTCGCGCGAATATTGACCGAAAATGCGGATACCAGCATCGAAAGAAACGCCTTTTGTTCCGTCCGCTTCATAGAAGCTGAAGTTCATTTCACGTTCCCAATCCTGCCAATAGTTCGCTTTGCTGTGCGTATAATCGACGCCGTCGCCATCATCCTGATAATAGCCATCGCCTTTTGCATAAATGCCGCGGGAGTTGCCGTTAAAATCTTCGGGATCCATATCGACGCAGACGATCGGGATCTCATGCGTTACGCCGACGATGTAATTTTCCGTGACAACTTCGCTCGGCAATTTTCCCTCTGCATAGCTGATCGCACGGATGCAGGAGAAATCATCGACCGTGATCGGGCCTGTATATTTTGTGCTTGTATGGTCGGGCTTGGAGCCGTCTGTTGTGTAATAGATGGTTTCGTTTGCGCCTGCGGAAAGTGCGATCGATGTACCGGCATCGGTATAGCCGCCGATTTTGGAGAATACCGGTGCTTTTGCATAGCCGCGGTAGACATCTTCGGAGTTGGCTGCGCCTTTTGTCGCAGTTCCAAAGAAGAGTCTTTCAGCACTGCCAAGTCTGCCTGTGGAAACGGCAATACTCTGTTTGCCCGAAGACATCACGTCGATAACGCTGCCGTTCTGATCTGTAAGGAGAATGTTTTCCGTTGCCGCGGAAAGGGAAAAACCGATATCTTCATCCAGTTCGATGACCATATACTGCCCTGCGCCGATCGACTTTCCATCCAGTTTATATTTGGAAAGATCGTTTGCCGAATCCGAAAGCGCATAGCCCGAAAGGTCGATATTGTTTTTGCTCTTGTTGTGCAGCTCGATCCAATCCGTTCCTTCTTCGGTCGTGGATTTGACTTCGCTGATATACACATCGGGAAGGTAGCCCTGTGCATTTTCAAGCGAGGCAAAACCGGGCGTATTGTTTGCTGAACCCGGTGTCGGAATCGGGAAATAGAGCCAGAGTTTGGTATCGTTTACCGCTCTGCCGACGCTGTATTTGCCGTCGTTGCATTCGGGAAGCGTTACGGTGTCGATCGCCATGCCCTGTTCCTGCGATAAGACGAGCGCATTATCATCTGCGGAAAGGGAGAAGCTTGCGTGAATTTCACCTGTTTCGGTGACGGTATCCTTGCCCGAAAGCCAGACCAAGATCGTTTCGCCTGCACCGACGGAAACATCGGGGAATACCCATTTTCCTGCATTGCCCATATCGTCGGAAAGTCCATAGCCAAGAAGAGAAGCAGATTCGCTGCCGATATTGCGGATCTCTACCCAGCTTTCCCTTTCGCCAAAGGAATCCGCTGCAGAGTAATCATTTTCCATCATATATTCATTAATAATGAGGGAAGCCTGTGCCGTTTCAAAAACGCCGTCGCTGTTGTGTTCGCCTTCGTTATCTCTGCCGGGTGTTGCTTTTTTAAAATATTCATAGCTGCCGTCTTCGGTTCTTCCCCAGCTCATATCCGTATCAAGGTAGGGAACATTTGCCATTTCGGCATCTGCACTGCCAGGTGTGGAGAAATAGACCGCTTCACCCGAAGAAGAAAGCTTATATGCCGTGCGGAAAATGCCGTCTGCCGCTGTGGTGTCTTCCGTTCCCGTACAATAGATGAGCATACATTCGCCTGCACCGATAACTTTTTCGGGGAACCTGAATTTATAGGGCTTTTTGATATTATCCGAAAGACCGCATCCCTCTAAATTGATCGCATGATCCGAAATATTTTTGATCTCGACATAATCAGGCGAAGAGCCATCCTCTGCGGTATGTGCAAAGCTGTTGGAAGAAACGACTTCGTTGATGACGATCTCGCCTGCCTTTGCCTTCGGTGCTTCATCTTTTTTGCAGCCGCCAAGCATAAAGAGCGATAAAACCGCCGCTGCGCCTGCGATATATTTCAAAAGAGTTTTCTTCATATAAAAACACTCCTCCATTCTTTTCCTATTATATTATAGCCGCATATCACCGATAAAACAATTCGCCCGGAGCATATTTTACATTTTCGGCACAAGCAAGCGTATTCTGATTTTCCTGCATAATTCCCCGATTATGCAGTTATTCTTTCATTTTACATACATTTAACTTCGGAAAACGTCTTTTTTCATAAATATGGTTGACAAAAAAACCGTTCTATTTATAATAAAGTATAGTGGGTAGGATTTCTGCTCACAGGCATTTTATCTCCTGAAAGCCCCCCAAATGCAGGCTTTTTGCAATAAAACGCCCTTACTTCTTTATACACGCAGGCAAAAATGAAAGTTTTCTTTGCCCGTCTGGATCGCCATGAAGGATGGTTTTTTTCGGGGTTCTCTTTTTTGCGGCCAAAAACAGGTTTTGGGGTGAATTTTGCAATTTTTCAGAGGTGAAAGTTTCAAAATTGTTTAAAAACGGTACAAAAGTTTTGTGTTCCGTATAATAACAGGAGGTGGAAGAAATTCCATGGAAACTATTTTTAGTAACTTTGCGGCATTTACATGGCAGCAGGCCGTCATGATCCTCGTCGGCGCTGTCCTCATGTATCTTGCCATCAAAAAAGAGATGGAGCCTTCGCTGCTCCTGCCTATGGGCTTTGGTGTCGTCCTCGTCAACCTGCCCAACAGCGGCGCAATCGAAACGATCGAAACGCTCTATAACGCCGGCATTGCCAACGAGCTTTTCCCGCTCATTCTCTTCATCGGCATCGGTGCTATGATCGACTTCGGTCCGCTCCTTTCCAACCCGAAAATGCTCCTTTTCGGCGGTGCTGCACAGTTCGGTATCTATTTCACGCTCTGCATCGCTGTTCTCCTTGGCTTCTCCATTCAGGATGCAGCCTCCATCGGCATCATCGCCGCTGCAGACGGCCCGACATCCATCTTCGTTGCCAATACGCTTCATTCGCAGTATCTCGGCGCGATCATGGTAGCTGCCTATTCCTATATGGCGCTTGTTCCGGTTATTCAGCCGCCGATCATCAAGCTCATGACCACAAAAGCAGAAAGAAAGATCCGCATGGCCTATACACAGCGTGAAGTTCCGCAGATCGTCAAGATCCTCTTCCCGGTCGTTGTTACCGCTATTGCAGGCTTCGTTGCCCCGATGTCCGTTGCACTTGTCGGCTTCCTGATGTTCGGCAACCTGCTCCGTGAATGCGGTGTTCTGCGCAACCTTTCCGAAACAGCACAGGGTCCTCTTGCCAATATTATCACGATCTTCCTCGGCATCACCGTTGCTTTCCAGATGCAGGCTGAAAGCTTCCTCAAGTGGGAAACACTTCTCATCCTCGGCCTCGGTCTTGTCGGCTTCATCTTCGATACAGTCGGCGGTGTACTCTTTGCCAAGCTCATCAATCTCTTCCTCAAGAAAGACAACAAGTTCAACCCGATGATCGGTGCTGCAGGTATCTCTGCATTCCCGATGTCTTCCCGCGTTGTCCATAAGATGGCAAGAGATGAAGACCCCTATAACTTCATCCTCATGCAGGCAACAGCTGTCAACGTATCCGGTCAGATCGCATCCGTTATTGCAGGCGGTCTGCTGATGAGCTTCGTTGTATCTCTCGTAACAGGAGGCTGATAGATATGAAAAAGATTTTTGCTGTTTTATTTGCCTTGATGATGGTATTCACCATCTGCACACCCGTATTTGCTGCCGAAGAAGCTGCTACCGATGAAGCGCTGAAAAACCCTCTTTATATCGATTTTGCAGAATCTCTCCTCCTCATGGGTGAAGGTATGCTGACCGTTATCGGCGTTGTCGCCGTTATCTGGGGTTGTGTAGAGCTCCTCATGCTCGGCGTAAAAGTATTCACAAAGAAAGAAAAGAAAAACTAAGGAGACACTATGAAAAAGGTCGGATTTACAGAGACCGTACTGCGAGATGCCAATCAGTCGCTGATCGCCACAAGGCTTCCCTTCAGCGCTTTTGAGCCCATCCTCAAGACGATCGACAGTGCGGGTTATTATTCCTGCGAATGCTGGGGCGGTGCTACCTTTGACTCCTGCCTCAGATACCTTAGCGAAGATCCGTGGGAAAGACTTCGCAACATCAAAAAAGCTATGCCCAACACCAAGCTGCAGATGCTCCTCCGCGGCCAGAACATCCTCGGATACAAACACTATCCGGATGATGTCGTCCGCAAGTTCATCGAGCTGGCTGTTAAGAACGGTATGGATATCATCCGTATCTTCGATGCTTTGAACGACGTCCGCAACATCGAAGTTGCAGTTGACGAAACCTTAAAGCAGGGTGCTATCGCTTCGGGTGCGATCTGCTATACGATCAGCCCGATCCACAACATCGAAAGCTACATCAAGCTCGCCAAAGACATGGAAAAGATGGGCGTCAACACCATCTGCATCAAGGATATGGCCGGCATCATGACACCGAAAGAAGCATATGCTCTTGTTTCCGCACTCAAGGAAAACGTCAGCCTGCCGATCATCGTTCATACCCACTCCACAACAGGTCTTGCTTTCATGACACTGCTCAAAGCTGTTGAAGCCGGTGCAGACGTCATCGATACAGCAATCTCCTGCTTCTCCGGCGGTACATCCCAGGCGGCAACAGAAACGCTTGAATATGTCTTCACCGAAATGGGCTATGACACAGGCCTCGATAAGGAAACACTCCGCAAGATCAACGCACACTTCAAACCGATCCGCGATAAGTTCCTCAATGAAGGCGGCTTAAACCCGCGCGTCCTCGGTACAGATACAGATGCTCTGAACTATCAGATCCCCGGCGGTATGCTTTCCAACCTGATCTCTCAGCTCACACAGCAGAACGCTATGGATAAGTTTGCAGACGTTCTCGTTGAAACACCCAACGTCAGAAAAGACCTTGGCTATCCTCCGCTCGTAACGCCTATGAGCCAGATGGTTGGCCAGCAGGCAGTTTCCAACGTTCTTGCAGGCGAAAGATACAAAGTCGTTTCCAAGGAAGTCAAAGCTTACCTCCGCGGTGAATACGGCAGAGCACCCGGCGAAGTTGACGGCGCACTCGTTGAAAAAGTCCTCATGGGCGATAAACCGCTCGAAGGCCGTTTCGCAGATACACTCGAGCCGCAGTTTGAAAAGACAAAGGCAGAGCTCGGCGATGTCGCAAGAAACGATGAAGACGTCATGAGCTATATCTCCTTCCCGCAGGTAGCTGAAAAGTTCTTCAATGACCGCAAGGCAAGAGAAGAAAAGAAAGCCTTCTACTCTATCGAAGAAGTTGAATAAGGAGGGAACCGTATGACAGTTTTTGAAATCGCCATCCTCGCTGTATTTGCAGCAATGCTTCTGGCAGTCATCATCATCGCAGCCGTTGCAGTCGGCGCATTAAAGAAGATCGCAGATCAGCCCGCAGCTCCGGCACAGCCTGTCTATGCACCGAAGACACGCCTCGAGATCGGTAAAAACGGCATCGAAGTGATCTCCGATACACTGGCAGCAGAAGTCGCACCCGCTGAAATGGAAACATTCGTTCCGCAGGGCAAGCTCTTCTTATATAACACAACAGAACGCGAAGCAGCTATGGTCATGGCCATCGTTGCAGAAAAGACCGGCCTGCCCTTATCCAGGCTCCAATTCGAATCGATCACGAAAGTAGAGGGATAACACATGAAATATAAAGTAACGCTCAATGGCAAAGTTTTCGTTGTAAACGTTCACGAAGGCGAAGCAGAAGTTTTAGACGAATATGAAGTTGGTATGGCAGCAGCCCCGAAGGCAGCTCCGGCTCCTGTTGCAGCAGCACCCGCTGCAGCACCTGCTCCGAAGGCAGAAGAAGCTCCGGCAGCAGCACCCGCAGCTCCTGTTGAAGGCGGTGAACCCGTTAATTCTCCGCTTCCGGGCTCTATCGTAGAGATCGTTGCAAAAGTCGGCGACACCGTAAAGAACGGTCAGCCCATCCTTATCCTCGAAGCTATGAAGATGGAAAACGAAATCTTAGCTCCGAAGGACGGCGTTATTGCACAGATCCTCGTCGAAAGAGGTCAGTTCGTCAACAACGGCGACGTTCTCGCAGTTATTTCCTAACCAAAACCAAAAGCAAAAGCCGAAGTGTAAAAGCTTCGGCTTTTTTCTTTACACGCCTTTTACTTTTGCTTTTATTGAAAAGAAGGCGCAAAAGCGATATACTTAAAATCAAATATTGCATAACGGAGACTATTCATGATCTATTATGTCGAAGACGATACCAATATCCGCGATCTTGTCATCTATGTTCTGGGGCAGATGGAATTTGAGGTAAAGGGTTTCCCCGATGCAGAGTGTTTTTACGCTGCTCTTACAGAGGAACTTCCCGAGCTCATCATCCTCGATATCATGCTCCCGGGTGAAGACGGGCTTTCCATTCTCTCGAAGCTCAAAAACCGTGAAGATACTGCCGATATCCCCGTTATTATGCTGACGGCAAAAGGCGCAGAATACGATAAAGTCCGCGGTCTTGACGGCGGTGCGGATGATTATATCGCCAAGCCTTTCGGCATGATGGAATTCGTTTCCCGTGTGAAAGCCGTCCTCCGCCGAAGCAAGAAAGAATTTACCCCTGCGGAAGAACCGAAAGCCTCCAATATCTGCTTTGGCAATGTCCATATGGACCTGCAGCAGCACACGATCTTTGTTGATAAAACGGAGATCAAGCTTACGCTGAAAGAATATCAGCTCCTGCAGTGCCTTCTCGAAGAACCCGGCAAAGTCTTTACACGGGATGAGCTTTTGGAAAAAGTATGGGGTTATGATTCCCTTGGCGGAACGAGAACCGTTGACGTCCATATCCAGACACTTCGTCAAAAGCTTGGCACCGGTGCGGATATTATCCTCACTGTCCGCGGCGTTGGCTATAAAGTCGGCAGTCAGAAAACAGAATGAGACAGAAGCTGCTCTACCGATTTATTGCCGTTGCGATCCTGTCGATCCTTTTTACTGCGCTTCTTTCCGCTGTCATTTTCTATATGAATGCCGATAAAACGGTCAAAGCGGAGTTAAAAGATGAAGCGCTCTATATTGCCTATGTCTTAAACACAGGCGAAGACCCGGAAAAGCTCTCTGCACTTGATCTTTTTACGGGCGAAACGGTCATCCGCATTTTAAATGAAGACGGCAGCAGCATTATATATGGCAAAGACATCATCGACAAACAAAAAATCGTCGAAATGCTCGGCAGCGAAAAATTTGTCGAACCATCCATTTATCGTTTCCGTGATTACAGCCAATACTGCATCATGCGCCTGAACAACGGAAACATCCTCCTTCTCGAAAGCGATCAGCACAGTCTTTTTTCCTATTTTGTCTGGATATTGCCGCTCCTTTGCGCAAGCATTGCCCCGATCGTTCTTCTGTGCGGCGGTCTTGCCAAAAATACAGCCAAAGTGCTTGCCGAACCGATCAACAACATCGATATCGAAAACAACTCCGCATTGATCTATGAAGAACTGCGTCCGCTGATGAACAATATTTCCGACCAAAAGCGTGCGATCGAGCTGAAAACACGCGAATGGATCGAAAAGCAGGAAGAATTTGCGACCGTTGCCAAAAGTATGAAGGAAGGTCTTATTGTTCTCAGCAAAAACGACTGCATCGCCTATATCAACCCCTATGCGGAGGATATTTTCGGTCATCCCGTGCATATCGGCGCACATTACCTCACGCTGACCACGATCGATACGGTCAAAGAAGCCGTACGGGCGATCCATGCAAAGGGCTCTTTTGAAAAGGAATTTGGCCTGAACGGAAAAATCTATCAGGTCATCGCACACAGCATCATCGAAAGCGACCGCTTTGTCGGAACCGTTCTTCTTATCATCGATATTACGATACGTGCCGATGCGGAAAGGCTTCGCCGTGAATTTACGGGCAATGTTTCCCACGAATTAAAAACACCGCTGACTTCCATTCTGGGCTATGCCGATACGATCAAAAACGGCTGGGTCAAAGCGGAAGACATCCCGATGTTTGCTTCCCGTATCTGCGACGAAACTAACCGGCTCATTACGCTGATCGATGATATCCTGCGCTTATCGAGGCTCGATGAAGGCGCTGTCGAAATGCAGAAAGAAGAGCTTTCACTCCTCGAATGCTGCCGCTATACGGCAAACCTTTTGGCAGCAAAGGCGGATAACAGGCAGATCGGCATTCGCATCAGCGGCGATAAGGGCATGATCCTTGCATCCAAGCCCGTTTTGAACGAGATCATCTATAATCTTTGCGATAACGCCATCAAATACAACAGACCCGGCGGAAGCGTTTCCGTCGAAGTGCGCGAAACAGAAGATAAAGCCATTCTTTCCGTTTCCGATACGGGGATCGGCATCCCTTCCGGCGAAGAAGAAAAGGTTTTCGAGCGCTTTTACCGCGTGGATAAGAGCCATTCGCGCGAAACAGGCGGCACAGGCCTTGGTCTTTCCATTGTCAAGAGGGGTTCACTCCTCCACGATGCGGAAATCGAACTGAAAAGCGAATTTGGGAAAGGAACGCAGATCCGCATCCTTTTCCCCAAAAAAAGAGGCTGAAATATGATCATTGATTTTCATACACATTTATTTCCCGATGCCTTGGCAGAGCGTGCACAGAAAAAACTGCTGGATTCGATCGACAATCTCTATACGCCTGCGCACGACATGAAAAAATCTTCCCTTGTTTCCTGTATGGAAAAATGGGGCATCGATATTTCCGTTGTACAGCCCGTCATCACAAAAGCAAGCCAGCTCACGGGCACAAACGAATGGGCAAAGTCGATCTGTGATGAACATATCATCTCTTTCGGCGGTATTTACCCGAAAAGCGAAACATGGAAGGCAGATATCGATTATGTCGTGAGTCTCGGCTTAAAAGGTCTGAAATTCCATCCGGAATACCAGAATTATGTCGTAGACAGCCCGGAAATGCTGCCCGTTTATGATTATGCCCTTTCAAAAGGGCTGATCCTCCTTTTCCATGCAGGCTTTGACCCGGCATATCCGCCGCCGTTTAAGAGCAGCCCGAAACAGTTCCGCAATATCGTAAGAGCCATGAAAGGCGGTCATATCGTTGCGGCACATCTTGGCGGTCATGCGCAATGGGATGATGTTGAAAAATATCTCGTCGGCGAAAATATTTTCCTCGATACATCGATGGGTTCTCGCTATTACCCGAGGGAACAGCTCCTCCGCATCATCAAAGATCATGGTGCGGAAAAGATCCTTTTCGCTTCGGATTCGCCCTGGAGCAACACCAAAGAAGAGATCGATTTCTTCCGTGAACTGCCCATCAGCGAGGAAGAACGGGAACTGATTTTTTCCGGCAATGCAAAACGAATACTCGGCTTATAAAAAGAAAACAGCTTTGGGGATCTCCAAAGCTGTTTTTTTATTTTATCGTTTGCCTGAACCGTTGCAGGTGCTGCATGTTCTTCTGCCGTTGCACTGCGGACAAGAAGAATCGATATATTCGCCGTCGCCGTTATAGCGCTTGATCGTGCCATAGCCGCCGCATTCGGTGCAATCGCCGCTGCCGTTGCAGGTTAGACAATCAGGTCTGTTAAAATCAGGGGAAATATCACCGCTATCAGAGAAATCCATGTCCGATGAACCATCCGAATTTTGCGGAACGGTACTCGCTCTGTCGCCAAAATCCTGAACAGAAAGATCTGCACTATATACAATACTAATCGATGTATATTCATTGAGTCCGTTTCTTTGCACACAGATATAAATATCTGTTGTGTAATTATGGTAACCACCATTTAGCCAGTAACGATGGCTGACAGGTTCGATTGTTTCGCTGCCTGTATATTCAAAGAAATAAAATTCATCATATAAATAGAGTGTCGTGTCGGAAAAGGATTCTGTCAGTTCAAAGTTGTATTTGGAGCTCTTAAGCAGTTCCACAAACTCAATGCCCGCTTGCCAACCTTCATCGATCTGCAGCTCATAATATATCTGTCTGCCATTCGTTCCGGTTGCTTCATATTCAACCGGCTTCGGATTTCCAATGAACGCACCAAAATCCGGCAGAACAGCCGCATCGGGATCAACCGTCACAGCCGTTTCCGTATTTTCCTTTTCATCGCTTTCCGCTTTCACATCCTCTTCTATGTCGATCATGATTTCTTCATGCGTTTCGTCATGTTCCGCTGCTGTCAACAGGATCGAAGTCCTTGCTTCAGGCATGACAAATTTTCCGCCATCCATCAATTTAACCGCAATACTGTAACATCCGCAGGCTTCCCTTCCGCCGTAAGAAACCTCGATCCAGGGGAAACCGACATTTCCCAAAATTTCATCGAAAAACGCAGCTGCATCGCCCTTATCATTGTATTCAAAAACAAAGCGCTGAAAATCTTCACCTTTGCGGTATTCGCCGCCGAAAAGAAGATCAAATTCTTCCTGATCATCCAGGTATTCGATATATTCCCACACAGCGTCGAGAGGATTTTCCTTTGTATAAATGCAGATCTCCGATTCGCTTTCTTCTCCCTCTACATCAAAAAACGCCACAGGATCGGGCATTTTTACCTCAATGCCGGAAACAATGCTGTAACCGATGAAGAACACAGCAGCGATCAGAATAACTGCCGCAAGGACGATACCGATCGTGACAAACAGTTTTTTCTTCGGCTTTTTTACTTGGCTGTTTTCTTTTGGCTGAACAGGTTCTTTCTGTACAGCTTCCGCATCATCATGCAGCTTTTTTCCGCAGGAATCGCAAAATATTGCATCGTCCGCAAGTTCTTTTCCGCAATAACGACAAAACATGATTTTTCCTCCGTGGATTGATACAACCATTATACAACGCAGAAATTTCTCGTTTCAACAGGTATCAAATATTTTCAGGATAAATACGGCTGTTTTTTCTTTACGAATTAATCACAAGAAATTCACAAGTCGGGAATGCCCGTTTATTGAAGCATCGGGTTCGCTGTGATAAAATGATGAACATAGAAAACGGACCGAGAGGAATTTTTAGCATGAAAAATACACGATTTTTAGCGATCATCAGCCTGCTTTTAGCCTTGGCAACGGCATTTGGCTGTGCAAAAACACCCGAAAACGAAGTCAGCCAGAGCGAAGGAACGGTCGAATTTGAATCCGTTGCAGCCGCACCCGAGGAAACCGAAGAAAGCATCGGCGGTCTTGAAATGGAAAACGAAACAACACCCGAAGCTTCCGTAGAGATCCCCGAAGAAACACCTCCGCTTACCGGTGCAGGCAGTGTTTTGAGCCTGATCGGCGAAGCTTCCGCAGATATTTCGCAGGAAGATACGGCAGAGCTTTTATCATACATCGAAAATGCCGATCCTATCGAATATCCTTTCCTTTTCACACCGCTCTATGAAGTCACGATCGGCGAAAACACCTATGAGATCATGCCTGAAAAATGGCTGCATGCTGAAGACGGCTATGAAGTCGCCATTCTTTCCGACGGTACAGAGCTTTACGAAGCGGATGCGGATATCCTCACAAAGCTGGAAATCCTTTGCCCTGTTGAAGCGGATTACAACATATTCGTAGAAAACCTTTTCGTCACAGCCGGCGGCATTGACGAGGCTGCTGCGATCGACAAGCTGATGGAAGAGATCGTACCCGAATTTCTCCGCAGCAAGCTGGATGAAACGCTGACTTTCAGCATCGACGCCTATGAACAGAACTTCCCGAAGGAAGAACCGCTTCTCTATTCTTCTTCCGTATGGGATCTCGTTTATACCGAAGATAACGGCACAACAAGTATCTCCGGCGAAGAAATCCGTCTTTTGAGCTTCGTTATCAATGACCCCGCGGGCACACGCATTTACCTCATCGGCACAGCACCGATCGAAGGTAATGCGGAAAAACAGCTTACCGATGCTGCGGCAAAACTTTCCATCGATCTTTTGACCGTTGGTTAAACAACCGTATAAACAAAATAGGATGGCAGCTTATGTCATCCTTTTTTAATGTTATTTTTTGCACAAAAATGCTCTGATTTGTTAGATAAAGAATTGATTTTTCATTTTATCTATGATAAAATCAAATCACATTAGAAGTAAAAATAGTGCATGCATCCGATGGTATTTTTCAATATCAGTCTTATTGGCTGCACAAAATACGGAGGACAAATGAAATTTTTAACCCTCAAGACAGTTAACGGAGAGGATTTAAAGCTTTCGAAGATCATTCTTGGTACAGCTTCCCTTCATAACATCTGGAATAAACTCGGCGAAGAAGGCACATTTGCCTATATCGATAAATTCCGCGAACTCGGCGGCGATACGATCGATACCGGCCGTGCTTATGGCGGCGAAGTTGATCAGGAGCATTTCGGCTTTAACGAAGGCATTATTTCCCGTTACATGAAATCCCGCAAATGCGAAAAGGAGATCAAAGTCATCACAAAAGGCGGTTTCCCCGATCTTGATGTCAAGGATATCAGCAATATGATCCGCTTCCGCATCAACAGAGATGCGATTTTAGGCGATTTCTATACAAGCTATGACAGGCTGCAGAAAGGCCCGATCGATGTCTGGATGCTGCACAGAGATGATCCTTCCAAACCCGTTTCCTATATCATGGATATTTTGGAAGAAATCAAACAGACAGGTCTTGTCAAAGTTATCGGCGTTTCCAACTGGTCTATGGAGCGCATCCTCGAAGCAAATGCCTATGCGAGAAGCAAAGGTCAGGTAGAAATTGCCGTTTCCGAGATCATGTGGAGTTATGCTTACACAGACGTCGTCGCAAGAAACGATAAGACGCTTTCCATCATGGATGATGCGCTTTACCGGAAATATATCGAAAATCCCATTCCGGTCGTTGCTTTTTCTTCGCAGGCAAGGGGTCTTTTCTCCCTTCTCTATAACGGCACATACACATGGGATGAAGTCCCGCAGAAAAACAGATGGTATGCTTTCCCCGAAAACGAAAAGCGCTGGCTGAAAATGAAAGAATTCTGCGACAAGACAGGGCATTCCCCGGCGGCTGTTGCTCTTGCCTACCTTTCGAGCAACAAGATCGATTGTGCACCGATCATCGGCTGCATGACCGAAGAAGAAATCGCCGATTCTCTCTCGAATACAGATCTCACACTTACGCAGGAAGAGATCGAATGGTTCGACAACATTTAAAAACTAATTTGATTTATATAAACATCTCAGGAGGCAACAAATGCAGTATTTAACAGTTAAAACTCTCGACGGCGGCGAACTTCACCTTTCCAAGCTCGTCTTTGGTGCAGGCGGCATCGGTTCCGTTGCAAAAAAGGAAGGTAACGAAGCAGCTTTCGCTATGATCGATAAATACAGAGAAATGGGCGGCAACTTCCTCGATACAGCAAGATTCTATGGCTTTGGTGCAAGCGAACAGACCGTTGGCGACTATATGCAGGCAAGACAGGCTGAAGGCAAGTGCTACGTCTTAACAAAAGGCGGCTTCCCGGATCTTGATGATCAGTTCCGTATGATCCGTTTCCGTACAACAAGAGAAGCTATTTTGGGCGACTTCTTCACAAGCTATGACAGACTCCGCATGAAGAAGATCGACATCTACATTCTCCACAGAGACGACAAAACACTGCCCGTTTCCTACATCATGGATACACTCGATATGATCGCAAAGACAGGTCTTGTCCGTGCAATCGGCGTTTCCAACTGGTCTATGGACAGAATCCGCGAAGCTAACGCTTATGCAAGAAGCAAGGGTCAGGCTGAAATCGCTATCTCCGAAATTCAGTGGAGCTATGCTTACACAGACTTCGCAAGAAGAGCTGACGCTTCCCTTTCCATCATGAACCCGATCACAGAGCCTGCTCTCTATCAGCAGTATCTTGAAACACCCGTTCCGGTCATCGCTTTCACAGCTCAGGCAAGCGGTCTCTTCTCCTACCTCTACAGCGGCAAAGAAACATGGGAAACACTTTCCCGCGGCAGAAAGATGTATGACTGCGCTGAAAACAGAGCGAAGTATGACAAGATCCTTGAATACTGCGCAGCTCATCCGGGCGTAACCGCAACAATGGTCGCAAACGCATACCTCACCTGCAATAAGGTACAGTGCGGCGTTATCTTCGGCGCACGCAACATGGATCAGCTTCTTGACACCATGGCTGGCGCAAACTTCGACCTCACACCCGAAGAAGTTGCATGGCTCGACGATATCGACATCGAAAAATACTTATAAGTTAAATTAACTCTCAAAAAAAGAGGCCCCGTATATCGGGACCTCTTTCAAAATTAAAAGGAAAGATCTATTATGCAATATTTCAGCGTTAAAACTCTCGATGGCGGCGAACTCAGACTCTCCAAGCTCATCTACGGCGCAGACAGCCTCGGCGACATCGCAAAAAGAGACGGCAAAGAAGCTGCATTCGAAATGGTAGACAGTTACCGCGAAAAAGGCGGCAATTTCATCGATACCGCAAGATTCTATGGCTACGGCGAAAGCGAACAGATCGTCGGCGACTATATGCAGGCAAGACGCGCCGAAGGACAGGTCCATGTCTTAACCAAAGGCGGTTTCCCCGATCTTGATGATCAGTTCCGCATGATCCGCTACCGCACAACAAGAGAAGCGATCCTTGGCGACTTCTTCACAAGCTACGACAGACTCCGCATGAAAGTGATCGATATCTATATCCTTCACCGCGACGATAAGACACTGCCCGTTTCCTATATCATGGATACGCTCGATATGATCGCCAAAACAGGTCTCGTCCGTGCGATCGGCGTTTCCAACTGGTCTATGGACAGGATCCGTGAAGCCAACGAATATGCAAGAAGCAAAGGCCAGGCAGAGATCGCCATTTCCGAGATCCAGTGGGCATATGCATATACAGACTTTGCAAGAAGAGCCGATGCAACCCTTTCCATCATGAACCCGATCACTGAGCCTGCTCTCTATCAGCAGTACCTCGAAACACCGATCCCGGTCATCGCTTTCACCGCACAGGCAAGAGGTCTTTTCAGCAAGCTTTACAGCGGCGAAGAGACATGGGAAACACTCCGCGGCGGCAGAGATGCCTATAATTGCGCTGAAAATAAAGCGAAATATGCAAAGATCCTCGAATATTGCGAAGCACATCCCGGCGTAACTGCAACCATGATCGCAAACGCATACCTCACCTGCAACAAACTCGAAACCGGCCTCATCTTCAGCTCCCGCACTAAGGCACAGCTCGAAGACACACTCACCAGTGCAGATTTTACCCTTACACCCGAAGAAGTCGAATGGCTCGACGATATCGACATCGAAAAATATCTCTGAGAATATCCATTAAAGGAGGCAACACATGCAGTATTTGACAGTTAAAACATTAGACGGCGGCGAACTCCATCTTTCCAAACTCATCTTTGGTGCAGCAGGCATCGGCCGCATTGCAAAGGCACAGGGCAACGAAGCTGCTTTCGCCATGATCGATAAATACAGAGAAATGGGCGGCAACTTCCTCGATTCCGCACGTTCCTATGGCGGCGGTACAAGCGAACAGACTGTCGGCGATTATATGCAGGCAAGACAGGCTGAAGGCAAATGCTACGTTTTGACAAAAGGCGGTTTCCCCGATCTCGACAGCGAATTCCGCATGATCCGCTACCGCACAAGCCGTGAAGCGATCCTTGGCGACTTCTTCACAAGCTATGACAGACTCCGCATGAAGAAGATCGACGTTTATATCCTCCACCGCGATGATAAAACACTGCCCGTTTCCTATATCATGGATACACTCGATATCATTGCCAAAACCGGTCTTGTCCGCGCGATCGGCGTTTCCAACTGGTCGATGGACAGAATCCGCGAAGCAAATGCCTATGCAAGAAGCAAAGGTCAGGCAGAGATCGCCATTTCCGAAATTCAGTGGAGCTATGCGTACACAGATTTCGCAAGAAGAGCCGATGCAACGCTTTCTATCATGAACCCGATCACAGAACCGTCACTCTATCAGCAGTATCTTGAAACACCTGTTCCGGTCATCGCTTTCACCGCACAGGCAAGCGGTCTTTTCAGCTACCTCTACAGCGGCAAGGAAACATGGGAAACACTCGGCAGAAGAAGACAGATGTACAACTGCGCAGAAAATAAGGCAAAATATGCGAAGATCCTCGAATATTGCGATACTCACCCGGGCGTAACCGCAACCATGGTCGCAAACGCATACCTTACCTGCAACAAGGTTGAGACAGGTGTTATCTTCGGTTCCAGCAATATGGATCAGCTCCTCGACACCATGGCGGGCGCAGATTTTGAACTCACACCCGAAGAAGTCGAATGGCTCGACGATATCGACATCGAAAAATACTTATAATCAAAGGATTTTCAGGAGAACAATATGCAGTACTTAAAAATTAAAACGCTCGACGGCGGCGAAATTCAGGCAACGAAGCTCATCCTTGGTGCAAGCGGCCTCGGCAGAAAAGCAAGAAATTTAGGCAACGAATTCGTTTTTGAAATGATGGATAAATACATCGAAATGGGCGGCAACTTCTTTGATACCGCGCGATTCTATGACAACGGCCTGGCAGAACAGGCAGTCGGCGATTACATCCGCGCAAGAAACCTCGAAGGCAAAGTTTACGTCCTGACAAAAGGCGGCTTCCCCGATCTCGACAGCGAAAACCGCATGATCCGCTTCCGCACAACAAGAGAAGCGATCCTTGGCGATTTCTATACAAGCTATGACAGACTCGGCCTCAAGACGATCGATGTCTATATGCTCCACAGAGACGACAAAACACTGCCCGTTTCCTATATCATGGATACACTTGACATGATCGCAAAGACAGGCAAAGTCCGTGCGATCGGCGTATCCAACTGGTCTATGGATCGTATCCGCGAAGCAAATGCCTATGCACAGAGCAAAGGTCAGGCAGAGATCAGCATTTCCGAAATTCAGTGGGCATATGCTTATACAGATTTCGCAAGAAGAGCCGATGCAACGCTTTCCATCATGAACCCGATCACAGAGCCTGCACTTTACCAGCAGTATCTTGAAACACCGATCCCCGTTATCGCTTTCACCGCACAGGCAAAGGGCCTCTTCAGCAAGCTTTACAGCGGCGAAGAAACATGGGAAACATTATCCCCCAGAAGAAAGATGTTCGACTGCCCCGAAAACAGAGCAAAATATGCGAAGATCCTCGAATATTGCGAAGCTCATCCGGGCGTAACCGCAACCATGGTCGCAAATGCATATCTCACCTGCAATAAGGTACAGTGCGGCGTCATCTTCGGAACGAGCAATATGGATCAGCTCATGGATACCATGGCTGGTGCAAACTTTGACCTCACACCCGAAGAAGTCGAATGGCTCGATGATATCAAACTCGATGTTCCGGGTATTCAGCTGAACTACTAAAACCAAAAGATCAACCGGCAGCAGCTCTGCCGGTTTTTTTATTGCCAAAAATAAATATTGTAAATTTTTGAGAGAAAAAAATATTTTTTATTTGTTTTCCCTATCATTTTGACAATAAAATCACAAAATTTGCAATTATCGACAAATGAAACTGCAATTTCCCTATCGTGCGCCTTTTCGGTTAAGGAAATTTAACTTTTTGTTCACAAACTCGTTTTTCTATGTATAAATCCTTTGCAAATCAGGGGCTTTGCAAATAAAAAAAGCCCGTATTTTACGGACAAAACAAAGTTTTACCTATGTATAAACAGCGCAATATTCAAACCTTTGAGCAGATATTTTTATGTAATAAATGCAACACTTTTCGTTTTCTTTCTTAGGAAAATTTCTTGAAATATGACAAAAATGCAATATTGCAAAAACTGTTATGCATCCGCAAAAATCCCCGTCTATCCGCATTTTTCGGCACTGAAGAATTGAAATTACAGGCATTTCGTGATAAAATGAACACAGAAGTTTGTATATAGCAATTTTGGAAAATTCAAACGATTTTCAAGGAGGATATTGTATGTCTAACAATTGTTCCTGCGGCGGTCCTGCATTCAACGGCACCCCCGAACAGGAAGCTGCTTTGAAAGCAGTCATCGAACAGCATAAAGATCAGGCTGGCGCTCTTATGCCTGTACTTCAGGCAGCGCAGGGCATCTATGGCTATCTCCCCATCGAAGTTCAGAAGATGGTTGCAGAAGGCCTCGATGTTTCTCTCAGCGATGTTTATGGTGTTGTCACATTCTACTCTCTCTTCTCTCTCCAGCCGAAGGGTAAGTACAGAATCTCCGTTTGCCTCGGTACAGCTTGCTACGTAAAAGGCTCCGGCGTTATCTTCGACAGACTTTCCGAAAAACTCGGCATCGGCGCAGGCGAATGCACACCCGATGGTAAGTTCTCCCTCGAAGCTTGCCGCTGCATCGGCGCTTGCGGTCTTGCACCCGTTTTGACGATCAACGAAAAGGTCTATGGCAACCTCGTTCCGGATGATGTTGACAAGATCCTCGCAGAGTATCAGGACTAAAGGGAGGATATGACAATGAGCAAAATCAATACACTTGCTGAACTTCATGCTTTAAAAGAAGTTGCAAAAGCCCAGATGGAAGGCTATGAACAGCAGATCCTTATCTGCGGCGGTACAGGCTGCACTTCCTCCGGAAGTATCGATCTTTATAAAGAACTCGTAAGACAGATCAACGAAAAAGGTCTCGCAGACAAAGTTGCTGTTATCAAGACAGGCTGCTTCGGTCTTTGCGCATTAGGCCCGATCATGATCACACAGCCCGATGGCTGCTTCTATTCCAAGCTTAAGATGGAAAACATCGAAAGGATCATCGATGAGCACATCATCGGCGGCAACCCGATCCGTGAACTCCTCTATGAAGAAACAGTTCAGGGCGAAGGCATCCTCAAATATACAGAAACACCCTTCTACAGCGCTCAGGAACGTGTCGTTCTCCGTAACTGCGGCGTTATCGCTCCCGATAACATCGAACATTACATCGCAAGAGACGGCTACCAGGCACTGGCAAAAGCTCTCCTCACCATGTCCGCAGACGAAATCTTAAAGGAACTCGAAATCTCCGGTCTGAAAGGCAGAGGCGGCGCTGGCTTCCCCACACACTTAAAGTGGAAGTTCACAAGAGCTGCTAAGGGCGACGTTAAATACGTATGCTGCAACGCAGACGAAGGCGACCCGGGTGCATTCATGAACCGTTCCGTTCTCGAAGGTGACCCGCACTCCGTACTCGAAGCTATGACAATCGCAGGCTACGTTGTCGGTTCCAACCAGGGCTACATCTACGTTCGTGCTGAATACCCGATCGCTGTTGAACACCTCACCATCGCTATCGAACAGGCAAGAGAACTTGGTCTCCTCGGCAAGAACATCCTCGGCACAGGCTTCGATTTCGATATCGAGCTCCGTCTTGGCGCAGGCGCATTCGTTTGCGGCGAAGAAACAGCTCTTATGAGATCCATCGAAGGCAAGCGCGGCGAACCCAGAGTACGTCCTCCGTTCCCGGCAAACCAGGGTCTCTTTGAAAAGCCCACACTTCTCAACAACGTTGAAACATACTCCGTCATTCCGCAGATCTTAACAAAAGGCGGCGAATGGTATGCACAGTATGGTCCCGAAGGTGCAAGAGGTACAAAAGTATTCGCTCTCGGCGGCAAGATCAACCACACAGGTCTCGCAGAAATCCCGATGGGTACAACACTCCGCACAGTTGTTGAAGAAATCGGCGGCGGCATCCCCGGCGGCAAGAAGTTCAAGGCTGCACAGGCCGGTGGTCCTTCCGGCGGCTGCATCCCGGCTTCCCTCATTGATACACCGATCGAATACGCAAGCTTAAAAGCAGTTGGTTCCATCGTTGGTTCCGGCGGTCTCATCATCATGGACGAAGAAACCTGTATGGTAGACATCGCTAAGTTCTTCCTCGAATTCACCATCGATGAAAGCTGCGGCAAGTGCACAGCATGCCGTATCGGTATGAAGAGACTTCTTGAGATCCTCGACAAGATCACAAGCGGCAACGGCGAAATGGAAGACCTCGACAGACTCGAAGAGCTCGCAGCTCATATCCAGTCCAGCTCCCTCTGCGCACTCGGCCAGACAGCTCCGAACCCGGTTCTTTCCACACTCCGTTACTTCCGTGACGAATACATCGCTCACATCGTCGATAAGAAGTGCCCGGCTGGCGTCTGCAAAGCTCTGCTCCAGTACTTCATCGAACCCGACAAGTGCAAAGGCTGCACACTCTGCTCCAGAGTTTGCCCCGCCGGTGCTATTTCCGGAACAGTTCGCAATCCGCATACGATCGATACCGCTAAGTGCCTCAAGTGCGGCGCTTGTATCGAAAAGTGCAAATTCGGCGCTATCATCAAGAAATAAGAAGGGAGCCTTTTTATGAAAATTACCGTTAATGGCCTGCCCTATGAAGTAGAAGAAGGCCTTACCATACTTGAAGCATGCCGCAAAGTTGGCGTTAAGATCCCGACACTCTGCTGGCTCAAAGAAATCAACGAGATCGGCGCTTGCCGTATCTGCCTCGTTGAAGCAAACGGCCGACTTGTCGCTTCCTGCGTCATCAAAGCTGAAGAAGGCATGAACATCGTTACAAATTCCGACCGCGTATTCCGCGCTCGTAAGAACAACCTGGAACTTCTCCTCTCCGTTCACAACAAGAAGTGCCTTTCCTGCGAAAAGAGCGGCAAGTGCGAATTCCAGCAGCTCTGCAACGAAATGGGTGTTGACGAAACACATTACGAAGGCTACCGCAAAGAGTACCCGATCGATGATTCCGCTCCCTATTTCATCCGCGACAACAACAAGTGCATCCTTTGCCGTCGCTGCATCGCTGTATGCCAGGCTAACCAGGGCATCGGCGCTATCGGCCCGGTAAACCGCGGTTTCGCAACATACATCAACACAGCATTCGATCGTGACCTCGCAGACATCTCCTGCGTTGGCTGCGGCCAGTGCGTCCGTGTTTGCCCGACAGGCGCTCTCATGGAAAAAGACAGCACAGCTGGTGTTTGGGCTGCTCTTGGCCAGAAAGAAAAGCATGTCGTCGTACAGACAGCTCCGGCTGTTCGTGCAGCTCTTGGCGAAGAATTCGGTCTCCCGATCGGCACAGATGTTGAAGGCAAGATGGTTGCTGCTTTAAGAAGACTCGGCTTCGACAAAGTTTTCGATACCAACTTCGCAGCTGACCTCACCATCATGGAAGAAGCAAACGAACTTATCGGCCGTGTACAGAACGGCGGCGTTCTCCCGATGATCACATCCTGCTCTCCCGGCTGGATCAAATATTGCGAACATTTCTATCCCGAAATGATCCCGAATCTCTCCACCTGCAAATCTCCGCAGCAGATGTTCGGCGCTGTTCTTAAGACATACTATGCTGAAAAGAACAACATCGACCCGAAGGATATTGTTTCCGTATCCGTCATGCCCTGCACAGCGAAGAAATTCGAAATCGGCCGTGCTGATCAGAGCGCTTCCGGTTATGCAGATGTAGACCACTCCATCACAACAAAAGAACTTGCCCGCATGATCCGCAAAGCAGGCATCGACTTCGCAAATCTTCCCGATGAACAGTTCGATGATCCGCTCGGCAGATCCACAGGTGCTGCTGTTATCTTCGGCGCAACAGGCGGCGTTATGGAAGCTGCACTCAGAACAGCTGTTGAAAAGATCACAGGCGAACAGCTTGGCAACCTCGAATTCACAGAAGTTCGCGGCACAGCAGGCATCAAAGAAGCTACCTATGAAGTTGGCGGTCTTACAGTAAGCGTATGCGTTGCATCCGGTCTTGCTAATGCTAAGAAAGTCCTCGAAGCTGTTAAGAGCGGCGAAAAGAACTACACCTTCATCGAAATCATGGCTTGCCCCGGCGGCTGCGTAAACGGTGGTGGTCAGCCCACACAGCCCTCTGAAGTTTACAACTTCAACGATCTGAAGGCTATGCGTGCAAAAGCTCTCTACAACAACGACGCTGCTAAGGAAGTCCGTAAGTCCCATGAAAATGAGGCTATCAAGACCCTGTACGCTGAATATTTCGGCGAACCCGGCAGCCACAAAGCTCACGAAGCTCTCCACACAACATACGTTGCAAGAGATCGCTTCTAAGAAAAACGAGTTCATAAACAAAAAACCAAGCTGCATTTTGCAGCTTGGTTTTTTATTGTTTATATGATATAAAGGAAGTTCTTGCTGTTGGATGAATTGAAGATACTTAACTTTCTAAAGTTTAAGCTGTCGCACAAATGCAATCGCCTCAGGCGTCGTATTAAGTGATTCGCGATAATTGTGTTTGAGCAAAATTTGATACAATTTCCCTAAATAATTTGGCTTGCATATTTCTTTTGCCTTTTTATGAAATTGTCTTGCTTCGGTGATATTGCCATGATATACCGAAATCACTATATTAGCAACAGCGACCATAAATTCAGTATTTACAAAGGCTTTTGAAAAAACATCTGTTTCCTCCTCATAGCAAGAGAGATACTCTTCCAATTCCACCGAATATTTGAAGGAATCTATATGCAGCTTCATCCACAAAAGATTCTTGGATAACTCTGCAACATATTCAGGATTCTCCGCGCCAAGAGCCTCTTTCGCCAATAAATAGGATGCATACGCTTTTTGATAATTGCTTATTCCTTCATAAATATGCCCCATATACAAATAAGATGTGTATGTGGAAAACCAATCATCTTCAAAGTTTTCCAAACCATATTGTATGAGCTTTACTGCCTGTTCAGCATATTTGCGGGGAAACTGAATAGCCGTTGTATAACAGTGTTGGCGTTTTAAGAAATTACCTCTAACTCGTTTGAGCAGTTTTCCATATTCAATAAAATCATCATCCGTCATGCCTTGCTTAATGAGGTTTTGCTCAAATTCATCTATTTTTCCCATTCAATTTACCTCACAAATTGATTATAACAGAATTATAGATTTAAGTGTGGTCTTGAGTCTGTTCGAAAAATTGGAATTTATTAAACTCACAATTCCTTTTTTACTAAAACATACTCGGTGGTTCGCAGAACTTCAACAAACCCACATTTAAGGAATAGCGCAACAGAAGAATTGTCGATGGCAATATCGTCATAGAGTTCCCTAATG
>SVGZ01000030.1 GCA_015056045.1 Clostridiales bacterium | reverse complement strand
CTGTTGTGCCTTGTCATTTTCGGCAGCGAGAGTTTCCTCATTCCTTCGATGATCCTGATTACGCTCGTTTTGACGATCGGAAAAAAGGAGGCTGACTATGAGTAGAGAGATGCATGCTTTCCTTATTATATTGGCGGCAAGCCTCGTGACGATCGCACTCCGTTTTCTGCCTTTTCTCATCTTCAACGGAAAGCGGAAGACACCGGCGTATATCCTTTTTCTCGGACGTGTTTTGCCTTTTGCGATCATGGGGATGCTCGTCGTCTATTGCCTTAGAAATACCGCTCTTTTTACCGCACCTTATGGAATTCCGGAGCTGATCGCCTGTTTATCGGTCGTTCTTTTCCAGATCTGGAAAAGAAATTCACTCCTCAGCATCGGCGGAGGAACGCTCATCTATATGCTGCTCGTGCAGTTCGTTTTTTAAAAAACAGTTGAAGCTTTACTCCCTTTGGGGTATTATTAAATGTAGAAATTAAAGGAGATTTTGCTATGAAATACAACGTACAGATGGATATCAAAGATTACGGCACGATCAAACTTGAGCTTGACAGCGATGCAGCTCCGATCACCGTTGAAAATTTCGTTTCCCTCGTTAAAGACGGCTTCTATGATGGTCTGACCTTCCACCGTATTATCGAAGGTTTTATGATTCAAGGTGGTGACCCGAGAGGCAACGGTACAGGCGGCAGTGCAAATAACATCAAGGGCGAATTCCGTGTAAACGGTTTTAATAACCCGATCTCTCATGTCCGCGGTGCGATCTCTATGGCTCGTGCAATGGATTACAACAGCGCAAGCTCGCAGTTCTTCATCGTTCATGAAGACAGCCAGTTCCTTGATGGTCAGTATGCAGCTTTCGGTATGGTTACGGAAGGCATCGAAGTTGTCGATAAGATCGCAGAAACAGCAAGACCCATTGACGGCAACGGCAGCATCATGCGTGCAGATCAGCCCGTTATGGAAAAGGTTTTCATGATCGACTAATGGCATAAAAATAAAAAAGCAGCGTTTTTAGGACGCTGCTTTTTTTCTTCATCGTTTTTTCAAATAATGCTCTCATTTTGTTTACAGTCTTAAACAAATCGTAAGGTTTCGATCAAGAACCGTTCAATTTTATGTATTACAATAAGAGTACAGCAAAGAGCTCAGGCTGAACAACATTTTGGAGGTAATTTTTTTGAAAAACGGAAAAAAACTGTTAGCGATCCTGCTTTGCCTGTGTATTGGCATGGGCATTTTGGTGGGATGTGCCGCAAAGGAAGACAATACGGTATTACCCTCTGCGGAGGAAACGATGGATTCGGCGGAAACGCCTTCTGCAGAAGCAAACGAGAATGAAGCTTCTGTTATCACCGATCAGAAATTCGGCGATGTACTCGCCATCAATGAGGATGGTTCGATCAGCATGCTGCTGTATCTCACAGAAGCAGAAATGACATCGCTTGATCCGCTGACTTTGAACTTCTCCATCTTCAACGAAACCGGTGATGAAGCCGTCTTTATGCCGTCTGAGGATACACGGGTATATATCGCCGAAGATGAACTGATCGCTTCCGATCTGAGCCAGATCGCTGTGGATGATTCCCTGCTCCTGACATGGGAAAAGGATGCCGATGGCGAAGAAAAACTCGCGCAGATCACGATCTATAAGATGTCATAAGGGGGAATAACGGAAAAACAGAATACTGACGATACTTTAAATTCCTTTCCGATATAAAAAAGCCTTCGCAAATGCGAAGGCTTTTTTTTATGTTATTCAGAGTTTTTTGACACCGAAGAGAGCAGTTTCTCCGTTGATGTCCCAGGATTTTTCGTAAGCACCTTCAAAACCTTCGCCGACTTTGACTTCGTCTGCAAGTGTTTCGCTGCCGATCTGCTCGCCGTATTTTTTCATGATGGCGACAACCATGTCGTTATCCTTGACGAAGAGAGCGATATGGTCTGTAACCATGAAGCCTGCTTCTTTACGCATGGTCTGTACCTTGCTGATGATCTCGCGGACGTTGCCTTCTTCGATGAGTTCTGCGGTGAGCTCTGTATCGATGATAACGGCTGCATCAGCATCTGTCTGTACGGCGAAGCCGGGTTTCTTCATCGGTTCGACGAGAATGTCTGCTTCCGTGAGTTCAACGGTGCTGCCGTTGACTTCGAAGCTGTATGTGCCGCCGTTTGCCGTTGCGTTAACGATCGCTGTGCCGTTTGCCTGCTGGAGGTGTGCACGGATTCCGCCTAAGAGCTTGCCGTATTTCGGGCCAAGCGTACGGAGCTGCGGTTTGACGTTGTAGCTGATGAATTCTTCAGCAGCTGCGCCGAAGATGACTTCCTTAACGTTGAGTTCGCCCTTGATAACTTCGATGAAGTTGTCTTCGAGTGCGGAAAGACCACCAACATAGAGAGCCTTGATCGGCTGACGGTTCTTGATGGCTGCATCGTTTCTGCATGCACGGCCGAGTGTAACGATCTTGAGGACAGCTTCCATGTCTGCTTCAAGCTTCGTATCAATGCGGCTTTCATCAACCTGCGGATAGCTGCAGAGGTGTACGGAAACCGGAGCATCTGCATTGACGGTGCGTGTGATGTTCTGGTAAATGGATTCACTCATGAAGGGTACGAAGGGTGCGCAGACCTTTGTCATCGTATCGAGTACGGTGTAAAGGGTCATGTATGCATCGATCTTATCCTGTGTCATTTCGCTGCCCCAATAACGTTCTCTGCCGCGGCGGATATACCAGTTGGAGAGTTCATCAACGAATGCGCCGAGGGATCTTGCAGCTTCTGTGATGCGGAAGTTGTCGAGGTTTTCGGTTACGTCTTTGATGAGCGTATTGAGCTTGGAAAGGATCCAGCGGTCAAGTACGCCGAGTTCTTTTCTCAGTTCATACTTCGTCGGGTCGAAATTATCGATATCGGCATAGAGAACATAGAATGCATAGGTGTTCCAGAGCATACCCATGAATTTTCTCTGCGATTCAGAAACAGCTTCTGTGTGGAAGCGGTTCGGGAGCCACGGTGCGGAGTTGGAATAGAAGAACCAACGGACAGCGTCTGCGCCCTGAACGTCGAGGACTGCCCACGGGTCAACAACGTTGCCAAGATGTTTGCTCATCTTTTTGCCGTCTTTATCCTGAACGTGACCCAAAACGATGCAGTTTTCGAAAGGCGCTTTATCAAAGAGCAGTGTGCTGATCGCCATCAGTGTATAGAACCAGCCTCTTGTCTGGTCAACAGCTTCGCTGATGAAGTTAGCGGGGAAGCGCTTTTCGAATTCTTCTTTATGTTCAAAGGGGTAATGCCACTGTGCAAAAGGCATGGAACCGGAGTCATACCAGCAGTCGATAACTTCGGGGACTCTTGTCATCTTGCCGCCGCAGTGCGGGCAGTTGAGCTTGACTTCGTCGATATAGGGCTTATGCAGCTCGATATTATCGGGGCAGTTATCGCTCATGGCTTTTAATTCTTCGATCGAACCGATGCAGTGAACATGACCGCATTCACAGGTCCAGATCGGAAGCGGTGTACCCCAATAACGTTCGCGGGAGATACCCCAGTCGATAACGTTTTCAAGGAAGTTGCCCATACGGCCTTCTTTGATGTTTTCGGGCATCCAGTTGACGGAACGGTTATTCTTGAGCAGGTTATCCCTGAGTTCGGTCATCTTGATGAACCAGGAGCTTCTTGCATAATAGATAAGCGGTGTGTCACAGCGCCAGCAGAAGGGATAGGTATGCGTGAACTTTGCAGCACGGAAAAGGAGACCTTTTTCTTCGAGGTATTCGATGACCATCGGGTCAGCTTTTTTGACGAAAACGCCTGCGAAAGGTGTTTCATCGCTCATGGTGCCGTCTGCTTTGACGAACTGCGCAAAGGGCAGACCATATTCACGGCCAATGCGGTAGTCATCTTCGCCGAATGCCGGTGCGATGTGAACGATACCGGAACCGTCTGTTAAGGTGACATAGCTGTCGGAAACGATGAAATGCTTTTTGCCTTCGGGGTAAGCGATATCAAAGAGCGGTTCATATTCCATTTCTTTGAGTGCGCTGCCGGGCATTGTTTCAACGATCTCAACTTCTTCGCCTAAAAGCTGCGGAGCAAGAGCCTTTGCCATGTAGAGATATTCTTCGCCGTTCTTGACGAGGCAATATTCTTCATCTGCATTGACGCAGAGTGCGAGGTTCGAGGGAAGAGTCCAGGGTGTTGTTGTCCAAGCGAGGAAGAAAACGTTTTCATCGCCTTTTTTGCGGAATTTGACATAAACGGATGTTTCGGTAACATCTTTATAGCCCTGTGCAACTTCGTGGGAAGAAAGGGCTGTTCCGCATCTCGGGCAATAGGGAACGATCTTATGACCCTTATAGAGCAGGCCTTTATCAAAGTGCTGCTTTAAGGACCACCAGACGCTTTCGATGTAGTTGTTGTCATAGGTGATGTAGGGGTTTTCCATGTCTGCCCAATAGCCGACGCGTTCAGACATTCTTTCCCATTCGCCCTGATATTTCCATACGCTGTTTTTGCATTCCTTGATGAAAGGTTCAACACCGTATTCTTCGATCTGTTCCTTGCCGTCGAGGCCAAGAAGCTTTTCAACTTCGAGTTCAACGGGGAGTCCGTGTGTATCCCAGCCTGCTTTGCGGAGGACGTTGTAACCCTGCATGCTCTTATATCGCGGGAAAAGGTCCTTGATGCAGCGCGTTAAGATATGGCCGATGTGCGGTTTGCCGTTTGCTGTCGGCGGTCCGTCATAGAAAGTCCATTCGGGCTTTCCTTCGGCAGCTTTCTGTGCTTTTTTGAAAACTTCGTTTTCACGCCAGAGTTTGAGGACTTCTTCCTCTCTGGGGACGAAGTTCATGTCTGTTGTAACTTTTTTATACATGCTTGCCTCTCCAATAGCTTTTCTTTAAAAATAAAAAGGCCGTTCGCCAGCTTAGGACGAATGACCGCGTTACCACCTAAATTCCCTCGAGTAAATAATCTGTTCGAAGGCACCTCTTTTTGCTTAACGCGCAAAACACGCCCGAAAAACGGGAAGCATAGACCGGCTGATAACGTTACGGTGGGTTTCGGACCGGGCTTTCACCTAACCCCGATTCTCTTTACCGGCCATCACCGCCGCCTTGTTCCGGATCGCTTAAAGTATCCATAATTAATATCTATTATATGGTCAAAAAGCCCATTTGTAAAGCCTTTTTCTTGGTCTTTCCCTTTGTTATTTTCGGCAAATCTTGACAAAAAACTGCCGTGGGATTATCCTTAACTTGTTTGAATTGAGCAAAAAGGAAGTTTTTTATGGATAATCTTTTGTTTTCCGTCAATATCGTTCTGCCGCTGTTTTTACTCATCGCAGTCGGCGCACTGACCAAAAAGGTCGGTCTTGTCAAAGAGAGCTTTTCGGAAGGTGCAAACAGCCTGAGTTTCAAGCTTTTTCTTCCCGTTCTTCTCTTCAATAATATTTATCACTGCGATCTTTCCATGAGCGTTGATCCGAAGCTGATGATCTATGCCGGCATCGGTTCGACGGCAACGGTTCTGCTCAGTTTGGTTGTCGTCTATATTTTTGAAAAAGATAACCCGAAGCGAGGAACACTCATGCAGGCGATGTTCCGCAGCAATTATCTGCTTTTTGCCACACCGCTTTGCGAAGCGATGTTCCCCGAAAACGGCGCAGCGATGGCTTCGATCCTTTCGATCATCATCATTCCGCTGCAGAATATCGGTGCGGTCGTTCTTCTTTCGATCTTCGGTTCGAAGCAGAAGGCAAACTTCAAAAACACACTCATCAGTATTCTGAAAAATCCCTTTATGATCGCAAGCACGATTGCCCTGATTTTGGTCTTTACGGGTATTCGCCTGCCCCAGGTCGTTGAAAAAACGCTTAATAACATTGCACAGGTCGCAACGCCTTTTGCGCTGATCATTTTGGGTATGGACCTGAAATTTGGCAGCATTAAGGGTAACCTGAAGCAGGTCATCTGGGGAACTTTGGGCAAACTTGTCATTTGTCCGCTTGTTATGCTCCCGACGGCGATCGCCATGGGATTTTCCGGTGCACCGTTTGCTGTTCTTCTCTCGCTCTATTCTGCACCGACAGCCGTTTCGAGCTATGCGATGGCAAAAGGCGCAGGCGCAGACCATGAACTTGCCGCACAGCTTGTCGTCAGCACATCTTTCTTCTCGCTCTTTACAGTATTTTTCTTCGTCCTGATCTCCAAACAATTGGGACTTGTATAAAAAAGTTAAATCCGACCGATGATCGTTGTCAAAGGTCGGATTTTTATTTTCAGATAAAATCGGAAAGCAGAACGATGATGCTGTTTTCAAGGTCCATGCCATGGTCTGTCAGGATGAGCCTGTCGTTTCTGATCTTCGCAAGTCCGTTTTCCATAAGCCTTTTAATGGGTTTTTGGGCATCTTCCTTAAAAATGGAAAGTCTGAGCCCTTTTTTTATGCGCAGGGAAAGCATCAGTTCTTCAAATAAAAGATCGGGTTCTTTTTCGCGGGTAATTTCCGCATGAAGCGGATCTCTTATGTAACTCTCGAGGCTGTCCAGATTGGAAAAGCGTTCGCCTCTGTAAAAACTGTGTGCCGAAACGCCAAGCCCGATGTAATCTTCCAGCTCCCAATATTTCAGGTTGTGCCGGCATTCATAGCCTTCTTTAGCAAAATTGGAGATCTCATAGCGTGAAAATCCACGGCTTGTGAGATCGTCTGCGATCATGTAAAACATTTCGCGGTCGAGGTCTTCATCCGGCAGGTCAAATTCGCCTTTTTCAAAAGAGCGGTAAAAAGGCGTTCCTTCTTCGATCTTCAGCGCATAGGCGGAAACATGATTGAGCGGAAGATCCCGGAGGAAATCGATCGTCTCCTTCACTTCTTCGGCCGTTTGCCAGGGAAGCGAATACATGAGATCTGCATTGATGTTGGTGATGCCTGCGGAAAGAGCATTATTGACGGCACAAAGAAAATCTTCTTTCGTGTGGATGCGCCCGATCTTTTTTAAGAGTGCGGCATTGGCTGTCTGCAGACCGAAACTCATGCGGTTGATGCCGGCACTTCTGAACTCAAGAGCCTTTTCCTTGCTGAAAGAGTTCGGGTTTGCTTCACTCGTAAATTCGAGGTCGCTGCTGATATGGAAAATTTCCGCAAGACCGTCCGCAAGCTTTTTGATAAGGCCGCTTTTGATGCAGGAAGGTGTACCTCCGCCGATAAAAATACTGTCAACGGTTCGCGTTTCTTCTCTGTATTTTGCCGCTTCCTTTAAGACCGATTCGATATAGGCTTCCTGCAGCGCTTCCTTTCCCGTATATGAAGTGAAATCGCAATAGGGGCATTTATTTTTACAGAAGGGTATATGGATGTAAAGCCCGAGTTTTCCCGGGCTTTTCAACGTTTTGTTATTCATCAGTCAATTTTTAAGATCGCCATGAAGGCTTCGGAAGGAACTTCAACAGAACCGACCTGTCTCATGCGCTTTTTGCCCTCTTTCTGTTTTTCGAGGAGCTTTTTCTTTCTTGTGATGTCGCCGCCATAGCATTTGGCAAGAACGTCTTTTCGCAATGCCTTGACGGTTTCTCTTGCGATGATCTTGCCGCCGATTGCAGCCTGGATCGGGATCTCAAACATCTGGCGCGGAATGACTTCTTTCAGTTTTTCGGCGATCGTTCTGCCGCGGCTGTATGCGCGCTCTCTGTGCACGATGATGGAAAGGGCATCGCACATTTCACCGTTCAGAAGAAGGTCGAGCTTGACGAGGTCGCTCTTTTCGTAGCCTTTGATCTCATAGTCCATGGAAGCGTAGCCTTTTGTACGGCTCTTCAAGAGGTCAAAGAAATCGTAAATGATCTCGTTCAAGGGAATTTCATAGTGGATGATGACGCGATTTGCCTCGACATATTCCATGTTGACAAACTGACCGCGCTTATCCTGGCAAAGCTCCATAACGGCGCCGACATAATCATTGGGCGTCATGACGGAAACGTTTGCGATCGGTTCGAGCATGTATTCAATGGAGGAAACATCGGGAAGGTTCGTCGGGTTATCGACGAAGAAGCGTTCGCCGTCCATTTTGACAACTTCATAGCTGACGCTCGGTGCAGTCGTAACGAGGTCAAGATCAAATTCACGCTCGAGTCTTTCCTGAATGATCTCCATATGCAGAAGACCAAGGAAACCGCAGCGGAATCCGAAGCCCAATGCAACGGATGTTTCGGGCTCATAGAGCAGGGAAGCATCGTTTAACTGGAGCTTTTCGAGGGCATCTTTCAGGTCGTCATATTTGGAGCCGTCTGCCGGGTAAATACCACAGAATACAACGGGCTGTACACGCTTATAACCGGGAAGCGGTTCAGGTGCAGGGTTTGCCGTTGTTGTGATCGTATCGCCGACTCGTGTGTCGGTAATATTCTTGATGCTGCCGCAAATATAGCCAACATCGCCTGCACGCAGCGCATCCATCGGGATAAGCTGAGGCTTGAAAAGGCCGACTTCGGTAACATCGTATTTTTTGTCCATTGCCATAAAATGGATGTTGTCGCCTGCTTTGACAGAGCCGTTTTTAACGCGGACAAAACTGATCGCACCTTTATAGTTATCATAGAAAGAGTCAAAGATCATCGCCTGCAGCGGAGCATCTTCTTCGCCATGCGGCGGAGGCAGATAATCAACAACAGCATCCAGAACATCTTCGATGCCGATGTTGTTTTTTGCGCTGATGCGGGGTGCATAGGAACAATCGATGCCCAGAATTTCTTCGATCTCGTTGATTGTTTCTTCAACGCGTGCGGAAGCAAGGTCGATCTTGTTGATGACGGGAAGGATCTCGAGGTCGTTATCCATCGCAAGGTAAACATTGGCAAGTGTCTGTGCCTCAACGCCCTGACTTGCATCAACGACAAGGATCGCGCCTTCGCAGGCAGCCATTGCACGGGAAACCTCATAGGTGAAGTCAACGTGCCCGGGAGTATCGATCAGGTTGAGTTCATAGACTTCTCCGTCTTTTGTGTAGCGCATCGAAACAGCCTGCGATTTGATGGTGATGCCGCGTTCGCGTTCGAGTTCCATCTGGTCAAGCAGGCGGTCAGACATCTCTCGGATGGCAACCGTATCGGTATGTTCGATGAGTCTGTCGGCAAGGGTCGATTTGCCGTGGTCAATATGTGCGATAATGCAGAAATTTCTGATTTTTTCCTGTCTTGTCATCTTTTTTCCTTTTATCAATTGAAAGCGAATTTGCCGAATACACAATCATTCACCCTATATTATATAAAGAAAAAAGATCGAAATCAAGAAAAAGCGTTTTGAATCAAAAAATTATAAATTATACAGTTGAAAGCTATTGATATGCCTGTAAAATACTTGTAAATATAAATTGTTTCTGTTATAATACATTTAATCCATTGCAAAATGAAAGGAATTAAATAGTTATGAGAGAAGTGTTTTTAGCGAACGCTTATGCGGATAAAGGTATTGTGACGGAAGCCCTTCAGGCGCTGATCGATAAAGCTGCTGAAGTTGGCGGACAGGTTCGCTTTGGTCCCGGCAACTATGAAACCGCAACGCTGTATATGAGAAGCGGTGTTTCCCTTTACCTCGATGCAGGCGCAAGGATCATCGGAACGGCAGATTACAAAGCATATTCCCATGATTTCCCGTATCAGAATAATCCCGATATGGACGAAGTTACAGGCAAACCGCGCTGGCACGATGCCCTCATCAACTGCGGCTATCTGAAGGATATTTCTATTGAAGGCCATGGCCTGATCGACGGTGCCGATGTCTATAATCCCGAAGGTGAACAGGATTTCCGCGGCCCGATGCTGCTCATGATCCATCACTGTGAAAACGTAGAGATCAAGGGCGTAACGCTTCTCCGTGCGGCAAACTACAGCACATTCCTGGATGGCTGCAAAAACGTCCTTCTGGAAAAAGTCCGCGCTTTTGGCGGTCAGGATGCTCTCCGTATGTTCCGCTCCGATGAAATTGAAGTTTCGCATTGCGATTTCCGCTCCGGTGATGACTGCGTTTCCGGTTCATTGCTTACAAATATGTATATCCACGACAGTATGTTCAATTCTCCCGGCGGAAATGTCATTCTCCTCGGCTGCAGAAACCTTCATGTCAAGGACTGCAAGATCTGGTCTCAGGGCGAAGCTCCTGCAATTTTCAAGGAAGATAAACGTTACTCCAACGGCCTCAATGCGATCGTCATGCATCACCATGTCAACAGACCCGATTATGTCATGTCCGATAATTGGCTGATCGAAGATGTTGAGATCGAAAATATTGAAAGAGTTTTCTGCTATGACATCGATGACTTCACGATCTACGGCGATAACGGCAAGGCAACATTGAAGAACATCACAGCGAAGAATTTCGTTTACCCGATCTATATTAATGGCTACAATACCGAAAACTTCGAGCTCCATATCGAAGGCGGTAAGTTCATCCGCAGCACGATTGATAAGAGAGAAGACAAATCCTTCATCCGCGCAAAGACCTTCAAAAAGATCTCTATCCGCGATATCGTGATGGAAAATGTCGATGATGACGTCTTCTTCTTCGAAAACGGCGGCGAAGTCGAAGTAAAAGATGCTGCGATCCTCCGCAAGGCGACAAGCATCAACACAAACAATGTCGAAAAGAGCTCCGTTGAAAACTCTGTGGTCGAAACGATGGGCGATTTCTATGTCTATGATGAAGTAGACAGCATCTATGTACCGAAGGATCAGGATGAAACTTTCCGCGGTGCAAGAAAATTTGTTGGCTGAAACGGAAAGGAAAAATAATTATGAGAGAAGTATTCTTTGCAGATGCATATGCAGATAAAGGTATTGTAACGGAAGCCCTTCAGGCGCTGATCGATAAAGCTGCGGAAGTTGGCGGACAGGTTCGCTTTGGTCCCGGCAACTATGAAACCGCAACGCTGTATATGAGAAGCGGTGTTTCCCTCTACCTCGATGCAGGCGCAAGGATCATCGGAACGGCAGATTACACCGCCTATTCCAATGATTTCCCGTATCTTAATAACCCCGATCTGAACGAAGTCACAGGCAAACCCCGCTGGCATGATGCTCTTATCAACTGCGGCTATCTGAAGGATATTTCCATCGAAGGTCACGGCTTGATCGACGGTGCCGATGTCATTAACCCCACAGGCGAACAGGATTTCCGTGGTCCGATGCTGCTGATGATCCATCATTGCGAAAATGTTTCGATCAAGGGCGTAACGCTTCTCCGTGCAGCAAACTATGCGACCTTTATGGATAGCAACAAAAATATCCTGATGGAAAAAGTCCGTATATTCGGCGGTCAGGATGCTGTCCGTATGTTCCGCTGCGATAATTTTGAAGTTTCGCATTGCGATTTCCGCACAGGCGATGACTGCGTTTCCGGTCCGCTGAATTCCAATCTGTATATCCACGACAGCAAATTCAATACACCCGGCGGAAATATCATTCTCCTCGGCTGCAGAAACCTTCATGTTAAGAACTGCAAGATCTGGGGTCAAGGCGAAGCACCTGCGATTTTCAAAGATGATAAGCGTTATTCCAACGGTCAGAATGCTTTCGTTATGTATCACCACATCAATAACCCCGATCATCTGATGTCCGATAACTGGCTGATCGAAGATGTCGAGATCGAAAATGTTGAAAGAGTCTTCTTCTATGACTGCGATCTCTTCTATATCAACGGCGATAACGGCAAGGTAACGATGAAGAACATTACGGCAAAGAACTTCGTTTACCCGATCTTTATCAACGGCTACAACACCGAAAACTTCGAACTCCATATCGAAGGCGGCAAATTCATCCGCAGCACGCTGGATAAGAGAGAAGATAAAGCCTTCATCCGTGCGGGCAAATTCAAAAAGATCGCGATCAGCGATATCGTGATGGAAAATGTCGATGATGATGCCTTCTTCTTTGAAAACGGCGGCGAAGTCGAAGTAAAGGATGCTGCGATCCTCCGCAAAGTAACAAATATTAACGTAGACAACATCGAAAAGAACTCTGTAGAAGTTTCCTCGCCCGAAACGATCGGTGATTTCTTCGTCTATGACGATGTAGACAGCATCTACGTCCCGAAGGATCAGGATGAAAAATTCCTCGGTGCGAAAAAATATATCGGTTAAAACGGAAAGGGAAAATGATGAGAGAAGTATTTTTAGCGAATGCTTATGCAGATAAAGGTCTCGTTACGGAAGCCCTTCAGGCGCTGATCGATAAAGCTGCAGAAGTAGGCGGTCAGGTTCGTTTCGGTCCCGGTAACTATGAAACGGCAACGCTCTATATGAAAAGCGGCGTTTCCCTCTACCTTGATGCAGGTGCAAGGATCATCGGAACGGCAGATTACACAGCCTATTCCAACGATTATCCCTATCTGAATAATCCCGACCTGAACGAAGTTACGGGCAAACCGCGCTGGCATGATGCCCTCATCAACTGCGGCTATCTGAAGGATATTTCCATCGAAGGGCATGGCCTGATCGACGGTGCCGATGTTATCAATCCCGAAGGTGAACAGGAATTCCGCGGTCCGATGATGCTGATGATCCATCACTGCGAAAACGTTTCGATCAAGGGTGTTACACTCCTTCGCGCTGCAAATTATGCGACATTCTTCGATACCTGCACAAATGTTTACCTGGAAAACGTCCGTGCATACGGCGGACAGGATGCTCTTCGTCTGTTCCGCACAAAGAATGTAGAAGTTTCGCATTGCGATTTCCGCACAGGCGATGACTGCGTTTCGGGTTCTCTTAATGCGGATGTTTACCTGCACGATACCCTGTTCAATTCTCCCGGCGGAAATATCGTCCTTCTCGGCTGCAGAAACCTGCATATGAAAAAGTGCAAAGTCTGGTCTCAGGGCGAAGCTCCTGCTGTTTTCAAAGATGATAAGCGCTATTCCAACGGCTGGAATGCGATCATCATGCTCCATGATATCGGTCAGCCCGAATATCTCATGTCCGATAATTGGCTGATCGAAGATGTCGAAGTTGAAAATGTGGAAACGGTCTTCCGTTATGACAGCGAACTCTTCTTCGGAAACGGCAACAACGGCAAAGTAACGCTGAAGAACGTCAAGGCAAAGAACTTTGTTTTCCCTATCACGGTCAATGGCGCAGCCTATAACGAATTTGAAATGACGATCGAAGGCGGTCACTTTATCCGCAGCACGCTGGATAAGAGAGAAGACAAGGCTTTCCTCCGTGCGAAGAACTTCAAAAAGATCGCTGTTCGTGATGTCGTGCTGGAAAATGTCGATGATGAGGCATTCTTCTTCGAAAACGGCGGCGAAGTGGAAGTAAAGGATGCTGCGATCCTCCGCAAAGTAAGCAGCATTTCCGTAGATAACATCGAAAAGAGCTCCGTTGAAAATTCTCCGGTCGAAACGATGGGCAACTTCTTCGTTTATGGCGATGTAGACAGCATCTACGTTCCGAAGGAGCAGGATGAAAGCTTCCTCGGCGCAAGGAAATATATCGGATAAAAAACATGAATCGGAAGTCATATGGCTTCCGATTTTTTGTGCAGAAAATTTGCATGAAGCCGGGCTCTGTTGTACAATAAATACAGTATTAAGAAAGCTTTTTTGGTGTTTTTATGAAAGTAACCTTAGCAGGAACCGGCGGTATGATCCCATTGCCATATCGGTGGCTCGTTTCCTGTCATATTCATCACAACGGAAAATATTTCCTTATCGATTGCGGCGAAGGCACACAGATCGCCCTTGAAGAAGCCGGTATCAACCCGGGAAGGATCGATGTGCTTATGATCACGCATTTTCATGCCGATCATATCATGGGGCTTCCGGGGCTGCTGATGGCGATGGCAAACAAGGGCAAAAAGTCGAAACTCACCCTCATCGGCCCAAAACAGCTCCATGCGGTCGCTTCTGCACTTTGTGTTGTCTGTCCGCCGATGCCGTATGATATTGAAGTCATCGAAATGGAAGGCGGCGAAAGCTTCATATTGGATGAAGTCACGATCGAAAGCATGGCTTTATCGCATCGCATTGCCTGCCTCGGTTACCGGCTGACGGTCAATAAAAAGCCTGTTTTCAGCCCCGAAAAAGCGCAGTCTCTGGCTGTTCCCGTTAAATATTATAAAACCCTTCATGCCGGAAAAAGCGTCAGATTGCCCAACGGCAAGCTGATCGAGCCGGAAATGGTCATCGAGAAAAAAAGAGAGCCGATCCGCCTCTGTTATTGCACCGATACACTGCCGATCCCCGAAATTGCCGAATTTGCCAAAGATGCAGACCTTTTTATCTGTGAAGGCATGTATGCAAACGAGGAAATGGCGGAAAAAATGGAAGAAAAACACCATACCTTGATCCGTGAAGCCGCTGCCTTGGCAAATCAGGCTCATGCAAAAGAACTTTGGCTGACGCATTTTTCGCCTGCTTTCAAGCATCCCGAAGAAAGCGAAGAATATGCCCGCTCGCTTTTCCCGGATGCAAAGATCGGCTTTGACGGGATGACAAAAGAAATCAAATAACAAAAGATCACAGAGCTGCTTTTATAAGGCGGCTCTTTTTGATAAAAAGTGTCGCAAAAACGGCATTTTTCAAGGCTTTTTCTTGACGGTCGCATAGCTTACATATATAATTAATATAGTAAATATGCAAAGACAAAACATTATCGCAACATCGAATGGAGAATAGACATATGAAAAAAATCAAGGTACAGGTTTTGGATCCGAAGAGCTTTGAACCTTTTGGCGTTGTTATCTCGACAGATAATTTTGAACCCGACAGAGTTCCCGGTGCTTTTGACTGGTATGGTGAGCTGGCAGATTTCAACGATATCGATCACGCTACCTTCAACCTGATGACCGTTTACCCGAGAGAGGTCAAAATCGAAAAATTCGAATGTCATGTAAAAACAAGGGAAGCCGTTATTCCTCTCGGCGGAAAAGGCGTGATCATTCCGCTTTCGCCTCCGGGTGAAGTCACGGAAGATTCCATTGCCGCTTTCTATGTTCCCGGAAACAAAGCCGTTGTTTTTCATCCCGGTACATGGCACTATGTTCCCTTTACATTTGAAGACAGCGCAAACTTTATCACCGCATACAGAAGAGATACTTCCAAGGATGACGTGCAGTATGCAGAACCGCCGTACCCCATGGAGATTGAGATCTGATCATGCAGACAGGAATTATTTTTGATATCAAACAAATGGCCCTTTTTGATGGTCCGGGCATTCGCACGACCGTCTTTTTAAAGGGATGTCCGCTTCGCTGCAGCTGGTGTCATAATCCGGAAGGTCTTTCGGCAAGATCGGAGCTTATGGTCAGCGTCAGCAGCTGTACCCATTGCGGAAGGTGCGAAGCCGTCTGCGAACATCCGGATAAATGCATCGCCTGCGGGAAGTGCATCAAGGCATGCCCGCTGCGTTTGCGCAGAATTGCCGGAACACCGATGACAAGCGATGAGCTTGCGGCAAAACTCCTCCGCGATAAGTCCTACCTTGAAAGTCAGGGCGGTGGTATTACATTTTCCGGTGGTGAACCGACTTTGCAGAGCGAATTTCTGATCGAAGTATTGGATAAGATCCAAGGTATGCACCGTGCGATCGAAACCTGCGGCTACTGCAAACCCGAAACTTTCAGAAAAATCGTGGATCGCCTTGAATATATTATGATGGATATCAAACTCGCCGACAGAGAAGAGCATATCCGCTATACCAAGCGCGATAACGACTGGATCATGGAAAATCTTGCTTACTTAAAACAGTGCGGCAAGCCTTTCCGCATCCGCATTCCCGTCATCCCCGGCGTCAACGACAACGAAAACAATTTCAGAAAGACAGCAGAGCTTCTCGTTGATACCCCGAACTTAGAAAAGGTAGAGCTTTTGCCTTACCATAAAACAGCCGGCGCAAAATATGAAATGGTCGGAATGGAATATCAGCCCGATTTTGATGTTGCCGAAAAGCCGAACCTCGATACAAGCGCTTTTGAAAAACTGAATGTACCATGCTCCGTCATGTAAGAAAGGGTCACAAAATGAACGAATATATTGCGAATTTAAAAAAGAGATACGTCACAGAAAAGTCGCACCACGTTTATCGTCAGGAAGCTGTCGATAAATATCAGGAAGCTAAAAAATATGCTGCAGAAGATCTTGATGACATCACACGTGCTGTTAAGAGACTCCGTTGGATGCTCGAAAACGAAAAGCCCGTTGTTTTTACCGATGAAAAGATCGCACTTATGCGTACTGTCCCGGTTCTGCAGGAAATGTACACAGAAGAAGAATTTGCAGAAATTTCCGCAAAGCATTATATCCATGAACAGGGCAAGATCTGCAACATCAACCCGATGTATAGTCTGCTCGTAGATGCCGGCTTTGATGCAAAGAGAAAAGAAATCGATGCAAGCCTTGAAGGCAAAGACGGCAAAGAAAAAGAAACACTTTTAGCTATGCGTGAAACACTCGATATCATCGAAGAATTCTGCGAAAGATACAGAAAAGCTGCTGTTGAAGCAGGCAACGATATCGAAGCGGATGTCCTTTCCCGTATTCCGAAAAACAAACCCGCAAGCTTCCTCGAAGCGCTGCAGTTCCTCCGTATCGTCCACTATTGCCTCTGGACCAGCTTCAACTATCACAATACCTTTGGCCGTTTCGACCAGTACATGTATCCTTATTTCAAGGCAGACCTTGATGCAGGCAAGATCACAATGGACGAAGCTTTAGAACTCGTTGAAGAATTCTTCATCTGCTGCAATAAAGACAGCGACCTTTATACAGGTATGCAGCAGGGCGATAACGGTCAGTCCATGGTTCTTGGCGGCCTTAATATCGACGGTACAGACAGCTACAATGAGCTTTCCGAACTTTGCATGCAGGCAAGCCTTGAGCTCAAGATGATCGACCCGAAGATCAACCTCCGCGTCAACAAAAACACACCTCTTGAAAGATATAAATTCGGCACACAGCTGACAAAACAGGGCCTTGGCTTCCCGCAGTACGGCAATGACGATGTCGTTATCAAAGCGCTGCTCGATTGGGGCTATGATAAGGAAGATGCTTATCAGTATGTTGTTGCTGCATGCTGGGAATTCATCATCCCCGGTCTTGGCATGGATATCCCCAACATCAACGGTCTTTCCTTCACACAGGCACTGCTTGAAGCGATGGAAGAGATCGAAAGCTGCGAAACCATGGATGCCTTCCTTGAAAAAGTCCGCATCGCCATCAAGCGTCAGGCTGATGAGCTGATCGCAGGTGTCGGCAACCTCTATATGGAACCTTCGCCGCTGATGAGCCTCCTTATGAAAGGCTGCGTCGAAACAGGCAGAGATGTTTCCCTCGGTGCAAAATACAACAACTACGGTTTCCACGGCACAGGTCTTTCCACAGCGGTTGACTCCCTTGCTTCGATCGAAAAATACGTTTACGAAGAAAAGGCTTTCAGCGCTGCAAAGTTAAAAGAAATTCTGGCAAAGAACTTCGAAGGCTATGAAGATGAAAAGATCATGATGCGCTACGATGCGCCGAAGATGGGCAACGATGATGACGCTGCAGATAAATTTGCCGTTATGCTGCTTGATTGGTTCGCAGATGCTGTTCAGGGCGTTAAAAATGACCGTGGCGGTATCTTCCGTGCAGGCACAGGCTCGGCAATGTATTATATCTGGCATTCCAAAGATACACCGGCAACACCCGACGGCAGAGAAAACGGCGAAGCACTTGCGGCAAACTATTCCCCGAGCTTATTCTCCCGCTGCGATGGTCCGATCTCCATCATCAAGAGCTTCTCGAAGCCGAATCTTTCCCGTGTTGCAAACGGCGGTCCTTTGACCATGGAGCTGCACGATTCCGTCTTCCGCAATGATGACAGTATCGAAAAGGTCGCTATGTTCGTCAAGAGCTTCATCGATATGGGCGGTCACCAGCTGCAGATCAACGCAGTCAACCGCGATGAACTCCTCGATGCAAAGGTTCACCCGGAAAATCACCGCAACCTCATCGTCCGTGTATGGGGCTGGAGCGGTTACTTCGTAGAACTCGACGAAGTCTATCAGGATCACATTCTTGAGCGAATGGAACTTGCTATCTAAATAACAAATTGAGCCGGTGCAGAAATGTGCCGGCTTTATCCGTTTTTCCATAAGCAAACAATTTAAAATATTACAGCAGAGGATTTTATGCAGAACAGTACATTTATTATAAAAGAAGAAAACGGCATCATGAAGTCGCTCGTTCTCCGCAATGATAAATTTGGGATGAACTGGGTTGAAGGAAAAGCAGGCTGGGGAAGCTGCCGTATGCGTGAAGGCATGAGCGTTTCCGTCAGCAGGAAATTCCTTCCCAACGGAAGGCTTTACGAAAGCTATCTTTTCAAAAACGATACCGATTTTGATATTTTCACAAAAGAAGGCGATGTCGATATCTGCGCCTGCTTCAACGACAGCTATCACGATGCAAAAACCTGCGAAGAAGAGCGCTGCCATACGCATCTTTTTATCAAAGGCGAAATGAGCTGGGTCATGGCGCTTCGTATGGGCGGAGAAGCTCCGCATATCGGTATGATGCTGAAAAAAGGCAGCCTCGTTTCCTATGGTGTTGAAAGAGACCTCGAGCGAATCAGCAACGACAGAGGCGATTTCTTCCTCAATGTCGAGCCGCTGCATCTGCATCCGGGCGAAACCTATGAAGTTGCGTGGGAGCTTTTTCCGCACAATGGCAAAGAAGATTTCAAAAATATCCTCCGCGGATATGACAATTATATCGAAGTCAATTCCGATAAATTCATTTATTTTGAAGGCGAAGAGATTTGCCTTACGAGCAATGCAGAGCCTGCGGAGATCCGTGAGATCGCTGTCGGTTCGGGCGAAAAAACATACACATTCACGAAAAATGGCGTTAAGCTCGATGTACAGGTTCTCGTTCAGCCGAAATGGGAAGACCTCGTTGCCGCACGCTGCCGTTATATTGCGGAAAAACAGCAGTATGCTGAGGAAAACTCTCCGCTTGACGGCGCATACCTCGTCTATGACACCAAAAAGGAATGCTTCTATTATTCCCATATCGACCATGACCATAACGGCGGCAGAGAAAGAGTTGCCATGGGTCTGCTTCTCGCGCGCTGGCTGCAGAAAAACAACGACGAAAAAGTTCTTGCAAGCCTGAAAAAATATATGGCTTATATCGAAAGAGAGATCGG
>SVGZ01000007.1 GCA_015056045.1 Clostridiales bacterium | reverse complement strand
GCTTCCTCTGTCAAAACACTTTCCGTTTCACAGCTATCGTCTGCAGCATATTCATCTGTTTCGGCTTCAACTTCTGCTGTTACAGTTTCTGTTACAAGATTCTCTTCAGTATCTTCAGAAATAAGTTCTGTTTCCTCGATTTCCACAGCATTTTCTTCAGAAACAGCTTCGGGTTCTGTTTTTTCGGTAAAGGTATCTTCCATTTCGTTTGCTTCAAGCGAAATAGCTTCCTCTGTCAAAGTATTTTCTGTTTCACAGCTATCATCTGCAGCCGCTTCATCTGTTTTGGCTTCAACTTCTGCTGTTACAGTTTCTGTTACAAGATTCTCTTCGGTATCTTCAGAAATAAGTTCTGCTTCCTCGATTTCGCAGTTATTATCTACGACGGTTTCATCAGCAGCCGTTGCAGTTTCCGTTGCAATATGTTTTGCGTCTTCAGAAATAATTACTGTTTGCTCAATTTCGCAGTTATTATCTACAGCAGGTTCATCTTCTTTGAATTCATCATCTTCTGCAGTTTCGATTTCATTTTCCCTTGCAGATACTATGAGATTTTCATCAGATGTATCCTTAGATTCGGATAACATGTTATTATCGTCGCTGAGCTCATTTGTTTCATCGGCATCTGCCTTGGCGTTATTTCCCTCAACAAAATCGAGAACAGCCTGATAAAGGCCTGCCGTTTTCTTTTTAAAGGGTTTTTTGAGAAAAAGAACAGCACCATTTGAGATCCAGAAATCCTGCATATCATCCGATTCGGTTTCCATCATGGCAACCGTCGGTATAGAAACAATGCCAAGACAAAGATCGAGCGCAAGAGAGGTGAAAGATTCTTCGCCGACATCGATCAAAACGATATCGGGAAGATACTCCATAATACAGTCAAGCGCCGTTTCTTCATTATCAGCCTGTAATATTGTAAAAGCTTTTCCAAAAATAGATTTGACAAGACGAAGCGTCTTTTTTTCACGATCGATCAGAAGCAGTGTCTTTTTAATTTTTTCTGATTTTGTCTTAGCCATTTTAACCTCAAAACATATAAATAAGATATATTATACCCCAATTATTATACTTTTTTTCGGGCAATCGGTCAATGAATATCCCGTAAAGAAAAGCCGGTTTTCAGGCAAATATAAAAAAAACAGAGGGTTAAAACCTCTGTTCATCAGACAGTATAATCAACACCACCGCCTGCGACCGAAGCTTTTCTCAAAGGTTCGATAGCTTTGATATGTCCGGGGTGTACTTTGAAAGCAGCAAGCGCATCAAAACTTTCAAATCCAGAGAAAATCGAACATGTATATGCCCTTTCGCTGCCGGTTTCATCAAGACCGACCTGCATGCTGATCAGCCCGGGAATGACACCCACAAGTGCTTCAAGAACAGTTTTCAGATCTTTTGCATGTTCCATCGCTGTCTTTTCTTCGGTATCCTTAAACTTGAATACCATCACGTGTCTTACCATATTTTCCTCCTTAAATGATATAATCAACAGCCGTTCGGCTGAGTCTGACCTCCTTTACAAAAGCAGAAACTTTCTTGTGTTCCGGATGGTTTTTATACCTTTCAAGCGCTTGAAGGTCCTCTGCATCCATAATAAGCACAGCATCACTGGCAACGGCATCGGCATCGTTGACATTTTCATGCACCTCCATGGATAAAATTTCCGGAATGATCGGCTTTAAGGCATAAAGCTTTTCTTTGATAATCGCAATATTCTCTTTTTTTGTTTTGCCTAAAGCTTCGTCTTTCAATTTCCACATAACGATATGTCTTATCATAATTTCTCTCCTCTATTTCCAATATTCCAAAAGCAACCCGACGGTTTCTGAAAAATTCATCGTGATCACTGCTTTGACTTCTCTGGTAACTTCTTTGATAAGCCATTCTTCATTTTGATCTTTGACAAGCGGCAGAACAATTTCGGTTTTGATCAGATTTTTGCCTAAAAGATCGGATTTTGCAAACATCACATCGATCGCAATTTCCAAGTATTGTTCTTTTTCGGTGATCTCACCGCGCAAGGTTTTAGTTACAGCCTGCACAACGGCTTCTTTGACGACTTCGCGGATATAGGGCGTGCAATCCGCATATGTACAGGAGATCGTGACTTCCGCTTGATCGCCGTTAATATTTGTATTTACGATCTCATATTGCAGCTCTTTTGCAGATTGGGCAAAGATCGCCTTGAAAGCAAGCTCATATTCCGGACCATATTCCGCAGTGATTTCCGCATCCGTAACGCAAAGCGCACGAATGGCATCATAATCCATATTCTTTGCCGCATCCATAAACAAAACGGCAATATCTTCCGGCAAAGCTTTCGGTTCTTCTGTCGGTTCAGGCGTTTTCGGGATGATAGTCTCCGTCTGCACTGGCTTTGAAGAAAAAGAGGGTTTTTCCGGGAATTTGATCTCTTTTTCTTCCTGTTTGCATGCCGTTATACATAAAATAAAAATCATCAGCAGCAAAGCTGCGGCAAATACTGTTTTTCTTTTCAATGGAACACCTCCGATACTTACATCATAACGAATAATACTATCCGAAGCAAGTATCACAGCACAAAAAAACGCGGTAAAAACCGCGTTTTGCTTTTTGCGCACGACAATACGTATTTCCGCTGTCGTATTCCTTTGTTTCGGGCAACATATGATGCTGCATTTCATGCCGCAGGACTGATCCATTGCAGCCGGCGCATTTTTTATTTCACTTCAAAACTTGCACAAAGGCTGTCTCGGCAGCTTGTGACGCTATCCCTTCCGCATTCCGGGCAAGGACATACCTCGATAGAATCAAGCAGGCAATCACTGCCAAATTCATTGAAACGGCAGCTTTCGATACTGCATCTGATCTTCTGATGTTTAGCCATTTTAAAACCTCCTTTATCAGTTTGGTATTATATTGCGCAAAACGGGAAAAAATATTTACAGAATTTAAGGCGGTATAAAATGGATATTAACAAAACACTCGAAGATAACGAAAAATATTTAAAAGAAGTTTTTGCGAACAGCTTTGATTTTATGGCGAAACGATTGCAAATGCCCTGCGGAAGAGAGGTTCTTGTCGTCACCTTTGATGGGCTTGCCAATACAGCTGTCGTTCAGGAAGCTGTCATCATGCCCCTTATGGGATTGACATTCGGCAGCCGTGAAATAGAACCGAAAAACATGAGTGAAGTCGGCGAAAAGCTTGTTTACGGCGTCGAAACGAAAGTCAAAAAGACGATGGAAGAAGTCATCACCTCCTGTTTATCCGCAGATACGGCGGTTTTTATCGACGGAATGGATGAAGCGCTCGTCATTCAAACCCGCGGCTGGGCAAGACGAGGTGTTCCGAAACCGGAAAGTGATATTACGATCCGCGGTTCAAAAGAAGCCTTTGCCGAAACCTTACTTGTCAATGTGTCGCTTCTTCGCAGGCGCATCAAAGACCCTGCTTTGAAAACGGAAAGATTCAAAATAGGCTCGGAATCGGAAACGGATCTTTGTCTCATCTATCTCGAAGGGAAAGCCGACCCAAAGGTTTTAAAGATCCTCCGCGAAAGAATAAGTGCGCTTAACATTCGCTATATTTTGGACACCGGACAGCTTGAACAGCTCATCTGTGATAAAAAGAGCTTTCTGTTTTCAACACTTGGCCGCTCGGAAAAGCCGGATATCACCGCTTCAAAAATCCTCAACGGAAAAGTGGCGCTCATCCTTGACGGAACACCTTTTGTCTTAACTGCACCGTATTTTTTCATGGAAGGCTTCAGCTCTGCGGATGACTATTATAATAAGAAAACCTATTCCAATCTGATCCGCATCCTCCGCTTCGCTTCATATTTTATCAGCGTACTTTTAGCTGCATTTTATGTGGCGCTTATGCGCTTTCACATGGATATTATCCCGACGGAATTGCTGAAAACCTTTTTATATGCAGAAAAAAATGTGCCTTTTGGTATCGCCGGGGAAATGTTTCTTGTCTTGTTGTTATATGAGATCCTGCGCGAAGCTGTATTACGATTACCTTCGCAGATCAGCTCAACCGTCGGCATCATCGGTGGTATTGCACTTGGCGATTCCGCTTTATCGATCGGGCTTTTATCTGCGCCAGCAGTCGTCATTCTTTCGATCACCTATATATGCTCTGCTGCGACGAATACTCAGGTCGAAAGCTCCGTTATTCTGAGATTGCTGTTTATTATTGCCGCTTCTCTCTTTGGTTTATACGGGATCCTTGCAGGTCTCTTTTTGCTGACGATTTATCTTTGCGGTTTGACAAGCTGCTCTCTGCCATACCTTTTACCGGCAGCACCGATCAAGAAACAGATCATCGAAGACGGCATCATTCGCGGAAATACCGAAATTTTGCTTAAAAAGGAGGAGATCCTTTGAAAAAGATACTCTTATTCTTACCTGTCATTTTGCTGCTATGCGGCTGCGGCCATAAAGAAAACTACAGCATCATAAAAGGGATCGGTTTTGAAACGGAAAATGATTCCATTTTGGTATCGGCTTCCTGCGCAAAAATTGACGAAGAAGCAAAGCTTTACCAAGCAAAAGGAAAATCCACCGCAGAGGCATTGGATCAGCTGCTGTCACAAGCGGAAGAAACACCGTATTTTGAACAGAATGAACTGATCCTTTTATCCGGTGAACTCAGCAAAGAAGAGACGAAAATGATCCTTCATGGCTATTTCAGCAAAGATAAGCGGAAAGGTTCCGAATGGATCGTATATACGGATACGAAAACAGATGAACTGTTTGAGGCGTTTTCTGCAGAGGATATTCTTCGGCAAATGGAAACAGCCAAAAAGAATACCTCGGTTTTGCCTTGTACAATCTCCTCTTTTATTGCCGCAAGCGAAGGCACAGGATCTGCCGTATTGATCCCTGCGATCAGTTTAAAAAACGATAAGCTTTGTCTCGATCGATCCGTGATCTTTAAGGATTATGCATATGTCGATTCGATCTCAGCGGATGCTCTGCAGGCTGTCCTCTTTGTTATGGGCGATGCAGAAGATATTGTTTTTTCGATCGATGCACAAGATGAAGCCTATTGCCTGCAGGTCGATAAACAAAAACTGGATATCGCTGCCTTTATCGGTGAAAACGGTCCGCATTTTTCCATAAAAACTGATGTAACGCTTACGGTTATCGGAAGAAGCGACATGACAAATCAGAACATCGATGTGGATCTGATAGCTCGGGAAGCAGAAAAACAGATCAAAAGCAAAATGGAACAGATTTTGAAAATCGCTGTTATTCGGCAATGCGACTTTTTGAATCTTGCCGCAAGAACACTTAATACAGACGAAAAACTGTTCCGTGCATATCAAAAGGACTGGGAAAATGCCCTTTCCATGGCGGATTTTGATGTCGAAATCAGCTGCAATATTAAAGTATCCGGTATTATCACGCAGCCGGAAGAACCGGAGGAATGATGCTGTATTCCTATCAATATTTTTTTATGACATTTTTATCGTGTTTGGCGTCAGTTTTTCCGCTCATAGCAGCAGAGAATTATTTTGGCACAAGCATCTGGCCGCTTTTCCCGATCGGCTTGCTGATAGGTCTGCTTTTCAACGAAGCCTTTCTTCTTTTCCAAAAAGCTGACAAAAGCTTTTTTGACAATTTGTCCGAACAAGCAGGCAGCTTTTTATATAAATGCATTTCGCTGATCTTCATGCTGTATTTTATTGTTTCTGCTGCGTTTTTTACCAATTATTTCGCCTTTTTGACGGAAGAAAATGCACTGCATGAAACGGAAGTTTTGCTCATAATCGTTTTCTTTCTCTCGGCAGCAACGATAGCTGCATCGCAGGATATTATGGCAATCGGTCGTTCGGCTGCTGTTTTGGGGATATTTGCCGCTGTATTCTGTGTGATCGCTGTGATCGTTCAGTTTTCCGGCGGCAGTTTATACAGGTTATTTCCGGTCAGCTTCCCCGATGGCGAAAAGCTGAACAAAACCATGGTCTTCCTTATCGGCACAACTTGTGGGGAAAGTATTTCGACGCTGATATTCAAAGGCAATGTGCTTGCGCATAAAAAAGCGGGAATGATCTCGGTTTGCGCTGTCTTTTTCGGCGTTATGCTTGCGATCTTGCTCAGCATGGCAGGAATCACCACAAGCGGTCAAAGCACATGGCTTCATGAAGCTGCTTTTTACCGGATGAGCAGCAGTTTTCATACGGGCAGCTTTTTACGGTCTGTCGGTGTTATTGCCTTGGGTGTTTATTTTATCTGTGCGCTGTTTAAGACGACGATGCTCGTCAAATCGGCATCGTCCTGTATGTTTGCCTTGGTCAAATTTAAAAATCCATGGTATCTTTACGCCGTTATTTTTATCCTGACCGTGTGCATGAGCGCCGCCATCGGAAACAGCAGTCTTGAAAGTGTGACAAATTATATCGAGCTTTACCCGATATTTGCTTTTTTACCGTGTATTATCATGCCTTGTCTGCTGCTTTTCAGCAGCCTGTTTCATTCCGTCCGGGAAGTTTTGAAAAGGAAAATCAAGGTCTAGTATCAAACCGCCGATGTGGCGGTTTTTTACTTTTTTAAGTTTATTGTAAGATTTACATATAAGTATTGATAAATGAAGTGAAAGTATGTTATTATGTGTTACGGAAGAGATAAATATTCTATAATGTTCGGTATATTACGAACATTATAAATACTAATGAAACTTAATTTACGCTTTTTATATTTTTTATTCTGAGGTGGATTATGAAAAAAGTTGCTGTTATCATGGGTAGCGACAGCGATCTCCCCGTTGTGGAAAAAGCCATCAATACGCTCAAGGAATATGAAGTACCTTTTGAGGTACATGTCTATTCCGCACACAGAACACCTGCCGTTGCTGCAGATTTCGCAAAGAACGCAAAGGCAAACGGTTTCGGCGTTATCATCGCCGCTGCAGGAAAAGCCGCTCATTTAGGCGGTGTCTTGGCAGGAAATACAACGCTTCCCGTCATCGGTATTCCCGTAAAGGCAAGCGAACTTGACGGCATGGATGCTCTTCTGGCAACAGTACAGATGCCCTCCGGTGTTCCCGTTGCCACAGTTGCCATCAACGGTGCTTCCAACGCAGCCCTTTTAGCGGTACAGATGCTCGCCATTTCCGACGAAACTCTGGCTGTAAAGCTCGCCGCTGCAAAAGAAGCCGCTGCAAAGAAAGTCCTTGAAAAAGACGCTGCAGTTGCCGCAAAATTCAATTTCTAAGAACGACATCAATTTCACTCTACGGAGGAACATACATGAGCAATTTACATGAAGAATGCGGGATCTTTGGAATCTACAGCCCCGAAAATACAGACCTCGCGCACACAACCTATTATGGCCTTTTTGCACTCCAGCACAGAGGTCAGGAAAGCTGCGGTATCGTTGTCAATAATGGCGGAAAATTCTCTTCTTACAAAGATTCCGGCATCGTTGACGATGTTTTCACACCTGCAATTTTAGAAAAACTCGGTGAAGGCAATATGGCGCTTGGTCATGTTCGTTATGGTACAGCAAGCTCCAAAGACCGCTCTGAAGCACAGCCGATGATCATCAACCACATCAAAGGCAAAATGGCTGTTGCACACAACGGCAGCCTTGTCAATGCAAAAGAATTACGCGAAGACCTCGAAATGCATGGATCTATTTTCCACACGAACAGCGATGCCGAGGTCATTTCTTATGTTATCACAAAGGAAAGATTAAAATCCAACTCCATCGTTGAAGCGATCAGCAGGACGATGGATGTTCTCGAAGGTGCTTTTTCCGTCGTTGTTATGACGCCTTCCCGCATGATCGCACTCAGAGATAAGCATGGCTTCAGACCGCTTTGCTACGGCAAAACACATGATGGACTTTACGTCGTTGCATCTGAAAGCTGTGCACTTGATTCCGTCGGTGCAGAGCTCATCCGCGAATTAAAACCGGGCGAGATCATCTATTTCGACAATGAAGGCGTACATTGCATTGACGATCATTGCGGAAAAGAAAAGCCCTCTATGTGTGTCTTTGAATATATCTATTTCGCAAGACCCGACTCCGTCATCGATGGCTGCTCTGTTCATAACGCAAGAGTCCGTGCAGGCGCATTTTTAGCGCTTGAACATCCTGTACAGGCAGATATCGTCATCGGTGTTCCCGACAGCGGTATCGATGCTGCGATCGGCTATGCAAGGCAATCCGGCATTCCCTATGGCGTTGGTCTTCTCAAAAATAAATATATCGGCAGAACCTTTATCGCTCCGAGCCAGAAAACAAGAGAAGATAAAGTCCGCATCAAGCTTAACCCGATCGCTGACGTTATCAAAGGCAAGCGTGTTGTTTTGATCGATGACTCCATCGTCAGAGGAACGACCTGCGAAAGAATCGTTAAGCTTATCCGTGAAGCCGGCGCTACAGAAGTCCATATGCGTGTTTCTGCACCGCCTTTCCTCAATCCCTGCTATTACGGAACGGATATCGACTCGAGAGATAACCTTATCGCCTGCCACCATACAGTCGAAGAGATCGAAAAGATCATCGGCGTAGACAGTCTTGGCTACTTAAGCGTTGATCACGTTGGCCTCATCGCAGGTGCAGCCGACAGCACAGCTTTCTGCAAAGCATGCTTCGACGGAAAATACCCCACACACGAACCCACAAACGCAAAAGAATAATCGAAAGAAGGAACGAATGATGAAAAGTAACAGCGAAAGCTATAAAGCAGCCGGCGTTGATATTACAGCCGGTTATAAAGCAGTAGAACTGATGAAACAGCACATCGCACGCACGGTAACAAGCGGTGCAATGTCTGATATCGGCGGTTTCGGCGGTCTTTTTGAACTCGACATGACCGGAATCACAAAGCCTGTTCTCGTCAGCGGTACAGACGGCGTCGGCACAAAGCTCAAACTTGCTTTCCTCATGGACAAGCATGATACAGTCGGTATCGACTGCACGGCTATGTGCGTCAATGACATCATCTGCGTCGGTGCAAAACCCCTCTTCTTCCTCGATTATATCGCTTGCGGCAAACTCATCCCCGAACGCATTGCCGATATCGTTGCAGGCGTTGCCGAAGGCTGCGTACAGGCAGGTGCTTCTTTAATTGGCGGTGAAACGGCTGAAATGCCCGGTTTCTACCCAATCGATGAATATGACCTCGCAGGTTTTGCTGTTGGCGTTGTCGATAAGAGCAAAGTTCTCGACAAGAATACGATCAAAGCAGGAGACGTTATCATCGCACTTCCTTCGAGCGGTGTTCATTCCAACGGTTTCTCTCTCGTCCGCAAAGTTTTTGATGTCGAAAATGCAGACATCAAATCCCCTGTTGCAGAGCTTGGCGGCAAGAGCATCGGCGAAACGCTTCTCACACCCACGAAGATCTATGTCAAACCCATGCTCGCACTTTTTGAAGAAGTCACCGTAAAATCCGTTTCCCATATCACAGGCGGCGGTTTCTATGAAAATATCCCGAGAAGCCTTCCTGAAGGTTTTTCTGCACAGATTAAAAAAGCAGATGTTAAAATCCTCCCGATCTTTGACCTCATTCAGAAGACGGGCAATATCCCGGAAAGAGATATGTTCAACACCTTCAACATGGGCGTTGGCATGATCGCAGTTGTTGATAAAAACGATGCAGAACGCTCCATCGAGATCCTTAAAGCGAACGGCGAAGATGCCTATATCTTAGGCGAAATCGTTGAAAGCGACGAAGGAGTCATCTTATGCTGAAGACAAGAATAGCTGTATTTGTATCCGGCGGCGGTACAAACCTGCAGGCGCTTATCAACTCTCAGAATTCCGGCATGTTATCGAGCGGTGAGATCGTACTCGTTGTTTCCAACAACAAAAATGCGTATGCCCTCACAAGAGCAGCCGAAAACAACATTCCTTCTGTTGTTGTTACCAAAAAAGAATGCGGCAGTATGGAAGCATTTGAAGCAAAGCTCCTTGAGATCCTCGAAGAAAACAATATCGAGCTGATCGTTTTAGCCGGTTTCATGAGTATTCTCAGCGGCAATTTCACATCGAAATATAAAAAGCGCATCATTAATGTGCATCCTTCCCTTATTCCGTCTTTCTGCGGCAAGGGTTATTACGGTCTTAAAGTGCATGAAGAAGCGCTCAAATACGGCGTTAAGCTGACAGGCGCAACGGTTCATTTTGTTAATGAGATTCCCGATGGCGGCGAGATCATTTTCCAGAAATCCGTTGGTGTAAGACCGGATGATACACCGGAGATTCTTCAGGAACGTGTTATGAGACAGGCTGAATGGATCCTTCTTCCGCGTGCGGTTCAGGCTGTTGCCAACGAGATCGCAAGACTCGGCGATGAGTACGAAGAAAAGAATTCTTACTTCTGGGAGAAAATATGAGAGTAATGGTCATTGGCAGTGGCGGCCGTGAACATGCCATCATTAAAAAATTAAGAGAAAACAAAACGATCACAGAGCTTTATGCCCTTCCCGGAAATGGCGGAATGGCAAAAGATGCTGTTCTCGTTGACATCGGCGCAAAAGACATCGAAAACATCAAAAAGTTTGCTCTTGAAAAAGCGATCGATTTTGCCGTTGTTGCACCGGATGATCCGCTTGTTTTAGGCTGCGTTGACGCTTTAAACGAAGTCGGCGTAAAATGCTTTGGTCCTAAGGCAAATGCAGCGATCATCGAAGGCAGCAAAGTCTTTTCCAAAAATCTGATGAAAAAATACGGTATTCCGACGGCAAAATACGAAGTTTTCACAGAAATGGATAAAGCACTCGCCTACCTTGAAGAAGCACCCATCCCGACAGTTATCAAGGCAGACGGTCTTGCTTTGGGCAAAGGCGTTATCATCGCTATGACACGAGAAGAAGCAAAAGATGCCGTTGTTTCCATGATGCAGGACAAGATTTTTGGTGCAAGCGGAAGCCAGATCGTTATCGAAGAATTTTTGGAAGGTCCGGAAGTTTCCGTACTTTCCTTTACAGACGGCAAAACGCTCATCCCGATGGTTTCCTCTATGGACCATAAACGCGCGCTTGACGGCGATCAGGGTCTGAATACGGGCGGCATGGGCACCATTGCACCTAACCCCTATTATACAGATGCAGTCGCAGCGGAATGTATGGAAAAGATTTTCCTTCCGACGATCCGTGCCATGGAAAAAGAAGAAAGAACCTTCAAAGGCTGCCTCTATTTCGGTCTTATGATCACAAAAGACGGCCCGAAAGTCATCGAATATAACTGCAGATTTGGCGATCCGGAAACACAGGTCGTCCTTCCTCTTCTTGAAACAGATCTTTTCACGATCATGCAGGCTTGCGAAAACGGCACACTCAATACGCTTGATATCAGATTCAAAAACGAAAATGCCTGCTGTGTTGTTATGGCATCCGAAGGCTACCCCGTTAAGTATGACAAAGGTTTCGAGATCACGGCAGATGAATTGCCCGAAACAGCCGAGCTTTACATTGCCGGAGCAAAGCTGGATGGTGAAAAACTCCTGACAAACGGCGGCAGAGTCCTTGGCGTTGTGGAAACGGCAGCAAGCTTACAGGAAGCGATCGAAAAGGCATATGAAGCCGTAAAGCATGTACACTTTGGCAATGCTTTTTACAGAAAAGATATCGGTGCACGCGCACTTTTGGCTTATAAGGAGAATAACTGATGGTTTTCAGAGTATATGTAGAAAAAAAGCCCGGTCTTGAAAATGAGGCGAATGCCCTTCTTGGCGATATTCGTCAGCTGCTTCTGATCGATGGCGTTAAAAAGCTTCGTCTTCTGAATCGCTATGATGTTGAAAATATCGAGGCTTCCCTTTTTGAATACTGCAAAAATACCGTTTTTGCCGAACCGCAGCTGGATATTACCTATGATGCGGTAGAAGCAGACGGCTGCAGACTTTTTGCGGTTGAATATCTGCCCGGTCAGTTTGACCAGCGTGCAGACTCCGCAGCGCAGTGCATCCAGATCATTTCCCAGACGGAAAGACCGGTTGTCCGCACAGCAAAAGTCTATATGATCTATGGCGATATTTCCGAAGAAGAATTTGTCCAGATCAAAAAATACGTCATCAACCCCGTTGAAGCACGCGAAGCGGCTCTTGAACTGCCCGAAACGCTCGCAATGGAATATGATGTTCCGACAGAAGTTGCTACTCTTCATGGCTTCCTAGATCTTAACGAAGCTGCTCTTGCAGCATTTATCGATCAGTATGGGCTTGCCATGGACCTTGACGATATCAAGTTCTGCCAGAAATATTTTGCTTCCGAAAAACGCGACCCGACGATCACAGAGATCAAAATGATCGATACCTATTGGTCTGATCATTGCCGTCACACGACATTCGGAACGATCATCGACAGCGTTAAATTTGAAGATGAACTTCTGCAGAAAACCTATGACGAATACATCGAAGCAAGAAATTTCCTCGGACGCACAAAACCCGTTACCCTGATGGATATCGGTACACTCGCAGCAAAAGTTCTCCGCAAAACAGGCGAATTGAACAAGCTCGATGAATCCGAAGAGATCAACGCCTGCACGGTCAAGATCAAAGTTGACGTTGAAGGCAAAGAGGAAGATTGGCTGCTTCTCTTTAAAAACGAAACGCACAACCACCCGACAGAGATCGAACCTTTCGGCGGTGCTGCAACATGCATCGGCGGCGCAATCCGTGACCCGCTTTCCGGAAGATCCTATGTATATGCGGCAATGCGCGTCACAGGTGCAGCTGACCCGACAGTTCCCGTTTCGGAAACACTCCCCGGCAAACTCCCGCAAAGAAAGCTCGTTACAACTGCAGCCGCAGGTTACAGCTCCTATGGAAACCAGATCGGTCTTGCGACAGGTCAGGTCGATGAACTTTATCACCCCGGTTATGCGGCAAAACGCATGGAGATCGGTGCGGTTATCGCTGCTGCTCCGGCTGAAAATGTGCGCCGTGAAGTTCCGCAGGATGGCGATATTGTTATCCTTTTAGGCGGAAGGACAGGCCGTGACGGTATTGGCGGTGCAACAGGTTCCTCCAAATCTCACAACCTGAAATCGCTCGAAAACTGCGGTGCAGAAGTTCAGAAAGGCAATGCGCCCGAAGAACGCAAACTGCAGAGGCTTTTCAGAAATAAAGAAGCTTCTCAGCTTATCAAACGCTGCAATGACTTCGGTGCAGGCGGTGTTTCCGTAGCAATCGGCGAACTTGCAGACGGCATGGAGATCAACCTCAATGCAGTTCCCAAGAAATACGAAGGTCTCGACGGAACAGAACTTGCTATCAGCGAATCGCAGGAAAGAATGGCTGTTGTTGTAGAAAGCAAAGATGTTGACCGTTTCCTCGAGCTCGCAGCAAACGAAAACCTCGAAGCGACGGTTGTTGCCGTTGTCAAAGAAGAGCCCAGACTCCGTATGCACTGGAATGGCAAGAATATCGTCGATATTTCCAGAGAATTCTTGAATTCCAACGGCGCAGAAAAGCACATTGACATTGCACCGGCAAAAGCAGAAAGCTTTGCAAGAGATATTCCTGCTGATTTTGAAGAAGGCTACATGGCGCTCGTTTCCGATCTGAATGTCTGCAGCAAGCGCGGTCTTTCCGAACGCTTCGACTCTACGATCGGTTCCGGCACAGTCCTTATGCCTTTCGGCGGTAAAAAACAGCGCACACCGATTCAGGCAATGGTTCACAAGATCTCTATCGAAGATAAAGATACGACTTCCTGCTCTCTCATGAGCTGGGGCTATAACCCGATGATTGCGGAAAAGAGCCCTTATCACAGCGCATATCTCGCCGTTGTTGAATCCGTTTCCAAGCTTATCGCAACAGGCGCCGATTTCGAAGATGTTTACCTGACATTCCAGGAATACTTTGAAAAACCGCTCCGCGATGCAAAACGCTGGGGCAAACCGCTTTCTGCACTTCTTGGCGCTTTCAAGGCACAGATGGACCTGAGAATCGCTGCAATCGGCGGTAAAGACTCCATGAGCGGATCTTTTGAAGACCTCGACGTTCCGCCGACGCTCGTTTCCTTCGCCGTTACAACAGACGAAACGAAGAACATCATTTCGCCCGAATTCAAGAAAACAGGCAGCAAAGTTGTTGTTCTGAAACCTGAATATGACGAAAACGGCTTACCGAAAGCAGACAGCTTAAAGGCAAACTTCGATGCAGTTGCCAAACTCGCCCGTGAAGGAAAAGTTCTCTCTGCTTATACGCCCGGTTTCGGCGGTATTGCAGAAGCGATCTATAAGATGGCGATCGGCAATGACATCGGCTTCAAATATGCGGCAAATATCTCTCTTGAAGATATTTTCTCTTATGCTTACGGCGCATTTGTCCTCGAACTGTGCGACGATACAGAAATCGGCATCATCCTCGGCGAAACGACAGAAGAAAAATCGATCGTCATGGGCGAAAATAAGGTTTGCCTTGCAAAACTGGAAGAAGCTTATGAAAACAAGCTCGAAACAGTTTATCCCTGCAACATCGAACAGGCAAAGAAAGATATCCCTGCGTTTGCCTATGAAGCAAAGAGTTGGCCGAAGCCTGCTAATAAATCCGCTTCTCCGCTCGCACTCATCCCCGTATTCCCGGGCACAAACTGCGAATTTGACACGGCAAAAGCTTTGGCAAGAGCCGGTGCTAAGCCTGAGATCATCGTTCTCAAGAACCTGACTGCTTCCGCAATTTCCGAATCGATCGAATACTTTGCTGAACGCACAAGACAGGCACAGATCATCTTCGTACCCGGTGGTTTCTCCGGCGGCGATGAACCCGATGGTTCCGGTAAATTCATCACAGCATTCTTCCGCAGTGCAGCTGTCAAAGATGCTGTTACAGAGCTTCTTGAAAAACGCGACGGCTTGATGGCAGGTATCTGCAACGGTTTCCAGGCTCTGATCAAGCTCGGTCTTGTTCCTTATGGCAAGATCATCGATACAGACGAAAATTGCCCGACGCTGACCTTCAACACGATCGCAAGACATCAGTCTAAACTCGTCCGTACACGCGTTTCTTCCAACAAGTCCCCGTGGCTGATGAATACAAAACCCGGCGATATCTACACCGTTCCGATCTCTCACGGCGAAGGCAAATTCCTTGCATCCGATGAACTCGTGAAGCAGCTTGCCGCAAACGGTCAGATCTGCACGCAGTATGTCGATTTCGCAGGCAATACGACCTCTGAAGTACAGTTCAACCCGAACGATTCCTTCTATGCGATCGAGGGTATCTGTTCTCCCGATGGACGTGTATTCGGCAAAATGGGCCATACAGAAAGAACCGGAACATCGCTCTATAAGAACGTTGAAGGAAACTATGATATGGGCATCATGGACTCCGCAGTCAAATACTTCAAATAAAGACACGAAAAAAGCCGCCAAATTGGCGGCTTTTATTTTTTAATCAATCGATAACAGGGAAAACAACCTCTTCAATTCCGCTAAGCGGATACTGCGTTTTGCCGGTGACTTCTTCGGCTACAATTTTGTAAACGAGAAGATCTTTTGCCATCGCATCCGGAATGAAACGCATCGGCGCTCTGCCGTTATGGATCTGAAGCTGATTTAAGGCATCGAGATATTCCGTTTTATCGGTAACTTCGATCGCATTGCCGAAAACATTGATGCTTCTGTAGTCCTGTTTTTCATTTCTGTAGGGCTTCGTTTTGCGATCCATATAGTTATAGATCGAAACACAGACTCTAGGATCTTTTTTCAAAAGGTTGACTCTGTGCCCTTCTTTATACATATGGATGAAAATCTGAAGCTTACCGTTTTCCGGCCATGCATAGCCATAATTCATGGGAACCGCATAGGGATAGGGTTCATCATTCATGACTACTGTACAGGTAGGGATCGTATCCATGATCGCGCAAAGGATCTTCTTTTCCGTTACGCGTCTGTTTTCATGGTGCATGTTAAGATCTGCATGAACTGTCATAATATCCTCCGCTTATCTGCTGAGACTATGGAGATAGTCAATGACTTTTACAGGGTCTTCTGCACCGACAACAGCGCTGCCTGCAACCATGACATCAACACCTGCTTCGGCAAGCTCTTTGGCATTGTTCATATTAACGCCGCCATCGATCTCGATCAGGATATCTTTGCCGGAAGCATCGACGATCTTTCTTAAATCTTTGATCTTCTGTACCATGGCAGGGATAAACTTCTGACCGCCGAAACCGGGGTTTACCGTCATCAGCATGATGCTGTCTACATCGTCAAGGATATAATCCAGCGTAGAAAGCGATGTCGAAGGATTCAGAACAACACCAGCTTTGATGCCGTAGCTTTTGATCAGGCGAAGCGTTCTCTGCAGATGTACAGTTGCTTCCTGATGTACTGTCAGGTAATCTGCACCGGCTTTGACGTAATCTTCAACATAGCGTTCGGGCTGTGTGATCATGAGATGTACATCAAAAGGAACCTGTTTCTTTGCGCCTTTGACCATCGCCTGCTTCATATCTTTGACCATTTTCGGGCCAAAGGTCATGTTGGGAACGAAAACGCCATCCATAACATCGCAATGGATCCAATCTGCACCCCAATCTATTACATCACAAATTGTCTTTCCAATTTCAGAAAAATCTGCCGTCAAAATCGACGGAGCTACTTTAGTCATATTTCTCAAGTCTCCTTTGTTTCAATTCTTCAAATATTACAAGATAGCGGGCATAACGCCTTTTGTTGATCCTGCCATCTTTTACAGCCATTTTTACGGCGCAATCCGCTTCTTTATCGTGGATGCAGCCTTTGAAACGGCAATTTCCTACGTTTTTAAATTCCGGATAAAGGTATTGCAGCTCTTCGGGTTCGATATCGAGTGCTTCAAGAACCGCAAAACCGGGCGTATCTACGATGCTTCCTTCGATCTCATCCAGATAGATCAGTTCGCTCTGCCTTGTTGTCTGCTTGCCTTTCTCGGTCTTTTTGATAATATCACCTGTTTCGAGCCTGAGCGAAGGCGATAAAGCATTGACAAAACTGCTCTTTCCGACTGCAGACTGTCCGGCCAGGCAAGTACATTTTCCGCGGATAAGAGATTTTAATTCTTCGATGCCTTCGCCTGTATGATTGCTCATAAGTACTGTTCTGACATCCGCATTTTCATACTGTGCAGCAATCTCCTCTGCGGCTTTTCTTCCTTCATCAATTTTATTGATCGCAAGGATGACCTCAAGACCACTCTTTTTTCCGTATAAGATCAGCTTATCGATCATGACCATATCCGGAACAGGCAGCGAAGCAGAGATCACGATCAATAAAAGCTCAGCATTTGCCACAGGCGGCCTTATAAGGACATTTTTGCGCTCATATATATTCTCTATCCAACCATCGGCAATATCGACAACATCGCCTGCCAGAGGCTTAATTCCTTCTTTTCTGAATCGACCTCTTGCTTTTGTTTCATATGTGATGCCGTCATCGGCTTTTACATAATAAAAACCGCCGATGCCTTTTAAAATAATTCCTTTTTTACTCATTTACCTTATAAAAAACAGTATTGACTTTGGAAACTGCCGCGCCGTCAATATAGATCGTCGTATTGACATTGATATTCTGATCGGTATTCTGCCGATAGAGATAGACCTTTACAGTTCCGTTGTTATTATCCATGTATTCCTCTGCATTGGAATACTCTTTTTCGTATAATATCATTTCTGCGGTGATACCGTCAAAGTTTTCATCAGCGGTGATCGCCAGATTATGCCCTTTTGCAAGCAATTTTGCATCAAGCGGAATAACTGCAACATATTTTTCGTAGCCACGGTTAAGGATCGTCAATCGCATCGGTCCGCTGAAACTTTCGATATCATTGCCGGGATATTGACTAAGAACAATACCGCTTGAACCTTTATCGACCTCATATAAATATACCGCAGAAAAGCCGCTTCCGGAAACTTCCAACAAGGCTTCTTTGATGTTGAGGCCGATAACATTGGGGATGAGTTCCACATATTTATCCTTAACGGTGTTGACAGTCAAGGTAACCGTTTCCGTTGTCTTGACCATTTCAGCAGCCAGCGGATATTGCGCGACGACTTCATTCTGTGCCGCATCATCCGAAACCTGCCATTTAATATTGACTTCGCCTATATCGTATAAGTCAAGCTCTGCCTTTGCTTCCGCCATGGAAAGACCTGTCACTTCCGGCATTTCCACGACAATCCCGGGACCGGATACATTTAAAACAACGACCTGTCCTTTTTTCAAAACGGTTCCGGCTTCAGGCTCATGCGATATGATCACACCGCCGTCTGTGTTATTATCCTCGACCTCATTTTTGACAAGAATAATATCCATTGCAGCAACCTGTTCTTCGGCTGCCATAATATCTTTACCGGTCAAATTCGGCATATAGGTATTATTATGCCGCAGACTGATTGAAGATAACAGCATCCAGCCGCTGATGATCGCAAAAAGAAAGACAAGTGGGATCGTACAATACAGGAAAATACGGCTGCTCTTTTTGGAAAGCCAATGGCTGCGCTTTTCTGTGCGCTGTTTAACGAAATCTCCCTTCGGGTCTTCAAAAACACGGTTCAGATCGCCAAGAACTTCAAGTGCATTTTGATAACGCTTATCGGGTTCTTTCTCAAGCGCTTTCAATATGATCCTGTTTAAGCTCTCGGGGATATCCGGATTCAGCTCGATCGGTGCTTTTGGCTTTTGGTGCACATGCATGAGTGCGATCGTCAGCGGATCATCGCCGACAAAGGGCAGCTTTCCTGTGCACATTTCATACAGAATAACACCGAAGGAATAAATGTCGCTGCGTTTATCCGTATGCTCCGCTTTTGCCTGTTCCGGCGAAAAATAGTATACCGAACCGATGACTTCGTTTTCATCTTTTGCATCGACAGGCGAATGCGCAATGCCGAAATCGATAAGCAGCGGATCCGTATCATTTTTCATGATGATATTCTGTGGTTTTAAGTCATTATGCACGATGTTTTTCTGATGTGCATGCCCAAGACCGCGGAGGATCTTCCTGCCGATCTCAACAGTATCTTTAACAGAAAACGGACCGTTTTCCTCGATCATTTTCTTCAAGACCTGGCCTTCGATATAGTCCATGGCGATATACATGGAACCATTATATTGGCCGACCTCGACACATCCGACGATATACTTGCTGTTGAGTTTTTTGAAAGTTTCCGCTTCTTTGCGGAAAACCTCCCGCATTTCTTTATTATTCTCGTAGATCTCTTTCTGAAATTTCAGTGCTACGATCTTTTTTGATTTAAAGCAATAGGCCTTATAGATATCGGACATTCCGCCGCTGTCTACATGGCCGATAATTTTATACTTGCCGGAAATGACAACGCCGCTCCTGATCAACGGTTTTCACCTCCGTCATTTTTAATCATAATGACCGAAATATTATCTTTTCCTCCGCGATATAATGCCAGATCGATGAGTTCGCTCACGATAAAGAAAGGATCATCATCTTTTCCCATATAAGCGGCTATTTCAGTTTCTTCGACATGATTGGTCAGTCCGTCTGAACAGAATAAAATGGCATCGCCGTTTTCGACATGGACTTCGGCGCAGTCTGCCTGCACTTTTTCCATGCCGACTACTCTTGTGATGATGTTTTTATAGGGATGGTTTTTTGCCTCTTCTTCGGTAATGATATGATTATCCACGAGCGACTGCACAAAGCTGTGATCGTGCGTCAACCTTGTCAAAATACCGTTATGCAAAAGATAAATTCTTGAATCGCCGACATTGGCATAGATCATTTTGCCTTTATAGAGAATACCGGCAACGACAGTAGTCCCCATCTGGTAAAGCTCTGCATCTTTGGAAGCGGTCTGGTAAAGCTCTTTTGAAGCTCTGCTGATGATCCTGCCCATAAGCTTTTCGGTCACAAAGGCAAGCCCATAGGATGTGAGCTCTTTTGAAATAATATCGACAGCCATTTTGCTGGCGACCTGACCTGCCAAATGACCGCCCATACCATCTGCAACAATCGCAAGGACCGGCTCATTTTCGCCGGATAAATATATGCTGTCCTCATTATTCTTTCGGACTTTTCCTATGTGTGTTGCAGCGTATGCGTTCACTTATTTCTCCTCCGTTAATTCTCTGCTTCTCTTGCTCCTTAGCTGTCCGCAGGCTCCTTCGATATCTCTTCCCAAAGATCTTCTGACAGAACTGCTGATCTTTCGGTCTGTCAGCAGCTTCATAAAGGCATATACTTCATTTTGCGATGGTGAGCTGAAAAGCCCTTTGCCGCCATCGTTATATGGGATGAGGTTGATATGTGCCTTAACGCCCGAGAATAGCTTTGCAAGCTCATCTGCATCATCCTTGCCCATATTGAAGCCTTTGATCAATATATACTCTATTATAATCCTTCTGCCCGTCTTTTGTGAATAGCTTTTCATGGCAGAAACCGTTTCTTCTACGGTAAAACGCGCAGAGATCGGCATGATTTTTTTTCGTTTTTCGTCTGTTGCCGCATGGAGTGACAAGCAAAGCGTGATCTGCAGCTTTTCCTCCGCAAGACGAGCGATTTGCGGAACGATCCCACAGGTCGAAAGCGAGATATTTCTCATACCGACGCCGATCGATTCCGGGTCATTGACCATGTGCAGAAAAGCCATGACATTTTCATAATTGGCAAGCGGTTCGCCCGTTCCCATAAGAACGATATTGGTAACGCTTCTGCCGCCGCCGTTATCGGCATTGACCTGCAAAACCTGTGCCAGCATCTCATGCGGCATCAAATTGCGGATAAGTCCGCCTTCGCCCGAAGAACAGAATGCACAAGCCATCGCACAGCCAACCTGCGTAGAAATACAGATCGTATTTCCGTATTCATAGTGCATAAGAACAGATTCGATAAAACAGCCATCCTCAAGCTTAAACAGATATTTGATCGTTCCGTCGGTCGAAACACGCTTGATATCGATCTCTGCAAAACCGTCGGAAAAATTTTCTTTCAGTTTCTCGATCAGGCTTGCAGGCAGATTTTTCATGCCGGAAAAACCAATGCCTTTTTTCAGCCATCCGCTTATCTGTTTGGCACGGAAAGCCTTTTCACCGATCTGCAATATCTCTTTTGTCAGTTCCTCTTCGGAAAGCCCAAGTAAAACTTTTTTCATCTTTTCCTCAATCTTGCCATATAAAAGCCGTCTGTATGGTGCACAGGTGGGATCAGCTGGAGAGAATATTTATTTTCTCCTGCCCAATTTTTCAGCCTTTCATCGGGGAATGCTTCGCCGACGAATCGTGCATCTTCCACCAAAAACGCTTCGATATTCTTTTCGTTTTCCTCTTTGTTGATCGTACAGGTCGAATACAAAAGAATACCGCCGGGTTTAACATATTCCGCCGCCATTTTCAGAATTTTCTTCTGCATGGCGATGATCTCTTTCAAATCTTCCTCGGTTTTGGCATATTTGATATCGGGTTTGCGGTACATCAGCCCAAGCGAAGAACAAGGTGCATCGACAAGAACAACATCAAATGCGCCGACGAATTCTTCCCTTAAAACTGTCGCATCATTGACCAGAACTTTCGCAGAAACACCAAGACGTTCAAAATTCTTTTTCATGAGCTCGCAGCGATGAGTATGAATATCGCAGGATACGATCTTTTCGGGCTTGAATTCCGCTGCATAGGCGCTTTTTCCGCCGGGTGCTGCGCAAAGATCAAGAACAGACATACCTTCTTTGATGCCTGCCGCTTCGACGCAAAACATGGAAGATTCGCTTTGCGGTGTGATCTTTCCCGCAAGATAGAGCGGATCGTTTTCGATATTTTCGCCTCGGATGCGCCTTGCATTTTCGTGATACAGAGAAGGCTCGGAAGCATCGATTTCCGTTTTGCCGAGCAAAGCATTGATGCGAACATTGATGCCGTTTTCCTGCTTTTTATAGGTCAGAATATCCGCAGCAACAACTTTACTGTACTGCACTGCCAGCATCGAGACAAGCCATTCGGGGCAGCTTTCCATGACGGAATAATGCTTCACAAAATTCTTTTTGCCGGGATATTTGATCTGCTCTTTTTCCTGCCCGATCTTCCGGAGAACAGCGTTCAAAAAGCCTTTCTGTCCCTTTTTGCCGCATTTTTCAGCTAAAGCAACACTCTCATTGACAGCAGCACTTTCCGGAACGTGCATAAACAAAAGCTGCGCAGTACCGATGCGGAGGATCTGTCTTGCGATCTTATCCGGCTTTTTGGCAACGAACTGATCGATGACAAAATCGATGCGGATGCGATTTTCAAGCACGCAAAAGACAAGTGCAGAGGCAAACTGCCTGTCCCTGTCTTTGAGTTTGATCAGCACTTCTTTCTGCATCTGATTCAAATAACTGCCGTCTTCCTCCACTTTCTGAAGAATACGCAGCGCTGCTTCTCTTGCGTTCAATTATAATTTCTCCGCTTCGATCTTTCTCCCGCGAAGGAAAGCTTTTGCTTCCATGCGGTTTTTTCCGGGATATTTAAGTTCCGTGATCTCAAGAACACCATCGCCTGCCTGTACAAGAAGACCTTTTTTCGGGTCTGCTGCGATGACGCATCCTGCTTCGGCGTCCATCTCATTATTGACTTTATTGACACCATAAACCTGAATTTTCTGTCCGTCTGCTTCAAAATATGCCGCCATATCGGGCTGCAATGCACGGACAAGGTTTTTGATCTCAAGGAAGGATTTGCCAAAATCGATCTTACCGAAACCGCGTTCAAACATCGGGTAATAGGTCATTTCCTCTTCGTTCTGCGGCTCGGAAGTCAATTCACCCGAGGTTAATTTTTCAAGCGTTTCTTTTAAGGTTTCCGCACCGGCAACAGCCATGCGTTCAAAAAGCTCGCCGCCTGTCATTTCCGGATCGATCGGCACTTCTTTTTTCAAAAGCATATCGCCAGCATCGATCTCAAAAACGGTATACATGGTCGTAATACCGGTCTTTTCTTCACCGTTCATGATCGCCCATTCGATTGGCGCAGCACCTCTGTATTTCGGGAGAAGCGAACCATGCACATTGATCGTACCATGTTCGGGAAGCGCAAGCAGTTTTCTCGATAAGATCTGCCCAAAAGATGCCGTAATAAAAAGATTGCAGCCAAGTTCGGAAATTGTTTCAAGGCCTTCACGGGAAACACGATTATATTGCAATACAGGTATTCCTTGTTCCTCGGCATATACTTTTACAGGCGGCGGCAATAATTTTTTGCCTCTGCCTTTCGGTCTGTCGGGCTGCGTAACAACAGCTTTGACTGAATAACCTTCATCAACGAGCATTTTTAAGGAATTGACCGCAAAATCCGGCGTTCCCATAAAAAGGATCGAAAGATCCTCTTTGTTTACTTTACTGATCTTCTTCATCGTCAAAAATTTCTTCCGTCATGATATCGATGTAGAGCTGGCCTTTCAGATGGTCAACTTCGTGGCAAACAGCACGTGCGAGGAGACCTTCGCCTTCATATGTCATCATTTCACCTTCTCTGTTCAGACCGCGGAAAGTAACTTTCATCGGGCGCGTAACGATGCCTGCTCTGCCGGGAACGGATAAGCAGCCTTCTTCGCCGGTCTGTTCGCCTTCTGTGGAAAGAATTTCGGGGTTGATCAGATCGATAAATCCATCTGCTCCGTCGCTGATAACGACGACCTGTCTTAAAACACCGACCTGCGGTGCAGCAAGACCAACGCCGTCTGCAGCGATCATTGTATCATGCATATCATCAAGAAGCTGACGGATATGATCATTGACCTTGAGAACAGGTCTGCATACTTTTCTTAAAATTTCATTCGGTTCTTCAATAATATTTCGGATTGCCATAACGATTACCTTTCTTTATACAGTTTCATAGGGATTCGTATCGATGCTGACATCGACAGAACCTTTTCTTGCTTTATCCCAAATCGCAAACAGCATTTCTTTGATCTGCTGCGTATTTTTTGTGTTTTTGACTTTCAAAATGATGTGGAAACGGTATTTATCCTGTATTTTTTCAACAGGCGCAGCCTTTGCCGTAAAGAGAAGAACCTCTTCCATAAAAGGCTCAACACCTTTTCTGATCTCCGCTTCCGCTTCCTTGAGTAGTTTTTCCGCTTTTTCGGGGTCTTTATGGGAAAAGACCATGCGGAAAAGCTTTGTATAAGGCGGCATGCCAATATCACGCCTTCTTGCGATCTCTGCGCGGTAAAAAGCTTTATAATCATGTTTCTTTGCGCATTCAATGATGTAGTTTTCGGTATCGAAGGTCTGGATGATGACTTTTCCCTTTTCTTTTCTGCCTGCTCTGCCGCCAACTTGCTCGATCATGGAAAACATCCGTTCATCCGCACGGTAATCTTCATAATTCGCCATGGAATCTGCGGAAATGATCCCTGCCAAAGCGACATCATCAAAATCAAGACCTCTTGCGATCATCTGCGTACCGATTAAGACATCCGCCTCATGATTGCGGAAAGCCTCATAAAGCTCTTCATAGGCGTTTTTCTTTCGGGTTGAGTCGAAATCCATGCGCAGTGTTTTAACACCGGGAAAAAGTTTTTTGACCTGTTCTTCAACCTGCTGTGTGCCGATGCCATGATTCTGCAAATACGGTTCACCGCAGCTCGGGCAGATATTGCTGTACGGAACAGTTTTTCCGCAATAATGGCACATGAGAACATGCCCTTTTGCGTGGTATTTCATCGGAATATCGCAATGCGGACACATCACGACAGCACCGCAGCCTCTGCATTGGACAGAAGAAGCATAGCCACGCCTATTGATAAAGAGCAGGACCTGCTTTTTTGCAGAAAGACAACGCTTCATTTCACGGTAAAGCTCACCGCTGATCGCACCGGGATTGCCTTTCTGAAATTCCTTTCGCATATCCACGATGCGGATTTCCGGCATAGGCAGACCCTGTATTCGCGAAGGAAGCTCGATCAGCTCATACATCCCGATCTGTGCTTTCAAATAGGTCTCGATCTGCGGTGTTGCGCTGCCCAAAATCAATACAGAAGAATTTAAGTGCGCGCGGATATTGGCGATCTCAAAAGCATGATACGGCGGGTGATTTTCCGCTTTATAGCTGCTTTCGTGCTCTTCATCGATAATGATGAGCCCAATATTTTCAAGCGGTATAAAGACAGCACTTCTTGCTCCGAGAACGATTTTTGCTTCACCGTTTTTGACTTTTTTCCATTCATCATAGCGTTCGCCTGCGGAAAGACCGCTATGGATGACGGCAACTTTACTTCCGAATCTTTCGGCAAATTTCGCATAAAGCTGCGGTGTGAGCGAGATTTCGGGAACAAGCATGATGACGGTTTTCCCAAGCGAAAGCGTTTTTTCCGCTGCACGAAGATAGACTTCCGTTTTTCCGCTGCCGGTTACGCCATGCAGAAGGATCGTTTTCTTTTTTCCTTCTTCAAGCGAAGTGTTGATCTTGACAACCGCTTTTTCCTGATCTTCTGTCAAGGAAAACCTTTCGGATTTCTCCGCTGTCGGGAACTTCATCGGGTTGCGGTAAAGCTCTTCTTCATAAACTTCCGCCGCATCATTTTTAAAAAGAAAATCCAGAACAGATTTCGGAACATCGCCATAAGGAAGATCTGCTTTTTCAAGCTCTTCGATCGCTTTTGCACGGGCTTTGTATTTGATTTTCCCGTCTTTCGATAAGCAGCTTTCCCGAAGAAGCAGACGCTCTGCATTGGAAAGCACTTTTAAACGGACCATTTTTCTGCTTTTTGCTTTAACAGCACCTCTTCGCAGCTCGGAAGGGATCATAAAACGCAGAGCAAAGGTCAGTGTTGTATGGTACTGTGCCTCGATATAATACGCAAGGCGGATCTGTTCTTCCGTCAAAACAGGCTCATCGTCAATAATGGCGGCAATACTTTTCAATTTTTCCCTGTCAAAGCTGTTTTCGTCTTTGACTTTGACAACGAAACCCTGCTGCAGCTTTTCCCCGAAAGGAACACGGACGCGCATACCCGGCAAAACGCCAAGTTCATCGATATATTCAAATGTTTTATCTACGCTCGAGTTGGCAATATCGAGCACGACATCCGCAAATTTCATAAATCTCCTGTCTTAGCCTTCGGGAATCGGTGTCGCGGAAGGTTCCGCATCCTGTGAAGCCTGCGGTTCACGATAAATGGCAGAATTTTCTGTTGAAACATCTACCGTTCCTTTTTTGATGCCCTCTTCTGTCAATGTATCCAGGATCGCTTTTGCCCAGGCCGTTTTTTCATTGATCCTATCGCCTTGACCATATTCGATCAGCATACCGCTTTTCATATGCAGCACAATATCATTGATATCCGAAAGTTCGACCATGTTCGTCCTTTCCGTAAGATTATTCAGACTCAATTCGTAAAGAATATGCTGCATAACAGAAAGCTTATAGGCATCATCCGAACGAAGCTGATAACCAAGCTCGATCGACGTGACACCGACACCATTAACTACCGGCACATCAAACATTGCCGCCGAATCCAGAACGGCCAATGCGTTGCACTCTTTATCTACGATAATATACTGCGCACTGATCTTTATCGCACCGACCGGAATGCGCTCATTTACTCTGATCCTGAGCTTGTTGGGGAAAGAATATCGCACTGAAGCAAGCCTGATAAAGGGATCACGCATAATGTTTTCTTCGATATCTGATCTGTCGATCGTGAAAAGATGCTGTTTTGGCTTGACTTCCGCTAAGGCAACGATGTATTCAGGCGAATAGTTGATGTTGCCTTCAACCGTGATGACCTCTGCACGAAGGAAGGTGAAGACCATAAAAACAAGCGTAACAGCGGCGATAACAAGCATCAGAATACGGTAAAAACGCTGTCTTGCCGCTACATTGCGATCGATCTTTTCGGATAGATTGCGAAGGCGTTCTTCTTCCTGTTCCCATTCTTCTTCGGAAAGCTCTTCTTCATCATCATAGCTTTCGTCGAGTATTTCATCTTCATAGGAAGGATCCGTTGTTACTCTGCTGTTTTTTTCCGCAGCAAAGAAATCCGCAGCCGTTTCGTTTTCAGAGATCTCGATATTCCTCTTTCTCTTTAATCTTGCTTCTCTTCTTTTTCGGCGATTTTCCTCAATTTCGATCCAATCCTCTTCGTTAAAGAAAGGCGTTTCCGTATTTATCATGAGCTCCGGATCATTTTCCGTCGATTTTTCGCCCATTAAAAGAGGTTCGGATCTGCTGAATCTGCTGCTCGTTTCACCGAAAATATCTGTCTCGTTTTCATCTATTCTTTTGGTATCGATCTCAATGAAATCGTCTTTATTATTCCTGTTCATGAAACCTCTTTTCCCGGAAAAACCGGAAAATATGTTCAACTATAATAGTACCATAAAACAGGGCTCATTATCAAACAAAAAGCAGATTTATTCACAAATATAAAAAGACCATGCTTTTGCATGATCTTTTTCTTCTTTTACCACGGGATTTCCCTTGCCATAGCATCACGGATGACGAGCCTGCGTTCATCCTGACATCTCGGGTCACCATCATCATCGCATCGGCCGCGGAGCACATAACCATAACATGCACCGGCTGCAGCTTTTGCGGAAACTTTTCCGTACATCGGGTCAAACATTCTGAAGGTATAGCTAAGCGGAAGGAGTTTATTGACAAAAGTGCTTGTCGCATTATTGAGCGCTGCTCTTGCCATCGAATAACCGTAACCGCTCGTATTGATATTCCAGTTAACGGAAGATTCCGCTGTATTGATAAAGACTATCCTCTTTACCGCATCATCTTCATGTTCAGCCTCTGCTTTTTCCATTAAGGGAAGCACTGTTTCAAGATACCAGACGGGTTTTAAGAAATTTTCACGGAAGCTTGCAAGGATAACCTCTCTGTCGATTCCTTCTTTTACGGTTTTGGTATCATTTTCTTCATGGAAACAGGTCGTATCGATATAGAGATCGATCTTTTCACACTGCAGGGATAAGCTTTCGGTTCTGTTTTTCAGATCGGCTTTTTTTGCACAAGGAGAATCACCTTCGCCGAAGATGACTTCCCAATTATTCTTCGCAAAAACAGCAGCAAGCTCTCTGTCAAAATCATTCTTTATATTGGTCAAAAATACTGTTTTCATCAGAATACCCATTCCTTTCCATGCCAGTCTGTCATAACGAAACGCATTTCATCGGGTCTTTCGCTGAGGAAATCTTCAATAGCGACTTCTGTCGTCTGGTCGGGCAATAATCTGCCGGATTCGGCAAAGCTGCCATCGGGGAATTCTCTCTTTACCCAACCCGGGTGATAGATACGGAAAGTATAACCTTCATCAAAAAGCGTATTATACAGCATTCTGATCGACATATTGAGTGCCGATTTGCTCATTGTATAGCGGAAACCGCTATCCCTGCGCATATTGATAATACTCGAAACTTCGCTCGAAATGAAGCAAAGCCTCTTCATTTCGCCTTTTTCAAGAAGCGGAAGGAATATTTCAACGATTTTGAGCGGGCTTAATGCATTGACATCAAAAGATAATTCGAGAAGTTCATAATCGATAGGCATTTCTCCCTTGATATCCGAAGAATTCGGACCGCCCATATATGCCGCATTCGAAACGAATACATCGAGGTGACCTTCTTCTGCTTCGATGACTTTGTAAACTTCTTTAATACTTTCGTCGTCCGCTACTTCTAGCATGATGGGTGTGATATTCGGGTATTCCGCAGCAGCTTTTTCAAGCAAATTATATTCCATGTTGTGCTTTCCGGCATAAACATGGAAACCTTTTTTTGCGAAAGCCCTTGCAAAAGAAAGCCCAATACCTCTGTCTGCACCTGTAATTAAAACTGTCTTCATGTGCTCTCCTATGATTTTTGATAACTTGATTATACTATAAACATTTTTTACCAACAAGTGAATATAAAAAGAAATATCGTCAAAACTATATTTAACAATAAAACCCAATAAAGGAGCAAATCATGGTTTTAACACAGAAAGAAAGCATGTACCTTGAAGAACTCAAAAGTCAGGAAGAACTTTGCATTAAGAAATACAACGAAAGCGCAGAAAAAGCCTGTGATGAACAGTTAAAGCAGCTTCTGCAGCGTATCGCATCGGCAGAACAGAATCATCTTGATACGATCAACGAAATGCTGAAAGGAACCGTTCCGCCTGTTCCGATGGCATCCCAGAAAGAAAAGCCCAGCTTTACCATGTCCGGATGCACCGATGCGGCAAAGGAATGCGACAAAACGATCTGTCAGGATCTTTTAGGGACAGAAAAGTATGTTTCTACCGTATATAACACAAGTGTCTTTGAATTTCGCGATGAAAATGCACGCAAAATGCTGAATCATATTCAGTCCGAAGAACAGGAACACGGCAAAGAGCTTTATGACTATATGTCTGCAAACGGTATGTATGCTTAAAAAAGAAAACCGACGCATAAGCGTCGGTTTCTGTTTTTGATCGATTATTCTTCTTCATCAACGAATTTGGAAGAAGCGATGACTTTCTGAGCAAGGTTTGCCGGCATTTCTTCATATCTTTCGAAGGAAAGTTTGAAGGAGCCTCTTGCCTGTGTCATGGAACGAAGGTCTGTTGCATATTTTGTCATTTCGGACATCGGAACTTCTGCAACAACTTCCTGACCATCTTCAACGGGGTTCATACCAAGGATACGGCCTCTTCTCTTGTTGAGGTCACCAATGATGTCGCCCATGAATTCATCGGGAATGAGAACTTCTGCTTTGCAGATAGGTTCGAGCATGACAGGGTTTGCATTTGCGCAAGCTGCTTTGTAGGAAAGTCTTGCTGCGGAACGGAATGCAACTTCTTTGGAGTCAACCGGATGATATTTGCCGTCGAAAAGCTTTGCACGGATACCAACCATCGGGTAACCAGCGAGAACGCCGTGCTGGATGCAGTCGCGGAGACCTTTTTCAACAGCAGGGATGAATTCCTTCGGAACTACGCCGCCGACGATTGCGTTAACAAATTCGAAGTCTGCGGAACCATCGAGGATCGGAGAAAATTCGATATTAACAACACCAAACTGACCAGCGCCGCCGGACTGTTTCTTATGTCTGCCTTCTGCACTTGCAACCTTGCGGATGGTTTCTCTGTAAGGAACTTTCGGGTCAACGAGTGTAGCTTCAACGCCAAACTTATTCTTGAGTTTCTGCATGATAACTTCAAGATGCATTTCGCCCATACCGTTTGCAAGCTGTTCGCCTGTTTCTTTTTCGGTTGTAAGTCTGAATGTCGGGTCTTCTTCTTCGAGTCTATGGAGACCTGCGAATACTTTTTCTTCTTCGCCCTGTTTCTTTGCACCAACTGCGAGGGAGATGCAGGGATCACCGAAGGAGATGGAATCGAAGAGAACTTTGTTGGAAGCTGCGCAAAGGGTATCGCCTGTTGTTGTGTTGGCGAGCTTTGCTAAAGCGCCGATATCACCGGCCTGGATTTCGGTAAGAGCGATCTGCTTTTTGCCGAGCATGGTTGTGATATTGCTGAACTTTTCAGCTTTCTGGCTGTTTGTATTGAAGAGTGCTGTTTCAGCTGTAAGTTTGCCGGAGTAAACTTTGAAGATGGAGATCTTGCCTACGAACGGGTCAGCGATTGTCTTGATGACCTGTGCAGCGAAGGGAGCGTTTACATCGAGCTTAACTTCGACATCGTTTTCTGTACCGTCAGCAACAGCATGCGGAACGATTGCCTTATCAGCTGTGGGCATGTATGCAACGAGAGCTTCTGTGAGTTCTTTTACGCCGAGGTTCTGGAGTGCGGAGATGCAGAATACCGGAACTACGTCGCCTGCTTCGATACCGATCTGGAGACCGCCTAAGATGTCTTCCTTGGAGAGTTCTTCGCCTTCGAAGAATTTTTCCATGAGTTCTTCGTCGTTTGCAGCTGCATTTTCGATAACAGCTTCGCGGATGGATTCAACTTCAGCTTCGATGTTGCCGGGGATGTCACATTCTTTTGTGGAGCCATCTTTAGCAAATTCAAAAGCTTTATTGTCGAGAATATCAACATAACCAACAAAAGCGTTGTTCTTGAGGATAGGATACTGGAGAGGTGTTACAGCAGAGCCGAATTTTTCCTGCATCTGTTCAAGAACTTTTGCAAAGTCAGCATGTTCTTTGTCGAGCTGGTTGACTGCGATCATCATGGGTTTGCCGGATTTTTTGCAGGCTTTGAAAGCTTTTTCAGCACCTACAGCAACGCCGGAGAAGCCGTTTACGAGGATCAGAGCGCTGTCGCCAAGGATATAACCCTGTGTCTGTTCGCCAACGAAATCGAAGTAGCCGGGTACGTCGATAATGTTGAGTTTATAACCGCCCCATTCAAACGGAGCGAGTGCGGAAGAAATGGAAATACCTCTTCTTGTTTCTTCCGGATCATAGTCCGTTGTTGTGTTGCCATCTTCAACGCGGCCTCTTCTGTCGATAGCTTTTGCGTTAAAGAGCATTGTTTCTGTGAGGGTTGTTTTACCTTCACTGCCGTGACCTACGATTGCAATATTTTTAATGTGTGCAGCATCGTAAATTTTCATTTGGTTCCTCCCGATAAAGTCGTCTATATAAGAAAACCTGATTTCATATTAAAACAATTAGCTTAATTTTATCAAATAAAGCGTCTCTTGCCAAGAGTTTTTGTTAAGTTTTTCGCAAAAAAACACAATTTTCTTATATAAAAATTGTTGAAAATCATTTATCCAAGATTATTTACAATTCAAATTATAAAATACTGGCATCCTGAAGCATTTTGTGCGATAATTGATGGCATCAGTAAGAAAGGGAATATCCTTATGAAAGAAAAACTTGCTATCTTTTTTGAAAAATGCGCAGAAAAAACGCAGGAAGAAAGAAAAAAACTGCAGCTTACGGCAGCGATCATCAGCGGCGTTATCCTTTTAGCAGCGGTATTTGTATCCATGCAGTTTGCGGAAGGCATCATGAGCTTCTTCTTCTGCATCGTGCTTCTTATCATGGTTCTTTTAGCCAATTACTTCGAAAGGCACACGGGCTGGAATACACGGTATTACAAACTCATCACACTCGGGATCGCTTCCGCACTTTTCGTCCTGATGGCACTTTACGGTTTTATTTCCGGTGAAGCTTTTATGAATTAAAAAATCCGGGCGTTTATCGCCCTTTTATTTTTAAGGTGAATGATGAAATATTATTTTTATGTCGGCAGTTTTGAAAATGAACTTTCCGTCTGCTCCATCGATACGGAAACGCTGCAGATGGAAAAAATCGGCGGTGTTGCCCATGAATTCAGACCTGCTCAGCTCAGTATGAACCATGATATGACGGTTCTTTACACAGCCAACGAAAACAGCGACGGACCCGGCGGTGTATCTTCCTACTCTCTTTTGAAACCTTTGCAGCCGATGCTCACAGGCGATATTAAACCCGGCAATCATGGCCCGGCATTTGCCGCACTTACAAAAGACGGAAAATACCTGATCGGTGCAAGCTTTTTTGACGGTGTTGCGGAGCTTTTTGCCGTTGATGAAAACGGTGCCGTTACAGAGCTTCTCGACAGCTATCAATTTGAAACAACGGGAACAGCCTGCAACGACGGCACTTTCGGTCAGGGAACGCCCAGATGCCATTGCGTTTACCCGTTAAAAAACAGCGATCTGATCGCCATTACGGATTATTCCGGCGACAGACTCACGACCTTTGCCGTTGAAAACGAAAAACTTGTTTTAAAAACGGAATATCAGTTTGAACGCGGCGAAGCTACCCGATTTATCACAGACTGTCCTTTCCGCGATGATTTGTACTATGTTCTGGCAGAATACGGCAGCAAAGTACACGTCATGCAGATCGATGAAAACGGCAATATGAAAGAGCTCTGCTGTGCATCTACGCTTGAAGAAGAGAAAAAGCAGAATTCGACAGCGGCGATCAAAACGACAAAAGACGGTAAATATCTCTACGTAACCAACCGCGGATATGATAATATCGCAGTTTTTGAAATCACAAATAACGGCGAATCGTTCGAGAGGATCGGTTTTGTCCGCACAGGCGTTGGATACAGCCGTGACTTCTCCTTTACGCCGGATGAAGAATATATGCTCGTTGCCAGCATGTTTGAAGGAAAAATTTACCTGCACAAGATGAACCACCGCACAGGCATGCCCGAGCCGATGGGCATTTCCATGGATATTCCGGTTCCGACAAACATCGTTTTTTGCTAAAATTTGATTTGAAAATCTTTCCGTACTATAAAAAGCGCCTCCGAACATACTAAATGTCGGAGGTGATTTTTTTGAGCGAAAAAACGCAGGCATTTTATATGCTTTTACATGAAAACCCGCTTGCAAAGGAAAAATTTGATACTTTGACTACGGCAGCGAAAAGCGAAATACTGCACAGAGCATCCAACATCGTTACCTTAAACGGTATGCGTCAGCTCATCAGCCACAGACTGAAATAAGAAAAACGCAGGACACAAGATCCTGCGTTTATTTTTAATATTCGTGAATAAAGCCTTTTAAAACAAAAATTGCTTTCTTTGCCGCATCATTGACAAATTCATTGAAGCTGACCTTAGCATCGCCATCTGCATTATCGCTGATCGCACGAAGTACACAGAACGGAATATGCCAGGATGTGCAGACCTGTGCAATACTTCCGCCTTCCATTTCGCATACATCCGCACCAAAAGCCCCGACAATGGAAGCTTTATCTGCCTTGGAGCTGATGAATCGGTCGCCTGTTGCCACTTTACCGCGCATATAGGGGAAACCGGCTTCTTTTGCAGAAGATTCGATAATATCGCAGACTCTCTTGTCGCTTTCCATGAAAATCCCTTTCAGCTCGGGAATATAGCCCTTGTCATAGCCCAAAGGAGAAATATCGAAGTCATGCTGAACGAGTTTTTCCGCAATCACGATATCGCCAACACGGAGCTTGCTGTTTAAGGCACCGCCAACACCTGTATTGATGATAACATCGGGCGAATATTTTAAGATCATGGCTTCTGTACAGACAGCCGAAGCGACCTTGCCTTCACCACAGACAGCCGTAACGACCTCTTTGCCAAAGATCCTGCCTCTGCTGAAAACGATATTGCCGACTTTTTCGCTGATAAGATCCGTCATAGATTCGCGAAGCGCCTCAACTTCTATATTCATTGCGCCAATTATGCCGATCATAATTTCCTCCAAAATTTATAAAGCAGAACCGCATTTCGGGCAGAACGCAAAATCATCCTGCACAAAAGCACCGCAGTTTCTGCAGCGTTTTTCTCTTCTTCCGCCGTTAAAAATCAAATTCTCAATATCAATTTTTTCTATCTCATGTTTTTTCAGGCTTTCGGCCAGAGCTTTATCAATTTCGGATACTCCGCCGCAGCATTGCATCTGCAAACGGTATCGCCTGTTCCATTTGATAAGCGGAATAAAGAAAAGTGAAAAGACCATATAGCTTTCCACAAGGAAAACACGGGAAAGCCGCCCGCATATTGGACAGACGGCTTGCCAACTTATATCTGTATTTTTTTCTTCGTTATTGATCCCGAAAATAAAGAACATTACTCAGCGATGACTGCGTTTTCTGCAAGGTAATCGATAACGGTTTCTGCCATTGCCATTCTCGTTGCATAGGGAACGCCATAAACATCGATAAGCGCTTCATAGCCATCAAGAATACCCTGAGACTGCCAGAAATTCGTTACTTCCGTTGCCGTAAGCGAAAGACCGAGCTGACGATAGATCGCTTCCACGATCATATAATAATCGCCGTCAAGCTTTGCTTTTTCGCTGACATATTCTGCATACTCTTCTTCGGTCATATTGTAATAATCATGCACTTCATCATAGCCGTTGTCGCCGTAATACTGTACATAATAATCAAATTCGCTTTCCAGAACGAAGTTTGTCAGTTTTTCCAAATGTTCAAAATAACCTGCCGGATAGGAATTTACCGTATTGCTTTCTGTAATGTCGTTCTTGACATACGCAATGATATTTTCCTTTTCGATGGTTTCGCGAACATACGCACGGTATTCTTCAGCGGTATCTGCATAGGCGTTCAGATGCTCTTGGACAAATTCATCCGTCAGTTCAGGCGCCTGATAGATGCCGTTGATCTTGATTTCAAAAACGGCAGCTTTTCCGCCGAGTTCTTCGGAATAGTCTTCGGGGAATGTGACATCGATCATGAAGGTTTCGCCGACGTTATGGCCCACGATCGCTTCTTCAAAACCAGGGATCATTTTTCCGGAACCCAGTGTCAATTCATAACCGCCATCGTTGCTGCTGCCGCCTTCAAAAGGTACACCGTCAACTGTGCCGTCAAAGTCGATATTGATCGTATCGCCTTCTGCAACGGTGATCGCCTTGACTTTGAGCATTTCACGTTCTTCATCAAGTTCTTTCTGAATACGTTCCTGAATTTCATCTTCATCTGCAGCGATATCGGCATGTGCGATAGTGAAATTGGTATAGTCGCCGATCGTGACATAGTCATTGATATCGACATTTTCAATATACCCTTCTTCTGTCAGGTACTTGCTGAAAAACTTGGATGTGTTGAGTGTACCGTTAAAAAGCGCCTTGAAATCGATAACTGTGGTCAGAAATACCGCAATAACGATCAGAGCCGGAATGCCGATAAGCAAAATTGTTTTCAAGCGGTCTTTTCTTGCCGCTTTTTTCTGCGCTTCAGCCTTAGCTTTCTTTGCGAGCGCTTTGTTTTCTTTCTTCATAAAAACCTCCAACGCCGTATTGGCTTTGATATTATAGCATAAGATCGGCAAAAAGGACATCTTATTCATAATTATTTTAATTTTTAACAAAAGAAAAAACCGAGCTTACTCGGTTTTACATGCTGTACATAAGATATGCTGCTGCCGCTGCCATCAGATTCCCCATAAAGTTGACGGCGTTATTATCAAGGAAGCGCGGTCCTTTGACTCTTTCACAGAGCTTTTTGCAATGTGTTTTCTTTTCCGTCAGCTTTCCGCACACGGTACAGCGATAACGGATCTGAAAAAGCGAACCCAATACACTGTCGAAAAACATACCGATCATCGGAGCTGCGATGATTATAAGAAATTCCTTTACGACAAAACCACGGATCAGCGCCGTATAGACCGCCATAAACACAGAACCCGCAAGGGCACTCATACTGCCAAGAAGGCTGATGCCGCCGGAAATGCCAGGTTCCGTTCTTTTCAGTCTGCAAATATCGATCGGAGCTTTTTTGGAAAAGATACCGATATCCGAAGCCAAGCTGTCTGCCAAAGATTCCGTCAAAACAGCAATATAAGCAACGATAAAAACTTCTTTTTTTGTCAGCGCATAGATCAGCGTCATCAGGCATGCGACAAAGCCATTGGCCGCAACCTGAATGAATCTTCTTCCGTGTTTTTCTTCCTCTTTGTCCTTTTCCGCAAGAGGTGCTTTTTTATTTTTGACCGCATGATCTGCCGCACTGATGGCAAAAAAGGCGACCAAAAGAAAAGTCATATTTTTCAGCCCGACAAAAAAGCTCAGCAGCATGATCATAAACGCCGCAAGCGAAGCAGCAGGCAATGTCAGGCTTTTTTTATAGACGACAAGGCAGCCGACCACAAAGGCGATCAAAGCTGACCATAAAATATTTTCCATGGATATTCCTCACAAAAGCAGGATCGAAACGGCATAGACACCGAATGTCACGCTGAAATTATCAAGACCTTTGCCGACAAGCTCCGCAGCCGCAGAAACAAGACCGATCAAAAGAAATTTCCAAAGGTTGATCTCAAAGGGAATGAAGATACGGCAGACGAAAATGCCGATCACCGAAAAAATGAAGCAAGCGATCGTTCCGGCAAGGGTTTTATGCGGAAGGATATGGATCTTCTTTTTTACCTTGCTGCCGATAATCGCCGCAAAACCATCGCCGAAAGTCAGGCAGAAAACGGCAATACCGCTCATCGGCATCGTTTCCGGCCAAAGAAGCGTGCAGAACATGAGTATCGTCATCGCAATGGCAAAATATACCGTTCCGCAATGGTTATCGTCTTCCCTTTCGATCATTTTGAAAAGCTTGAATTTATAGGAAAGTGCGTTGACGATGATGAACGCAATGGGGATCACGACGATCTGCCAGTTTCCCGCAAAAAACTTATACAAAATGACCCATGTAAAGCCAAGAAAAGTATGGATCAGCTTTCGAGAAAGCTCGAGATCAAATCTGAGAAGCTTCTGCAAAAGCCCGATGCCGAAAATAAGGGCAAAGACATAAACAAAACCGATGATATAACCAAGAAGATAGCCTTCCATAAAAACTCCGATCAAATCAATATGTGAAAGTATAGCACAGAAAAAAAGAAGGCGTCAAGCACGCTTGTTCTGCCTGCGATATGGGAAAACGAATCTATATAAGCCAAATGCGATCAATAGGACAGCAAGTGCGGCAAGGATCGCAAGACAATGACTTTCCCCACGGATTGCGGCAAGGAATAAGCCCTGCGGTGTGCAGTATGCCAGTTTGCCGAAAAGGACATGGTTGAAAGAGGCTTCCCCAAAACAACCGCCGATGATGCTCGTTAAAATGAGCAGAATAACGCTGAGCGAATCCGCCTTTCCTTCGACAAAGATGTTTTTGAACAAAACAAGGAAAGCCGAAAGAAGAAGGATCGTCACAAAAATGACCGCTGCGGCATATAAATCGATCTGCAGAACCGGAAAAGCACAGAAAACAACGCTACATGCGCAGAACACCAGCGAAAGCAAATCCGAACAATAGTCTTTAAAAGCACCCAAAATAATACTGCGGGCTCTTTCGCAAACCGCTCTTGACGATGTTTCGCCAAGCCTTCTTGCGGCAGAAAACAGGACCATGATAAGCGAGAACATAAAGAAACCGTAAGTCATGGCCTGTATATCTTCAAAAAGGAAGCTATCTTTTGCCTGCATATCGCTGTTGTTGTATTGCGCAGTAAAGGGAACTTTGACTTCAAGCGAATCGAAAATTGCACGGTAAGCCTCTTGTTTTTCGCCGGCATGAAGCATTCCCCGTTCAAAGGCAGCCTGCGATAAAACAGTTCCGCTGACGATTTCTCTTAACGCTTCCGCGGAAACCGAAGAAGGTGCTGCATAAAACGCCAAGGGAAGCATCTTCGTTTCCCGTGTGATCTTATCCCCGTAGCTTTTTTCAATTTTCAGCATACCTTCCGCATCACCATAGGAAAGCGCCAATATGGCAGCATCTTCAGTAAGAACCGCCATCTCAAGCCCATTTTCTTCCGCAAAGGCACGGACCAAAGCTTTTGATTGCGGAGAATTATCTTCATCGACAACAGCGAAAGGGATCGCTTCCGGTGCTTTTATCTGTGTAATTTCCGAAACAAGGGAAAACACAAAACCAAAAACGAGCAATACGACGAGCAGTATGCCTATTCCGCCAAAAGCCATTTTTGTTTTATATAGGGAAAGGCGAAGTATACTCATACGGATCCTCTCCTTCCCTTTTTATACAAAACGAACGAAACGACCATCAGTGCTAACGATAATCCCAAGGGCACAAAAAACGGTTTCATTACCGACGGAAAATCAGCTTCAAAATAATAGAGCTGCAGGGATGTATTGACCAAAAACGGCACGGTCAGGCTGCTTAACGGCCTGATATACGCCGGAAGTAATTGCACCGGATAAATCGCACCGCCTGCAATAAGCGATACGATCAAAAAAGCATTGCTCAGCATCTGTACTTTTGCCGTATTTCTGCATATGACCGCAAAAAACAGATAGATCGAAAAGGAAATGAAGACCGAAACGAAAACAAGCAAAAGCAAGGAAAGATCATTTTCAAAGCCAAAGACAAAGTTTAAAATGAGCACGACCGGCAAAAGAAGCAGCACAGCAGCGGTAAATTTTGACAAAAAAAGCGAACTGCTCTTTCCGCCTGCAGCGATAAATCTTTCCGCAATGCCCATTTCCATTTCTTCGGGAACGGTTTTGACGACCTGCAGACAGACAAGCATGATCAGCAAGGTCAAAGAACAGGAATAGATCGAAAGCTTTATCAGGCGTTCTTCCTCTGCACCTTGCTCTGCAATGGAAAAAATTTCCTGCCGGTTTAAAGCATCACGGATCACCTGCAGGGATGCTTCCTCATATAATGCAGACTTGTGCTCTTCACTAAGTTCTCCGTATTGCAGGAGATACTCCGCCAAAACAGCACGCTGATCTGCAGCCAGAATATCCGAAACAGAGGAAACGAGTGAATACAGGATTTCAGATTCCACAGGCATTTGGCTGTTTAAAACAAGCCCGATCGGGATATTTTCCATATCATAAGCAGCATAGAAAAAATCCTTCGGGATCGTGATCACGCCTGCAAAATCTTCTTCAAAAAGCGAATTTACGGCAGCATCCGTTTCATATACTTCGGAAAACAGCGATATATTTTTCAGCTGCTCCGTAAGCGTCTTTGACATGAGAGTCTGATCTTCATCGACAACGGCGATTTTGAAGCTCTCTACATAATTTCTCTTGCTGACCGTTTCTGCCATACCAAACTGCATGACAAAAAAGACGGCAAGCGGAAGAACCAGTGTCAGGATCGCCGAAGTTTTATGCGCAAAAAAGAGCATCATATCTTTTTTCAGGCAGGCAAAAAAGCTTCTCATCATCTTCCCTTTCACTCGCTGATTTTTCCGTCATGTATGGTGATGAGCCTGTTTGCAGCGGAATTAAGCTCTTCCTCGTAATGGTCAATGAGCACGACAGCAGAACCCGCGGCAGCAAGATCTTTGATCAGTTTTAAAATGATCTCTGCCGATTCGGCATCTGCGCCAACGGTCGGTTCATCAAGAAGGATGAGCTGCGGTGTTTTGATAAGAGCAGCTGCAAGGTTAAGCCTCCGCTTCATTCCGCCGGAATACTGGGAAAGCTTTTTATTTGCCGCATCGCTGAGCATCAATCTTTCAAGCAGCCAATCGATACGGCGTTTTGCCGATTTTTGCGGGATATTTTCCAGATCGGCAAAGAAACGAAGATTCTGCTTTCCCGTAAGCTCCGGATACAGCGCAATATCCTGCGGAACATAGCCAATGATCAAATTATGATCTATGATGACTTTTCCGACACTTTCTTTTAAAACACCTGCCATGATTTTAAGCAGCGTACTTTTTCCGGCACCGTTTTTGCCTTTGATGCCAATAATCTCGCCTTTTCTGATTTCAAGATCGATCGGACCTAAAACTTTTGTTTTTCCGTAGCTTTTTTCGATTTTTTCAAGGCGAAGCAAACTTTCTTTCATGACATCCTCAGAACAGCGAAATATTGCCGACGGAATTTATGATATTGGCAAATGTACTGTTATCCAGCTCCTGTTCTTCAAGAGCGGGCATTTCGAGCTTATCTTCCGTATCATAGCGGGATTCCACTTTTAAGGTGATCTCTTCAATACTGATCATCTCGGAAATGTTAATATCATTGACAGACAATACCGTTGTATAAAGCCCTTCATCCGCTTCCGTTGTAATATCAAAAGTATAGGAGAAAAACTCACCGGCATCGAAATCCATCTGCATCGTCACAGGACAATTTCTGAAATCCATATTCTTGATATCATCCCATTCGACTTCGGAAATATCGATCACAAAATCCGCATCAAGCGTATATTCCGCATTTCCATCCGATGCAAACCCGTAATACAGATCTCCGACGATTTCGCCGTCTCCAACCTGATAATTGGCAAATAATTCTGTTTCCAGATCGTCTTCATTTTTCCAGCCGAAGCCGAAGATGCCAAACTTTGTCAGGTCGTAATAGCTTTCCATATAATAGGTGCGCATATTGCCCAGATCATCTGCAAAAGAAAGGCTCTGCGCAGCAACTTTACCATCATGAACAATCATTTCGACCTCAAAGCTTTCCGCAAGATCACGGGCAATATTTTTAGATTCGCTTATCATGCGCTCTGCTTCTTCATCAAAAGATGTGGAAAGAGATTCGCTGATATCATAACCCAAAAGAGCTTTTAAATCTTCATCGCCTTTCATCATTTCGCCCAAAGAAGCGATGAAATGAGACAATTCTTCTGCTGTCGGCTTTAAGGTATAGACCTTTGCTTTTAAAACATTCTCCGAGATCGGCAGCTCGATCTCTTCTTTTTCAACGGTCAGATTATCTTTATTGGGCAAGGTAAAAAACAGCTCCGCATATCGATCGATCAGAGCATTCAGTTTTTCTGCACTCATGCCTTCGTTGATGGTCATGTCATATTCGGAAACAAGCTTGTCTCGGCTGATCGTATAGATTTTTTCATCATAGGACGGCAAATATACGGAGATCTTTTCCTGATCCGATAAAAGCTGCATTTGAAGAAGCTCCGTATCCGCAAGCATAAGACCGAGCTGCAGATGTGTTTCTGCATTTTCCGCATCGATTTCAGTGCGCATATCAAGGCTCAGCTGATTGAGCAATTCTTCGGCATAATCTTCATACAAAGCAGCACCGAAAGTATTCAGCGAAAGGCCTTTGAAATCAAAATCCATCGAAATATCTGCATTTTCGATTTCTTTTTCTTCCATCATCACGGCAAGCGATTTTATCGGTTCAATGATCGTTTCCCTTTCGTAATCAATGAAACGCTCTGCATTTGATTTGAAAACGCCCGAAACAAAGCAGAAGATCAATGCCGCAACGACAAGGACACTTCCGCCGATATACAGCCACAGTTTATTTTTCTTCTTCGGAACGGAAGTCTTTTCCGCTGCACTTATCACAGGCGCAGTACCGCATAAGGGGCATTTCCCAAGTGCGCTGTCATAGACTTCACCGCATTTTTCGCAAATTACAGTTTTATTTTCTTCCATAACGCCAATTTTGCTGCCGCAATGCGGGCATTTTTCTGCCGGATTCTCTATTTCTTTTCCACAATGATTACAGATCATGACAAATTCTTCCTTCCCTGTTTTTCCTCATTATATCATGCCAAAAATACTTCCAACAACCAAGCGATCAAAAAGTTTATGGTTTGTTAATAGGAAAAGGCTTCTACACAAGGTAAAAGCCTTTCTTGTTATTTCAAAATTTCTTCCGCATAACGGACGGTTTCCATCGCATCCTTTGCGTAATGATCCGCGCCGATCTGCTTTGCATAGTCTTCCGTTAAAACAGCTCCGCCGACAACGACCTTACAGAAAGGTACTTTTGCACGGAGAAGTCTGATCGTTTCTTCCATTGCGGGAACAGTCGTCGTCATCAGCGCACTAAGCCCGACAAGCGCAATATTTTCCGCAAGAACGGCTTCAAGAATTGTTTCAGGAGCGACATCTTTTCCCAAATCAAGGACATCAAAGCCATAGTTTTCGAGCAATAATCTGACGATGTTTTTACCGATATCGTGGATATCGCCTTTGACAGTCGCGATAACGATCTTGCCTTTTCCATCGGTTTTAGCATCGCCCATATTTGCCTTAATGACTTCGAAGGCGGATTTTGCAGCTTCTGCACTCATGAGCAGCTGCGGCAGATAGATCTTTTTTGCTTCAAAACCTTCGCCAACGGTATTCAGCGCTGGAATGATCTCTTCCTGAACGATCGAAAGCGGTGCTTTTGTTTTTAACAATTCTGTTGTCAAAGCCGCGGATTTATCCTTAAAACCGCGTGCAATCGCCGCCTGCAGATCACCCGAGGTATTGGGTTCTTCTTTTTTTACGGGTAACGCTGCCGATTTTGCCACCGTGGCAAAATTTGCAGCTTCACGGATATAGTTTTCGCAGTTTTCATCCATTCCCGAAAGAGCCAGATAGCTGTAATAGCTCTTCATCATTTCCGTCGAGAAAGGATTCATGATCGCAGTAGAAAGACCGTTTGTGAGTGCCATGGTAAAGAATGTCCCGTTGACGGCGTCTCTTTCCGGCAAACCGAAGGAAACATTGGAAACACCGAGCGAAGTATGGCAGCCAAGTTTTTCCCTGATCATTTTCAGCGCTTTGAGCGTTGTCATAGCAGATGTATTATCTGCGCTGATCGTCATGGCAAGCGTATCGAAAATGATGTCTTTCTTATCGATGCCGTATTCTTCCGCTTTTTTCAAAATCTTTTCGGCAATGGCAAAACGACCTTCAGCCGATGCAGGAATACCGTTTTCATCAAGTGTTAATGCGATCACAGCACCGCCATATTTTTTAACCAACGGGAAAACCGCCCGCATACTCTCTTCTTTACCGTTGACGGAGTTGATCAGCGCTTTTCCGTTGTAGATTCGCATGGCAGCTTCCATCGCTTCCGGATTTGCCGTATCGATCTGCAGCGGAAGGTCCGTTACCGATTGCAAAGCATAAACCGCACGTTCGAGCATCGCTTTTTCATCGATTTCGGGCAAACCGACATTGACATCGAGGATATCTGCGCCTTTTTCCGCCTGTTTCGTACCTTCCTGCAGAATATAGCCAATATCCTTTTCGATCAGCGCCTTTTTCATGCGCTTTTTGCCCGTCGGGTTGATGCGTTCACCGATGAGGACAGGCTTTTTACCGAAACTTACCGCATGCGTATAGGAAGAAACGACAGTATCGTTCTTTTTTATGACAGGCTTTGCTTCGATATCTTTTGTTTTCTGATATAATGCGGAAATATATTCGGGTGAAGTTCCGCAGCATCCGCCAACAAGACGAACGCCTTCTTCCATCATGTCGGCAATTTCCGAAGCAAATTCTTCGGGCATGACATCATAGACCGTTTTTCCGTCAACACTTCGCGGCATTCCGGCATTGGGTTTTAAGACAACGGGAACAGAAGCTGCCGATAAAATCTCACGCATAACGGGTTTTAACTGTGCAGGACCCATCGAACAATTCGCACCGATTGCATCCGCACCCATTGCTTCAAGCATGGCAACCATAGCTGCAGGCGAAGCACCTGTCATGAGCTTGCCATCTTCACTGTATGCATTGGAAACAAGAACAGGAATATCGCTGTTTTCTTTCGCAGCAAGAAGCGCAGCTTTCGTTTCGTAGCTGTCGTTCATTGTTTCGATGATGATAAGCTCTGCGCCGTATTTTGCACCTAAGCGGATTGTTTTGGCGAAAATCTCCACAGCATCTTCAAACGGAAGATCGCCCAAAGGTGCCAATAATTTTCCCGTTGGGCCGACATTGAGCGCAATGAATTTTTCCGCCGGATTTGTTGTCTTTTCGCGTGCGATCTCGGCATTATTCATGGCCGCTTTTACGATCTTATCCAATTCATCTTCGGAATATTTGAGACAGTTTGCGCCAAAAGTACAGGTCGAAACGACATTGCTGCCTGCATCGTAATAGCCTTTATGGATCTCCTGAATAATTTCCGGGTGAAGAAGATTCCATCGCTCCGGAAGTTCACCGGGTTTCAGGCCTTTTTCCTGCAAAAGTGTCCCCATGCCGCCATCAAGATATACTTTATTGTTTTTTAAAAATTCTCTGAAATTCATTATTTACCCTGCTATAAAAACGGAATATACCGAATACCCCGAAAAATACTATATTTAGATTTCTAAAAGTGCTATGAGTTCGGCGTTTTCTGCATCCACAACAGCCATCAGCACGTTTCTTCCACGCAGATTGATAAACCATGCATTGTGTCTTTCGCTAAACTGCATAGTAAAGCTCTCAGGTTCTTTAAACGTTTTTTTAGAATATTTGTGCCATAATTCCAACGCAACCACGTAAGCCGTTTCTTCATCGGGAATTTCCTTTATACTGCATTGAAAATCAATTGAGTCAAAGATAGACAACGGCTGCAATGCCTTTAATTCTTCTTCAGAATAATGGAGAATATCCAAATATAAGATGAAATCATCGAGTTGATCATTTGCTTCCTGGGCAAGCTTATCTCCTTTTACATAAAATAAAAGCTTTCCTGTAGAAGCATTGATGATCAAATACAATTCGCCATCATTTATTTTGATAAACCAGCGATCAGAATCCTCATCGTATGACGGAACGACTTTATCTTCGCTGATTTTCATATTTTCTTTTTCAGAAATAAAGTCAATAAGCTCTTTTACGAGCTCCGTTTCATCATCCAGAGCAAGAAACTGCACACCGCTTATATCCTGTCCTATGATGTTGTTCAGCCTTTCTAAATCATTGATACCCATAAACATCGGGTCAACGAATAAGCCGAAGGGATAGACCTCTTCCTTTGTTTTTTCCTTTACATATGGAGACAGCCAAACGACAGCCACCGTGATGATGACCAACAGCAAACAGATAAGACTTATCGTTTTGGCTTTTTTCATTGTTTATTTACCTATAATATCGGAAAGATTGCTCTGTATTTTTTCTGCGACTTCCGGTTTGTTCATGGAATAGACATGGACATTGCAAATGTTATTGGCATAAAGATCGATGATCTGATCCGTCGCATAGGCGATACCGGCCTGTTTCATAGCAGCAGGATCGGAACCGAATCTGTCTACAAGGCTCTTGAACCGCTGCGGCATAAAGGAACCGGAAAGCTTGACAGCGCGTTCGACCTGTTTGGCGTTGGTGATCGGCATGATCCCCGGAATGATCGGCACGGTGATCCCTGCTTCTCTGATCTTATACATAAAATTATAGAAAAGATTGTTGTCGAAGAACATCTGCGTTGTTAAAAATTCGCATCCCGCATCGATTTTTTCCTTTAATCTGCGGATATCTTCTTTCTGATTCAGGCTTTCGGGGTGAATCTCCGGGTAACAAGCGCCGCCGACGCAGAAATCTTCACCCGATTCTTTTAATTCACGGACGAGTTCGATCGCATATTTATAATGCCAGTTGCTTCTGTCGTCATTCATCATGTCTTTTGGAATATCTCCGCGAAGTGCCATGACATTTTCAATACCGGCTTCTTTCATTGCCTGAATTTTGCTCTTGACAGTTTCCCTTGTTGAGGAAACACAGGTCAAATGCGCTAAAGTCGGCACATGATGAAGCTCTTTGATGTTTTTGGCAATATCCAGCGTATATTGGCTTGTACCGCCGCCAGCACCATAGGTAACGCTCATAAAAGAGGGTTTCAGCTTGGCAATTTCTTCGGTAGCGATTTTTACACTTTCAAAATTACTTGCCGTTTTCGGCGGAAAAACTTCAAAAGAAAGTGCCGGTTTATCCTGTTGTAAAAAATCTCTGATCTTCATCATACAATATCCTTTGAATTATTAAGCCCATTATACTCCAGCGGCATGATTCATTGCAACCAAAGGAATAAAAAAACGGAGATACCTTTTAAAAGTATCTCCGATATTTTTTGCTTATTCAAGAACAGATGTGCAGTGCGGGCATCTTGTTGCATCGTCTGCAATTTCCATTTTGCAGAAGGGGCATACTCTCTTCGGAGCAGGAGCCGGTGCCGGTTCTTCTTTTTTGTGGGACTTTTCTCTGAGCTTGTTCATGCCTTTAACAAAAAGGAAGAGAACGAAAGCAACGAGAAGGAAATCTACGATTGCAGAAAGGAATGCACCGTAGCCAAGAACGACTGCAGGTGTTTCGCCAACTGCCGGTGCAAGCTCTACGCCAAGGGAAGCGATATCGTAACCGCCGGTGATCACGCTGACAAGCGGCATGATGATATTCCCAACAAGGGAATTGACGATTGCGGTGAATGTGGAGCCGATGACAACACCAACTGCCATGTCGAAGACATTGCCTCTCATGGCGAATTCTTTGAATTCTTTTAAGAATGACATGTGATTTTCTCCTTTAACCAATATCTCCAATATTCAGGGGAGTACCCTCTCCCTGTACTGTACAAAGTCGTTTATAAAGACCTTCCTGCTGCGAAAGCTCTTCATGTGTACCGCGCTGGATGATCCTGCCTTCTTCAAAGACGAAGATCACATCCGCACGCTTGACGGTCGATAATCTATGCGCAATGGCAAAGATCGTTCTTGTTCCTGCGAGGTTGTTGATCGCATCCTGAATATGCTTTTCCGTTTCCGTATCGACAGAAGCCGTCGCTTCATCGAGGATGAGGATCGGCGAATTTCGTAAAATCGCTCTGGCAATGGCGATACGCTGTTTTTGTCCGCCGGAAAGCTTTGTTCCGCGTTCACCAACAGGTGTATCGTAGCCCATCGGCATGCTTAAAATATCGTCATGGATACGGGCTGCTTTTGCGGCTTCGATGATTTCTTCCATCGTCGCCTGATTATTGGCATAGGCGATATTTTCATAGACTGTGCCGTTGAAAAGGAAGGTATCCTGCAAGACATAGGAAATACTGCTGCGCAAGCTTTCCAGCGTTGCATATTTGATGTCCTGTCCGTCGATCATGACTTTGCCTTTGACGGGATCATAGAATCTTGCGATCAGCTGTACAAGCGTTGTTTTGCCGACACCTGTTGGACCGACAAGTGCAACCATCTGCCCCGGTTCGATCGTGAAATCAATGTCGGAAAGAACGGGTTTTTCCTCTGTATAGGAGAAAGAAACATCCGAAAATTCAACTTTACCTTTGACGTTTTCGATTGGCTTTGCACCGGGAAGATCTTCGATCTCCGACTGTGTATCTAAAACTTCGACAACACGCTCAACACCGGCAATGCACTGCTGTGCATTTTCAAGGAGCTGTGCGGCATTGGTAACGGGCGTATAGAAAAGGTTGATATAGAGCATGAAGGCGACAATATCGGAAACGGAAAGCTCACCGCGGAAGGCAAGGAATCCACCGAAAGCGACAACGGCGATCGAGCCTAAATTGACGAGAAATTCGACCGAAGGATGGAAGATCGCACTCAGGTTCAGGGCATTGAGCATGCTTGTCGTAAAGACATCATAACGGGAAGATACCTTTTCGCTGGCCTTTTCCTGCTGAACAAATGCCTGAATCTCCTGCATACCGGAGAAATTATCCTGCAGCTGTGCCAAAAGCTGTGCTTCCGCACGGGAACGAAGTCTGAAGCTTGGGCGTACTTTTTTCGCAAAGAACCAGGAAGCATATGCCAAAAACGGCAGCGGCAGACAGGTCAGAAGTGCAAGCTTTGCGTTCATCGTAAAGAGGATGATGCTGACGCCGACGAAATAAATGATATTTGTGACCATTTCAGGGATGAGATGGGCATAGAGAAGCTCAAATTTGCTGACGTCGTTGATAATGCGGCTTGTCAATTCGCCCGTGGGTTTATCGTGGAAATAGGACATGGAGAAAGTCTGTATTTTATTATAGACCTTCTGCCCAATGCTCTGCACGAGCTCCCAAGCGGCTTTATGTGCCATATAGTTGGAAAGATAGCGGAATAAGACTTTTACCAGATATAATCCGAGCAGAATAAAGGTAAACCGCCAGATCATAGTGAAAGAAGCCTCGGTTATTCCTCCGCCGACGAGCTCAATAAAGTCCGAAAGGACACGCGGCTGATACATATTGACGAAAGTAAGTGCAAGCGTACTGAACATCGAAATGATGAGCAACCATTTTTTACTGCTTGCCTCACGCGCTAATCGGGCTAAAAGTTTCATATTGCCTCCCAAAATTGGTGTCAGTTTTATTATAATGGCAGATTAAATTTTTTTCAATAGAAGCAGCAATTATCATATCTGACAATTTTTCCGCATAAGATAAAACAAAGTTTAAAAGAAAGGCAGCGGGATATGCAATTCCATAAACAAAGATTTTTAGGCTGGCTGCTTCTGATCATCGGTTCTGTACTTATTCTTTCCTGCCTGCCCTTTTCGATATGGAGCATCCTTATCGGCATTGTTCTTTTTCTTATCGGGCTCATTCTTCTTTCCACTTGCTGACAAAGGAGGTATTATATTGAAAATCGTTTGTATCAAAGCACCAAAATTTTTACGCTCGTTCTTAAAACTGTTTATCAAAGAGAAAAGTGCATGAACGCCATGAAGAAACTAAAGGGAAAGCTGCCTGTTCTGCTGGCGGCTTTTCTCATCCTTTTATTTTTATCGAGAATTTCCGTACCGGCGTTTTCGGAAAACGAGGAAATCGAAGTCGGCATCGTCATGTATCACAGCATCCTTGGGAGTGATGAAAAAGCAGGAAAATATGTTATCACACCAGAGGTACTCGAAAATGATCTCCGGTATTTAAAAGAACAGGGTTTTACGACGGTTTTCATCAGCGACCTTATCGAATGGGTAAAGAACGGATGCGATTTGCCGAAAAAGCCGATCGTTTTAAGCTTTGATGACGGGTATTTCAATAATCTTTCCTATGCACTTCCGCTGCTTGAAAAATATGATATGAAAGCCGTTATTTCCGTGATCGGGCGTTATACAGAGGAATATTCAAAGAGCAGCGATACACCGAACAATAATTATTCTCACCTGACATGGGATGATCTGAAAGAACTCAGCAGCCGCTTTGAGATTCTGAACCACAGTTACGATCTGCATTCGGAAGAAACGCGCATGGGACTCAGGTTTTTACCTAACGAAAGCAAGGCTTCTTTTCAGGAAAAAGTCGGCGCTGATATTGCAAAAATGCAGGCATTATTAAAAGAACAACTTGGGATAAACTGCCGCACCTTTACCTATCCTTACGGCTATATTACGGAAGAAAACAAAGCACTCATCCGCAATATGGGCTTTGAGGCTTCTCTATCCTGCTATGAGCATATCAACACGCTTTGCCATGACCCGAAGAGCCTCTTTGAGCTCGGCAGATATAACAGACCCTACGGCATTTCTTCCGAAGAATTCTTTTCAAAAATATATTCCTGAACTGCGTTTTCCGCAGTTCTTTTTTATATAAAAGAGAAAATATTGCAACAATGGCGCCTTTTTGGTATTATTTTAGGGAAAATGATTTTAGGAGTATGTATTTGTTCATCTTATATATTTTGGCTGCATTGGCAATTCTCTATCTGATCTATCTGCTCACTTTCCGTACAGGCAAAAAACAAATTGCGGAAAACGGCGAAATCCCTTCCGTTCGTTTCAACAAACGAGGAAATCTGCGCATCCTGCAGCTGACAGACCTGCATCTGCTTCTTCCTTTCGGGAAAAACACCAAGAAATGCTTTGATCTGATCGAAAAGCTTGTTTCTGAACAAAAGCCGAACCTCATCGTCGTCAGCGGAGATCTCGCTTTATCGCCGGTCAATTTCCTTGTGTACGATGCTTTTGCGAGGAAAATGGACAAGCTCAATATGCGCTGGGCAGTCACTTTCGGCAACCACGACTGCCATATCGGTTTTTCCAAAGCAAAGATCCAAAAAAGACTTTTACGCTATGAAAGATGCCTGAATACACTGCCAACATATGCCGAAGGCGGTTATACAGACAGCTTTATCCGCGTATCTGACCGAGAAGGCAATGATCTTTTTGCCATCGCGCTGATCGATTCCGGTTCCTATACCTATTCGGAAGGTTCAAAGAAGCTCGAATACGGACGCATTACAAAACAGCAGAGCCTTTGGTACGAAGAAAGTTTAGGCAAAATGGGCATCGAAAACAACATCGTCTTCTGTCATTTCCCGCTGCCGGAGATCATGCAGCCTGCACTGCTCCATGAGTACACGGGCGAAATGCACGAACACCCGAGTTTTTCCAGGCTTGATACAGCCTTTTTCGATGTTGCCTGCAGATGCGGTGCAAAAGGTATCTTCTTTGGCCATGACCACAGAAATGATTTCTGCGGAAGCGTTGCAGGCGTAGTCCTTGCCTATGGGCATTTATCCGGCTATGGCGTTTACAAGGCAGAAAACATCGAACCCGGCGGTCGCATTATCGATATCACAAATTTTGGCGCACGCATCGTAACGAATACTTGCCGATAAGCAATTGTTCTGTTAGAATATAACTATCCACAAGGACACCAAACCACTATTATTGGAGGAATATAGTCATGAAAGCACTTGGTAAAAAAGTTTGGCTCGTTCCGGATTGCTACTACCCGGAAATTTCTGTTGAAGGTCCCTACATCAGCCACGAAGCGATCTGCGTTCTCAACACAAGCGATGAAGATGCAGAAATCAAGCTGACACTTTATTTTGAACATGATGAACCCGATTTTGGTTTCGCTTCCAAATGCGGTGCACGCCGTACACACCATATCCGCCTCGATATGATCACCGATAAAGACGGCAACCATATCCCGAAAGGCAAACCCTATGCACTCCTCGTTGAAAGCAGTGTTCCGGTTGTCTGCCAGTATTCCAGACTCGATACAACACAGCCCCAGATGTCGCTTACAACAACGATCGCACACGCACTTGAAGACTAAAACAAAACGCAGCGGCTCATAAAGCCGCTGTTTTTCTGTATTATGGCATTTGATTTCAAAAAGGAATATAAAGAGTTTTATATGCCGAAGGATAAGCCGATGATCGTTGAGGTTCCTTTGGCAAATTATATTGCTGTCCGCGGAAAAGGCGACCCAAACGAAGAAAACGGCGATTATCAGAAAGCGATCAATATCCTATATACCCTCGCTTATACGCTCAAAATGAGCTATAAAACGGATTACAAAATCGATGGATTTTTCGAATATGTCGTTCCTCCGCTCGAAGGATTCTGGGAGCAGAACGGAAAAAGCGAGATCGACCTTTCCGATAAAGCAAATTTCAGCTGGATCTCCGTCATTCGCCTACCCGATTTTATCAAAGAAGATGATCTTAACTGGGCTAAAGAAAGCGCTTTGAAAACGAAAAAGATCGACTGCAGTATTGCCGAATTCCTGCCAGTCGAAGAAGGTTTGTGTGCACAGATCATGCATTTCGGACCATTTGACAGCGAAGCCGAAAGCATTGCCAAAATGGAGGCGTATCTTCTTGAAAACGGATATGAAACCGATATTTCAAAAACAAGACAGCACCATGAGATCTATCTTTCCGACGCAAGAAAAGTACCGTCGGAAAAATTTAAAACGGTGATCCGTTACCCGATCAAAAAGAAATAAAATGAAGCCGGACGAGAAATCTCATCCGGCTTTTTCTTATGTTGTGATTTTCGGCGTTCCGCAGGCACTGCAATAGAGATGCTCTGCACTCTGCTCTTTTCTGCAATTCGGGCAGATATATCTGCCCGATAAAAGAGCGATCTTTTTCTCAAGACTCTCTTTTTTCTGTGCAAGAGCATTGATTCTGTTGACAAACTGCGCAGATTCGGCAATGCCATCCTCCGAAACAGCGCGGTAAACTTCCCGCCCAAGGGATAAAAACGCCTCTTTTTGTTCTTCTTCAAGCTCCATGAGTGCTGCTCTGAGCTTGTTTTTTTCGATAGAATCCTCCGCCTTTTTCAGCCATTTTTCTTTGGTATCGGAGAATTTTGCCAATCGAAAATTTCCTCCTCTTATTTATTGAAACCCGAAAGATCGAGTTTATCGAAGCGGGATAAGAAGCCTTTGATGATTTCGACTGCTTTTTCTACGCCGCCTTCGGAATCGCTTTCGATATTGAGCGGAAGGAGCGGATCATGCAGAGACATACGGAGAAGGAACCAGCCATCGCCATGATCCTTATCTGTATTGACGCGGAGACCTTCATAGTTTGTCGGTGCAAGCGTTAAGCCGTCGGTTTCTGCAACGAATTTGCCGAGTTCTTCGATGACCATCTGTCCGTAGCTCTTGAAATCATCAACGAGGATGTTCATGCGAACTTCTTTTTCTTCCTTCGGTTCGGGAAGCGTTGCGATAAGATCGAAGAGTCTGTCTTTTTCGATCGCAAGCTTGATGAGGAGCTTAACCATAAGGTATGCGCCGTCATCGAGGAAGTAATTTTCCTTTAATGCGCCGTGACCGGATGTTTCCATTGCGAGCTGAGAATCCGTGCCTTCGTTGTTTAAGCGGATGGATTCATTGATAACGTTCTTGTAGCCTCTCTTGAAACGATGATGAACGCCGCCTTTTTCAGCGATGAATGCTGCAAGACCGTTGCTTGTAACGGAGTCTGTAACGATCGTTGTTCCCGGATGTTCTTCAAGGAGAATTGCGGAAATAAGAGCGATCAGTCTGTTTTTGTTTAATACGCGGCCGTGTCTGTCAACAGCGGCTGCTCTGTCTACGTCTGTATCGAAAATGATACCGAAATCCGCTTTGCTTTCGATAACAGCTTCGGAAATTGCTGCTGCAGCGGCTTTATCTTCCGGATTCGGAACATGGTTCGGGAATCTGCCATCGGGTTCGAGGTAGCGGCTGCCATCTGTATCTGCACCGAGCGGAATGAGCACCTTATCTACAAAGAAACCGCCTGCACCGTTGCCGGCATCGACGACGATCTTCATGCCTGCAAAGGGTTTTTCCATACCTGTGCCTGCGATGATCTTATCTCGGAGTGTCTTGCCATAAACGCTCATGAAATCGATCTGCGTTGCCTTAGCTTCTGCTTTGATTTCGCCGAGTTCTTCAGCGATAGCGATGAGTTCCTTGACTTCTCCGCTGCCGAAGCCTCCTTTATTGGTAAAGAATTTAAGACCGTTTCTGTTGAACGGGAGATGGCTTGCGGTAACCATAACAGCGCCGTCAAATTCGTAGCCTTCCGTAACAGTGCTCATGAACATTGCCGGTGTCGAACCAAGACCTGTATCAAAAACCTGAACGCCTTCGGAATTTAAACCTTCTGCGAAAGCTGTGCGGATCCTTTCACCGGAAAGTCTGCTGTCGCGGCCGATGAGAACGCGGAGATCCTTTGCTTCTTTTTTCTTATCATTGACGAGCCATTTTGCGAAAGCGGCACCAAATGCACGAACAGCTTCATCTGTCAGGTTGACATGCTGCCCTTCGATTCCTTCAATACCGATACCTCTGATATCGCTTCCGTTCTGCAATTTCTTCAGTTCCATTTTGTTTCCCTTTCAGTTAAGGTAATATTATACATATTCGTATGGTTTTATTTTATACGCTTTTATGCCTTTTTACAAGAGAAGGTTTATTTTAAAGTCATACAAGTTTGTATTTTGGGGAATAATGCGCTTGTCAGTATTTTTTATACCAAAAATGTGAAATAAAGAGCAAAAAGGTTTGAGTATTTTGGCGTTCAATGCTATAATATTTTTGATTCGGGCATTGGCACCGGGTCCATTTTCAAAAATCCATACGCAACGCTGTGCTTTTTTGTTTTCAGGTAAATTTATCTTGCTTAAAAGCGTGGAAATTGCTACAATAGTAAAGGATTATGAGCTGCCGTAAAAAGCAGACTTTATAAATTTATATGGAGGACTAAACTATGCCACTCGTAACATCTACCGAAATGTTCAAAAAAGCTTACGAAGGCGGATACGCTATCGGCGCATTCAACGTAAACAACATGGAACTTATCCAGGGTATTACCGAAGCTGCAAGAGAAGAAAACTCTCCTCTTATCCTTCAGGTTTCCAAAGGCGCAAGAGCTTATGCTAACCCTGTATATCTGAAGAAGCTCGTCGAAGCAGCAGTCGACGTAACAGGTCTCCCGATCGTTCTTCACCTCGACCATGGTGACAGCTTCGAAACATGCGTTTCCTGCATCGAAGGCGGTTTCACATCCGTTATGATCGACGGTTCCCATCTTCCCTTTGAAGAAAACATCGCTCTCACAAAGAAAGTCGTTGAATATGCTCACGACAGAGGCGTTGTTGTTGAAGGCGAACTTGGCAGACTCGCAGGCGTAGAAGATGAAATCAAGGTTTCCGCTGAAGATTCTTCCTACACAAGACCTGAAGAAGTTGAAGAATTCGTTTCCAAGACAGGTGTTGACTCCCTGGCTATCGCTATCGGTACAAGCCACGGTGCTTACAAATTCAGAGCTGAACAGTGCACACGCAATGAAAAGGGTATCCTCGTACCGCCGCCGCTTCGTTTCGACATCCTCAAGGAAATCTGCAACAGACTTCCCCAGTTCCCGATCGTTCTCCACGGTTCCTCTTCCGTTCCGCAGGACCTCGTAGCTATCATCAACAAGTATGGCGGCGAAATGCCCGATGCTATCGGTATTCCGGAAGAACAGCTTCGCGAAGCTGCTAAGCTTTCTGTCTGCAAGATCAACATCGACTCCGACCTCCGTCTTGCTCTCACAGCTTCCATCCGCAAGCACTTCGCAGAAAATCCGTCTCACTTCGACCCCAGACAGTACCTCAAACCGGCACGTGCTATGGTCAAAGAAGTTGTTAAGAACAAGATCGCAAACGTTCTCGGCAGCTCCAACAGAATCTAAGACGAATATAAGAAAGACCTGCTTTAACCGGCAGGTCTTTTTCTTTATAAAGATGTTTACTTGAAAAGGAAAAAGCGTTATCATGAGCAAAGAATATGAGAAAAGGGAGATTTCCAAATGAAAGCATACAGCGCTTTGCCCGAAAGATATGAAGAGATTTTTTCGCTCGACCTGAAGAAAAATAAAAAAGCGAACATTACGGTAAACCTTCTTGCGATCGTCATCAGCATTTTGATGATCGTCCCGATGCATTTTTATATCCCTATCACGGAGTTATTCTCCTATGAACAGGGAGAAAGTCTTTTTCTGATCAGATTTTTTGCTCTGCTGATCCTTTCGGTTCTTTATATTGTTCTCCATGAAATGGTGCATGGGATCGCCATGAAGATCTGCGGAACAAAGAAAGTCAAATACGGATTTGTCGGGCAATACGCTTTTGCAGGCAGCGAAGATTATTATAATAAAAAAGCTTATATTTTTATCGCTTTGTCACCGATCGTCCTTTGGGGCATCGTCCTTCTAATCGTACAGCTGTTTGTTCCCACGGAATGGTTCTGGGTGGTTTTCCTGATCCAGGCTTTTAATATTTCAGGAGCTGCTGGCGATCTTTATGTGACGGTTCTCTTTTCGCGTATGCCAAAAGATATTCTGATTTATGATTACGGCGTCGGCATGAAGGTTTTTTCAAAAGAATAAACAAAAAAGCAGGGTTTATACCCTGCTCTTTTTTATAGTTCTTAGAATACCTTTGTATTGCCAAGGATAGCGTCGATTTCGTCTAATTCTTCTTTTGTGAACTTAACGTTTTCAACAGCCTTGACATTGTCGATGATCTGGCTTGTTTTGCTTGCGCCGATGATAACGGAAGTGGTGACTTCTGTACGGAGGTTCCAAGCAAGAGCCATCTGAGCCAGTGTCTGGCCTCTTCTTTCAGCGATAACGTTGAGCTTCTTAGCTTTTTCAACATTTTCCTCTGTAACGGATTCAGATGTTAAGAATCTGGAATGGCCGTTTGCGCGGGAATCTTCCGGAATACCGTTGAAGTAACGGTTTGTGAGGAGACCCTGTGCGAGCGGGCAGAACGGAGCTGCGCCCATGCCTTCCTGTGCTAAAACATCATAGAGTCCTTCTTCAACTGTTCTGTTGAACATGTTGTATCTCGGCTGATGGATCAGGCAGTGTACGCCAAGCTTTGCGAGCTCATCAACGATAGCCTTTGTCTGTTCGGGTGTGTAGTTGGAAATACCGACATAGAGAGCCTTGCCGCTGCGAACGATGCCTGCAAGAGCGTCAGCTGTTTCTTCGATGGGTGTTTCCGGATCGGGTCTGTGATGATAATAGAGATCTACATAGTCAAGACCCATGCGTTTCAAGCTCTGATCGAGGGAAGAAACGAGGTATTTCTTGCTGCCGCCATCGCCATAAGGACCGGGCCACATATAGTAACCGGCTTTTGTTGCGATGAACATTTCATCACGATAGGGCTTCATATCCTTTTCGAGGATCTTGCCGAATGTTTCTTCTGCATAACCATCATAAGGACCATAGTTGTTAGCAAGGTCAAAATAGGTGATGCCAAGATCGAATGCTGTACGAACGAGATTCGTGCAGTTTTCGAAAGAAGCGGTTACGCCGAAGTTGTGCCAGAAACCAAGACCGACAGCAGAGAGAAGTACACCGCTCTTGCCGCAGCGACGATATAACATCTTGTCATATCTGTTTTCATTTGCTACATACATAGTTATTTGATATCCTTTCGATATTGTTGATTAGTTAAAAGGGCATTCCGTTTCATAAAGGCTGCCGGCAGGTTTATTATAGGCAATATCCTTTACGCCAAGGTAACGGAATACGGAGTCGATCGCTTTGCCCCATTTGCCGAAAGCGAATGCGCCGTGATGCGGATAACGCTTTTCGATGAGAACATGACGATAGAAACGATCCATTTCGGGGATCGCCATTACGCCGATACCGCCGAAGGAATGTGTCGGAACGGGAAGAACTTCGCCCTGTGCGATATAAGCTCTGAGTGAGCCGTCTGCAGCACCCTGAAGTCTGTATAAGGTGATGTCTCCGGGTGCGATATCGCCTTCGAGTGTACCGCGCGTGATGTCGGGTTCACTATCCGGTTCAAGGGAGCGCTTCATGATGAGCTGATATTTCATTTCACCTTTTGCCAGACGGCACATAGGCGTGTTTCCGCAATGGAAGCCCATGAATGTCTCACGGAGACGATAGTTGAATTTGCCCTTGATCTCTGCATCATAGAGTTCCTTCGGAACTGTGTTGTTCATATCGAGCAGCGTTACAGGTGCTCCGGAAATGCAGGTTCCGATATATTCGGAAAGTGCGCCGTAGACGTCAACTTCGCAGGCTACGGGAATACCCATTGCTGTTAAGCGGGAGTTGACATAGCAGGGAACGCATTTGAATGTCGTCTGGAAAGCCGGCCAGCACTTATTGGCAAATGCGACATACTTTCTGCTGCCTTTATGTGCTTCTGCCCAATCGAGAAGCGTAAGTTCGAGCTGTGCGAGCCTTGGCAGAATACCGCTCATCTTATTGCCATCGCCAAGTTCAGCGGCCATATCTGCCATAACATCAGCGATCCTCGGGTCACCTTCGTGTGCATTATAGGATTCATAAAGATCGAGTTCGGAATTTTCTTCGATTTCTACACCAAGTTCATAGAGCTGGTTGATCGGAGCATTGCATGCAAAGAAATCCTGCGGTCTCGGGCCGAATGTAATAATTTTGAGGCTGGAGATACCGAGCAGTGCCGTTGCCACGGGAACAAATTCCGCAACCATATCGGCAACTTCTTCAGCTGTGCCAACGGGATATTCGGGAATATAGGCTTTGATCCTGCGAAGGCCAAGGTTATAGGAACAGTTGAGCATTCCGCAATAAGCATCGCCTCTTTCGGAGGATAAAACAGCAATATCTTCTTCAGCAGCTGCGACATACATGACAGGACCATCAAAATACTGTGCGATCTGCGTTTCGGGTGTTTCCGGACCAAAGTTGCCAAGGAAAACGACCAGAGCATTGACACCGTTTTCTTTTACATCGGCAACTGCCTTCAGCATATCGGTTTCATTTTCGACTGTTGTTTTGCAGTTATAGATCTCGCCGTATTTCGCATTGAACGCTTCGACAAGCCTTTCTCTGCGCTTTGTGGAAAGCGTGATCGGGAAGCAATCTCTGCTGACAGCAATGACGCCAAGCTTCACTTCAGGAATGTTTTTCATAATCTCCTCCGCTGATGTACAAGTTGAATGCATAGAAGCACAAATATATTGTATAACTTTTTTCCCGTTTAGACAAGCGATTTACAAGAGGAAGCTTATTTCTTTCAAACAGCAATAATTTAAAAAAGCGCCCGTTTGGAGCGCTTTCATTTTTAGTTTCCGTATTTATTTTTGAGGTATAAAATCGCTTCGACATAGCCATTAAGACCTTTGCCGATCATATGCTCTTCGCAGGCCATGCCGGCATAGCTTATATGGCGGAAAGCTTCTCTCTCATAGACATTGGAGATATGCACTTCAACAGCAGGAATACTGACGGCTTTTAAGGCATCGAGGATCGCAACACTTGTATGCGTATAAGCAGCGGGATTGATGACGATGCCATCAAATTTTCCGTAAGCAGACTGGATCTTATCGACGATCGCACCTTCATGATTGGACTGGAAGCACTCAACTTCAATTTCATTTTCAGCACAGGTCTTTTCGATCAAATTGATCAGATAATCAAAATCTTCTTTTCCGTAAATACCCTTTTCACGGATTCCCAGCATATTGATATTTGGACCATTTATCACAAGAATTTTCATTTGTTAAATTCCTCCAGGATCTTTTCCGTCAGGTCTTCGATCGTTGTATCATTTTCAAAGCTGACATCGGCAAATCGCAGATAGAGCGGTTCTCTTTCCTTCTGCATTTCTGTGAGTTTTTCGCGGGAAGAAGAAAGCGGTCTGCCATCCATTGCGAGCCTATCCAGACTGCGCACAAGGCGAACGATCAGAGCATTCTGTTTCAGCGGTCGATAGTTTCTTTCCCTTGTGACGATCCCACCGCCACAGGCAATGATCTTACCCGTCATTTTGCCGGCTTCGATGGCAGCTTCCGTTTCAAACTGTCTGAAAACATCTTCGCCGTCATCCGCGAAGATCTCGGGAATACTCTTTTTTGCATTCTTTTCAATCAAAGCATCTATATCAACAAATTCTCTGCCGAGTTTTTTTGCAAGGGCTTTCCCAACGGTCGTTTTCCCACAGCCGGGCATACCGATCAGAACGATATTGCGGAAGCTCTGCATCAGCATACGATAGACACGCTCATTTTCTTCGTCGGCGATCACTTTATCAAAGAAAAGCTCCTCTGCTCTTTTTGCTTGCGCAACGAGCATGAAAAGTCCGCCTGCAGCAGGAATACCTAAATTTTCCGCTTCTAAGATCAGTTCTGTTTTCAGCGGATTATAAACGGCATCGAGAACGCCTGTCAATTTCGGGAAACGGCTTAAATCAAGAGCTGCTTTTCCGTTATTCGGGAACATGCCCACGGGCGTTGTATTGATGATGATCTCCGCATCGCTTTCGTCATAGACATTGTCATAATTGACCTTACCGCTTCTTGAAACGACAAGGATCACTTTTGCGCCTTCACTTTTTGCCAAAGCTCTTGCCGTAAGGGAAGTTCCGCCGCTGCCTAAGACAAGAACTTTTTTCCCCGAAAGCGCAATACCTGCTTTTTTTGCCAGCAGGCGCATTCCGTCAATATCGGTATTATAGCCATAGAGCTTGCCGTTTTTATTGACAACGGTATTGACGCTGCCGATCGCAAGAGCAGAAGCATCAATTTCATCAAGGAAAGGCATGACTGCCTGTTTATACGGGATCGTTACATTGAGACCGCAGAAATCTCTCCCTTTGATGAATCCTTCAAGTGCTTCGGGTTCAAGATTTTTTAAGATATAATCGCTGTTTCCGAAACCGGCATGAATCGGAACGGAATAGCTGTGCCCAAGCGTGCGGCCGATAAGTGCGTATTTCATACGATTTCCTGATAGCTGCCGAGGAAGACGAAGAATTTCAGCTCACGTTCCATTTCGGAAAGCAGCTTGATGACTTCTTCGGAGTAAACAGAAGCATCGAGGTCTGTATAGAAGACATATTTGAAATCCGATCCGCTCATCGGGCGGCTTTCGATCTTGGAAAGGTTTACGCCGATAGAAGAAAATCTGGACATGATACGGGATAAAGAACCGGGTGTATCTGTCGTGGTGAACATGAGGCTGATCTTGCTCGAACCGGGATAGATCTCCAGCTTTTTGGAGATTGCGATGAAGCGCGTATAGTTATTGTCTGTATTCTGGATATTGCCTTTTAAGATCTCAAGGCCATACATCGCCGCACATTCTTCGGAAGAGATCGCTGCAACATCCCTTCTGCCCATTCCTGCGAGCATTTCGGCTGCAACGGCAGTATTTTCCACGTAGGTCGATTTTGCACCGATTTTCGCAATGAAGCTGCTGCACTGACCGATTGCCTGCGGATGAGAAATGACTTCCTTGATATCGGAAAGCTTCGTTCCCGGGAGTACGAGCAGATTATGGGTAATATGCTGCTTGATACTGCGGACGATATTGAAACTATGACCCTGCATGAGGTCATAAACATCGTTTACAGAACCGTGTGCGGAATTTTCGATCGGAAGAACACCGTATTCGCAAAGACCTTTTTCAACAGCATTGAAAACGCCTTCGAAATTTTTGAAATACATGATATCTGCGAAAGAGAACATTCTGTCGCAAGCCTGCTGCGAATTTGCGCCTTCGATACCCTGGCAGGCAACAACAGCCTTTGCGGGGAAAAGCTTCGGTGTTTCATCAAGCGCAGCATAGATCTTTTCAGCAAGCTTGGATTTTGTGGTGCCCATGCAGCTGCCCTGATAGGAACGGGAAAGCTCAAACAATGTCGAGAAAAGGATGCGTGCATAGCCATCCATATCGCCGGAATTGGCGCTGATACGGGATAATACTTCTCTTTCTCTCTTTGTATTGAGGATCGGCAGATTCTGTTTTATCTTTTCTTCGGCAATTTCTCTCGAAAGTTCCATTCTTTCAAGGAAAAGTTTCAATAACTGGTCATCAACTGTATTGATCTTATCACGGATTTCCAAAAGTCCCATATTTTTTACCTCTTTAAATTTATAAAACAAGCCCGGCGATGGCTGCGGCTGCAACGGCTTCAACAATGGCTGCTGCACGCACGGCTACACAAGGGTCATGTCTCCCTGTGATCGCCAGCTTAACATTTTCTTTGCTTGCTAAATTGATGGAATTCTGTTCCTTTGCGATGGAAGGCGTCGGCTTAAATGCTGCACGGAAGATGATCGGCATACCTGTCGAAATTCCGCCAAGAATACCGCCGGCATTATTGCTGAGTGTTTTCACTTCCCCATCGATATAGGCATAAGGATCGTTATTTTCCGAGCCCATTTTTCTAGCAGCAGCAAAACCTGCACCGAATTCAAGCCCTTTGACCGCAGGAATCGCAAAAACCGCCTGTGCGATCATTCCCTCAAGACCGGAGAAAAGCGTATCGCCAAGCCCTGCAGGAAGACCCAGAATTGCACATTCGATGATACCGCCGACGGAATCACCGGCAAGTGCTGCGGAGGCGATTTTTTCTTTCATCTTCTCACCTGCATCGTCATCAAGAACGGCAAAATCTTTTTTTCCGGCTGCGTGAAGCTTTTCCAAATCACACAGCATCGGATCAAAAGCTTCATCGGGAACACCGGCGATCTCATAGATATGAGATCCAATGTGAATTCCCTTTTCCTCAAGCATCTGCAGCAATATACCGCCTGCGATGCAGAGAGGCGCTGTTATCCTTGCGGAAAAATGACCGCCACCGCGGATATCGTTAAATCCGCCGAATTTCACATAGGCAGGATAATCTGCATGAGAAGGACGAGGGATTTCCTTTAATTTGGCATAATCGCCCGAACGGGTATTTGTGTTATAAATGAGTGCCGTTAAAGGAGCGCCTGTTGTGACGCCATCCATAAGCCCCGAAATAAACTTCGGTTCATCTGCTTCTTTACGTTTTGTTGTGTATTTTCCGCCGGGTGCTCTTCTTTTCAGGAAATCACCGAGCTTTTCCATATCAATTCTGAATCCTGCGGGAAGCCCTTCGATCACAGTACCGATGGCTTCGCCATGCGATTCACCAAAAACGCTTATCCGAATTTTATCACCGTAAAACGACATCGGAATGACCTCCTGTTTTTTCCAAGTCTTCAAAAAATGCGGGATAGGATTTTGCCGCTGCCTCTGTCCCTTTGATCAGAACAGGATTTTCCGAACGGGATGCTGCAATGGCTGCCGTCATGACGATGCGATGATCGTTTGCACCGTCAGCTTCACCGCCAAAAAGCATATCTTTTCCGCGGATGATAAGCCCGTCTTCAAGCTCTGTAATATCGGCTCCCAAACCGGATAAGAGCTCTGTCGTTGTCTTTAATCTGTCGCTTTCCTTGATGCGGAGCCTTGCGGCATTGATAACTTTTGTTTCTCCTTCTGCCAAAGCGGCTGTCAGCGATAAAACCGGCACAAGATCGGGAATTTCTCTTGCATCGATCACCGTTGCTCTGAGCTTTGATTTTTTTACCGTAACGGAATTTCCGTCAGTTATGATTTCCGCACCCATTTCCCGTAGGACATTGAGCACTGCTCTGTCGCCCTGTGCGGAATCAAGCGCAAGACCCGTAACCGTTACTTCGCCTGCGATCGCAGCTCCGCAAAGCCAGAAAGCGGCATTGGACCAGTCGCCTTCGACCATTAGTTCGGGAACTGCGTGATAATGCTGCCCTTTTGCAACAGAGAAACCGTCTTCTGTTTTTTCCACGACAACGCCGAAGTTTTTCAACATGTGGACTGTCATTTCAATATAACCCATAGATTCGCGTGTTTTATCAAAATGGATTTGAACACCATCCGGAAGAAGCGGAGCTGCCATCAAAAGTCCGCTGGCAAACTGTGAGCTGACATTGCCGGGAAGATAGAAATCACCGCCGTTTTGGAGTTTTGAAACACTGAACGGAAGCTTTTCCGCAGAAAACACAGAACCGTGCTTTTTCATTTCATCCATCAACGGGCCGATCGGTCTTTCGGGTAATCTTCCCTCGCCGCAAAAGCTGATATTTTCAAAAGCTGCCGCCGCAACGGGAAGCAGAAAACGGAATGTTGAACCGCTTTCACCGCAAGCGAGCAAAGGCTTTTCTATAGATTTGTTTTTGATTGGTGTAACTTCCCAGATTGCTCCGTTTTGGCTGATCCTGGCGCCAAGCGCACAAAGGCAATTTGCCGTCGCATCGATATCTTTTGATGCAGCATTGATGATGATTTTGGAAACACCGTCAGCAAAAGCTGCACAGATCAGCGCTCTGTGTGCCTGCGATTTGGAAGCGATCGCAGGAATCACTCCATAAAGCGGCATATTTTTAACGATTCTGTCCATTATTCGAGTCCAAGCCTGATGATATCTTCAAGCTCCTCCATATTCATCGGTTTTAAGAAAGCTTTGCCCGGTTTTTCGAGGCAGACAAGGCTGATCTTATCGCCTGCACGTTTTTTATCCTGCAATGCTGCACTCATCAGCTGTTCTGCGGAATAGGGGCATTCGCTCGGAAGATCATATTTTTTCAAAGCAGCAAGAAGTTTTTCCGTCATACCGGCTTCACCGATACCGAGTTTTTCCTGTGCACGAAGGACGACTGCCATACCGATCGCAATGGCATGACCGTGTGTCAAGGCAAAATTGCTGACCTTTTCGGCAGCATGGCCGATCGTATGACCAAAATTCAGCATCTGCCGCTTGCCCGTATCTTTTTCATCACCAAGTACAAAGCTTGTTTTGATCTCAACATTGCGGCGAACAACTTCTTCAATATTTTCTGTAATATCGTTTTCAAGCATAAAACGGAAGAAATCCGCATCGGCGATAAGACCGTGCTTTATGCTTTCGGCAACGCCGTCTTCAAAAGTTTCTTTGCTGAGCGTTTTGAAACAATCCGTATCACAGATGACGAGCGAAGGCATATGGAATGCACCGGCAAGGTTTTTGCCTGCAGGAAGGTCAACTGCCGTTTTTCCGCCGGTTGAGGAATCGACCGCTGCAAGGTAGCTCGTTGGGATCTGTACGCATTTGATTCCGCGCAGATAAATTGCCGAAGCAAAACCAGCCATATCACCCGTTACACCACCGCCCAAAGCAACAACGATATCCGTTCTTGTGAGCTTATTTTCGCTGAGTGTACCCAAAATCTCGATGACAGTCTGCATATTTTTCTGCGCTTCGCCGGCTTCAAAAATATGGGTAACAACATCGAAGCCTTCTTCCCGTAAAACGGAAAGAACTTTTTCCCCGTAAAGCGGAAAGACATTGGTTTCGGAAACGAGCGCAATGCGGCTCTTGCTGAAGCGTTCTTTGATGAGTTTGCCGGCTTGGGAAAGAATGCCTGCGCCGATATAGATATCATAAGGTTTTGTTGTATTGATCGTCAGTTTTTTCATGTTAGTTTCTTTTGCTTCTTTCGTCAACATCCATTTTTGCCAGACGGCCTTCACGGAGAAGCGATTTCATGCCTTCTTCATCGTTTTCTTTTAAGGCTTTGGAATACTGCAGAAGTCTTTCCGCCAAACCATCGATCTCGTTTGCCAGAAAGTCTTTGTTTTCAAAGAAAAGCTCCGTCCACATATTTTCATTGAGGTAAGCAACACGCGTCATATCACGGAAGCTGCCGGCAGAATAACCGTAATGATCTTTTGCCGTTTCGCTTTTGATGTAGGCATTGGAAAGGACGTGTGCGAGCTGACTCGTATAGGCAATGATGCGGTCATGCTTTTCGGGCGTTGCAATTTCGTAATGACCAAAACCAATCGCATCGAAAACATCTTTGAAAGTTTTCATCGTTTCGATATCGATGTCTTTCCGTGGGCAGATGATCATCGAAGCACCGAAGAACATTTCGGAAGTTGCGTGACCAAAACCGATTTTGGCAAGACCGGCCATCGGGTGACCACCGATAAAACGGAAACCGTATTCATCCGCAAGCGACCATGCTTCATCACAGACATAGCCTTTGACACCGCAGGTATCGACGACGATCGCATTCTTATTTATCAGCGATGCGTGTGTTCTTAAATAATCAAGTGCTGCCTCGGGGTAAAGCGCAATAATAAGCATTTCGCATTGCTGAAGCATAGCATCATCAAGAGCGCCATCCATCGCTTCAAGAAGGATCGCTCTTGCCATGACTTCTTTTGCAATATCAAAGCCGTAGACTTCGTGTTCTGTTTTTTCTTTGATCGCTTTTGCAAGGGAACCGCCGATAAGGCCCATTCCCACTACTCCAATTTTCATAAGAACCTCAGTTTTCTTCTGTGAGGAAGTTTCTTAAGCCAAAAATCTTCTTCGAAAGTTTATCGAATGCTGCCGGTGTAATGGACTGCGGACCATCACAGAGTGCATGCTGCGGATCATTATGTACTTCGATAATGAGGCCATCTGCACCGGCTGCCGTTGCCGCAAGGGACATCGGCTCAACAAGAGCAGCTTTGCCCGTCGAATGGCTCGGGTCAATGATGATCGGAAGATGCGTTAATCTCTTGAGCACAGGAATTGCGGATAGATCGAGCGTATTTCTTGTATAAGTTTCGAATGTACGGATGCCTCTTTCGCAAAGAATAACTTTTTCATTGCCGCCGGCCATAATGTATTCCGCACTCATCAGGAGCTCTTCCAAAGTGCTCGAAAGACCGCGCTTGAGGAGGATCGGTTTATTTGTTTTGCCGAGTTCCTTTAAGAGCATGAAGTTCTGCATATTTCTTGCACCGACCTGAATAATATCAACTTCACCAAAAAGATCGAGCTGAGACATATCCATGATCTCCGTAACGATCGGAAGGCCTGTCATTGCTTTTGCTTCAAGGAGGAGTCTTAAACCTTCGTTTGCAAGACCCTGGAAGGAATAAGGGGATGTACGCGGTTTGAATGCACCACCGCGAAGAAGTGTTGCACCAGAAGCTTTGACATCTTTTGCAACTTCACAAATCTGTTCTTCCGTTTCAACAGAACAAGGGCCTGCAATGATCTGGAAATTACCGCCGCCGATCTTAACGCCATTGACGTCAATAACGCTGTCTTCGGGATGGAATTTTCTGTTTGCATTTTTATAGGGTTCCTGAATTCGTTTGACTTCATCTACGATATCGAGCGCAGAGATCAGGTCGATATCCACCTTGGAAGTATCACCGACGAGACCGAGGATCGTATGTTTTGAACCTTCACTTGTATGGATATCAAGATCCATGCTTCTGAGCCACATCATCAGGTTATCAAGCTGTTTCTGGTTCGGATTGCTTTTTAATACGACGATCATAATATATACCTCAAAAAATGATTGCTTAATAATGAAAAAACCCTGCGGGTCTATCCCACAGGGCTTGAACGGTCAAGTTAAAACAAAAACCGAAAGCTCGTCAGCATAAACCCAAAGAAGCCTTACCAAAATAATAGGTAAAGCTGCCGTAAAAGTAGTATGCTTTTGAACTATGCTGTTTCTGCACGGTTTTTGTCTCCTTTAATTTTTACATGAAAAGTATAGCACCGTGAAATATAAATGTAAAGAGCAAACAAGAAAAAAATACATTCGGACTGTATAAATATTTTTTATTTTTCGGGAACAATCTTTCGTTTTTTTTCGTCTATTAAGTAGAACCGCTTATAAGGAGGAAAATATGAAGAGAAATACAAGAATGATTGCCATCCTGCTGATGCTTGCTATGCTTTTTGCAGGCTGTGCTGCAAAATCCGAAGCTCCTATGGAAATGGGCTATTCCACAACAGCACAGGAATTTTATGCCGAAGATGTCATGATGGAAGAAGTCATGGAAGAAGAAGCCATTGAAATGGAAAGTGCAGCCATGGCAGACAGCATAGAAGCGATCGAATTCGATACGGGCAACCTCAAACTGATCTATAACGCACGCATCGAAATGACTAGCGAACAATATACCGATGACCTGCAGAAGATCAAGGAGAACATCAAAGTTTACGGCGGCTATATTTCCGATGAAAGCAGCTATGGCAAAGAACCCGAAGTCGCAGGTGATGCCGGGAGAACCTCTACGCTGACAGCACGCATTCCTGCGGAAGCTTACCCGCAGTTTATTGAAGCCTTAAAGGGCATCGGCAAAAACATCTCCCTCGAACAGTCCGTTGAAGATGTTACCGATCAGTATTTTGATCTTGAAAGCAGACTCGAAGTTCTCGAACTCAGAAAAGAAAAACTGGAAGAGCTTTTGAAACAGGCGACAGAGATGGAAGATATCATCATCCTCAACGAAGAGCTTTCCGAGATTATTTATCAGATCGAAAAACTTTCCGGAAGCAAACGTCGCCTTGATAATCAGATCAATTACAGCACTGTTACAATCTACATCCGTGAATATTTCCGCGCGACAGTAACAACAAAGACCGAAAAGACTTTAGGCGAACGTATTTCCGAAAGCTTTGGCGATACACTTTATGAAATGAAGATATTCTTCGAAGATTTCGTTGTATTCCTGATCGGTGCATCGCCTGTACTGCTTATTCTGGCGGTGATCGTTGTCGTTATCGTTCTTCTCATCAAGCGCGGCGATAAAAAGCGCATGGCAAAATATGCAGCAACAAAAGCAGCCGAAGAAACAAAAGAAGAAGCAAAAACCGAATAAACAAAAAGAAAGAGGCGTGCAAATGCACGCCTTTTTTTATTCCGTCATCAGCCTTCATATTCGAGATAGTTATCTCCGTTTTTCCAAAGACGTTCGATATCATAGAATTCTCGTTCATCTTTATGGAAAATATGGACCAAAATATCGCCATAATCGGCAACTACCCATCTGCCTTCTCTTAAACCTTCGACTCTGATTCTTTCATAACCGAGTTTGATCAGCTCATCATCGAGCTCTTCGGCGAGTCTGCGAACATGAAGATTGGAATTACCGCTGCAGACAACGAAATAATCCGCCATGATCGTCGATCCCGAAACATCGAGAAGCAAAACCTCCGATGCTTTTTTATCATCCAATATTTTCGCTACTTCTTTTACTCTTTTAGAAAATACCATTTAAGTTCCTTTCTGCAGTTCTTCCGCAATGAGGCTGTTGTATGCTTTTACTGTATCCTTGATAAGGAGTTTTTCCTGCTGCATGACATATGTCATGGATGAGCGAAGCGCTAAAATCATCGCTCTATTAATATTATTCGACATCGCATGCCGAATCTCCTCTATTCCTGAAAAAAATTTTCTTCCCGGTTCGGCAATATCCGCAAGGTAGATGATTTTTTCCAGCAGGCTCATATTTTCTCTGCCGGCTGTATGATATATAAGAGAATTCAGAATATCTTCATCATCGATCCCGAATTCATCTTTTGCGATTTTTGCCGACATTACGCCGTGCAATAAGTTCGGCGTTTCGAGATATGCTTCTTCAAGCGGAAAATGCATTTCCTTTGCCGCCTGAAGCATTTTGTCATCAGATTCGTGTTTGGCAATATCGTGCAATAAGGCTGCAAGTTCGGCTTTTTCAAGGTCAACGCCATGTATTTTTGCCAACTGCATCGCCGTTTCACAGACGCCAAGCGTATGCTGATAGCGGGACGGTTTTAAGCGTTTTTGCAATTCGATAAGAATTTTATTCTTCATACAAATGATTTTCCTGCATATATTGCCTGAGATTTTCCGGAACAAGCCCCATAATATCTTCGCCTTTGCGCAATTTTTCCCGTATCATGGATGACGAAATATCCGGCCCGGCATATTTTGAAATAAAGACCTTTGTCTGATACTTTTCTTCGATCTCATGAGCTTTATTTCTTATTTCTTCCCGTTTGATCGCATCCTCATCCGGTCTGGGAAGACAAACAAAATAGGTTCGTTTGGCAACCTCGGGGAAACTTTTCCAGCTTTCAAGGACGAATAAAGTATCCGAACCGATCATATAATACAGCTCATTCTGGGCATATTTTTCGGAAAGCTCCGACATCGTATCGACGGTATAGGTCATTTTTTCCCGCAGAAGCTCCATATCCCAAACTTCGATCTTCTCTTTTCCATGGCAAAGAAGCCTGCACATTTCATAACGGGTGTTTTTATCCGCAATAATACGGCCCGGTTTATGCGGAGGCTGACCCGAAGGCAAAAGTACCGCTTTATCAAGCGCAAATTCCGCAAGGATCTGTTCTGCCATATAAAGATGCCCCAAATGCGGCGGATTAAACGTTCCGCCCAAAATGCCTATCTTAACCAATTGTTTACCTCTTATTTGAAACAGCTTCACAATTCTTTTGTATAGTATAACATGTAGAACATGATATTGCCAAACCCGAATAAATATTTTCTCATTGGCAATACTAAAAAAAGAAAGGAGAACAATAATGACCAGGAAACATTATCTTGACCTCAAAAGAACCGGCGGAAAAACAGCTTTTGCACGCATAACGGATGAGGTGCTTCTTGATATTTTCGCCTTTATGTTCAGCTATTCCCTCGTATTCTCGTTCAGCTATTCCATAAAAGCCTCCCTGTTGGCAGCAGCTTTCCTTTGCGCAGCTTTTGCGATCATCCAGCACGCTGTAAAAAAAGAAAAGAGCAAAGAATTTGAAGAAGCCTATCGTGCTGAATTAAAAGAACGATGCCGACTTGAAAAGTTCTCTTTACTCGAAACGGAAGAAAAACAGGCGATCCTTACAAAATATCTTAAAACCGATCATTTGGAAAAGAAATACGGCGGTTTATTTGACCGCACAAGCAACACCTTTTACTACATTTTCCCGCATCTTCAGGATTCGGAGATCGGTGCGATCGATATTGCAGAGATCGTCTTGAAAAAGCGCAGCATGCATGCTGAAAAATGCGCTGTTCTCTCTTCGGCAGAATTCTCTTTCGATGCAAAGAGCCTCGCGCGAGTACAGAAAATCGAGATCCTGAACATTGGCGAAGTCTTAAAAAATACGGATATGATCGAAGTTTCCGAAAAAGAGATCGATGAAGCCCTCAATTTTGAAATGGAGCTTTACCGCGAACAGAAAAATGAAGAGAAAAAAGCCATTTTAGGAAAAGGCAGTCTCTTCTATACGGGCTGTGCCATCTTCTTTGGTATCTGGCCGCTAGTATTTGGCTTTTCCATTCTCTATCCGATCATGAGTACGCTTTGCCTTGGGCTTGCGGCATTGAGCCACATGACAAACAAAGCAAAAGTATAAAAGTAAGACCGGCATTTTGCCGATCTTCACATAAATTTTTCCATTTACATTTCCATTCTATCATTCATCGAAGCTGTCACCGGCTTCCGCTTTACGGGCAAGTTTATAGGCTTGTCCGTCTTTTTTTGTAAGGGTAAGCTGTACGGGTCCTTCTTTTTTGCAAAGCGAAAGAATGATATGACCGCTTCTGATCTGCGGATGACGGATGATCCTTGCCTCTGCTCTGCCGCTTTCCTTTTTGGCAACAGCAAGGAAAGTAAATTTTTCATCTTCAAAAGGCGCTTCCGCTTCTTTAAGTTTCTTCTGCAGGCTGCTGCGGGAAATTCTTGCCGTAAAATGGCACCAATCGTCCTCCGGCATCGGGCAGCTTTCCATATGCGGACAAGGTGCAACGATTTTTCCACCGATGGAAATAAAATATTCCCTGAGTCTGCGCATTCTGGCAAAAGCCTTCGGTGTACCCGGTTCAACGATCAAAAGAATTTTCTCTGCAGCGTCATAGAGCTTCTTTGCAGAAGGAAGAAAATCTTCTTCCCTCAGTTCGTTTAAGATATACGAAGCCGTAACAAGCTCCGCGGTTTCGCCGATTTCTCCGTTCACAAGGTCAAAAGATGCCCAGGAAGCTTCGGATACGACGTCTTCACCGTATTCCGCAAGCTTTTTCCCAAGAGAAGACATGGAAGATTCTCTTTCGAGAAGTTTCGCTTTTTTCAGAGCGATAAGACTATCCGCAGCCCAAAGAACAGCACCTGTTCCTGCGCCGATATCGAGCAAAGTTCTCGGAACATCCTCTGTAAATTCCAGCGTCAGGTCAAGGCTTTTTCTTACTGCAGCATAACAAGCCGGCATACGCGTCAAGGCATAGGCCATGGCTTCCGCTTCCTTTGAAACGATGCTTATGCCGTCAGATTTTTCCTCAAGATATACCGAACGGATCTTTCCAGCACTTTCCTGTAGTTCTTTTAATTGAAAAGAAGCGGCTGCTTCTTCAATCGCAGCCGTAAGTTCACGAGGCAGATCCATTTATTCTCCGATCATTTTTTCCGCAAGTTCCGCAGCATAACAGACCATTTCTGTGCAGACGGGCATATGTGCACCGACTCTTTTGACGGATTCAGGGTCTTTTTCTGCAGCGATTTTGATCAGCTCACCGCAGCGAATCGCACCAAACTTTTCCGTAAAAGTGGCGATAAATTCTCTGCCCAATTTACCTGCGGATTCTTTTGTTTCGGTATCTTCGCCTTCCGTTCTGCCGAAATGAAGTCCAAGAAGCATGAGTGCACCCGAAACTGCACCGCAGACATCGGTTCTCATCCCCGAAAGACCACCGCCGAAAAGCTCCGCGAGTTTGGAAGCCATCTTGACATCGAGTCCCAGTTCTTCGCATTTGCCCAAAAGAACCGCCTGTGCACAGTTATATCCGCAATTAAAAGCCTGAATATTCTTATTGTTTTCCATTATTTTTCACTTCTCCATGTATCGATCACCGACCATACGAGCGAACCCGCAAAGAAGATGATCAATAAGTTTTTATAAATATCATTGTTGATGAAATTCATCGGCTCGTTGATCTTATCGATGATGAGCAGGACAAGGCTGAATACCGAAAAGATGATCGTGATATGAGGTATTATTTTTTTCATTGTGCATCCTCCCATGTATCCGTAACATAAATGATATCACTGCAGCCTCTGCCGCCGTCTGCCTGTACGTTCAAAAGCTCACCGTTAAAGACCATTGCTGCAGTACCGCCTCCATCAAGGTTATATGCAGCTTTGCAGCCAAGATCATACATCAGCTGCGACATTTCCTTTGTGCTGAAACCGTTGACATTGCCGATCCTGCCTTCAACAACGACAAAGCAGTAATGACCCGGTTCATAATAACCGATCGCTGTTCGCGGGTTCTGCGGATTTAAGCGGCTGTTGAATTTTTCCATAACATTGCCATCATCAAGAAGCATCGGGCCAAAGCTCCAGATCTGCCAGATACCGCGCTGACTCATGGTTTCCAGATCAAATTCGTTATTCTCATAGGTGACCATTTCGCCATCCTGATAAAGAACGCAGACATCTTCCCACGCCTTATCTCTGTACAGAAGTCCGTTGCGGACGATATACCCTGCACGGCTGCTGAAACCGCAATAATCGCCGCTGATCGCCAAAATACCGTTATTTTCGGCTGCCATATTCTTGACTTCATCGCTTTTTCCGGAGATGAACTCGCCGTTTCCCGCAAAAGCTGCACGCAGATATTTCAGATCACGAACATAAATATCAGCAACAAAATAATTGGCATCGCCGGAATAATTGATCTTATCGATCGTTACGCTGATATTCTTGCCCGTATAGGAATTTTCTGTCCAGATCGGTTCGCCATCGGTGAATTTATCCTCAAAAAGACCGCCGAACTGCCCTTCATAAATGATCGGCGTTGGCGTCGGTTCCGCTTCCATGGAAACAGAAGGCTGCAATGTCGGTGTAGAAATAGGCTCCATAACGAGCTGATTCTGCGAAACTGTCGGGAGTTCTTTACCGACTGTCGGTTCGCTTGCCGGAATAACATGATGGAAAAGCGCAAAAACAAGCAAAAGGATACCCGCAATCAGGATATCGATTGTATAATTGAGCCAGATATGCAGCATGCGCTTTTTCTTTTTCCGTTCTTTGCGTCTGTGCAGATGTGATTCCGGGGGAGTTTCTTCCACAGATTGGTTTTCTGCCGGTTCTTCTTTTTCCGGAGCAGAATTTGTTTCCGCTTCTTCGGCAGAGATCTCTTCTAATTTTTCTTTATCTTCCATGTTTACCCTTTATGATTCAATGATCTTTTCCGCAAGCTCGCGAAGCTCCGCAAGGCTGTTTGCGTTAAGAAAATTATTTTTCAGCTTTGTGGAATAACGCATGCCTTTGATATACCACGCAGCGTGTTTCCGCATTTGTTTGATGGCGATAAATTCGCCTTTTTCACTACAGCAAAGCTCTGCTTGCCTGAGCATGATCTCCAAGCGCTCTTTGACACTCGGCGGAAAATACTCCTCACCGGCAAAACCGGCACGGATTTCCGCAAAAATAAAGGGATTGCCTAGTGCCGCTCTTGCGATCATGAGGCTGTCGCAGCCTGTTTCTTCATACATTCTCTTTGCCGCTTCAAAAGAAGTAATATCGCCGTTGCCGATAACGGGGATGTTTACCGCTTTTTTGACCTTGGCGATCGTCTGCCAATCTGCCGTTCCCTCATAAAACTGCGAAGCAAAACGCCCGTGTACTGCGATCGCATCTGCACCGGCATCTGCCAACGCTTTGGCAAAATCCACGGCATTTTCATTTGCAGGATCGGTTCCTCTGCGGAATTTTGCCGTAACGGGAAGATCAAGCTTCTTTTTTAACGTGCTGATGATCTCTGCAGCTTTTTTTGGTTCACGCATAAGGTAGGAACCTTCTTTATTCTTGACGATCTTCTGCACAGGGCAGCCCATATTGATGTCGATGAAAGCGATGTCTTCCTGATCTTTGATGAAATCCACAACGGAAAGGATCGTTTCCGCATCAGGTCCGAAAAACTGCACAGCCTTTTTTCCCTCACCGGGAAAAGAAAACAGCATGTCCGCTGTTTTTTTGTTGCCGTATTTGATGCCGTTTGCGCTGATCATTTCCGTATAGCAGATGTCTGCGCCAAATTCACGGCACAGAAGCCTGAAAGCGGCATCCGTTACACCGGCCAAAGGCGCCATGAAGAGTTTATTGACAAAATCATAGGCCATCAGACAGCTTCTTCCTCTTCTTCCGTATATTCGATCTCTTCTACAGTTTCTTCCTCAGCTTCTTCCCAGACGGGCAGTTCATATTCCGTTTCATACGACGTCAAAAGCGACACACCCGAAACAAACCAGCTGCCTTTTTCATCCTTAACAACGGTGACGACAAATTCACCCGCAGGAAAATACGGCTCAGCTTCACCGCCGACATAGGCTTCGGAATAACCGATTGAGACATCTTCGATTTTATTTTTGACGATAAAATCTGCACTTTCCTGCCACGGAAGAATGATATTATAGGGAACATCCGTTCTTAACTGATAGGAAGAGATCGTAAAAAAGGGATTTTTCTTTTCGGTTAAGATCCCCGATTCAGCAATATAATCCGGTGTACAGATCTTTTGGATGAGTTCGATCTCCTTATTTTCATCCGGCGAAAGAATGATCGACGTCTGTTTCGTCATGACATCTTTGACGACGACATTGGCATTGACCGTATTCATCGCTGAAAGCATACAAAAAACAAGGAAATATATCGAAACGGCAACGACCGCTATTTTACCAAAGATATATAAGAAAAACTTTAAAACGGAAAGCCAGTTGATCTTCAATTGACAGAACCTCTCTTCTTTTCTACATCAAATCTTATCACATTTTTTCATTCTTCTCAACGCAAATTAAGCATGCAGGAAGATTTTACATCTTGTTCGCAAACAAAAAAGGCAGAGCGTATGACTCTGCCTTCACTTTATGATTTATTCCGCTGTTTTTTCTTCGCTCTGCGTGATTCTGCGGAAAGCATAGTTTTCGCCGTCAACATACATTTCGACCTGATCGCCGAAGCTGATGCTGCCCTTTAAGAGTTCTTCGGAAAGCGCATCTTCAACGGACTGCTGAATGACCCTTCGCAGAGGTCTTGCACCGTATTCGCTGTCAAAGCCCTGTTTTGCGAGCTTATCAACGGTTTCTTCGGTGAAGCTGATATGGACATCGCGTTCTTCCAGGCGTTTGGCAACGGTTTTCAGCATAAGCTGTGCGATCTCACGGGTGTTGCTTTCGTCGAGCTTATGGAAAACGATGATATCATCGACACGGTTTAAAAATTCGGGTCTGAAGGACTGTTTGAGTTCACTCATCAGTGTTTCCTTCATCTTTTCGTGTTCGGCAATGACCTGCGCTTCATTATTTGCAGCAAAACCGATCGCTCTTCTCTTGCCGATGGAGCTTGCACCGACGTTGCTCGTCATGATGATAACGGTGTTTTTGAAATCGACCGTTCTGCCGTGAGAATCCGTAAGTCTGCCGTCATCGAGGATCTGCAGCAGCGTATTGAAAATATCGGGATGCGCTTTTTCGATCTCATCAAAGAGAACGACAGAATATGGTCTTCTGCGGACTTTTTCCGTTAACTGACCGCCATCATCAAAACCGACATAACCCGGAGGCGAACCGATAAGCTTGGAAACGGTATGCTTTTCCATATATTCGCTCATATCAAGGCGGATCATCGCATCTTCACTGCCGAACATCGCAGAAGCGAGCGCTTTTGTCAGTTCCGTCTTGCCGACACCTGTCGGGCCAAGGAAGATAAAGGAACCGATCGGTCTCTTCGGGTCTTTTAAGCCGGCACGTGCACGGCGGATCGCCTTTGCAACAGCATCGACGGCTTCTCCCTGACCGACAACCCTTTCATGGAGGAGTTCTTCAAGATGAAGAAGCTTTTCGGATTCGGTTTCGGCGAGTTTGCTGACGGGAACGTGCGTCCAGTCGGAAACGATCTCTGCAATATCTTCTTCCGTAACTTCCGCACCGTTATCGGCACTTCTCTCTTTTTCCCAGTTCTGTTTGGTTTCATCCATCTGCTTTTTCAGTTCACGTTCACGGTCACGGAGCTGAGCAGCTTTTTCATAATCCTGATGCGCGACTGCCTGTTCTTTTTCCGCAGCAATACGGGAAATCTCTTCTTCAAGATTTTTCATATCGGGCGGAGCGATATACATACGGATACGGACTTTGGAAGCGGCTTCATCCATGAGGTCGATCGCCTTATCGGGCAGGAAGCGGTCGGAAATATAGCGGGAAGAATATTCGACTGCCGCAGAAAGTGCTTCATCGCTGATGCGTACTTTATGATGCGCTTCGTATTTATCTCTGAGGCCTTTTAAGATCTCTAAAGCTTCCTCTTTTGTCGGTTCGCCGACTTCAACCGGAGCAAAACGACGCTCCAAAGCAGCATCTTTTTCAATGTATTTTCTGTATTCAGACATTGTAGTTGCGCCGATGACCTGAATTTCGCCTCTTGCAAGCATAGGCTTCAGCATATTTGCCGCATCAAGGGAACCTTCCGCTGCGCCTGCACCGACGATGGTATGCAGCTCATCAATGAACAGAACGACATTTCCGGCGTTTTTCAGCTCTTCGATCGCAGATTTGAAGCGTTCTTCAAATTCACCTCTGTATTTTGCACCGGCGATCATACCGGCAAGATCGAGAGAAATGACTCGCTTATCCTTCAGCATTTCGGGGATATTGCCCTCAACAATGCGCTGTGCCAAACCTTCGGCAATGGCAGATTTACCGACACCGGGTTCACCGACAAGAACGGGATTGTTTTTCGTTCTGCGGATCAGGATCTGAATGATACGGGAGATCTCCGTTGCTCTGCCGATAACGGGATCAAGAGCACCTTCTTTGGCGAGCTTGGTCAGGTCAGTACCGAATTTTTCAAGATTCGGCGTAGATCCGCCATTTTCCTGCGTTTTTGCCTGCTGTGCGGAATCCTGTGGTGCTTCGTTTTTTGTCGTGATCGAAAGGATAGCCTGTTCGACCTGTGCGGTATTGACGCCAATTTCCTGCATGATGCGGTTTGCCAGGCAATCATCTTCCTTTAAGATCGCATAGAGCATATGCTCGCTGCCGATATAATTATTGCCAAGCTGACGGGCAATGGCTTTGGAAAGCTCAAGCACCTGTTTGCATCTGGGTGTATAGCCGAAATTATTATTGAAAATATAGTCACCTTTTCCGTCTGTTTCGAGGATCGCCTGTTTCAAAACATCTTCGCTGAGACCGGTTTCAACGAGGATTCTTGCCGCATGACCGCCTGCAGAGACGATACCTGCCAAAAGGTGTTCCGTTGCGACATAGTTATGTCCGAGTTCTTTGGCGATCGCAGCCGCTTTCATCAGGGACTGCTTTGCGCCTTCTGTAAATCTTGCAAAATAATCCATGTAACTTCCTCCGTTACTCTTCAACAATCACAGCTTTAGCGGTCATCTTCCGCAGGAGCTGTGCTCTTCTTTCATCTCTTTGCTCTGCTGTCATGCCTTTTCTCGAAAGATTTGCCGGCAGCACTGCAAGTATTGTATTATAAATTTCCGCACTGGTCATACCGCTGATGACTTTTTCGGATATGCCGATATTGACGCTGGATAAAAGCCTTAACGCTTCTTTGGTATCCATTTTCCTTGCGCTTTTGAGAATTGCAAGCGCACGGCAGATCGCATCACACATATCGAGGTGTTTTTCCGTCATCAGTTCACGGCGCAGGCGTCTTTCCTGTTCAACAAGATTCTCGACAACAGCACGGACGTTCTGTATGATCTCCGCTTCGGAAAGACCCAAAGTCAGCTGATTGGAGATCTGATAAATATTACCCGAAGCCTCAGAACCTTCACCGTAAATCCCACGGACTGTAAGACCCAGCTGACCGACCTGCTGAATCAGGCGATTGATCGCATGCGTCATCGTCAGCGCCGGCAAATGCAGCATTGCACTCATTCTGAGCCCTGTGCCTACATTGGTAATGCAGCCTGTGAGAAAGCCTAATTCATCATCATAGGCGTATTCAACATTTTTCCCGAGCATTTTATCGAGTTCGGAAACGAGCGACAAGGCTTTATCTGTCTGCAGACCCGGCAGCATACACTGCAAACGGTATGCATCCTCTTCCATCAGCATGATCGAAAGGCTTTCATCCGGGGAAACGATCACGGCACCATCTTCACGCATGGCCAGATCTTTGCTGATGATGTGGTCTTCCGTAAGTCTTGCACGCTCGATCGGTTCGATTTCTTTCATGCCGATAAAGCGGAAATCTGCATTTTCGACAAAGGTCTCGATCGCAGGACGCATGACTTCCTTTGCCTTCGGTGTGCCTTTGATAATTGCCGGGAAGGCAACGCCTTTCATATTGCGTGCTAGCCTTGCCCTTGTGGAGATCACGACATCGCTGTCAGGGCCTTCTTTAAGCCAAAGTGCCATTTTCACTGACCTCCTTTTTTGCATTGATCTGATCGCGCAGTTTCGCCGCTTCTTCAAAGTTTTCTTCGCTTATGGCTTCGGCGAGTCTGCGCTTTAATTCTTCGATCTCGTGCCTTGCCTTTGCACGTTCGTCTGCTTTTTCGGGAACAGAGCCGATGTGTTTCGTATGACCATGCACACGACGCAGCATAGGCAGGATCTCCTGTCTGAAAGCCTGATAACAATCCGGACAGCCAAGGAAACCGCTCTTTTTGAAATCTTCAAAGGAATAGCCGCAATTTGGACAGCGCTTTTCCGCAGAATGCTTTACCGTAAAGAAATTCTTGATAAAATCATTGTTCGAAATTTTGCCGAGCATACCGAATTCGCTCTGCAGTTTTGCCGCACAATCGGGACAGAGGTGCTGTTCGCTCGTTGTGCCGTTTATATATTGGATCGTATGGATCGTTGCTTCGTTTTTTCCGCAAACATCACAAAGCATGTGTTTTAACCATCGCTTTTATAAGCGTCCTTTCACAAAAATCAGTTTTGGTCTTTCAAGATCGCCAGGACCATTTGTTTTAATATCCCTGCACGGACTTCATCCTTTATACTTGCGGGGATATTGATCGCCTTATCCGAAACGGCGGCAAGCATGAGGCTGCCCTGTTTTTCATCGATCAAATCGGAAGCATAGAGCGAATCGATCAGCAGATTGGCTTCTCTTTGAGAGATCTTTCCGCTGCTGAGCTTTTCGCCGACAAGGCTTTTGATCCTTTCCGCTTTGCTTTCATTGACACGGATCAGCTTGATAAAACCACCGCCGCCGCGTCTGCTTTCAATGATATAGCCTTTTTCGGGCGAAAAGCGTGTGGCTAAAACATAGTTGATCTGTGAAGGAGCACAGCGGAAATACTCTGCCAATTCGTTCCTCTGCAATTCAAGGATACCTTCATATTCGCTCATCAGGTTTTTGATGAATTCTTCTATATTATCGCTTAGTACAGCCATCGTATCTCCTTTCTTTTTTGACTTTGACTTTCTTTTACCTTTATTATAGCAAGTTATTTTCTTTCGTCAAGGCTTCCGGTTTATGTTCATAAATTATTCAATCTTTATACACGAAAAATATAGCTGTGAATTGCAAAAACATTCTCACAAATGCTATAATAAGACTAGAAATTTGGTTTATTATTGATCCGTTTTCGGGTCATAAAGTTTATAGAAGTTTATAAGGAGTTTTAATATGAGGAAAATTGCTGTTTTAACAAGCGGCGGCGATGCGCCCGGCATGAATGCGGCAATTGCAGCGGTCGTACGCACAGCAAAAAGCAAAGGTTTATCGGCATGGGGCGTTATGCGCGGCTATGCGGGTCTAATCGAAGGTACATTGGTAGAGATCTCCTCTGCTATGGTCAGCGGTATTGCCAACAAAGGCGGCACGATCTTAAAAACATCCCGCTGCCCGGAAATGATGACAGAAGAAGGTCAGGAACAGGCTATCCGTGTTTTAAATGCATTCGGCATTGAAGGGCTCGTCATCATAGGCGGTGACGGCAGCTTCAAAGGTGCACAGACGCTTGCCAAAAAAGGGATCCCAACGATCGGCATCCCCGGAACGGTTGATAACGACCTTGCCTATACGGATTTTACGATCGGTTTCGATACATCCGTCAACTATGCCGTTACGGAAATCGCAAAGATCCGCGATACGATGCAGTCTCACGACAGGATCGGCGTTACGGAAGTTATGGGAAACAAATGCGGTGATATTGCACTCCATGCAGGCGTAGCCGCAGACGTTGAATACATCATCGTTCCCGAAATCGAATTTGATGTTGACGAAATCTGCCAGAGCCTCCGTGCAAGACGCATCAAAGGTCAGACAACGAGCATCATTGTCATTGCAGAAGGTGCAGGAAAAAGTGAAGCATTGGCAAACTACATCCGTGCGAAAACAGGCTTTGACGTCAAGGCAAATGCCCTTTCCTATACACAGCGTGGTGGAATCCCGACATCTTTTGACCGCCTGATCGCAACAAGAATGGGTATCCGAGCAGTTGATCTCCTGCTCGAAGGCAAAGCAGGAAGAGTCATCGGCGTTTCCACCAATCAGATCATGGATTACGACATCGGCGAAGCCCTTGCCATTGAAAACCGCTTCGACAAAGAACTCTATAAGAGACATCAGGAACTCAATAATTATTAAGGAGAGATATCATGAGCGCTGCAAGCTGCGAAATTCAGGTCCGCTATTCAGAGCTGGCTGCAAACGGTTTTGTTCATCACGCCCACTATATCAACTGGTATGATCAGCTTCAGTATGAATTCATTGCGAAGAACGGTCATAACCTCCGCGAACTGACAAAATCCGGCATCAACTTCATGCCCTACGAAATGTACAGCAAGTATATCCGACCGATCAGCATCGACGATAAAGTCCGTGTCGAAATGGATGTGCTTTCCGTTACCAACATCAAGGTAGAGATCGAATACACGCTTTTTGCCAACGATAAAAAGGCGGCAAGCTGCAAGACGGTTTATGCCTGCCTCGATGAAAAACAGAGACCTTTCGTTTTGCCAAGGGTTTGCCCGGAAATCTATCAGCTCCTCAAAGACGCAATCAACTAAAAACATATTTAAAGCCTCCGCTTTGTATATATAAGGCGGAGGTTTTTTTATGAAAAAGTTTTTTCGGCTGATCTTTGCCTTAATCGTGATCGCTTTCATCGTTCTTTCGCCTTCATTTATCAGAAACGGGATCGATAAATCCGTCTATACGCTGCGGAAAGAAGAAAAAGAGGCTAAATACACGGGCATGCTTGAGCTTTGGCATATCGTCAGCTTCAAGACGCCTGAGCGAAGCGGCACTTCCCTTTTATCGACACGGGCAGGCGTTTTTGAAAAGCAGAATGCTTATGTTTATATTGATCTTTACGCCATGACCGCAGAAGAAGCCAAAGAAAAACTCAATGCAGGCGAAAGACCCGATATGATTTCATTTCCTCTGGGCTTTATTGCAGAAGAAGAATTGGGAGATCTTGAAAAATCAAATGAACTTATGCCGGCATACAGCGATCTTTGCACAAACGCTTACCCCTATATGGCAGACAGTTATCGCCTGTTTTGCAACGGCTCTTTACTCACGGAAAAGCAGCTTCCCTTTTCTTCGGAAATAACGGAAAATGAGTTTTACAGGATCACCAACGGAAACAGAATTGCAGGAACGAAAACCAGCGATCATCTTCCCTCTTGCGCGCTTGCATTCCCCGATTTTGCGGAAGAAGACATGAGCTTTATTACGGAAGAAGAAACCGAGATCATAAAAAAGATCAATTATCTTGAAGGTTCGGAATTGTTTTTTCAATCCGAAGCAGCTTTTTATGTTGCACCGCTTTCCGAAATGAAAACGATTCTTGCGGATAAGACAGCGGGAAACTTCGGGCTGCAAGCATACCGCATCAGCCATTATACAGACCTTGTGCAGATGATCGGCTATTTTCCGCAGGAAGATGAAAAGAAAAATGCGATCTGCAAACTGTTTTGCGAAAGTATGCTCTCGGAAGCTGTACAAAAAGCTGTACTTTCCTGCAATATGATGCCCGTTATCAGGCAAAAAAGAGAAGAACGCACCGCACTTTCCGAACGGGAAGAAGAAGCTGTTCTTATTGGCACAAGCGGCATTATTCCGAAAAATGACCTTATATACTTTGAAAGAGAAAACTTAAAAGAGCTTTCGATTTCCGCATGCAAAAATGATGCGGATAAGCAAAAGCTTTATGAACTCTTGATAAAGGAAAGGGCAAAATGATTGTAAATCTTAGCGTTTTCGTGTATGATTATAATATTAAATATTGAAAAATGACGGAGCAGCAACGTGATCAGAAATATTATTTCCGCACTGAACGAAAAAGGGATCGATTATACATTATCCGCACCGATGGGCAGCTATACGAGCTTCCGCACAGGCGGTAATGCGGCAATACTCATTTCGCCGAAAAATACGGATGAGATCGCTTTCTGCACTTCTCTTTTTGCGGAAAATGATTTCCCTTATATGGTCATCGGGCTTGGCTCCAATCTTTTATTTTCGGATAAAGGCTACAATGGCGCTGTCATTCGTCTTGCGGAAAATTTCTCTGCTATTACCATTAGCGGCGATACTTTGACCGCACAGGCAGGCGCAAGGTTATCTGCGGTTTGTCAGACAGGTTTTAAGAACGGGCTTTTCGGCATGGAATTTGCAGGCGGAATCCCCGGTTCTGTCGGCGGTGCACTGATGATGAATGCCGGTGCATACGGCGGTGAGATCAAAGACGTTCTTATTTCCACAGAAGTTCTTATGCCCGATGGCAATGTCGAAACGCTTTCCAATGAAGAATGCGCTTTCGGCTATCGCAAGAGCGTTTTTAAAAACAGCGGCATGACGATCCTTTCCGCAACTTTCCGGTTAAAAAAAGCCGAAACAGAAAGCGAACTCGAAGAAGCAAAGCAGCATCTCATGGAGCTGAACAACCGCAGAAAGACTTCCCAGCCGCTTGAATTCCCGAGTGCAGGCAGTACTTTTAAACGCCCAACGGGATATTATGCAGCGGCTCTTATCGATGAATGCGGATTAAAGGGATTCCGCGTCGGCGGTGCTTGCGTTTCGATGAAGCACGCAGGATTCGTTGTCAACGATCTCCATGCAAGCGCAAGAGATATTTACCTGCTCATGCAGTGCGTACAGTCTATGGTCATGGAGAAAAAAGGCGTAGCGCTTGAACCGGAAGTCATTTTAATAGGAGATTTTAATGCTTAACATCTATGCAGATTATCATACACACACCGATATGAGCCACGGGACAGGCACAGCAAGAGAAAACATCGAGGCTGCCATTGCCCTTGGCTTAAAGAGGATCGCCATTTCCGATCATTCCATCGGACACGCATGGTACGGCATCCGTGATATTGACCGCTATGTCGATACCGTTCTTTCTTTGAAAGAAGAATACAAGGGAAAGATCGATGTTCTTTTGGGGATCGAACTGAATCTTGTCGGTATGAAGGGAGATCTTGATATTCCCGAAAAATACGCAGATAAATTCGACATCAAGCTTCTCGGCTATCATAAATGCGGCAAACAGGTCGATTTACGATCGGCATGGCAGCTCGGTTTACGAAGACTTACGCCTTCCCTTTCGGCAAAACACACAAAGGCTTTTGAAAAAGCTTTGGCGACAGGTCTTGTCGATATTCTGGCACATCCGGGTTATGCCGTTTCTGTGGACAAGCTCGAGCTTGCCCATATCTGCGAAAAATACGGCGTTTTATATGAGATCAACAACAAACATCCGGACCTGACCGTTGAAGATATCAGAAATGCCGCAGAAAAAACAAACGTTCGCTTTGTTATCGGAACGGATGCACACGCAAGCGCAGCCGTCGGCAAAGCACCCCATTCTATCGAAAAAACCATTCTTGCGGGAATCGACCCCAAGAGAATCGATAACGCTGTTTTATAAAACGGGAGGATTTGCATGCGATTAACGATCATCACCGGGCTTTCAGGCGCAGGGCGTACTTCTTCGCTCAAAGTTCTGGAAGATCTCGGCTGCTTTTGTGCAGATAATATCCCGCCGGCATTGATCCCCGATTTTATGCGGATCATCATGTCCAAGCCTACTCCGCCGGAAAATATTGCCATCGTTGCAGATCTTCGTATGGGTCCGATGTTTGATGAGATCTATGACGTTATCGATCATCTGGAAAAAGATATGGAAATTCCGGTCGATATCCTCTTCCTCGATGCTTCGGATGATGCGCTGCTTTCCCGTTTTGAACAAACAAGAAGGAATCACCCATTGACAAACAGCGGTATGATCAGCCCCGGTATCATGGCAGAAAGAGAACGCCTGCAGCGGATCAAAGAAATGGCGGATTATGTTCTTGATACGACGACTTTCGGTTCAAGGCAGCTTGCCTCCGCGATCGAACGCTATTATCGCAGCGGAAAAAGCATGACCGCACAGATCTCCATCATCAGCTTTGGCTATAAGCGCGGGATACCAGTCGATGCAGACCTGATGTTTGATGTGCGTTTTATTCCCAATCCCTTTTATATCGATGATCTTAAGCGCGATACAGGGCTTTCGGAAAATGTTTACAACTATGTCATGTCTTTCCCGATCACGCAGGAATTTTTGGAAAAAACGACTTCGCTTATCCTTGAGCTTGCACCGCATTATATCGAACAGGATAAGAAGCATATTGCCATTGCCATCGGCTGTACAGGCGGTATGCACAGGAGCGTTGCGATTTCCCATGCGCTTTCCGAAAGACTCAGCAATTCAGGGCTTCAGGTCGAGCTTGTCCACCGCGATGCTGCGATCGAACAGCTTTCCGTTTTAGAGCGTTTCCCCAGATAATTTTTCAGGAGCAGATATGTCCTTTTCTTCCGGCGTCAAAGATGAGCTTTGCCGTGTCAATCTTCGTCATTCTCATTGCGAAAAAGCGCAGCTTTGCGGTATAATATATTCAGCAGGTACAATTTCATTTACAAGAAGGGGCTTTTCCCTTTCCATCGTTACGGAACATAAACAGACTGCTCTTCTGGCGCTCGGTCTTTTTAAAAAAGTTTTTTCGATCGACTGCAGCTTTTCCGAAGTTTTAAGACAGCCGAAAAACACCGTTGCCTATCAGGTTCGTGCCGAAGGCATCTTTATGGATACGCTCAACGCAGCAGGGCTTTTACTTGACGGCGGTATTCGCCTTGAAAAAGAAGTGTTCTTCAAAATCATCGAAAAGGATTGCTGTAAAGCCGCTTTTATGCGCGGTGCATTTTTAGGAAGCGGAAGCATCACAGACCCGAACAGCGCTTACCATACAGAATTCGTCATGCACAGCGAAGAACTTGCAGAAGCACTTCTGAGCGTTCTTATGGATAAAAATATCATCCCCGGCATCAGCATCAAGAAAAATGCCACGGTGGTTTATATCAAAGACCTTGAAAAGATCATTCAGTTTTTTGGGCTTGCAGGTGCAGCGGGAACAGTTCTTGAACTGGAAAACATCCGCATCATGAAAAGCATCCGCAACGACATCAACAGACAGACGAATTTCGATAATGCCAATATCGACAAGACGATCAACGCTGCGCAGGAACAGCTTGCCAGCATCAGAAAAATTGCCGAAACGATGGGACTTGATAAGCTTTCGCGAGGTCTCCGTGAAGCTGCTGAGCTGAGGCTCGAAAACCCCGAAGCAACCTTGACGGAACTTGCGGAAATGGCCGGCAATACGACAAGATCCGGCATGAACCATCGCTTACGAAGACTTAACATCATCGCACAATCCCTGCCCGAAACAAAAGGAGGAAATCATGATTTATAAAGAATTTAAACTCACAGGAACAGAAGCCCTTCGCGCAAGAGCTGCGGCAATTCTTGTCGAAAAAGCCAACAATTACGATGCAACGATCCTCATCGAATATGAAAATAAAAAAATCAACGCCAAAAGTATTATGGGCGTTTTGACACTCGGCGTTAAACCCGGCGAAAGCCTTTTTATCCATGCAAACGGCGTTGATGAACAGGAAGCGATCAACGGTCTCGGCGACCTTATCAACAATAATTTTGAAATCTAAAACGAGGTGTTTTTATGTCTACATTTGCAAGTGAAGTCATCTACAGATGCGGTGATTTTTCCTATCGCTTTGTTCCTCATTTCTTAAAATGGCCCGACGGAAAAATGCAGCAGACCTGCGGTGTTTTTGCAAAGAACGGTGAATTTTTTGTAGCAAACCGCAGCAAAGAATACCCGATCGCTGTTTTTGATATGGATGGCAACTTCAAGCGCGGCTTCGGCAGCGAACTGAATTTCAACCGCACACACGGTTTATACGTTACCGAAGACGACAAGCTTTTTGTCTGTGATGACGGCAGACACGTTGTCTACAAACTCGATATTTACGGCAAGCTCGAGGCTACTTACGGCACGATCGACCAGCCCAGCGATAACGGATATGACCCGACGGTTCCGTGGCCGCACGATATTTACACGATCAAACGCGCAGGCGAACCCTTTAACCGACCGACAAGAATGATCCAGGCTAAAAATGGTGATCTGTATTGCTGCGATGGTTACGGCAACGTTGCAATGCACAAATTTGACAAAGACGGCAATCATTTGAAAACATGGGGAGGACCCGGTGCTGAACCCGGTCTTTTCCGTTTACCGCACTCCGTATGGGAAGACAGCAAAAACAGACTTTGGGTCGCAGACCGCGAAGGTTTCCGTATGCAGGTATTTGACCTTGAAGGAAATTTCATCACCGATTTCAAAAAAATGAATTACCCGAGCGAACCCTGGGCAGATGAAAACTATGTCTATGTTGTCGAAGATTACGGCACGCTTTCCATCTTTGATATCGAAAAACTGGAAAAAGTTGCCGAGATCGGCTATATCGGCAGTCCGCTCCATGGCGGTCACAGCCTCTGCGGCGATGAAAACGGCAACCTTTATATCGGCCATATTTTAGGCGATTATTCCGTTACAAAGCTCGAACGCATCAGATAAAATACGCAATGAAAGCTCCTTTCACGGGAGCTTTTTTTGTGTGCTTGCTTGTTTTTCTTTTTAATGGTATCATTTTTGGGGAAAGCGAGGAAACTATGCAATACGTTTATCCGGATTATTATAAAGAATTCAAATGCATCGCAGGCGATTGCAAACACACCTGCTGCCAAGGCTGGGAAGTGGATATTGACAAAGAAACCTATCATTATTACCATAATATTCGCGGCGAATTTGGCAAAAAGCTTAAAAAATATACGACAAAAAAAGGTATTCCGCATTTCATCATGGATGAACATGACCGCTGCCCTTTCCTCAATAAAGACGGGCTTTGCGATGTTTTCATAGAACTTGGCGAAGAACACCTTTGTCAGATCTGCACGGAACACCCAAGGTTCAAGAACAAATATGACGATCGCCTCGAAACAGGCTTGGGGCTTTGCTGTGAAGAAGCCGGTCGCATTATTCTTGGAAGAAAAGAACCCGTTAAACTTGTTATCGAAGGCGAAAGCTATGCGGAAGATGAACTCCTCGATCTACGCGATGAAGTGACCCTTGTATTACAGGATCGCAGTCTTTCCATTGATCAGCGCATGGATAAGCTTCTTGCCATGTGCAAGGCAAAGGATCCGCGGAAAAAGATGGCTGAACTCATGCAGGCTGTGGTTTTCCTCGAACGCATGGATGAAAAATGGACAGAGCTTTTAAATATGCTCTTTGCAGGCTATTCCGACCGCGATGAAGAGAACTTCAACACACTGATGCAGGACAGACAGACGGAATATGAACAGCTTCTTGTCTATTTTGTCTACAGGCATCTTGGTATCGCCTTTGATGAGATCGACATCGGCGCAAGAGCGGCTTTTGCGGTATTCGGCTGCACATTTATCCGCAACATGGGCATCGCTTTTTACAAGAATTTCGGTCACTTTGATTTTGAAGATCAGGTTGAAATCGCAAGGCTTTTCTCTGCGGAGATCGAATATTCCGAAGAAAACCTTGAAGCGATGATCGAAGAACTGGAGTAAAAAATTCATGGCATTGCAGACTACTCTGCCGTGCCTTTCTTGTATATCGGTAATCGATATGATAATATAAATACAATTATTAAAACGAATTTATTTAACTATTAAACGCACTTGAACATACCTGAACATACTAAGGAGGAAAAAATATGCTTTCATTATTTACTAAAAAAGCTATGAATGAAGATGCAGCTAAATCTTTTTGGATGTGGTTTACGGAGAAAGAGGAATGGATAATCAGCTGTATTAACAATCATGATGCAGCCTTTGTATGGGCAATAGACGAAAAATTAAAACCGATATTTCCTTATTTCAAAGGAGAACTTGAATTTCAACTTGGATACAACAATGAAGTTGGAGAATTTTTCTTTTTCCATTTTGGCAAAAAAGAGCTTATTCGTGATGGTGAAACTCTTGGCAAACTGATGCCCGTTGAAATAGCAAAGAGATGGCAGTTTATTCTTGATAAATAATTTTTCATCAAACAACAACTTGCCGAACGATTTATTGCAAAGGAAAAATACCATGGACTGTGTATTCTGTAAAATTGCAAAAGGTGAAATCCCCTGTTCCAAGGTCTATGAGGATGACAATACCTTGGTTTTTATGGATATTGCCGGAGACGTCGATGGGCATATGCTTGCCATACCAAAGAAGCACGTGAAGAGCATACTCGATTGCGATACCGAAACCTTGCATCATCTGATGGAAACCGTGAAAAAGATTTCGATTCACTGCACAGAAAAATGCGGCTATGACGGCGTGAACCTTTTGAATGCAAGTGAGGAAAGCGCAGGACAATCCGTTCCGCATTTCCGTTTCCATATTATCCCGAGAAAAAACGCTGACGGCATTGACGCATGGCCGCATTTCGAAGGAGCAAAATCCGAAACAGAGGAAATCTTTCAACAACTGAAAATCCGATAAATTCCTGTTTGAACAAAAAGCCGGGCTGCTAAACACAGACCGGCTGTTATTTTTATTTTACTGTTTTTGTTGCAATAATATTGACGCCTGTACCCAGAATATTTTCGATGAGCACCGTTCCGATTTCAACGGGTGCTTGTAAACGAAGTTTTTTGATCTCTTCAAGTACATTGAAAATCAATTCTTTCGGGATCGGCACTTCGGTTTTAACGGAAAGCGGTTCATCTGCACCAATGAGTTTGATCAGGCTTGTGACAATGCGTTTCGGCGCAGTCATTTCCTCAATAGCATATTCCATTCCGTGCTTACATTGATTGCCCGAAACCGTAAGAAAATCCGTAACCATAAGCCTGCAGCCAATGGGACAGCGGATGCAAATCAGTTCTGTCATACATTTTCCTTTCTATCCGAAAAAGGATCAAAATTCATTTTCCGCGATCGCAAGCCTGAGGAAATCTTTTGCTTTGCCGATATCCTCCGCTGTGATCACTTTTGACAGCATTTCGCCCGGTGCCATTGCCGCAAAACGGCTCTTTGCAAGCATGCCATCCGCATCGGAAAGGACAAGACTGCCTTTTTTATAGACATTGGCACTGCGGAAACGAAGCGTAACTTTTTCCCTGCAATTTTTGGCAATTCGCTGGGGAATGATATAGGAAATGCCGTTTCCGGGGATCAGCTCGATATATTCCTTTGCCGGTTCAGCTTTTCCAAGCGCATAATTTGCCGCAGCAAGACCGGCTTCACTACTCTCTTTCGTTACGAAATCGACAAGGTCATGGACATGAAGCGCATTTCCGCAGGCAAATAGACCGGGAATTGTTGTCATAAAGTTTTCGCCAACAAGCAGTCTGCCGTTTTTCAGCTCTGCACCGGCTTCCTGTGCCAAATCGATCAGCGGGATCAGACCAACGGACAACAAAAGGCAATCGCAGGAAATAAACTGCTCTGTACCTTTGATCGCTTTTCTGTCATTGCCGACCTTGGCGATGGTAACGCCTGTGACACGGTTTTCCCCATGGATTTCAACAACCGTATGCGAAAGCAGGAGCGGAATACCAAAATCATCAAGACATTGCTTGATATTTCGGGCAAGACCGCCGCTATATGGCATAAGCTCAACAACAGCTTTTACTTTTGCCCCTTCAAAGGTCATTCTTCGCGCCATGATAAGGCCAATATCGCCCGATCCCAAGATCACGCACTCGCGACCGGGCATTTTCCCTTCGATATTGACAAAATACTGCGCTGTTCCGGCGGTATAGACACCTGCAGGTCTTGTTCCAGCAATGGCAAGCGCACCTCTTGGCCTTTCACGGCAGCCAAGGGAAAAGACAATGGATTTTGCCTCGATTTCGATCATGCCGTCCTTAGCATTAAAGGCGGTGACTTTTTTCTCTTTTGTGATCGAAGTGACAAGCGTTCCCGTATAGACACGAACACCGGAATTTTCGATCTCTTTTTTAAAACGATCGGCATATTCGGGTCCTGTTAATTCTTCGCCAAAAATGTGCAGACCGAAACCGTTATGAATACACTGATTTAAAATACCGCCAAGCTGCGGGCTTGTTTCGAGGAGGATCGTATCTGCACCGGCTTTTTTTGCCGCAAGTGCAGCTGCCATTCCCGCAGGACCACCACCAATAACCGCTGTATCGCAATATAATGTCATACTTCACCTCCGCGGATGCTGCCGACAAGCATTTCGGAACCTTTCCCGTGTTTTGTGACTTCTTCCATCGGGATGCCTGCAGTTTTGCTGATGAGCTTTGCGATCTCCGGTGTGCAGAAACCTCCCTGACATTTTCCCATGCCTGCACGGACTCGCCTTTTTACACCGTCCATCGTTTTTCCTCCACGGCGGATCGCTTCTTTTATCTCTGCTTCGGAGACGATGTTGCAGCGGCAAACGATATGGCCAAAAGCAGGGTCACGCTCTATCGCAGCCTTCTTTTCTTCATCCGTCATGAGCCTGAATTTTTCGATCGGCAGACGGATCGGATCAAAATCTTCTTTTTCCTCTGCTCCTGTTTTTTCTTTTACCAATGCGGCGATATATTCCGCGATCGCAGGAGAAGACGTCAAACCCGGCGATTCGATGCCTGCTGCATTGATCAAGCCTTTGCAGTCTTCCGCTTCACCGATGACGAAATCTCCGCCTTCGGGATGCGCACGAAGACCGGAAAAAGAAGTGATAAACCTGTTTTCGGGAACAGCAGACCAGCTCTTCCTTGCACCGGAAAGCAGGACATCATAGGCTTCCTGTGAAACAGAGACATCTGTTTTGCTGCCGATCTCAACCGCCGTGGGACCTATGAAAAGGTTTCCGTCAACTGTCGGGCTGATGAGGATACCCTTTCCCAAAGCCGAAGGCAGATCAAAAATCGTATGCGTAAAGAATGCGCCTGCCTTATCATCCATGAGGAGATACTCACCTTTCCTCGGAATGATGCGCATTTTCTTTTCGGAAAGCATATTATTGATCTCATCGGAATAAAGCCCTGCGGCATTGATGATGAGCTTGGCTTTGTATTCGGCTTTGTCTGTTTTGACGATAAATATTTCGTCGTCTTTTTTGACGGAAAGAACACGCTCGCCAAGCCTGAACAAAGCGCTGTTTTTCTGTGCATTTTCCGCGCAGGCAAAAGTAAATTCATAAGGACAGCAGATTCCGCCTGTTTTTAAGCGAAGCGCAGCGACAACTGATTCCGAAAGATTCGGTTCCAGCTTGATCAGTTCCTCACGCATGATGATCTCCATGCCGTCTACGCCGTTCCTGATACCCTGTTCATATAAGGCTTCAAGGCGCGGAATATCTTCTTTACTATGGCAAAGGACGAGCGAACCGTTATTGATATATGGGAAATGGAGTTCATCTGCCCATTTTTTAAAGAGTTTATTGCCGAGAACGTTAAACTTTGCCTTTAAAGTTCCCGGTTTTGCGTCATAACCGGCATGCACGATGCCGCTGTTTGCACTTGAAGCACCGCAGGCGTAATCTTCTTCCGCTTCAATACCCAAAATATTGAGCTTGAACCTTGAAAGTTCGCGCGCAATGCTTGCACCGATGACACCTAAACCAATGATGATAACATCGAACATACGTTTTCCTTTCTGCAAAAGCAGTTTTCTTCATATCAATATTATATCAAAATGTGTAAAAAAATGATATTATATTTTTTCCCGCTTATCTTCCAAAATCTATGCCTGCAATGCAAAATGCAGGAAAAGGATAATTTATTTTTTTTTGCCAAGTTCAAGGAAATTTTTCCATTTTACTGTGGATTTTTTTAAACATTAAAGGTATCATATAATAGACAGAGTATGAAAGCTGAGGATCACACCATGAAAATGAGACAGCGAGAGATCTTAAACGCCGTTTCTCCGGATTTCCCGAGAGACAATATGACAAAAGCGGAATACATTGCGAAAAAAATCGATGAGATCAAATCCATGACGCTTGAATATATGGAAAAAAACCGCATGGACGGTTATATCCTTGGGCTTTCGGGCGGTATTGACAGTTTTGTCTGCGCTGCACTCATTGCCGATGCGATCAAAGATACGGGAAAAGAACTGCATCTTCTCCTTATGCCCAACGGAACACAGAGCGATATGGCCGATTCCATCGCCTGTGTCGATGCCTTAAAAGCACGTTTTTCCTGTATTTCTGCGGAAACGATCTCCATTGAAAATGCCTACAGCGGCGCATTGGAGGATATCGGCAGAAGCCAGCTTTTTGATGTTACAGATAAATATGCCCTGGGAAATCTGCAGGCAAGACTCCGCATGATCATTCAGTATTCGCTGGGCAAACGCCTCCTTGTTGCCGGAACGGAACACGCAACGGAAAATGTTACCGCGTATTTCACGAAATTCGGCGATGGCGGCTGTGATTTCATCCCGACGGATGGACTCCTCAAAAATGATATTTATGAGATCGCAAAGATCTATGAAGCACCTGAAGCGATCATCAAAAAAGCACCGGCTGCAGGTCTTGGCATTTCCAAATCCGATGAAGATGAACTCGGCGTCACTTATGACGATCTCTGCCAGTATTTATCCGGCCATCTCATTGAAAAAAGCAAAGCGGATCGCATTTTCAAGCTTTACGAAGCTTCCGAACACAAACGCCACCTGCCGGCATCGCCGAGGAATCTTTGGTGGAAAGAAAGATCTCAGCTGACAACGCACATCGTCGTTGACGCACTGCATGATTTCATCCGTGGTTCCCTGCCCTGTCTTAATGCAGAGGAATCGATTGATGCAGCCATCGACTATATCAACGAACACCCCGAAATGCAGGTTTTCTACGTCCGCGATCATCACCCGGAAACGCATTGTTCCTTTAAGGAAAACGGCGGCATCTGGCCTGCGCATTGCGTTATCGGCGAAACGGGATCGGAAATTGACGAACGATATTATACCAACATCAAAAAGACGGTCAACTCGCCTATTGCGCATTTCAATATTTTCAACAAAGGCGAAAACCCGATGCAGGAAGAATACTCCGGTTTCGGCGCAAAGAACGAATTTTTCGGGCAGCTGCGCTTTAACCTTTCGAGAAAAGTTGTCGTCAGCGGTATGGCAACGGAATACTGCATCAAAGAAACGGTTCTCCTTCTTCTGAAAAACGGCTTTGACGTCAGCATTTTAAAACGCGGACTTGCCTATATCGATAAGGAAGAACACGAAAAAGTACTTGCCGAGCTTGAGAGCATCGGTGCAAAAATCATCTGAAAACAGGATAATAATGAACCTAGATCTGTTTAATTATATCGAGCAGACGCTCGAAATTTACGAAACAAAAAAGAATATTTACAAGCTCATCGCCGAAGAGATCACCGAATATTTTGAAGATATTCTGGTCAAAGATTCCGGCGGCGAACTCAGCATACAATACAGGATCAAATCGACCGAAAGCACGAGAGAAAAGATCATCCGCAACAACCTCGCGCATATTCACGACGATCCGGAAGATGTTCTTCGGAATATGCGTGACCTGATCGGTGTACGTCTGGAATGTATGTTCATTCAGGATGAAGCAAAGATCTATGAAAAGATCCGTTCCATTTTTACCAAAACGGAAGACGGCATCTTTTATTTCGATCCCTTTATGCCAAAGATCCGCCTGAACATTACGGAAAGACAACCGCAGAAACAGAAAAACGGTTTCGGTATCTATAAGCTTGACGGTGTTTTCCTTTTGGGAAGAGAGGCCGTTTTATTTGAGCTGCAGATCAAAGCTATGGTCAACAATTTCTGGGGTGAGATCGAACACAAGATCGTTTATAAAAACTCCGCCTACGTCATGGCAGATCAGTATGTCACAGACCTGATGATCTCCGTCAAAGACGGTCTTAATATGATCGATTCGCAGCTTTCCGTCTTGTATAATCAGTTCAAACGGACAGACGACAAGAAGACCAACAATGTTTTATCACAGATGTCGATGTTCCTCTCGAAAATGGTACACGATACCTTTGCCGAGCTCATGATGGAACAGATCGGTTTTGTCATCAGCTTCAGGCCGAGCTGCGATACGCTTATATCTTATCTTTTGGCGAAAAACGGCGGGCAGACTTATGAAAACTACGGCACGACGATGCTCCGTGTTCTCCGTCTGCTGCGTTCCGCCAAACAGGAAGCGCTTCGCCTTGACGAAAAGCTTGAGTTTGACGGTTGCCTTGCTTCGGGTGATCCTTTTGTGAATTCGATCGCCAATACCCTTTCGGATTTTGCGGATCAGGATTTTAACTGGCATCTTTTCTGCCTGATCCTATTCTGCATCGGCAAAGGCCAAACCGAAAAGACCAAGCTCGAAATGCTCGAAGATTACGCTTTTTATTATAAAGACCGCATTCTTTCGAGCGGTGCTTTTACGGTGCTTGAACAGCTTGATCCCTATACCTGTGCGCTCGTCAAACAGGACCTCCTGTTATCGGTTGCCCAGATCATCCGCAGCAAACAGAACATCAAATATCTCTGTGAAAGCGGCATGACAAAGATCTCCAACATGCTGCAGAGCTTTATTCCGCTGATCCTTGATAACCTTGGCAACGGCGGCGATTGGATCGAGATCAGGGAATCCCTGCTCTACGAACTGCAAAGCAACATTGAATAAAAAGAATTGACCCGAAAAAACTTCGGGTCTTTTTGTTTTATAAGTATTTTCTTAAAATATCGCCGGGTTTGAGCGCATACGGTGCTTTGATGCGGATGATCTGCTTCGGATGCGGTGCGGATGCCTGCGGATTGCCTTCTTCATCTGTCATTGCTTCGAGGATAAAGGAGCGATTTTCCATATTCGGCGAAAGCACGAGGATCTCTTCACCAATGCTGAATTTTCCGCGCTGTTCAACGGTGATATAGCCTTCTTCATCGGCTTCTTTTTTGACGACACCACAGAAGAAATAGCGCCTTGCATGCATCTGCATATGGATATCCTGACCGGCTGAACGGGGATTTCCGAAATAGAAGCCTGTCCCGAACATTCTTGTCGAGGAATCATACAGACCTGTCTTGATCTCCGGATCGAGCGCATAGTTTTCCTTATCGGCATAATAGCGGTCGATCGCCTTGCGGTATGCATCGACAACGGAAGCGACATAATAAACGCTCTTCATTCTGCCTTCGATCTTCAGAGACCTGAGCCCGCTTTCGCAAAGCTCCGGGATATAATCGATCATCATGAGATCTTTGGAGTTCATGACATAGGTTCCGCGTTCGTCTTCCATCATGGTGAGCGCATCATCCGGATAGCCCGCTTCTTTGATCTGATATTCCCAACGGCAGGGTTGTGCACATTCGCCTCTGTTGCCGCTTCTACCGGTAAAGACGCTCGATAAAAGGCATCTGCCGGAATAGGCTATGCACATTGCACCATGGATAAAGGCTTCGAGTTCAAGCGTTTCGGGAATGTTGGCAGCCATCTTTTTGATCTCTTCAAAAGAAAGCTCACGGGCAAGAATGACGCGTTTGACGCCATTTTCATGCCAAAATGCAGCACTTCTCGCATTCATCGTGCTGCCCTGTGTGCTTAAATGGATCTCGATCCCGAGTTTTTTTAAGATCGGGATAACACCGGGATCTGTCACGATGACGGCATCGGCTTTTGTTTCCTTGATCTCTTTTAAATAGCTTTCAAGCTCATCATATTCTTCATCGCGGTAAAGCCCGTTGACGGTAATATAGACGCGTCTGCCCTTTTCATGTGCGATCGCAACAGCTTCTTTTATCTCATCGATCGTAAAATTTTCCGCAAAAGCACGCAGACCGAATTTTTTTCCGGCAAGATAGACGGCATCTGCACCGAAATCGATCGCTGCTTTGAAGCATTCAAGATTTCCCGCAGGTGCAAGAAGCTCCGGTTTAAGGCTCATTTGTTTGCTGTTCATTATCAAATTCCTTCCAAAGCGCCTCGTATTTTTCAACATTTTCGAGGTGCTCTTCATATGTCTTGGCAAAGACGAGCGAACCGCCTTCCGGTTCGGCAAGGCAGAAGTAGAGGTATTCATCTTCGATATAGGCTTCATCTGCATAGAGTGCCGCTTCTATTGCGGAACGGCTCGGCTGACAGATCGGTCCCAAAGGCAAACCGCTGTTCAGATGAGTATTATAACCCGTCGGCGTGGCAAGCTCTGCGGAGCTTAAACTGAGCTTATTCGTTCCAAGGAAATACTGCACAGTAGCATCGGACTGCAGGCGCATATCGATCGCCAGTCTGTTATGGAATACCGAAGACACCTTTGCGAAATCAGCTGTTCTTGCCTCTTTTTCAATGACGGAAGCAAGCGTTACCACTTCATCGATCGAAAGACCAAGTTCTTCTGTTCTTGCGACAAAATCCGCATGATAGATCTCGTTGAATCTTGCGAGAAGCCTGTTGATGATCGTTTCTTCCGAAGAATCCGTATAGAATTCATAGGTATCGCAGAAAAGATAGCCCTCAAGGACATAGCTGCGTTTTTCTTCCGAAGCGGCATTGATTTCGATCGCATCCTTGACGAACTGATAGCTTTCAAAGGCTTCGCCGGTTTTGGCAAGCTTTAAAAATTCTTCCGTTTCGCCGTCAAAGAAACCGTTTTTGGCAAAAATTTCCGCAATTTCTTCGACACTTGAACCTTCTGCCAAGGTCAGCATCATCGTTGTACGCTGGTTATTGCCGCGCTTTAACTCTTCGATGATGTCATCATAGCTCATCGAAGGCGAAAAGCTGTGTTTACCCGACTGCAGCTTGGAAGACATGTCCATAAAATCGACATAGAGCTTGAACACCATCGAATTGCGGATGAGTCCTTCTTCCTCAAGCTGTTTTGAAATCGAAGATAAGGAACTTCCTCTTGCGATCGTGATCTCAACCATTTCCGTATTTTCGGGATCAACAGGCGAAAAATAATGCTGATAGGCATATTTGATGCCTGCGGAAACAGCAGCATAGACGATCATGATCGCAAGCACGATCGCCAAAAAAGGCTTTGCCGCACGCCATAAAAGGATATACCATGGCGTTTTTTCAAAGGTTCTTCTCTGTCTGCTCTTTTCCGGCTTGTTTCTTGGTTTTTCCTGCATGGTTTAATCTTTCATAAAATCGGTATCGATATCGCAGGCATCGCCGATGATCTTATACACATCGGAGATCAAGGTATTGAATTTATACTCTGCGATAAAGAATTCGTTGACCTTCGGATTGAAAACGAGGACATCGTTCAGCTTTTTGATCTTGTCCATCAATTCCGCAGAAGGCTGCTGACCGCTCATATACTGTGTCTGTGCTTCAAACTGCAGCTTTTTATACTGTTTCAAAAGGTCTTTTGTTGTGGCATTTTCATAAAGCTCGTCCTTCAAAGCTTTATACTCTTTATATTCGGGGCTCTGTTTGATATCCTGTGCGAGTGCGTTTGCACGATCATAGACATACATAATGGTTTCTCCTTTGTCAGTTTAGTTTTCGATGATGATGGGGATGATCATCGGGTTACGCTTTGTTGTGCTGTAAAAATAGGTCTGCAATGTTTTTTTGATGCGGCTTTTCATGGCGGCTTGTTCGGAAACACCGTCGGCAAGACATTCTTCAACGGCTTTTTTCACAAGTTCTTCCGAGCGCATATAGAGGTCTTCGGAATCCTTAACATAGACAAAGCCGCGGGAAATAATATCACATTCGACTTTTGTCCGCTTTGAGCGCTGGTATGTGATCTTTGCCAATGCGACAACGAGCCCATCCTGCGAAAGCTGTTTTCTCTCTTTGATGACAGCAGCACCGACATCACCAATGCCAAGACCATCGATCAAAGTTGCACCTGCGGAAACTTTTTCTTCCATACGGGCTTCCGCTTTTGAAAATTCAACAACATTGCCAAGCTCGGGAATGAAAATATTTTTTGTGCTGACGCCAAGGTCTTCCGCAAGCATCGCATGACGGAAAAGATGCCTGTATTCGCCGTGTACGGGAATAAAATATTTCGGTTTTACGATCGCCAGCATGAGCTTCAATTCATCCTGACAGGCGTGACCGGTGACGTGGACTTTTGCCATACGCTCATGGATAACGGTTGCACCTTTTTTGAAAAGCAGGTTCAGGATATTGTTGACATTGACTTCATTTCCGGGGATCGTCGATGCGGATACTATAACGATATCGCCGGGTTTGATCTCGATTCCCTGCATTTCGCCCATGGCAATGCGGGAAAGCCCAGACATCCCTTCGCCTTGGCTGCCTGTTGTCAGGATAACGACTTTATTATCCTTGAGCTTGCTGATCTCTGTGATATCGACGATCATATTCGGCGGCATTTTCAGATAGCCAAGCTCAGAGGCCAATTCAACGATCTTGACCATGCTGCGGCCAATGATGCAGATCTTTCTGTTATATAATTTTGCCTTATCGACGACCTGCTGGAGTCTATGGATATTCGAAGCAAAAGTCGTGATGATGATCCTGCCGCGTGCTTTAGAAAAATAGCCTTCAAAAGAATCGGAAACCTCTTTTTCCGAAAGGGAAACGCCCGTTCTTTCCGCATTGGTACTGTCGGATAATAAGGCAAGAACACCCTGTGCGCCAAGCTCTGCAAAGCGGTTGAGGTTTGCTTTTTTGCCGTCTGTCGGCGTATAGTCGATCTTGAAGTCGCCCGTATGGATGACCATACCGACAGGCGTTTCGATCGCCAAAGATACGGCATCGTCTATACTATGGCAGACCTGAATGAATTCCACGGAAAAGACACCGGCTTTTACCTTTTCACCGGGATCGACCTGTAATAAACGGACACCTTCGATTTTGTGTTCTTCAAATTTATTCTGTATTAAGGCAAGCGTAAGCCTTGTTCCGTAAACGGGCACATCAAATTCCGGCACGATATAGGGAACAGCGCCGATATGGTCTTCATGGCCGTGTGTAATGATAAAGGCACGCAGTTTTTCTCTGTTTTCTTCAAGATACGAAGCATCGGGAATGACATAGTCAATGCCCAGCATATCTTCGCGCGGAAAAGCAAGACCGCAGTCTACCACGATCATGTCGTTTCCATATTCAAAGGCGGTCATATTTTTGCCGATCTCACCGATTCCGCCAAGCGGTATGATCCTGAGTTTTTTCTCCGTTTTTTTCTTTGCCAAATGTTTTCTCCTCATTTACTATTTTCTCACAATAATGATACCATAATTTGGCGCATTCGTTAATATCTTGTGACAAATTTAAGATTTATTCATCTTCTTTTTCTATGCGTTCGACAAAAGCCGCGGAAAGCTCATAGGCTACTCTGTTTTCGATGAGGCCATCTTCAAGCTTTTTCTCATAAAGACGACTCTGCAGACGACCCATCAGGTATAATTTCTGGCCAACCTCTGCATTTGAAACGAATCGCGCATTTCTTCCCCAAGCGATCGCAGGGATATAATCCGATTTCCCAAAAGAGCGATTGACGGCGATCAGCATATCGGCAATTTCCCTGCCGAAAGGCGTGATGCGGTAAACAGGCGCTTTGCACAAATAGCCTTCGATCATGACTTCGTTGATAAAATCTTTTTCGGGGATTTTTTCGATCTCAAGCGCAAAAATACGGATATCGAGGCGATTTTTCATTTCTACGATCTTGTTGTAGCTTCTGACCTGACCCAGGATATGGACAGTATCACCCGGCTTGAGGTTTTCCGTATCGATGAGCTTTCCCGAAAGCGTCACGGGAAGAACATCCGAAACACCGGATAATCTTGGGATCATCAGGTCGAAATGATAGAAATCTTCTTTATAGATATTATGCCCAAGGACAGGA
>SVGZ01000029.1 GCA_015056045.1 Clostridiales bacterium | reverse complement strand
TTTTGATACTAATAAACTTTACAGCCGAAAATAGCAGGTGGAATATTAACATATTTGCGAAAGTTTTTCCTGCGAAATCACCTCAAATACACCCTACTATATCTGAATTTGCCGAGTGGGAATAATTAAAGCACGACCAATACTCCGTTTTTTAGCGGAGTATTTTTTTGCAAAAAAACTATTGACATCAAAAAAATGCAGCGGTAAAATACATTTAAGTTAATAGGGTAAACCGTTGAAGCGGAGATAACGGCAATCATGCCCATACAGAGAACCTGCGATGCTGAGAATCAGGTAGGAAACAAGTTGTCAAATGGACCGCTGAGGGCGCAGTCAAAGGCATATTTTGCTGAGTATTCTGCGACGTAGGGCATACGTCAGTTGCCGGGGATATGTTGGTATCCTGCTGAGCGTACGGTCACTCCGTAAATCAAGGTGGCACCGCGGATAATATTTGGTTATTCGTCCTTGACAGAATAGATTTCTGTCAGGGATTTTTTATTAAACTCCTTTGGCAGAATCGTCAGAGGAGTTTTATTTTTTGGAGGAACTATGAAATACACAAAGTATTGGTGGCGCTGCGCGCCGAATATAAATAACAACGAGAAAAACAGCAGAAAAATCAGTATAAATCAACCAAAAACCGGAGGAAAACATGATGAAAGACACAAAGATCCCTTATAAAATATATCTGAACGAAAACGAGCTGCCACAGGCTTGGTATAACCTGCGTGCGGATATGAAAAACAAACCCGCACCGCTCTTAAACCCGCAAACGCATGAACCCATGAAAGCGGAGGAACTTTCGGGCGTATTCTGCGATGAGCTGATCAGACAGGAACTCGACGATGAAACAGCCTATTTTGAAATTCCCGAAGAGATCCGCGATTTCTATAAAATGTACAGACCTGCACCGCTTGTCCGTGCATATTGCCTCGAGGAAAAGCTCGGAACACCGGCAAAAATCTATTATAAATTTGAAGGCAACAACACCAGCGGAAGCCATAAGCTGAATTCGGCGATCGCACAGGCCTATTACGCAAAGCAGCAGGGCTTAACAGGCGTTACAACGGAAACCGGAGCAGGGCAATGGGGTACAGCACTTTCGATGGCTTGTTCCTATTTCGGGCTTGATTGCAAGGTCTATATGGTCAAATGCTCCTATGAGCAAAAGCCTTTCAGACGAGAAGTCATGCGAACCTATGGTGCTTCGGTCACGCCTTCGCCGTCTATGGAAACGGAAGTTGGCAAAAAAATTCTGGCAGAACACCCGGGAACAACGGGAAGTCTCGGCTGTGCAATTTCCGAAGCGGTTGAAAAAGCCGTCAATACTGAGGGTTATCGCTATGTTTTGGGCAGCGTTTTGAATCAGGTAATGCTGCATCAGTCGATTATCGGCCTTGAAACAAAAGCAGCACTTGATAAATACGGTGTAAAGCCGGATATCATCATTGGTTGTGCAGGCGGTGGTTCCAATCTTGGCGGTTTGATCGGGCCGTTTATGGGTGAAAAACTTCGTGGAGAAGCCGATTACCGCATCATCGCCGTTGAGCCGGCTTCCTGCCCAAGCTTCACGAGAGGTGTCTATGCCTATGACTATTGCGATACGGGAATGGTCTGCCCGCTTTCGAAGATGTACACGCTCGGCAGCGGTTTTATCCCTTCGGCAAATCATGCAGGCGGCTTGCGTTATCACGGTATGAATTCAACTTTATCGGAGCTTTATCATCAGGGCATGATGGAGGCTGTCAGCGTCAAACAGACGGATGTTTTTGAAGCAGCGGAATATTTCGCAAGAATAGAGGGTATTCTCCCTGCGCCGGAAAGCTCTCATGCGATTCGTGTTGCGATCGATGAAGCGCTGAAGTGCAAAGAAAGCGGCGAAGAAAAGACGATCGTTTTTGGTCTCACGGGTACGGGTTATTTCGATATGCTTTCCTACGAAAAATTCCACGACGGAAAGATGAGCGACTATATTCCGACCGATGAAGAACTTGAGGCAAGCTTTGCCAAACTCCCCAAAATGGAATAGAAAAGAAAAGCCGGGCTGTTTTGATAGCCCGGTTTTTTAATCTTTGGGAACCCATTCCTGTTCTTTGGTAAAGCCTTTGCCGCGGACTTCTTTGATCTTGGTGATCGTCAGGAAGGCATTTTCATCGATCTGATGGATGCGTTCGTTGGCTGCATAAAGTTTTTGCGGCGGAATTACACAGAGAACCGCTTTCTGCATTTTGCCCAAGTGCCCCGTTTCGATGTAGTGCATCGTGACGCCTGCGCCAAGCTCGGTCAGTAAGCTTTCGCGGATATCTTCAAATTTTTCGGAGACGATATAGATCTGTATCTGCGATTTGCCAAAGATCATGACCTGTTCCAGAATAATCGTTTCGAGAACGAGAACGACGATACCCAAAAGCGTCTTTTCGGGTTCGTTAAAAATCGCCTGACCGCCGACGACGATAATATCCGTAATATAGACAAAAACCGAAACGGGAAGATGGAAATATTTGTGCAGGATCAGGTTAACGATGTCCATACCGCCTGTTGAAGAACCGACGCGGATGACCATTCCCAGGGCAATACCCATAAGCACACCGCCGAAAAGCGATGCCAAAAGCGGATCATCCGTCAGATTGCCAATGTCGGGAATGCGTTCCATTAACCCGAGGAAGATCGGATAGAGAACAGAGCTTGCCGCTGTTGCGACAAAAAATCGTTTTCCCAAAATGAAAAGACCGACAAGAAGCAGCACAACGTTGAGTACAAGGACAAAAATTGCCGTGTCGACCTGGAAAATATTGGATAACACGATGCCGATGCCCGTTGTTCCGCCCATGATGATGTCATGCGGAATGATAAAAGCCGCAACGAGAAATGCCAGAAGCGCATTGCCGCAAAGGATCATAAAAGCCGTAAAAAGCGTATTCTTAATTTTCTTCTGCAAGAGGAACCTCCCGAAACCGTGATATACATTTTTTACTGTATAATGCATACAAATTAATATTATCGGAAAATTATGTTAAAATCAAGCCTATTTAACAAGAAACCCCTATCTTTTAGAGATAGGGGTTTTTGTGCTGTCAACAGGAATAAACGCTCCGGTTTATGCGATCGTATTTTGCGATCGAATGATGCAGTTTATCGATCAGCGCCGATTCTTCCATTTCCGCATAGCGGCTCATATCGGCAATATTGAGGTTGTTTGCCTTGATAAGCGGTGAACCGATCATTTTGAAGCGGTTATGGATCATGGGAAGCGATTCTTTGAGCCGTGGGTATTGGGAGAGGATCTCCGAAAGTTTGGTATTTCTGTTTATCGTCATAATCTTAATTTCCTTTTGCTATTTTGGCGGTTTTTCCGCTTTAATAAGAGAATAGCAAAAAGAAAATCAAGAATATGTTGCAAATGCGTCAAAAATAAAAAGATGCAGCGTTTTTACTGCATCTTTCATCGTCATTAACCGAAAACTTTGACGGTCTGTTCAGCCATGCGTTTGCCATAGGTGCGGAAGAGTTCGCAGAAAGAATCTTCGTTTGCGTTCATCGCTTCCGGGCCAAGGTGAATAACCGGATCACCGCAAGCGCATCCGCCGGAATAAGTCATCATGCCGAGGAACATCATGTGCTGGAGGATGGTGAGGAGACCAAGGTCTGCACCACCGTGGATGTATGCTGCCGTTGCAAAAGCACCGCCGATTTTACCAGCGAGGTTATAGCTGCCTGCTTCAGCTTCGAGCCATGTCTGGAGTGCGCAAGCTGCTGTGCCTGCGTATGTAGGTGCGCCGACGATAACGGCAGAGCTGTTTTCAACAAATTCTCTGTCGATCGCATCGATAGAGAAAGCTTTTGCTTCGCATCCTGCAACTTCGCAGATGCCTTTGACGATTTCTTCAGCCATTTTTGCGGTATGGCCGGACTGGGAATAATAAATTACGCTGAGTTTCATAATTTTTGTTTTCACCTTTCCGTGTTTATGATATAATTCCTGTATGAGGTATAAAAAATGTATCTCATAGAATAACTATATCATATCTTATACAAAGCAACAATAATGCAGTTTTAACTGATATGGTATGAAATAACTTATCTTAAACGGGAAAGGGATAAATTATGGATAATATGGCAGTCTGTCCTTTAAAACTGGTCATGAGCATCATCGGCGGAAAATGGAAATCGAGTATCGTATGCCTTTTATCAGACGGAAAACAGAGAAGATATTCGGAAATCCGCGGTGTGATTTCTGAGATCACGAATACGATGCTTTCGCAGTCTTTAAAAGAACTCGAAAAAGACCGCATTATTACGCGTATTCAGTTTAACGAAATGCCTGTTCGCGTGGAATACTGCATCACCGAAGAAGGCAAGAGGCTGCAGGAAGCGCTCGATCTTTTAAACAAGTGGGGCGTATCTTATATGGAGCGATATGGTGACTGCGGCGAATCCGCCTGTGGGGACTGCTCCTTTGGGGCAAGGGAATAAATTGCTGAGAAATTGGTATGGATCTGAATATTTTAGCAGAAAAGACGATAAACAGAATAAGAGAAGAAGCAGAGCGTGCTGAAAGAAATTTTGACAGAGCTTCTGAGGAAATACAGAGAAAAGCAAGCGGAAGAATCGATCTTTTCGGCGGAACAGCAACAAGAGATGTCGTTTCGATCGCTTCGGATGTTCGCTATGCCTGTGATACTCTTTATTCAAGCCTGCAAACGCTGATCATCAGACTGGATGAAGAGATGAGGCCGCTTCTTCCCCAAGGACTTTCTGCAAAAAATATCAAAGAAGTTGCCAAGCTTATCAAATGGCTCAATGAAGAATCGAAAATCGAAAATAATTTCACGGCTTCTTTTAATAATCAGGATTTGGGTCATGTTGCTTCGGGAAAATATATTCCTTCAATCGAAAACCGCATGAGGGAAAGTTATTGGGAAGACCGCTATAACAGCACACCGGAAGCAGAGGAAGAAAAAAGACGGCGCGCTGAACAGGAGGCTCTCCAGCAGAAACGGCTTGAAGAGAAGAAACAGCGGGAAAAACTTGAAAAACAGAAAGCGCAAGAGGAAGAAAAACGCAAACAGGAACAGTTTGAACAGAATAAAAAACGCGCAATGGAGAATTGGCAGTCTGTAAAAAACGAAGCAGATGGGCTTTTTGCGGCGTATAAACAAGCGCTTAAAGAAGACTTTGCAAATAAAAAACAGATTCTCCGCAAAGATGTTCAGAATGCCATTCTTGACCTGCAGAATGAAAAGGATACTGCGGAAAAGACATTGGCTTCGCTCGGGATATTCAAATTTTCCGAAAAGAAACGCCTTCGCGAAAAGATCGAAAAACTGGAAGAAAAGATCGGAAAGCTCAGCAGCGGTTCTTACATGGAAAGTGTTCTTGCAAACAGAAAAAATACCATGGAAGTTTATCTGAATAGTTATCGGAAAAAACTCGATGAGTATATGAAAGCGCGTTTCCCCTATGAAAAACGAAAAGAACTTGAAAAGAAGGAGAGAAGAGAATTCCTTCTTCAGAGCTTTGAAGGGCAGAAGGCGCTGGTTTTTGAAACGATCGAAAGGCTTGGCAAATGCAGAGAGGATGAGATCACCGAAGCATTGCCGGAAATACAAAAAGCCCGGGTTGGAGCCATCATTCGCCAACTCAGTATAACGAATAAAATCTTCTTCACGGAGTATAAGTACAAGTTTTATTACGAGACCTGCGTCAAGAGTATTCCCGAACAGAAGGTCTATAAATCCAAGCTTCATGAATATATGGAAGACGAGGAAACAGCAAAATTACCGCTGCCCGAAATTCCGGAAATCAAGTGAAGATGGGTAAGGAAAAACGAACATTAAAAGCGAAAAATGGAATTATTTTTCGGAAATATGCCTGTTTTGTGATAAAAATTCTGTAATATTTGCCGAAAATTATGGAAAATTGCCTCTAAAAGTATTATAATGTGAACGGTAAAAATGTACTCTAATTTTCAGGAGGTTCTCATGAAAACTCTTTATACAGGCAAAACAAAGGACGTTCTCCTCGACGAAGAAAAGAACATCGTTCATCTTCTTTTTAAAGACAGCATGACAGGCGAAAACGGCGTATTCGATCCGGGCAGCAACACCGTCGGCGGCAGCGTTGAAGGCAAAGGAAAGATCGGTCTCGCTATTTCCAAATATTTCTTTGAACTGATGGAAAAGAACGGCATCCCGACACATTACATCGCAGCAGACGTTGAAAAGGGTCTCATGCAGGTTCGCAACCTTACCGTTCCGAAGCTCGAATTCGTTCTCCGTTATTTCACCGCAGGCAGCATGTGCCGTCGTTTCACACTTGAAGAAGGCATCGTTTTTGATCCGCCGTATTCCGAAGTTACCTTAAAAGATGACGCACAGGGCGATCCGCTCATCAGCGAACGTCTCTGCCTGATGAAAGGTCTCTTAAAAGAAGGTCAGTATGACGAAGCTCTCGATATCCTCGTTCGTGTTGGCGAAGTTTTAAAGAAAGAATTGGCACCCATGGGTCTGACCCTGATCGACTTCAAGATCGAGATCGGTTATGACGAAAACGGCAAGATGTATGTTGCTGACGAAATCACACCCGATATCTGGCGTGTTCGCGATGAAACCGGCAATATCCCGAATCAGCTCGATTGCTCCAGAATGCTCCTCAAGAAAATGGGTCTCTAAAATGCAAATGAAAAGAGAAGGCGAAAAACCTTCTCTTTTTTAATAGCAATATTGCGGTGTTTTGCCGTCAAAAAGGCAGAAAAGCTCTTCGACCATTTTGATGCCGACTCTTCTCAATGCTTCGTCTGTATTGGCACCGATGTGCGGTGTTGCGAGGAAATTTTCAAGAGAAAGCAGCGGATTTTCGAGCGTTGGCGGTTCATTTTCAAAGACATCGCAGGCAGCAGCGGCGATCTTTTTTTCCTTTAAAGCCATATATAATGCTTTTTCATCAACAACGGCACCTCTTGCGGTATTGATAAGTATAGCGGAAGGTTTCATCTGTGAAAGCTCATTTTCGCCGATCATTCCCTTGGTTTCGGGTGTTAAATGCACGCCGATGCAAAGGATATCAGCACGGGATAAAAGTTCGGATAAGCTTTCTGTGTATCCGATCTGCCATCTTTCGGCCTTTTCTTCGGTAAAAGAAGGCGCATAGCCGATGACGTTGGCACGGAAGCCTTCACGGAAAATGCGTGCTGCACGCCTTGCAATATCGCCGACGCCGAGAAAAGCGACCGTTTTTCCCATCAGCTCATTCCCGAACAGAACGGCAGGTGCAGTTTCCCTGATTTCGCCGGATAAAAGCATTCTGTCTGCAAGCGGCAGTTTCCGCAGAAGCGCAAGCGAAAAGCCAAGGATCAGCTCGGCAACGGAATCGGCATTTTCAAAGGGAACATAGAACACGGTAATATTATTTTCACGGCAGTATTCCATATCGATCCCGTCATGGCCCGTTCCGTGAACAGCGATCGCACGAAGCTGCGGCATTTTTGAAAGAAGTTCCGCAGGCAGGCGAAGGTTGCGGTTGATGATGGCTTCCGCTTCCGCAATTTTTTTCCAATCGGAAATAATTTCTGCGCGTGTCTTTAAGAGTGCAAGCGCCTCGGGGTGGATATTTTCACATAAAAAAACTTTCAAGTTCTACCTCCCTTGTTTTCTATGGGCAGTATAGCATAATTTCTTCGGCGAAAAAAGGAAAGCCTGTGCATTCTTTACAATAAAAATGTGCATTTTGAAAATCGCTTTAAAATTCTTAACAAATGTAAAGGAATGTGTTATAATATACGCAGTAAAGATTTGGAGGTGTCTCGTGAGAGATCAGAAAGAGAATAGTTTGCTTTTGCGCAATCAGCTCTGTTTTCCGCTTTACGCTGCTTCACGCGAAGTGATCAAGCAGTACAGAACCCATCTCGACACACTTGATTTGACATACACGCAGTACATTGCAATGATGGCCTTCTGGGAGGATGGAAAACTCAGCGTTAAAGAACTGGGGAAAAAGCTGTTCCTGGATTCCGGCACATTGACGCCGGTTTTAAAAAGCCTGGAGGCAAAAGGTTTCGTTCGCCGTTATCGCTCCACAGAAGATGAAAGAGTCCTCTATGTCGAACTGACGGAAAAGGGCAAGGCTCTTCGTGAAAAAGCTGCAGAGATTCCGGATAAGGTTTCCTCGTGTGTTGATATCGATGAGGAAGACGGCAAAGAGCTTTACAGGATCTTATACAGCATCCTCGAAAAACTCACACAGGACAAAAACTAAAAAATCACGGGCTTTGCTTTTGGCAAGGCTCTTTTTTATGGAAAAACGGCGATGCAACGCAGCGTTGCGGATTTGTTAAACCGAAACGGTAGATTTCCACGGGATTTTTATATATGATAAGCACATAAAAAGGAGGTTCATATGAAAGAATTTGGTGAAAGATTACAGAGGCTCCGCCGTATGAAAGGCTTATCACAGGAACAATTAGCGGCAGAGCTGCATGTTTCAAGGCAGGCGATTTCAAAATGGGAGCAGGGGAATTTGCCCGAAACGGAAACCATGATCTCGCTTGCGGCATATTTTGAGGTATCGCTCGATTATCTGCTTTTGGGAAAAGAAAATGATCCGGCGATCGTTTTGGAAAAAGATACCCGTTCGGATTTTACGCAGAAATTAAAGATCGTACTTGGTATTATCACGGCGGCTTTCGGTTTTCTCGGCAATTTTGTGATCTATATTTTATCGAGATTTATCGAAGTGCCGATCACGATCGTGACCAAGCTGGAAAACGGCGTGACAAATTACCGTGGCGCAAGGGGATTCAGCTTCCGTTATTTTGTGGAGAATTTTAACCTTGAACTGCTCGTGATTTTCTTCATCCTGCTGCTGCTCGTTGGTCTGTTCATATTGATCAGACAATATGTGAAAACAAAAAAAGAGTCGGAATGATCCGACTCTCTTTTATTTTGTCTTTACGCGATATCAAGAACTTTGTAATCCTGATCTTCAACAGCTTTCTTTAAAACTTCGTTGGCAACTTCTGCTTCGAGTGTAACGATCGCTGTGCCTTTTTCGTGGCTGACGACAGCTTCCTTAACGCCTGCTAAAGCTTCGAGTGTCTTCTTGACTCTTGCTTCGCAATGTACGCACATCATGCCTTCGATTTTCATTGTCTTTGTCATAGTGGTTTGCTCCTTTACGGGTTTTAATTTTTTTCTTAATTTATGATCATGGCTTGCGTCATGGATCTTTTTGAAGTTCAGCCTCAGCGCATTGCTGACAACGCAGAAGCTCGAGAGACTCATTGCCGCTGCACCGAACATCGGGTTCATCTGCCAGCCCAATATGCCGATGAAAAGCCCTGCTGCCAGCGGGATACCGATCGTATTGTAAATGAATGCCCAGAAGAGGTTTTCGTGAATGTTGGTCAAGGTCGCACGCCCGAGCCTGATCGCTGCAGGAACATCGAGAAGTCCGCTTTTCATGAGGACGATATCTGCCGCATCGATCGCAACATCTGTGCCTGCACCGATGGCGATGCCGATGTCTGCCTGTGTTAAGGCGGGAGCATCGTTGATGCCGTCGCCGACCATGGCAACCTTGCCCTGTTCTTTCAGACGGCGGATGACGCTTTCCTTGCCATCGGGGAGTACACCCGCGATAACTTCGTCAACACCAGCTTCTTTGCCGATCGCAGCCGCTGTGCGTTCATTGTCGCCTGTCAGCATGACAACGCGGATGCCCATATTCTGCATTTCGCGGATAGCCTGCGGGCTGTCTGCCTTCATCGTATCCGCAACGGCGATAATGCCGATCAAATGGCCGTCTTTCGCAAAGAAAAGGGGCGTTTTTCCTTCGGAAGCGAGCTTTTCATAGGCATTTTCAAAATCTTTTCCAATCGTGACCGTTTTGCCGATGAATTGATAGCTGCCGCCGAGAAGCGTATAGTTTTCAAGCTTTGCGGTAAGCCCGTTGCCGGGAAGTGCTTCAAAATCGCTGATTTCCTTAGCGGAAAGTCCCGATTCTTCGGCTTTTTTGATGATCGCGCGTGCAAGCGGATGTTCTGATTTCATCTCCAGCGCATAAGCAAGCCCGAGCAATTCTTCTTCCGACATATTTTCCGCAGGGAGAATATCGGTGACTTTCGGTTCGCCGGATGTGATCGTGCCGGTCTTATCGAGCGCGACGATCTGGATCTTGCCGGCTTCTTCAAGCGAAACTGCCGTTTTGAAAAGGATGCCGTTCTTTGCACCAACACCGTTGCCGACCATGATGGCGACAGGCGTTGCGAGACCAAGTGCGCAAGGGCAGCTGATAACGAGAACGGAAATACCTCTCGCAATGGCAAAACCGATCGTTTCCCCGGCGATAAGCCAGCCAATGATCGTAACGATCGCAATGCTGATGACGACAGGAACGAATACACCCGAAACTTTGTCAGCAACTTTGGCGATAGGTGCTTTTGTTGCAGCGGCATCGCTGACCATCTGAATGATCTGCGATAAGGTCGTGTCTTCACCGACTCTTGTCGCTTCGCAGCGGAGATAGCCGGATTGATTGATCGTTGCAGCGGAAACGAGGCTGCCTTCTTCTTTATCTACGGGGATGCTTTCGCCCGTTAAAGCGGATTCGTTGACTGCACTGTGTCCTTCGATGACGATGCCGTCAACGGGAATGTTTTCGCCCGGTCGAACGACGAAGATATCACCTTTTTTGACTTCATCAACAGAAACTTCCGTTTCTTCGCCGTTTCGGATGATCCTTGCCGTTTTCGGGGCAAGCTTCATGAGCCCTTTTAAGGCATCGGTCGTCTTGCCTTTGGATCGTGCTTCGAGCATTTTGCCGACGGTGATCAGTGCCAGGATCATGGCAGCGGATTCAAAATAGAATTCGTGCATATACATCATAACGGATGCATGATCGCCTTTCATCTGTGCATCTGTCATGAGGAAAAGTGCTGCTGTACTATAGAGGAATGCCGCTGCAGAGCCAAGCGCAACAAGCGTATCCATATTGGGCGCCTTATGCCAAAGGCTCTTGAAGCCGCTGATGAAAAATTTCTGATTGATGACCATGATTGTCGCAGAAAGGATCAGCTGCAAAAGACCCAAAGCGATATGATTGTTTTCAAAGAATGCCGGAACGGGGAAATTCCACATCATGTGTCCCATCGAGAAATACATCAGAACGAGCAGGAAACCGATGGAAGCGATAAGCCTGCGCTTTAAGGCAGGTGTTTCGTGGTCTGCCAGAGCCTCTTCATCATTCTGTATTTTCTGTGTTTTTTCGGTACCTTTCGGCGAAGCACCATAGCCGGCTTCTTCAACGGCGGCAATGATCGCGCTGTTTTCTGCAGTGCCTTCAACGCCCATAGAGTTGGTAAGCAGGCTGACAGAGCAGGATGTTACACCGGGTACTTTTGAAACGGCTTTTTCGACACGAGTGCTGCAGGCTGCACAGCTCATGCCGGTGACGTTGAATTGTTTCATAGAATACCTCTTTATTTCATTAGTTTTTGTAAGGTTGCAGCAAGTTCATCGATGACTTCATCCTTGCCTTCGCGAAGATCTCGTGCAACGCAGCTTTTGATATGATTGGTGATCAGCTCGCGGTTAAATGCGCTGAGTGCTGCACTTGCCGCTGCAGATTGCGTCAGGATATCCGCGCAATAGGCATCGCTTTCCAGCATACCGCGAATACCGCGGATCTGTCCTTCGATGCGGTTTAAGCGGTTGATGAGTTTTTTTCGCTCATCTTCCGGTCGTTGCGTCATTTTCTTGCAGTATTTTTCTTCCATATTATCCACGAGTTAAACCTCTCTAATTCTTTCTGCCTCTACTATATACCCTGTGGGGGTATTTGTCAATGCCTTTTTTAAAAAATATTTGACATATGTCAAAAATCGTTCTATAATAATAATTGACATATGCCGGAAATGAGGTTGCCAAAAATGCCAAGACCGCACAAAAAAAGAAGAGTATGTATGATGCCTGCCGTATCCTGTTTTGGGCCAACGGATTGCCCTGTTGATGAAAGCAGCATCGTTCGCATGACAGTTGATGAACTCGAAGTCCTTCGTCTGATGGATATTGAGGGATTAACGCAGGAAGATTGTGCAAAAAAAATGGATGTGGCCAGAACAACGGCGCAGGCGATCTATCAATCGGCAAGAAAAAAAGCAGCGGAGTGCCTTGTTTTCGGGCATTCGCTGATGATCGAAGGCGGTTCTTATCAGGTCTGCGATGGCGGTGCAGGCTGCTGTGAAAGCGGAAAATGTATAAGGGAAGCCCTCGAAAGAGAAACTAATCTGGAAAATCATTTAAGAGAAAAAAGGAGAGAACATATGAAATTAGCAGTCACATATGAAAATGGAAACGTATTTCAGCATTTCGGTCATACAGAGGCATTTGCCCTCTATAACGTTGAAAATGGCGAAGCTGTTTTGGAAAAAGTAGTCCCGACAGAAGGCAGCGGTCACGGTGCATTGGCAGATTTCTTAAAGGAAATGGGCGCTGAAGCTCTGATCTGCGGCGGCATCGGCAGAGGTGCAAAGATCGCCCTTGCGGAAGCAGGCATCGCACTTTATCCCGGTGTTTCGGGTTCTGTGGAAGCTGCAGCAAAAGCATATGCAGCAGGCGAACTTGCTTTCAATGCAGATACAGAATGCAATCATCACGGTCATCACCACGAACATGGCGATCATGATTGCGGTCATCATGGCCATGGCGAACATGGCTGTGGTCATCACGGGCATCACGATCATGGCGAACACGGCTGTGGTCATCACGGGCATCATGATCATGACTGCGGCGGTCATTGCGGCAGATAAATGAAAGCAAAATTACTGGGCTTGTTCAGCGGATTTCCAAACAGATCTTTTCCCGAAGAGATCGCAAAAAGACTCCGAAAAGTACTTGATAAGCGGGAAAAACTCGTCTTTATCAGCGCATGGCCCATGGATTTTGAACAGAATGATCGGGATTCCTTTGGAATGCACGGGATGTTTGAAGCCTGCGGGCTTGCTTTTTCGTCGTTTTGCGTAATCGATGAGCGAACGGAAAAAGCAGAAGCGCGAGAATTGATCCGTGAAGCTTCCTGCATTTTTCTCATGGGCGGTAATGCCACGCAGCAGTTTGCGCTGATCCGCAAAAAAGAGCTTGCAGAAGACATTCGGGAAAGCTCTGCCGTTATTCTTGGAGTCAGTGCAGGTTCCGCCAATATGGCAAAGCGTGCGCTGGATATTTGGGAATCGCATGAGCCATATGATGGCCTGGGCCTTGCGGATATTACGATTAAAGCGCATGTGTCTGCGGAAAGCAGCGAGCTGATCGAAACGCTTCTTGCCATTTCCCATAAACTTCCCGTTTGTGCGATGGAAGATGAAAGCGCGATTTTTGTGGAAAACGGCGAAGTGAGCTTCGTCGGAAATATCCGCTATATGCGTGACGGGAAAAGCTATCCCTTTACGCCGTCATGGCTAAAAAACTAAAAACAAAAAACGCCTTTGCCTATTATCTTGGGCAGAGGCGTTCTTTTTATACTTTTTTAACCAAGCGCAACGTCGAGGATCATCATCAGCGTAAAGCCTAAAGCTGCACCGATCGTCCCGATGTTGGAATGGTGACCTTCCTGTGATTCGGGAATGAGCTCTTCAACAACGACGTATATCATCGCACCGGCTGCAAAGCTTAAAACATAGGGCAGGATAGGCGAGATAAGGCTTGTGAGTGCGATCGTAATGGCTGCACTGATTGGCTCAACAACACCAGAAATAAAACCGTAGCCGAAAGCTTTTTTCTTCGAAAGACCATTGCCGACAAGCGGAGCGGAAATGATCGCGCCTTCGGGGAAGTTCTGTATTGCAATACCGATCGAAAGGGCAAAGGCAGAGGCAAGCGTGATCGGAGCACCGCTGCCGAGCATCGTGCCGAAAACAACGCCGACAGCCATGCCTTCGGGAATATTATGCAGCGTGACTGCAAAAACGAGCATTGTCGATTTGCCGAGTTTGCTGGGTTTGCCTTCGGGTTCATCGGAATCTGCGTGGATATGCGGAACATAGGTATCGAGGATGAGCAGGAAAGCTACACCGAGAAGGAAACCGACTGCCGCAGGGATCCAACCGATCGTTCCGGCTTCTTCCGCCATATTGATCGCCGGCATAATGAGCGACCAGACAGATGCAGCGATCATAACGCCCGAAGCAAAGCCGAGCATGAGCTTTTTGAGCTTCGGCTGCATCGCATTTTTCATGAAAAAGACCATGCCGCTGCCAAGCGTTGTGCCAAGAAGCGGGATCATGATACCGATAAGAATGACGAGATAATCAGACATAATTTTTCCTTATTTTGTAAGATGGTTCAAAAGAGCTGTGCAGCCTTCGGTGATCTCGCGGTAAGTTCTGTCGAAATTGCCGTAGTACCAGGGGTCTGCGATATCGTGTTCATCGCCCGTATAGGAGAGCAGCATTTTAATTTTTTCGCTTTCGCCGAAACGCCTCTTCAGGTTGCGGATGTTGCTTTCATCCATGCCCAAAATGAGGTCGTAATAGTTGAAATCGTGATCAGAGATCTGTCTTGCGTGTTTTTTGCTGCAATCCATGCCGTTTGCTTCGAGGAGTTCTCTTGCCGGCGGGTAAACGGGGTTATGGAGCTGTTCTGTGCTTGTGGCTGCGGAGGCGATCTCAAACTGATCGTCAAGACCTGCTTCGCTGACCATTTTTTTCATAATGAATTCTGCCATAGGCGAACGGCAAATATTGCCAAGGCAGACAAAAAGAATCTTGTGCATTTTGCAAATCCTTTCGAATGTTTCCGTCAAAATGACTTCGGCTGTATTATAGCATAATTTGCATTAGGGTGCTACTGTTGTTATAATGAAATCAAGGAAACAAAACAGAACAGGAGACGATCGTGCGGTATTTTCGGTACAAAAAAACGAGCGAAAATTTTAACCAGGCATTAAAAGAACATTATAAAATGCTGACGGCAGATGAAAAGCGTATTTTCAAAAAAGAAAAAGCATGGACGAGATGCAGTATGATCGCCGTATGTGTATTGATAGCTGTTTTTTTCGCCATTGGTCACTATGCTTATGGTTTGGTGCCGAAACCGGAGGAGTGGTTCTGGAAGATCATTTCCTTTATTGGTAATATCGTTTTTTACATCGCATTGCTTATCGGGAGCTGTCTTTTTGCGGTTATTTTGACAAAACCTTTGTGGAAAAAAGCGGAATCCTATCATCTGCCTGCGATGAAAAAAGAGGTCTTTGCCAAGGCTTGTGCGCATCTGCGGAAGTATTATAAATTGCAGGAACCGTATATTCTGACGAAATGTTTTGATGCATCAGATCAGAGATTTGCAAATCAGGATGTCTGCATCTTTATGGCGGAGGATGAATTGCGCATCACGAAGGATCTTGTGCACGGTTTTCTTAATGGGGAAAAAGACCTCGGGTGCTATGCTTTTCAGCGCGATGAAATCGGACTTTTCAAAAAACAGGAAGGAAAGAATCTGATCGCTGTCTTAAAATCGGGTGACAAGGAATTTTTGCTCGGCTATCGTGCAAAGAGCTTTATCGAAAAGAATTTTTTGTTTCCGCAGAAAAATTGAATTGAATCGAAAAATGTCGGAATTGTCACAGTTTTTTTGCTTCTTTTTGGATATACTAAAGCCATAAAAGAAAAGGAGAAACAAAAATGTCAGTTTTGCATGTGAATAAAAATAATTATGAAGAAGTCGTCTTAAAATCCGATAAGCCCGTTCTGGTCGATTTCTGGGCACCTTGGTGTGGTCCCTGCAGAATGGTCGGGCCGATCCTTGATGAGATCGCACAGGAAAGAGACGATATCAAAGTTGTCAAAGTCAATGTCGATGAAGAGCCTGAGCTTGCTTCGGCATATCAGGTCATGAGCATTCCGCTCCTTGTTGTCGTAAAAGACGGGAAACCCGTAAAGAAAATGGTCGGTGCAAGACCGAAAGTATCGATCCTCTCTATGCTCTAAAAAGGAGGCTGCAATGGGAATCTTCTCTTTCCTCATGGGAAACGACATCAACAAAGGCGTTGAAGAATACAAAAGCACAACGGGTGCTTACCTGATCGACGTCCGCACAAGAGAGGAATACCGCGAAGGGCATATTCCCGAAAGCAAAAATATTCCTTTGCATGAGATCGGACAGATCGGAAATCTTGTGACGAATAAGGATACACCGCTTTTTGTCCATTGCCTTTCCGGCGGAAGGAGCGGCGAAGCGGTTTCCGTTCTTAAAAGAATGGGTTATACAAAGGTAAAGAATATCGGCGGAATATCCGCATATACGGGAAAGGTGGAAAAATCATGAAGGTTGTGATCGTAGGCGGTGTTGCAGGCGGTGCAACGGCAGCGGCAAGAATAAGAAGACTCGATGAAAAGGCAGAGATCATCGTATTTGAGCGTTCGGGTTATATTTCTTATGCCAATTGCGGGCTTCCGTATTATATCGGCGGCGTGATCGAAGATCCGGAAGAACTGACTCTGCAGACACCGGAAAGCTTTTTTGAGCGTTTCCGTGTGCAGATGAATATTCGCCACGAAGTGCTGCAGATTTCGCCCGAAGAAAAAACCGTTACGGTCAAAAACCTGGAAACAGGGGAAGTTTTCGCCGAAAGCTATGATAAATTGATCCTTTCGCCCGGTGCAAAGCCGACGCAGCCGAGCATTCCCGGTCTTGGTCTTGAAAAACTGTTTACCTTGAGAACGGTGGAAGATACCTTCCGCATCAAGGAATATATCGAAAAAAATCAGCCGAAGTCTGCTGTTTTGGCAGGCGGAGGCTTCATCGGGATCGAACTTGCGGAAAACCTGCGCGAGCTTGGGATCAAGGTCACGATCGTGCAGCGACCGAAACAGCTCATGCATCCCTTTGATCCGGATATGGCTGCCTTTATCCATGCCGAAATGCGCAAACATGGCGTAGAGCTTCTGCTTGGGAAAACGGTTGCCGGTTTTGCGGAAAAAGACGGCGGTATTGAAACGCTTTTGGAAAATGAAGAGCCGCTTCATGCCGATATGGCTATTCTGGCGATCGGTGTTACGCCTGATACAAAGCTTGCCCGTGAGGCAGGGCTTGCCCTTGGGTTAAAGGGCAGCATCCTCGTCAACGAAAAAATGGAGACGTCAAAAAAAGATATTTATGCGGTTGGCGATGCTGTGCAGGTAAGGCATCTTGTCACAGGTGAAGATGCGCTGATCTCCCTTGCAGGGCCTGCGAATAAACAGGGCAGGATCGCAGCGGATAATATCTGCGGATTGAACAGCAGCTATCAGGGTTCGCTCGGCAGTTCCGTGTTGAAGATCTTCGGTCTGACGGCGGCTATGACGGGTATCAATGAAGAAACGGCAAAAAAAGCCGGCATTGCTGCGGATAAAGTCATTTTGTCGCCTATGAGCCACGCAGGTTATTATCCCGGCGGCAAGCTTATGACGATGAAAGTTCTTTTTGAAAAAGAGACCTATAAGCTTTTGGGTGCGCAGATCGTCGGCTTTGAGGGCGTGGATAAGCGTATCGATGTCCTGGCAACAGCGATTCAGCTCGGGCTTCCGGCAGACAGATTAAAAGAACTCGACCTTGCTTATGCACCGCCGTATTCTTCGGCAAAAGATCCCGTCAACATGGCAGGCTTTATGATCGAAAATATCAGGAACGGTATTTTAAAGCAGTTTGATATCGAAGAAGTGGACAAGCTTCCGCATGACGGCAGTGTGACCTTGCTCGATACAAGAACGGTCCGTGAATACAGCCGCGGTCATATCGATGGATTCATCAACATTCCCGTCGATGAACTCCGCGAAAGGGTAAATGAGCTGGATCCGGGAAAAAAGGTTTATGTCATTTGCCAGAGCGGATTGCGGAGTTATATCGCTGTGCGTATTCTTTCGGGGCTCGGCTTTGATGCCTATAATTTTACCGGCGGTTTCCGCTATTATGATGCGGTAAAAAATGACCGTGCTATGATCAAAAGGGCACTTCCCTGCGGTATGGATAAATAAATGATAAGGCTTTGTCTTTGGCCGGGCAAAGCCTTTTTTAGTTGACAGCTATACAAAAAATTTGTATCATCAATGTATCACATTGTATTTGGGAGGACAGCATGCCGCGCAGAGATGTAAGCTTTCGCTTTATCGACCGTGTCTGGGAGATCGAACGGAATATCAGCGATGAAAGATGGCAGTCTGCTTTGGCTTTGGCATTGACTTTGCCGGATATTCTGGGCGGTATTGCCTATCCGGAGGTTGTTCGGCGGTATCGTGATGGGCGCATTATGCTGGATAAACAGAAAAAGCCGACAAGAGATGTCGGCAGCCAGTATATTCGTTGGTTTGATGACTATGCAGCCCTTTTTTTCAAGCAGAATGAGGCAGATGCCGATCCGTATATTTGCGGAGAGCGATGCTGGCAGCTGCGCTGTGAATATTTGCATCAGAACAAGGGCTTTATCAACGATCCTGCAGAGCAGGAGGTACATTTCCATCTGGGCGTCAATTGCGGCAGTTCTGTCTGTGAATTCGATAAAAGTGAAACCGAAGATGAAGTGCTGAATATCCGCATCGATATTGAACAGTTCTGCATTCGTATGTGCCGTGCGGCAAGAAGCTATTATGAAGAATTTGCCGAAATAAAGGATTTTAATCTCTATAATACGCCGGTTTTGGATTTTCTCAGTTGGGAAAAAGAGGAACCGAAGGAGAATGAGATCGTTCTGATCGCCGGAAATGTGCGCTACAGAAAGGCGCTTATGTCTGTTCTTTCGGAATTTTCTGTTTTGGATTTTGCCGATGCAGCGGAGGCTCTTGGGGTAAAACGCCCTTTACTGTATATCATAACGGATGAGGTCCTTTTGCAAAAAGAGTTTCTGCGGGATAATCGGGCAAAAGTTCTCCTGCTGAAAGGCAATGCTGCGGTCGAAAAAACGAACAGGATCACCAAAACCGTTCGGATGCCCTTTTCGCCCGAAGAATTACGTTCGGCTGTCAGATCCTTGCTTCCGGAAAGGAGCCGTCTATGATCATTGCGTTTGTTTCGGCAGCGGCTGCAGCTGCGGTATTTTGCGCATTGTATCTGTTCAGCAGAAAAAGTGCGGAAAAACAGATCAAACAGCTGCGTGAAGAGCTTGAAAAAAATGAAACTAAGCTGAAAAAAGAACAGGAAAAAAGCACGGCAAAAGAAGGAAAACGCATTGCAGGTGATTTTTTCTATCAGCTGGAAACGATCCGCCTGTTGGCAAGCCTTTCGGAAGAAGAAGCACAGACACACCGTGTCAAGGAAAAACAGGTTGAGATCGTCGAAATCTGCAAAGAAATGATGGAAAAACTGCGCTGAAACTGCGCAAAATGATAGAATAACATAACAGGAGGAATATCCCCATGAAAACGATCAAAGATAAGCAGATTCTTGTCGCTGCTGATTCCTCGGGCGTAGAGTTGAAAGATGCCATCGTTGAACATCTCGAGAAAAAAGGCTGGACAGTCACAGATATCGGCGTAAAAAAAGGCGATGAAAACCCCGAAATGTTCCATAGAATCGGCCTTCGTGCTGGCGCAATGATTGCAGAACGCGAATTTGAACGTGCGCTGATCTTCTGCGGAACGGGAATGGGTATCCATATCGCTGCAAGCAAATGCCCGCATGTCCACGCTGCTGTTGTCGAAAGTCCGCATGCAGCACTTCGTGCGATCACAGGAAATAACTGCAATGTCCTTTCCATGGGCGGTTTCTACATCACAAAAGACATGGGCATCGCTTGTGCAGATGCTTTCCTTGAGCATAACCTTGGCGAAGGCTATGAAGACTGGCATAATTTCTATGAATTCCATAAGCTTGCCTATGACGAGCTCGAAGCTTTTGATTATGAAGAATATAAGAAAAACGGCTTTGAGGTAAAGCGCTTGGGTGAAGTTGAGCTTCTCCCGCGTGAAGACTGAAAATGAACCTGAAAGGCTTTCTGCGGAAGGCCTTTTTATTTTGCCATCGGTTATGTTTCGTGATACAATGGGGAAAGATTAACGGAAGGGCAGAACGATGAAAGACAGCAAAAAAACGATCAGAGAAGCATTTTTGGATACTGTTCCCGTTATGGCCGGTTATATCGTCCTGGGGATCGGCTTCGGCGTGATCATGGAAGCGAAAGGTTACGGACTCATCTGGTCTGCGGCAATGGGCATTTTTATCTATGCCGGTTCGATGCAGTATGTTGCGGTCGATCTTCTTTCGGCAGGCGCTTCCGTTTTAACTGCAGCTCTGACGACGCTCATGGTCAACGCACGACACCTTTTTTACGGCATTTCGATGGTCGAAAAATATAAAACTATGGGGAAGATCAAGCCATACCTGATTTTTGCCCTGACAGATGAAACCTATTCGCTCGTTGTCGGCAAGGAATTTGGGGACGATCTTGATCCGAAAACATATTATACTTTCGTTTCGCTTTTTGACCATTTATATTGGGTAACGGGCTGCGTTCTGGGTTCGGTGATCGGTTCGCTGATCGGCTTTTCTACGGAAGGGATCGATTTTGCCCTGACGGCGCTCTTTATTACGGTCATGACGGAGCAATGGCTTTCCGCCAAAAACCATTTTCCGGCAATCGCGGGCGTCTTATCGACGCTGTTGTGCCTTGTCATCTTCGGCAGCGAGAGTTTCCTCATTCCTTCGATGATCCTGATTACGCTCGTTTTGACGATCGGAAAAAAGGAGGCTGACTATGAGTAGAGAGATGCATGCTTTCCTTATTATATTGGCGGCAAGCCT
>SVGZ01000006.1 GCA_015056045.1 Clostridiales bacterium | reverse complement strand
AGGAGCAGTTTTCACAATGCCCGAAAATTCCGCTGTATTATTTCTGTTTTTCATAAATTCTCCGATTCTTATTCAAAAAGGATCTTTTTGATGCTGATCGATCGATAATGCCGCTTATCCATTTCCGTTAACATGAGGTCAATGGCTTTTGCTGTATTTTCGCAATTATTCCTAAAAAGGATGATCTCTCCACCTTTTATTTTTATGAGAATATCCTCCGCCATTTTTTCGGAAGAAAGCCCCGTATAATCGAGCGAATCGATACCGCAGCCAATGGGCACGATGCCGTTTTCAAATAAAACCTGCAAAACACGTTCATCTTCTTCACAAAAAGGTAAATGTATCGCCGGTATTTCTTCCGCAGTCAATTCTTTTAACTGCAAAAACGACAATGCCATATCTTTCTTTATTTCCTCTTCGGAAAGCTCGCTGTAATGCGGATGATGCATGGAATGGCTGATCATATCATGGCCGTTTTCTGTGATCTTATTTACTGAATCGGGGTTTTCTTCTGCCCAAAGGCCCATAACGGCAAAACAGGCTTTGGCACGGTGTTTCTTCAAGACTTCAAGTATTTCCGCAGTATGATCATTGCCGAAAGCAGTTTCGATGAGAATAATGACTTCCCTCTTATCCGTTGAAAAACGACGGATGATGATATCCTCTTTTTCCGAAAAGACAGCCGTTTCCTTTCCCGAAAGAAGAAAAAACGCCGCAATAAGCAAAATAGAAAAACAGCACCATTTGATCAGGTTTCTTCGCACATCATCACCTCACATTCAAAACACAGTTCATATCTATTGTTTTTGCTGTGAAATTATACTTTTTTCATGGCCGATCGAGCGGAAAAATGTAAAACATTTTTGAAGGCATTGTCTGCAAAATAAAAAAATGATATACTGCAATCAATAAAAAGGAGGTACTCGTTTGGAAAAATACAGTTCCAAAGCAACTGCCGCTCTCGTTTTGGGCATTATATCGGTCGTGCTGGCTTTTTTGTATCATCTTGCCATTCCTGCGCTTGTCTGCGGGATCATCGCTTCGGGCTTTGCCTCGGAGATTCGCAGTGCAGCCGATAAAGAAGGCTTCAAAGCTGACGGGAAAACAACAGCGGCACTCGTTTTAGGCATCATCGGGCTTTCCTTTTCTGCGCTCAGGATCATTTCCTGTATTTCCTGTTATTCTTGCGTTTATCCAAACGCTTTTGATCTTATCGGCTTTCATATCTTCAGCTGAATTTATTTTTAGGAGGAATTATGCTTCCCTATATCAACATTTTTGGGCTTGAGATCCCGATGTATGGGCTTCTCATTGCGATCGGTACGCTGATCGGCTTTTTCATTCTGTTTAAAACATCGAAATACCGCGGCTTAACCGAAGACGACAGCTATTACTGTGCAATCTGGTGTGCAGTCGGCGGTCTTCTTGGCGCAAAGCTTCTCTACATCATTGTTGAATTTGACGAGCTTTTGGCAGATCCGGCAGGTTTCCTTTCCAGTATTATTACCGGCGGACTTGTCTTTTACGGCGGTCTTATCGGCGGTATCCTGGCAGGCTTCATCTATGTCCGTGTAAAAAAACTGAGCTTTCTTGCCATTGCCGATACGATCATCGTTCCCTTTACGCTGATCCATGCATTTGGCAGAGTCGGCTGTTTCTTTGCAGGCTGCTGCTATGGAAGAGTCTGCGACAGCTTTATTTCCGTTGTTTACCCTGCGGGCAGTGCTGCACCGGCTGGTGTTCCCGTTTTACCCGTTCAGCTGATGGAAGCAGCTTTCCTCATTTGCCTGTTCTTCTATCTCTTTAACGAGCTGAAAAAAGTCAAGCGCGAAGGCATCGTCCTTGGGAAATATGTCATTGCTTATGCGATCTGGCGTTTTATCCTCGAATACCTCCGCTCTGACGACAGAGGTGCCGTTGGCTTCTTATCCACATCGCAGCTGATCTCTCTTCTTCTTCTGCCTCTTGGCATTGCGCTTCTCTGGTATGCGAAAAACAGAGAAAAGCATCTTACGGAATAATGTTTTTTAAAAAGAAGAGAATTGCCGCTTATCTGAAAGAAAAAAAGACGCTTTCCGTTTTTGACGAATACCTTGCGGATTATCTTTCCGGCAATTTGAAAAAGCACTTAAACGAACGCGGTATGGAAAAGATTTCTCTGCATGTCGATTGGTTAAGGGATTACCGCTGCATCGATGTACAGGGAAAATACGGCAGATTTTCCATCGAAATGCAGATCGAAGAAAATGAATTCAGCATTGCAGCAGATGCGGATGAACCCGAACATTATTGCTGTTACCCGCTGAAAACAAAAAGTTTTCTTTTTGAAAAATTGGAAGAATGCTTAAAAACAGTCTGAAATACAGGCTGTTTTCTTTTTTTATAAAAATTTGACAGTATCTTTTGATAGCGGTATAATTTTGTTGTTTGTGAAAAATTATCTCGGAACAGTTACAAACGGGTATTTACCCGATAAGAATTTTTAAGAAAGGTCAAGCTATGAAAAAGTTCTTTCAATCTCTTTTCAGTAAGGACAGCGATCTCAACCACATAGAGACCGCCGGCGGAAAGCTTTCCCTGATGGGTCTTTTCTGGCCGCTTCTTATTGAAACCGTCCTCCGCAACCTGATGAACACCGTCAATACGGTCATCCTCAGTGGTTATTCGGACCAGGCAGCAACAGCTGTAGGCATTGCAGCGCAGGTATTAACCCTTCTCACAATGTCCTATATCGTTATTTCCAACGGTGCATCCGTCATCATCAGCCAGCATTTAGGCGCAGGAAACAGAAAACGTGCAGTGGATATCGGTACGGTTTCGGTCGTCCTTGTTCTTGTCTGGGCAGTTATCGCAAGCATCATCTTTGTTGTCTTTGCCGAAGGTATGCTTGGGCTTATGCAGACAGCACCGGAATTCATCCCCGAAGCAAAAACCTATCTGCAGATCGCATCGGCATTTTCTATTTTTGAAAGTGTCACGACGATCCTTTCCGCAATCGCAAGAAGCTATGGCAATACAAAGCCTTCCCTCATTACCATGATCGTTATGAACGCACTCAATGCGATCGGCGGTTATATTGTCATTTACAGACCTTTCGAAATCCCGCTTTACGGCGTTGAAGGTATTGCGATCGTCCGCGAGATCAGTGCATTTGTCGCTATGGTCGTCATGATCTTCCTCATCATGCGCTCGAATCTTGAATTCAACAGAAAATCCATCTTCCACGGCGCTTGGGCAAACATCAAGAGCATCCTTGGCATCGGTCTTCCGAACGGCGTTTCCTTTATTTCGTACAACTTCTCCCAGATCGTTTCGACAACCATCATTTCGATGATCGGCATGACAGCGACAACGGCAAAGACCTATGTTACGACAGTCGTTTTCTATGTTGCTCTTGCCGGTATGGCAATTGGTCAGGCAAACGGCGTTATGATCGGATGGCTTGCAGGTGCAAGACAATTTGACCGTGCATACCGCATGCTGAACCGCAACCTTCTCATCACGATCTGCCTCAATATGTTCTTTGCGCTGACGGTCATCCTTTTCCGTTATCAGCTCATCGGCATGCTGACGACAGATGCAGATGTCATTGCGCTTGCGATGCCGATCTTCTTCATTGACTTCATTGTCGAAATCGGGCGCGGCATGAACAACGTCTGCGGCAACTCACTGGTTGCAACGGGTGATATGAAGTATTACGTTACGATCAGCGTTATTTCCTGCTGGGTTTGCAGCATCCTCTTCTCTTACATTCTCGGCGTTGTTTTAGGTTGGGGATTAGCCGGCTGCTGGATCTCCTTTGCGATCGACGAACTTTTCCGCGGTATTCTTTGCTATAGCCGTTGGCGCAGCAAGAAATGGCAGACAAAGATCAAGATCGAAGCTGAAGAAGCATAAATCCGTATATAAAAGAGAGCTTCAATTTTTGAAGCTCTTTTTTATAAATAATTCTTGACAAAAGTCTTCTTATCGGTTATTATAAATAAGGTCCGAGGGGACGCCCGAAGACTTTTACATATATCTGGGTGTGGCGCAGCTTGGTAGCGTGCTTGAATGGGGTTCAAGAGGCCGGAGGTTCAAATCCTCTCACCCAGACCATGAAATCGACAAGTTTCCAAAGAGCTTGTCGATTTTATTTTTTCAGAAACTTAATGTTGCCAATTTCGAATGCACACGCAATTTGCCAAAACATTTTTAAAGTCTTTTGCAAAAAAAGAGGCGCTTCAAAAAATGAAGCGTCTCCTCTTTTTATATTTTCTATAGATTATTCGTTGATATCCTGAACAGCTTTTTTCAGTGTATCGGAGAAAATACGGGCATCCTGTGCGATTGTCATCCAATGGATACCACGGCCAAGCAGTTCGTAGCAGGAAGCTTTGTTCATGCCTGCGCAGGAACCTGCATAAAGACCATGCTTTTTGGCAAGTTCGCCAACACGACGCTGTACCTGTTCGGTAATAGCTGCTTTTTCTTCGGGGGTCTTATCGAAATTGGACATACCCAAATCTCCGGGGCCGACAAACAGAGAATGAACACCTTCCGTTGCTGCGATCGCATCGAGGTTTTCAACTGCTTCCATGCACTCGATCTGGAAGATCTTCCAGACTTCATCTTTTGCAGTCTGTACCCATGTCATTTCATCATCAACGCCATATTTGATCGCACGAAGAGGACCAAGGCCGCGTTTACCGCCATCCTGCGGATATGTGCAAGCCTGAACAGCTGTACGAGCGATTTCAGGTGTGTTGACAAAGGGGAAAATGATACCATCCGGTCCCATATCCAGTGTGTTTTTGATCTGATAATATTCAACACCGGGTACACGAACAAATGCGCAGCAGCCTGCAGACTGTGCAGCCATGACATGATGATAAATCTCACGGCGATCCATCATACCATGTTCGGAGTCGATCCATGCGAAATCACAGCCGGAATAACCGACGATTTCACTGATGGAGGAATCGGCGAGTTCTACAAATACGCCGATAACGGGCTGTCCGTTTTTAATTTTTTCTTTAATGCGTTCAAGTCTTGGGTTCATTACAATAAAGCCTCCTTAAATATTAAGCATACATATTACTGTAAACTTTTATAATTTTATCACATTTTTTCAAGTTCTACAAGGCGAATATGTGAAATAACGGGGAATTCTTTCATTCTAAACAGTTATAAAGCTACGGTATTGAGGATAGGTTCCATAGCTGTGCACGATGCCATTTTTTGCTTTTTATGCAAAAAAACTGAATAAAACTATTCAATATAACTAAAAAGCAGCCTGCTACTGCAACTGCTCTGTTTTCCGTCTTCATATCCGCGGCAAAAAAAGCGATACCATCTCCTCTTCAGTTTCCAAAAAGTCATTCTCGTACCATAAGCGGATGACCCCCGCGCAAGCACCCGAATACATCGCACGATGATAGGGGGAAACCGATTCATTTTGCCCACACAAAAGCAGGATGAGATCCTGTTCCGTCTGCCTAAAAAATTCATACAGCATGTTATGTTCGACCAGAACACTGAAAATCAGGCTATGCTCTTTGATAAAGCGGAAACGCGGCAGAAGAAAAGTACGGAAATCATCCGCCGAATTCTGCCTCTCCGGCACATCGCCTGCCCTGAAAAAGTCCTGATAAAGCCCACGGATATATTCAAAAAGGATCTGCTCTTTGCTTTCAAAATTGCGGTAAAAGCTGCTGCGGCTGACGCCGGCCAGCTTGACGATCTCGCTGATCGTAATTTGTTCAAAGTTTTTATTCTGCATCAGACGAAGCAAAGCCAACGCCAGCGCTTCGCAGACTGTATCGTTATATGTCATTTCCCTAAACATGCAACAAATCCCCGTCATTTGTATCACTTTGTTACAAGCACATTTACTTTTCTTGTTTCATGCGCTATCATAATTATGTTAAAATAATAACAAAGAAAGGCAAAAAAGTAAATGCAGTTAGAAAACAAAAAAATTATTGTTACCGGCGGAACCAAAGGCATTGGTGCTGCTACCGTTAAACTCTATGTTAAAGAAGGCGCACAGGTCGTATTCTGCGGCACCAATGACGAACGCGGCAAAGCTACAGAAGAAGCCGTCAACGCTATGGGCCCCGGCCATGCTACCTATTACCGCTGCAATATTGCCAGCAAAGAAGAAGTGGATACATTCTTTGCAAAAGCGATGGACGTTCTCGGCGGACTTGATGTACTTGCACACGTTGCAGGCGTTGAAGCAAACATGGCAGCAGAAGATTATACAGCAGAAAACTGCAAGTTCCTGATGGATGTCAACCTTTACGGTACCGTTTATACAAACCAGGCAGCTTACAAGATCTTTAAAGCAAACGGTGTTGAAGGTTCTATCATCAACTATGCATCCGATGTTGCACTCTCCGGCATGCCCAACGGCGCTATGTATGCAGCTTCCAAAGGTGCTGTACTTGGCTGGTCCCGCTCTATCGCTATGGAATGGGGTATCGAAAGCAACGTTCGCACCAACTGCGTAAACCCAACCATCAAAACAGCTATGTATGAAGAATGGCTCCGCACCGTTGACCCGGCAGTAAAGGAAATGCATCTCGCAGGTCTCAAACGCCGCTACCCCATCGACGGCATGATGGGCGACGCTGAACGTGACTGCGCTCCGATCATGGTCTTCCTCGCAAGCGAAGGCTCCCGTTATATCAACGGCCAGATCTTCTGCGTCAACGGCGGCGCAACCATGGTTCGCTAAACAACATAACAAAGCAAAGACCGCGCAAAAGCGCGGTTTTTCAATATCTCAAATTCTTCCCGCATCTTCCTTTCAATAATATGGAAAATTTATATGATCTCTGTTATAGTATTTCATAGAAACAGTTTTTAAAGAGGAAAATAATGCAGAATGCGGATATGAAAAATTAGAAAACCGTCGTTATCCTTGCAACAGGCGGTACGATCGCAGGAGTCGGCGAAGAAGGCAGAGTCGTTGGCTATTCTTCCGGAGCGCTTTCTGCAAAAGATCTGATCGATGCTGTCCCCAAGCTCGAGGAAATCGCCAATATCCGTACCGTACAGGTCTGCAATATCAATTCCGATGACATTACCTATAAGATCTGGTTCAAGCTCGTTCATACGATCCACGAAATGGCAAAAGACCCCGATGTTGCCGGTTTTGTCATTACACACGGTACGGACACGCTTGAAGAAACGGCGTACTTTCTGAACCTGACAGTCAAGACGGATAAGCCCGTTATTCTGACAGGTTCCATGCGCCCTTCAACATCGATTTCTCCCGACGGACCGATGAATCTTTATCAGGCCGTCTGTACAGCAGCATCAAACGAAGCGATCGGCCGAGGCGTATTGGCAGTTTTTTCGGATAGAGTCTACTCTGCCCGTTCGGTCGCAAAGACAAGCACCTATCATGTCATGGCGATCTCTGCAGGCGAAACCGGTTCGATCGGCGTCGTCCGTGAAGGAAGCGTTTACCTCTATGAAACGCCCATTCAGCAGCACACAACAAATTCCGAATTTGATATTGACGGGCTTGATTCCCTACCGAGAGTTGCCATTATCTATTTTTCTGTTGATGCGGATCCTTCCCTTTTGCGTTATGCGGCGAAAAACTACGACGGGATCGTCATTGCCGGTGCAGGTGCCGGTGAATTCAGCCGCGAATACATGAAAGTGATCGAAGAGCTCGATCTTCCCGTGGTCATCAGTTCACGCGTTTATGACGGACTCATCACGCAGGACAGCGTTCTTTGCAAAAACACCGTTGCTGCGAATAATCTTTCCCCGCAGAAAGCGGCCGTACTGCTTCGTCTTGCTCTTTTAAAAACAAGAGATCATGCGGAATTAACAGAAATATTCTCGAAGTATTAAAGGAAATGCGCCATGAAATATTCCGTAAGAAATGATCTGAGCTTATTTGAGTTCCACGATTCCAGGTTTTCTTTCGTCAGTTTTGACGGAAAAGACCTTATCGTATCTGTTTCGGCATTAAACATCCATAAAAATACGCCGCAAAACACATCGCAGTATGATATGGAGATCGAATCGGCAAAAATTACTTTTGGGAATTTTCATTCGGTAAGCTTTGAGCAGGAACAATCGTGGGAAACAGGCGAAGATGGAGTTTTTCGTCCCGTTGGACAGCGCATTATTTACAGCGGACAGGATGCTCTGAATAAAATAAAACTGCAAAACAGTTTTACTGTATTAGATTTTTCTACAGATGATCAGGGATATTTTATCGACGCTGTTGGAATAGAACCATTTTTTGTTCTCCGATTTGATTTCGACGAAATCATCATTGAATGGGACGAATATAAACAAAAAGCATGGTATGAGCTCAAGCGATACTACCAGTTTTCTGTAAAAGCGGATACTGCAGAAGGAATCAAAGATCTCTGTTTGCATATCAGCATATTCGAAGAAGAAGCAAAAGAAATCACAATCAGCTGCACCTATAACAATAAAAATTACTCTGCGTATAGTGATGAGGATAACTTTGAATATGCTTTTGCCGATCTCCAAAGGCAATTATTACCAAAAGGCATCATATTCAAATGCTGCCTCAGCTGCAGATATGGAAATTTTTGCCCTTCCGGGAATGCGTTCAACGAAATATTCTGTACAAAAGATGTTTTGATCAAACAAAAGAGCGATCTTTATTTCTATACAGAAGATGAACACGAACGAAAACAACGCTTAAGAAGTTATTTTGAATTTTGCGAAGATCACAGCGAACCAAATGCCGCTGCTTTTACTTATAATGATTTCTTTTATTATCTCAACAGTCACAGAAAGGAACAACCATGATCATTTTCAGAAAACGCCTTCTCCTCGATAACGACCCGCAGGAGCTTGCCCGAGTCAAACAAATTTTAGACAAAAACGGCATCAAATACGATGTTTCCACGACGGTTTCCGAAAACGCAAACACAAGAAGGTTCAATCAGGCTGCTGCTGTTCATATGGCAAGGGGTTATTCCGCAGTGTCTTCGCAGACCTATGTCTACCGCCTGTATGTCCGCATAAAAGACTACGACCGTGCGGCTTCACTCGTTTCCTATAAAAAGAAATAAACAGAAGTACAGCTCTATGCTGTACTTTTTTTGTCTGCAATGTTAAAATAGCTTTAACCCAATGAAAAAGGAGACCATCATGCAATATACAACACCCGAAAAAATGGGCATCCGCTCCGAAAATATTCTGGATTTCCTCAAATTTATCGAAGAAACGCATCTGCCGATCCATAACGTCATCATCATGAGACACGGCGAGATCGTTTTTGAAAATTATTGGAAGCCTTTCCACAAAGATACGCTGCACCGTATGTATTCCGTTACAAAGAGTTTCGTTTCGCTGGCAATGGGCTTTTTGGAACAGGATGGAATGATCGACCTTGACGCACCGATCTCGAAATATTTCCCCGAAGAATCCAAATACGCCGATACCGAATACATGAAAAAGCAGACGATCCGTCAGATGCTGAAGATGAGTACGGCAAAACCTTTTATCGACTGGTTTACCGCACGCACAGACGACCGTGTAAGACTTTATTTTCAGAACGACCGCACGGAATCCCGTCCTGCAGGCACGATCTTCGATTATGACAGCCACGGTTCCTTCGTTATGGGCAGCCTTATCGAGCGCATCACAGGCAAAGAACTTCTCACCTATCTGCGCGAGAAATTCCTTGACAGGATCGGTTTTTCCAAAGAAGCTTATATGTTGAAATGCCCCGGCGGACATAGCTGGAGCGATTCTGCGCTTGTCTGCAAGCCTTCCGATTTATTGAAAGCCAGCATGTTTGTCATGAATGGCGGTGTCATTGACGGTGAACAGGTTTTAAATGCGGAATACATCGAAAAAGCAACCGGCAAACAGGTCGAAACACAGCTCGCAGAATGGAAATATGCCGATGGCTTCGGCTATGGCTATCAGTTCTGGCGCACGCTCGATAATTCCTATTTTATGAACGGCATGGGCAGCCAGTATGCGGTCAACATCCCAGATAAAGACATGATCTTCGTCATCAACGGCGATACACAGGGCAATGCCAGCGCCTGCGATTTGATCATGAGCAACTTCTTCAACATGATCGTCAGAAAAGCAGCGGACGAAAGCCTTCCCGAAGATGCAGATGCACAGAAAGCATTAGCAGATTATGCGGATTCGCTTTCCCTTTTCGCGGTAAAAGGTGCAAAAACAAGCCCCTGGGCAGAAAGGATCAACGGCAAAGAATTCGAAATGAATAAAAACCCGATGGGCATCAGCAAACTGCGCATCGAACTTGCGGAAAACAGCGGCAAGCTTTTCTATACCAACGAACAGGGCGACAAAGAGATCACATTTGGTCTTTCCGAAAATGCTTTCTGTGATTTCCCGCAGGACGGCTACTCTGGTCTTGTCGGTTCGGAAAAAGGTGATTCTCGCTATCCCTGTGCGGCAAGTGCGTACTGGTTTGAAAATCAGCTCATGATCAAGGTACAGATCATCGGCGAATACCTCGGCAACCTCAACATTACCATCGGTTTCACACCCGATGACGAAGTCGGCGTATTCATGATCAAATCTGCTGAAGACTTCCTGAATGAATATCAGGGCTTTGCCGGCGGAAAAATGATAAAATAAATAGAAAGAACGAGGGTGTTAAACCCTCGTTTTTTAATAGCTTGCAAAACAGATCGTGGCATCTTTTGCACGCAGACCAAGATAGATTTGATTTGGTCCGGCATTGACGATATACATATCTGCCGTTTCATTATATTTCGCTTCTATCGTTTCATATGCGGGAACTTTATCTTTCTCATGAAGAATTTCTTCAGCAAGTTTTACCGCATCCTCCGCAGATGCAAGAGGTTTATCTGCTTTTGATGAATCTATGCCGGAAAAACAAGCAATCGATAATGCCGAAAGCTGCCTTTCACGCAAATTCAGCAAAGAAAAGGCAGCAGTAATTTTCTCATCATTGAGTGAAAACTGTATATTATTGCTTTCTTCAAGTGCGAGGATAATGCCGTTTCTGTCGATCATAAGAAAGTGATCTTCATTATAAAGAACATTCCTTCCGCCATCGGCAGATTCTTCATAATAAACTGTCGTATCCCCAAAAAGCTCTTTAAAGATAATTTTTGCTTCTTCTTCATTTCCAAAAGGAATCTCAGCGCTGATCGTTTTTCCAAAATCCTTCTGCAGGATCTCCGCTGCATCACGCGATATTATCGATCCCTTATCTATGAGCGAAACAGAAACATCCCATTTGATTTGGACATCCTCTTTTTCCCATGTTTTTGGCTTTAAAACACAGGCGGATATCGCCAAAATAAATGTCAGGATGACGATAAAAACTCTCTTTTTCATCATGGAATCCTTTTTCTTTTATCATAAAATAATAATCTGTTTTCGTCAACAAAAAAGGTCTGTTTAAACAGACCTCGTTTTTTAATATTCGCTTTCGGCAATGACTTCCGCCATCTTTTTGCCGTGGGATTCTCTGCCGTATTTATCGACCATGACACGGTTCTTTTCTTCGTGTGTGATGCAGCCTGCTCCGCCGATGCATCCGCCGACACAAGCCATTCCTTCGATGAAATTTGCATCCAGAACGCCTTTAGAAGCACGCAAAAGCGCCAGCCTGCATTCTTCTATACCGTTGCAGGAGATCGGCTTAAACTCGAAATCAGTTCGTTTCTGTTCCTTTAAAGCCTGCTTGACAGCTTCGACAAGACCGCCGCTTCTGGCAAATACTCTGCCGTAATAGGAAGCGCCTGTGAGCTTATCTTCTTCCATATCGGCAAGGTCGATCTCTCTGCTGCCAAACATCGCCTGCAGTTCTTCAAACGTGAGGACTGTATCGACATATTTTTTGAGATGCGGCTGTTTATATTCTTCTTTTTTCGCTGTGCATGGGCCGACAAAAATGACCTTTGCATCGGGCATGCTTTCCTTGATCTTTTTGCTGATATAGGCCGCAGGGGAAATATTTTCGGAAAGCTTATCCGCAAGCATCGGGAACTGCTTTTTGACATAGCTGACGAAAGAAGGACAGCAGCTGCTTAAAAGGAATCCTTTTTCCGCAAGTTCCTCCGCTTCTTTCATGGCGACCATATCCGCACCGAGTGCAGCCTCAACAACGACCGAGAAACCGAGCTTTTTCATGCCGGCAACGACCTGTCCGTTTGTATAACCCTTATACTGCCCTGCGATCGAAGGCGCAACAACGGCAACAACGGGATATTTGGTATTGTTTTCACTGTTTTTGATGATCTCAACGGCTTCTAAAATATAGGAACGGTCTGTGATCGCACCAAAGGGGCACTGATAGACGCAGGCACCGCAGGACGTGCATTTTTCACGGTTGATCTCTGCTTCTCTGTCTTCGCCCATGGAAACAGCACCGATCTTGCAGGCATTTTCACAGGGACGTTTATAGTTTCTGATCGCAGAATAGGGGCAGACTTTTGCGCATGCTCCGCATTCGATGCACTTTTCCTTATCGATCACCGCATGCATATTTTCGTCAAAGCTGATCGCCTTGACTTTGCACGCAGCCTTACAGCGGCGCGATAAACAACCTCTGCAGGCATTGGAAACTTCATAACCGCCGATCGGGCAATCATCACAGGCGATATCGATGACTTCGATGACGTTGTTTTCTGTTTTATAGGCTTCGACTGCGAGCTTTACTCTTTCGGATAAGATCGCTCTTTCTTTATAGACACAGCAACGCATCGTCGGCTTTTTTCCCGGAACGATCGTTTTGGGGATATCGGTTATTTTATCGAGAAGCGTTCCTTCAAAGGCATTTTTGGCGACCTCTTTCAAAACGCGATATTTCAAATACTGTACTTCTGTATCAAAGCGTACTCTTGCCATGGTTCTCTCTTTCAAAAAAATCTTGCGCATAGAATTCACGCAGAACATAATTATTTTATCAGTTTTTGCGGATTTTGAAAAGTGCATTTGCCGTATTCCAAGCAGAAAGCATCTTGCACAGCAAGGATTTACAGGCTATAATAAGAAAAAGCAATTTATTTCAAATTATCAATGATTAATTGGAGGAATTATGGCAGCAAAACCTTTATTCAGCGTCGGCGGAAAGCCTTTCTTTGCACTTGGCGGTCAGCCCGGCACAAATAATACTTATTTCAGAGAAGACCTCGAAGGCTTCTGGCGTGCAGCAAAGCTCATGCGCATGAACACCGCAGAAATGCAGGTATTCTGGGAACTCCTCGAACCCGAAGAAGGCGTTTTTGACTTCACACAGGTCGATATGCTCATCGACGAATGCCGCAAACACGGCGTTAAGATGATCCTTGTATGGTTCGCAACATGGAAAAACGGCGCAATGAAATATGCTCCGCAGTGGGTCAAAAACGACAGAAAGCGCTTCGTCCGCGTTACCAACAACAACGGCGTTGAACAGCACGTTCTTTCCTCGCATTGCCGCGAAACAAAGAAAGCTGATGAAAAGGCATTCTGCAAGCTCGTTGAACACTTAAAAGAAGTTGACAGCGAAGAACAGACCGTCATCGGCATTCAGGTACAGAACGAAGTCGGTATCTTCGGTACATGCGTCCGTGACCATGGCGAAGAAGCCAATGCAGATTATGCTGCACCTGTTCCTGCAGGCCTCATCGACTATATCGAACAGCTTCCCGAATGCGATGCTTACTATGCATGGGATATGAACGGCAGAAAACGCGGCTGCAATTGGGCAGAAACATTTGGCCGTGACGGCGAAGAATTCCTCTCTGCATACTCTATTTCGAGCTACATCGGCGACGAAGCTGCCGCAGCAAAGAAGATCTACGACATCCCGATGTTCGTCAACTGCTGGGTTCAGGGCAGAGATTTTGAAAACCCCGGTGCAGATTACCCGAGCGGTGGTCCTCAGCACAAAGTTTTCGAGATCTGGAAATATGCAGCACCGGCACTCGATGCGCTTTGCCCCGATAACTATGAACTCGATTACAACGGCTTCACCTATTACTGCAACAAGTATGGCCGTGAAAACAACCCGCTCTATATCCCCGAATCCTCTTCGAGCACATTCTGCAGCTGGCAGCCCTATGCCGCAGCAGGTGAACATGACCTTTCCGGTTACAGCATCATGGGCAGAATGTTCAACATCGTTGCCGAAGACGGCACAGTAGATGAATCCAGACTCGGCATGGTACAGAGCTTCCGTCAGATCTCCGATATTTCCCCGCTTCTGGCAAAATATTACGGCACAGGCAAGATCCACGCGATCATTCAGACACCCGGTGCTTCCTTTAAGCTGCTCCACATGGATGGCTGGAAAGCACTCGCAACATTCACGCCGAACCCGTCCACAACAAAGGCAATGACACAGGTTGAAAGCCGCCATAAACCCGAAGGTTCCATGGCAGCATGCCTCATCATTCAGACAGGCGAAAATGAATTCTACATGGTCGGCAACGAACTTGCCGTACACTTCCGCGAAATTCAGCCCGTCACAGAGATCTGGCCCGAACACGCAACCGTCCGCACATCGCAGTCCATCTCCTACCTCGTTTGCGAAGAAGGTTACTTCGATGAAAACGGCGAATTCGTTGTCTTCAACAAGAGAAACGGCGACTCCAACGACTACGGCATCGTTTTCTCCCCGAAGACAAGAGTCATGCACATCGTCATGGACCGCTGCCAGTATTAATAGCGATACAGCAAAACATCCGTCCCAAAAGGACGGATGTTTTTAGTTACGATATTTTATTCCAATGCACAGTATAGCCATAATCTTCGTTTATCGGCAAGTTTTTTATCTGCTCATAATCAAACAAGCCTTTTATAAAGTTTTCCTCTGCTTCCACCTGATAGCCAAGCTTTTGCAGCTTTTCCGCTTCCAATCGGATAAGTTCATCATCGTCGGAAAAAGTAAAAACATGGATGGATAAATCAAATAAACAATTTTGGTACATTTTTTCCGAAACAGCGTTTCTGACGCTGCCTTCAAAAAAGATCATTCCCGGACCGGGTTCCGAATCCACAACTTCACCACCGCCGTCATGGGACAGATTGATGATCTTCCTGTGTTCTTCTTCCGGCACTGTTTCTGTATTTTCGGGTAACGGTTCTTCCGTATGAATTGCCGTAGGCTTGGGTAAAGACGCATCATCTTCCGCCAATTTACATGATGCAAGAGAAAAAACGATTATAGATACCAAAAGCAAAGCTACTGTTTTTTTCAATTCTTTTCTCCTTTTCTTAACGAACATAGAACAAAAAAGCAAAAACTCCCGTCAAAAAACAGGCAGTTTGTATTTTACATAAAGAAAACGATACCCAGAACCGCCGAAATGCAGATCAAAATCAGCGAAGAGAGCTGTTTCTTTTTCCATTTTTTATAGCCGAAGCTCAGCGCAATGACGATACCGAAAATGACAAAAGACATCGGATCGATAGAAAAAGGCTGACTTAAGGTTTTGCTGCCCAAAAGCGTAGACATACCCATCGTTACCGCTGTCGAAAGGATCAGGCCGACAACTGCAGGGCGAATACTCTTTAACACAGCGACAACTTTCGGGTTATCCATATATTTCTTCAGGACTGTTGCAATAAGAAGGATAACGATGAAAGACGGCAAAACGACGCCAAGCGTTGCCAGAAGCGAACCGATAAAGCCTGCGCGCTGAAAGCCGATAAAGGTCGCCATATTGATCGCGATCGGACCGGGGATAACGGTTTCCATAGCAAGGAAGTTTAAAATTTCAGCTTCCGTCATCCAGCCATAATCGAGAACGGCATCGCTGATCAGCGGAACCATGGCATAACCACCGCCAAAGGTAAATGCACCGACTCGGAAGAATACCCAGAAAAGTTCGAGCAAGATCATTTCTGTTCCTCCTTTACGATACCAAGCATATAGCAGACGAAGCCTGCAACGGCGCTTGTAAAGACATAAACGAGTGTCGAGATATTCCATTCAAAAAGGCTGCTCAAGATCATACAGCAGAATGTCAGGGTAAGAACGATCCATGCAAAAGTATTTTTCTTGAGCTTCTTAAACATACGGAAGCCCGCGGAAGCGATCAGATAGATAACGCAGATCTGAATACCCTTAAAAGCTGCGGAAACGATCGCGATCTCTTTGAACATATTATAAAAGACGGACACGATATACATGAGGATAAACGCCGGCAGACAGACGCCAACCGTTGCCGCAACGGAACCCAAAACGCCGTATAAGCGGTAACCGACGAAAGTTGCCGTATTCGTTGCGATCGGACCGGGTGTGCTTTCCGCAATACCGACCATATCCATGAAATCATCGTGTGTGACCCATTTTCTTCTTGTAATGAGCTCTGTTTCCAGAAGTGCTACGATCGCATAGCCACCGCCAAAAGCGACAACACCGATCTTTAGCATGCACAGAAACAGATTAAGTAAGCCTTTTGCTTTCTCTTTGTTCATACAGAACCACCTTTCTTTGTTCCCCATTATTATAAGGAGATGCGGCGGTTTCGTCAACCGAATATGAACAAAGCGAGAGAAATATTACATTTACGGCATTTCCAGCTCTATGTAAGCCGGGATCATATTTTTGGCATATTGCCAGACGAGCATATCAAAAAACTGCATATCATGCGGTTTGCTTCCGCCGATATAGGGCGAAAGCTCGATCAGAATGCATGGTTTATGGAAATGCGCACGGAACCAGTTTTCAAAGCCTGCACCATAGACGGATTTGACATTTGAAGGCGGCATGAGCCGATAGCCACTTTCCTCCGCAAACCTTTTCGCAAGCGGATATGCCGCCATATCGACTTCTCTCGAATTGGAATCTGCCCAATAGATCTCCTCGCCTTTTGCATGAAAAGTGAGCGAAGAGGCAAAATCCTCTTTTTCGCAAAGCGACATAAGCGCCATGACTTCCGGTTCTGTTCCGGGCATTTCGCCCTTAAAGCCTTCGGATGCAGGTTCAAGGATATCGGAATATTTTTCTTCAAAAAGGCAGGGATAATGCCTGTTTAAATCAACGCCTGCGCCGTTGGCTTTCCATGTGTAAAGCGGTTCTTCTACTCTTTTCATGGATGCAATTTTTTCAAAACCGCTGCAGTCTTCACCTCTGATGGCGATTTCCGCACCATCGGGATTCAGCATCGGGATAAAATACAACGAAAATTCCGAAAGCATTTCACGCGTCACAAAAGGTTTTACGCGGTCAAAAACGAGGTCTTCAACCGAACGCATGATAAAAGCGGCGGAGATATATTCCCTTCCGTGGTGAGTACCGACGATCAGAAGCTTTTTTTCGCCATTGTCCAGACGAAATACCGGTATTTCCCTGCCGAATCTGCTTTTCCCGATGGAAATGATCTCTGCCTGTTCAAAAACTGCCAGCTGCTGCATCTCAAAAAGCATTCTGTCGTAGCTATATTTTACATACGGATTGACAATGCGCAAATGATACCTCCAAATGCTCCTTCTTGCGAAGATCGTTAAAACGAAGTATACTAAATAGTATGATTGGAACGTCATTTTGTTACGGAGGACACCCATGGGAACGATCGTAAACGCTGTTGCTGCGGCAGCAGGCGGATTTTTGGGATTATTATTAAAGAAATTTGTTAAAGAAGAATATAAAAATGCTCTTGATCATGTTCTTGGGCTTTCGGTTGCTATATTAGGGCTTTTCGGTGCGCTTTCCTCTATGGGCAGCGTAACGGACGGCAAAATTGAAACAAGCGGTACGATGCTTCTCATCATCAGCCTTGCGATCGGCACTTTTATCGGAACATTTTTACATCTGAACGACAAGCTCGATCGTTTTGGTAATTTGATCGAAAAAAAGATCAAAATTTCTTCTTTTTCACAGGGCTTCGTCACGGCGACACTGCTCTATTGCGTCGGTGCGATGACGATCATCGGCTGCATTAACGATGGTCTTCACGGTGACCCGACGATCCTTTACACAAAGGCAATGCTCGACGGCATCAGTGCGATCATTATGGCTTCGACATTAGGCGCAGGCGTTATCTTTGCAGCTTTTCCTGTACTGCTCTATCAGGGTTTCCTGACATTGGCTGCAGGCTGGCTTGCTCCGCTTTTATCGGATGCGCTCATTGCGGATATCAGCATGGTCGGTTATGCGATCGTTATTTTCATCGGTACAAATATGATGGGGCTTACAAAAGCAAAAACTGCAGATATGCTGCCTTCGATCCTCATTCCCGTTATCTACAGCATTTTTCAGTAAGGAAATAGTATGAAAGCTTATTTTTTGGTCAGCGACAGCCATGATGGCTGGCAGAACCTTGCACAGGACGAATATATTTTAGATCATGTAAAAAATGGCGAGATCTATTTGTATATTTACATCAATGCCGACAGCGTTATCATCGGGAAAAATCAGAACGCATGGAAAGAATGCAATCTTTCCGCAATGGAAAAGGACAAAGTCAAACTTGTTCGGCGCATCAGCGGCGGAGGTGCTGTTTTCCATGACATCGGCAACGTCAATTTTTCTTTTATCACGAGCGAAGAGATCTATGATGTCGAAAGGCAGCTCGGCGTTATTTTAAATGCAATGCGTGAACTCGGTATTCCGGCTGATTTCACGGGCAGAAACGACCTCACAGCCGATGGAAAGAAATTTTCCGGCAATGCTTTTTGCGGAAGAGGCATCGGCAGGCAGCATCATGGAACGCTGCTCATCGATACAGACCTCACAAGACTTTCCAACTATCTGCAGGTTTCCGAACTCAAGATCCGCAGCAAAGGGATCGATTCCGTTCGTTCGAGAGTCTGCAACTTAAAAGAGTTTAATCCCAACCTTACAACAGAAAACATTATTGAAAAACTGAAAACAGCTTTTGCAAAGGAATACGGCGAACCCGAGATGCTCTGTTTTGATGAAAAAGCGAAAGAAGAAATCGCTGCGTTATATGAAAAACAGGCTTCGTGGGAATGGCGTCTTGGGCAGGCACCTGTTTTCGATTACGAACTGCACACACGCTTTTCCTGGGGTGAAAGCCAGCTTTTTCTCGATATGCGCGATGCCGTTATCAAAAAAGCGGTTTTCTATACAGATGCACTCGATACTTCCCTTTCCGAGGAAATTCCGCAGGCGCTTTTAGGCAAAAGGTTTATCGGAAGCGAGATCGCAGGCGCATTAAAAACGATCGGAAAAGACAGTACAAACGAATTGGCTGAACATATTTTAAGGGAGATCCCGTCATGAACAAACCCGAAATTTTAGCACCTGTCGGCGCAATGCCCCAGCTTATCGCAGCAGTACGCTCCGGTGCGGATGCCGTTTACATGGGCACGAAAAATTTCAACGCAAGACGAAATGCCGAAAACATCAGCGACCTCAAAGAAGCAGTCGCTTATTGCCATGCGCGCGGCGTTCGGGTTTATGTTACTTTTAATACGCTTCTCCTCGAAAAAGAGATCGATGCAGCGGCAAAAGAAGCCAAATATATTGCGGAATGCGGTGTCGATGCCGTTATTCTGCAGGATCTTGCAGCAGCAGAGATTTTTAAACAAGTCTGCCCGACGCTTCCGCTGCACGCTTCAACACAGATGAGCATCCACAACCTTGCCGGTGTGCAAATGCTTGAAAAACTCGGCTTTTCAAGAGCAGTTTTGGCACGGGAAATGTCAAAAAAAGAAATCCAGTATATTGCTGAAAATTCCTCCATGGAGCTTGAAGTTTTCATTCACGGCGCACATTGCATGAGCGTTTCCGGGCAATGCTATATGTCATCTGTTCTTGGGCTCAGAAGCGGAAACAGAGGTCTTTGTGCACAGCCCTGCAGACTCGATTGGCGGCTTGGGAAAAAGAATTATGCTCTTTCTCTGAAGGATCTTTCGCTGATGCAGAGCATTTCGGAATTGGCAGAGATCGGCGTTTGTTCGCTCAAGATCGAAGGACGCATGAAACGCCCCGAATATGTCGCTTCGGCTGTTCGTGAATGCATCCGCGCGAGAAACGGCGAAAAACCCGATATGCAGCTTTTAGGCAATGTCTTTTCGCGCAGCGGCTTTACAGACGGCTATTTCCGCGGCAGAAGAAATGCACAGATGTTTGGCCGAAGAACGGACGAAGATGCGGCAAAAACGGCTTCTGTGCTGAAAAACATTGAAAATTCTTACCGCAACGAAGCGCAGCTCATCGGTATTTCTATGCAATGCGAGATCCTTCGCGGAAGAGAAATGAAACTGACGGTGTTCGACGGTGAAAATAACGTAACTGTTTGGGGAAACAAATCGCAGGATGCGATGAACGCAGCGGCAACGGTCGATTCTGTAAAAAGCGCTCTTGAAAAATGCGGCGGAACGATTTTTTACGCAGAAAATATCGAAGTCGATCTGGACGACGGACTTTTCATTCCGAGATCTGAGCTTAACGCTTTAAGGCAGAACGCTCTTGCGGAGCTTCTGAGTCTTCGTGAAAAACTGCCCAAACGAGAGGTCTTTGACTATAAAAAAGAAGAATACAAAGCGCAGGTCGATAAGAAAAGCGCAGAATATCGCCTGATACTTTCGGATTTTTCGCAATTTGACAATAAAATGGCAGAAATCGCTTCGATGATTGCACTTTACCCGAAAGATATCCTGAACAATAAAGAAACTCTTGCGCCTTATATCGAAAAAATTGCCGTTCGCATACCGGCTTTTGTTGGCGCATTGGATGAAAAATCTCTTTGCGAAAGCTTAACAAAGATCCGTGAACTCGGCATTAAACATGGATTTGCCGGTAATCTTGGAACGATCAGGCTGCTTGCGGATGCAGGTTTCAACATCCACGGAACGCATAACCTCAACATCACAAACGGCATTGCGCTTGAAACATACAAAGAACTTGGACTTTCCGATGCGGAAGTTTCTTTTGAAGCGGATATGAGAACGATTAGTTCGATCAAAAAATCCTTGCCTGTGGGCATCCTTGCATACGGTTATCTTCCGCTGATGCTGCTCAGGAGCTGCCCGAACGCAAACGAAAAAGGATGCAGCAGCTGCAATGGAAAAGCCGTTTTGACAGACCGCAAAAACAAGCGATTCCCTCTTCTTTGCCACGAAAAGAAATACCAGGAACTTTTGAACAGCTGCCCGCTTTGGCTTGGCGATAAGAAAACTGATCTTGAAAAATTTGATCATATCGATCTGCTCTTTACGAAAGAGACGAAAGAAGAATGTCTTTCCGTGATCGAGCAATACAGCAATGCCGAAAAAGCCGATGGTGAGTTTACGCGCGGCTTGTATTACCGCGAAATTTTATAAAAACGAATAAAAAAGAGATTTCTGCAAAGAATATCCACCAAAAGGAGGATCAAGCTTTGAGAAATATCAAATACTTTTTAGCTGTATCTTTGATCGCTGCGCTTTTCCTCGTCGGCTGCAATACGGATGACGCCAAACACAGCACATCGCCCACAGCAACGACAAGGCCTACGCCGATCGCAACGCCTATGCTGACACCGAACGTGACAACATCGCCCACAAGCGAAGCGACCGTTATGCCCGAACTCATCCCGAGCGATGACATTTTGCCCAGCGCAACGGACATCACAACCGGCGATACCAACATGACAACACCGCCGGCAGCTTCGGAAATTACAGGCAAATAAGACAGAAAAAGATCCGGAAATTCGGATCTTTTTTGATACAGAAAATTCTGAATTATAAAATAAAAAATACCGCAATACACATAAAACATATTGCGATATTGGGTGCAGCGCCTTATTATACTTTTTTATTCGCACTTCAAATTGCACGGGATAAAAAATATCGCAACCCACTAACGTGAATTGCGATATTTGGTGCTGAAGACCGGAATCGAACCGGTACGAGGTGTTAGCCCCGACGGATTTTAAGTCCGTTGCGTCTGCCTGTTCCGCCACTCCAGCTCACAAAGTGTATTATAGTATTTTATAGCCAATAAGTCAAGCTTTGACATATAAAATCTACATCAAAGGATGCGCGAAAAATAATATTGGCAAACATCACGAAGCAGCGGCTCACTTTCAAGCGCTCTTACCGCATCATAACAGCCGGAATATTTTTCCCTTGCGGCATAGGCGATCAGCTGCTGCAGAACATTGATCTTGCGTGCATAGTTTTTCCCGACAAGCTCTTCCAAAGGCTTTCGATCCAAAAATAGTGTATCAATCGAAAAAGCATATTGCTCTTTTTCGGAAACCATAGCATTCATCGGGCAAACCCGCTGGCAAAGCTCGCAGCCGAAAAGCTGATAGAGATTTTCCATCGCATCCGCAGGCATCGGCTTTTTATACATCTTTGCACGCATGCAGTCCGCTTTCATATCACGTTTCGGCAAGGCAGAAACAGGGCAAACCTTTTCGCAAAGACTGCAGTTTTCGCAGAGATGAGAAAGCGCAGCCTTTTTGATCTCGATATTTTCCGCAGCAACACCGACAAATAGCGTTGCAATAAACAGCGCAGAACCAAATTTCTCATGGAAATACAAGGTATTTTTCCCGAAATAACCGCCACAATAGGAAGCCGCTTCCTTTTCAAAAACAGTTTTGTTTTCTTCAGCAAAAACACCATGCTCCAAAAGGTCTTCTTTTAATTTTCTAAGCTGTGCATGCCCGAAATTGGATGTCGGGTAATAACCCGAAACGGCAGCTTGCCCGAAAGGCGCCTTTTTTGACCAGGAATACGGCAAAAAGGCAATAAAAAGACTTTCCGCTTCCAAAGGAGTTTCTTTGAAAAGCGAAACGGGAAGCAGCCTTGCCTCTGTAAAACCATATTCTTTTGCCAAAACAAGAAGATCTTTTTCGTTCATCATCATAAGAAAAGCCCGAAGATTCGGGCTCATTTTTTAGTATTGACCGCCGTACATATCGCCGCGGCGATAGTCATAAACGGAGTTTTCGATATAGCTTTCGAGGTTTTCAAGCGCGATGCCGGCACCTTTTGCCACACAAGCGATCGGATCATCCGCAACATAACAGGGAATATTGCAGCGTTCCATGAGAAGCCTGTCCAGACCATAAAGAAGTGCACCACCTCCTGTCATACAAATGCCGTTTTCAGCGACATCACTCATCAGTTCGGGCGATGTGCGCTCAAGAACGGAGCAAACCAGCTCAACGATCTGTTCAAGCGGTTCCTGCATGGCAGTGACTGTTTCGTTTGCCGTAATGCGGACGGTCTTCGGGAGACCCGTGACGTTATCTTTGCCCGTGATATCCATATAGACATCGTCTTTTCTCGGGTAAGCAGAGCCGATATTGATCTTGATCTCTTCTGCGGTGAGCTCGCCGATGTACATATTATGCTGCTTTTTGAAATAACGGATGATGGCTTCATCAAATTTATCGCCGGCAACTTTGATCGAATTGCTGATAACAGCAGTACCAAGAGAGATCAGCGCAATATCCGAAGTTCCTCCGCCGATATCAATGACCATATTGCCTTTTGCCTGCAGGATATCGATCCCTGCACCGATAGCAGCCGCAACGGGCTCTTCCATGAGGTAAGTATGCCTTGCACCGGCTTCTTCGGTAGCCTCGATAACGGAACGCTTTTCCACTTCCGTTACGCCCGAAGGAACACAGACGATAACACGCGGTTTGAAGAAAAGGCGTCTGCCGATGACTTTCCGCATGAAATAGCGAAGCATACGCTCGGTATCGTGGAAATTGGAAATAACGCCATCACGCAGCGGACGAACAGCAATGATATTGCCCGGTGTTCGGCCAAGCATTTCCCTTGCCTCTTCACCGATCGCAACGAGCTTTCCCGTGGTCCTTTCAACCGCAACGACAGAGGGCTCGCGCATAACGATCCCTTTATCTTTTATATAGACGAGTACACTCGCCGTTCCGAGGTCTATCCCCACATCATTAAAGCTGAAAAATCCCATAAAAGCTCCTTTTGGCATTCATATCAATTTTATATTTTAGCACAGCACCGGGAAGTTTTCAACACAGATGTGCCGCTAAATGCGCTATTCACGGGGAATTTAAAAACAAATTCCAAAACTGCAAATTTTTTATCATGGCAAAAAATTTTACACAGCAATTTTTTACCGATGCACAGCAAAAACTTGCAATTTTATTAAACTCAATATATAATTAATCTATCACAATTTGGAGGCATGAATAATGAATTATCCCTATGTTAAAACATTGAAAATGGCGTTATCACACCTGCGCTTGCCCTTGGTACATGGAAAAGCCCTTCGGGCGAGATCGTCATCGACGCAATCAAGGCAGCTGTTGAAGCAGGCTACCGTTCTATCGATACAGCAAAAGCATACGGCAACGAAGAAAGCGTTGGCGAAGGCATCCGCACATGCGGTGTTCCGAGAGAAGAACTTTTCGTCACCACAAAGATCTGGAACGCAGACCACGGCTATGAAAACACACTCAAAGCTTATGAAGGCTCCATGCAGCGCCTGAACATCGGCTACATCGATGAACTCCTTATCCATTGGCCGACACCGAAATACAATATGTATGTCGAAACATGGAAGGCTCTTGAAAAGCTGAACAAAGACGGTAAAGTCCGCACGATCGGCGTTTGCAACTTTACCATCGATTTCCTTGAAGATCTCCGCAAAAACTGCGACATCACACCGGCTGTCAACCAGATCGAAATGCACCCGATGCTCATCCAGAAAGACCTTATGGATTACTGCGCAGACAGAGGCATCCTCATCGAAGCATACAGCCCGCTCATGAACGGCGGCGAGATTCTTACAAACGAACTCATCGCAAAGATCGGCGCAAAATACGGCAAATCCAACGCTCAGGTCACACTTCGTTACCTCTATCAGCTCGGCGTTCGTATTCTTGTTAAATCTGTCCACAAAGAACGTATCATTCAGAATCAGGAAATCTTCGATTTCGAACTTTCCGCATCTGATATGGAAGAGATCGCAACACTCAATGCAGGTATCCGTACATGCGGCGATCCGCTTACAGCAAACTTCCGCTAAATCAAAAAAAGCAAAAGCACTTCTTCGGAAGTGCTTTTTTCGTTCAATCTTTTTCGTGCTTGTCGCGTCGAACGGTGACCATTTCCCCGTCGATATAGTAAGTGATCTCCTCTTCCCTGTTCGGCTGCATAACATAACGGAAACGGCCGTCTTCTTCAAATACAGGCGCTTCATCGGAAAGCGTCAAGTGAATATCCCTGAGCTCACAGGCATAGAGATAGCCCATAAGCGGCTCTTCCACCATATGGAAAAGTACTTGCTTATCTGCACCGGGTGCTGCCTGCATACGGAATTCGATCTCGTTTTTATGCACGATGATCTGGAAAAGATCGATCTCTGCGATCGGGCTTAAAAGCTCATAGAGAGAAACCGGCAGGATGCGGATGATCGTATCGCTGCTGATCATAAAATCGATGTAGTCATCGGCTTTTCCCAAAACTTCGATCTGCTTTGCGCTGTTTTTGCAGGCACATTTCGATTCACGCAGCACGATCTTATCGCCAAGATCACAGCGGATAAACGGCGAAGCATAGTTCCACAAATTCGTCAAAAGCGCTTTCTCGGATTTTTTACCATAACCGATGAAATCGTTATCTCTGTCAACCGCTTCAACGATCGCCCAATCTTCGCAGATATGCATATGACCGTTTTCGCACTCGGCTGCCAAAATACCGCCTTCGGAAGTGATATAGGCTCGCTGAACAGCGCAGGAAAAGGCTTCCGTAAGAAGATTTTTTAAGTAATTGCCGCTGTATTCGCCGTAAAGAACGATTTTTTTAGGTGAAATTTTTATCTCACCGCGCAGTTTTGCTTTTGCGAGAAGCCCTGCCAAAGTCGGATAAATGAAAATAACCTGCGGCTTTGCGGCTTCAAGTTTTGTGAGAATCTCACAGACAGGCAAAGCAGCATCGATAAAATATTTGTTTGCCCTTAATTTTGAAATGCGCTTGCCATAGTGGAAAAGCTTTCCCAAAAAACTGCTTTTTCCCTTCGGATAGACGATCGCCGTTTTATTCTCGCGCAAACCCATGAGGATGCGTTCTTCCAGAATTGCACGCTGGGTTGCCATTCCTGCCGGTGTTGCTGCAATGGGATAGCTTTTTTTATCAATATCCATCGCATAAACAGCGGTTTTCCCGGGTAATTTTCCTTTTAAATCCGCTTTTTTGAGTCCGAGCGTATTCCAATGGTCAAAGGAAAATTCATCGGGATAACTGATCGGAAGTACAGATAGGCTGAGATCACCATGCCACTGCACATCATTAAAAAGCTCAGTATAATAGGGGCTCTTTTCTTTTGCATAAAGGATCAGGTTTTCAAGACTTTTTTCGCGGAATGCACGCCTTTCCTTTTCGTTCAATTCCAAAAAAAGCCGTATTTCTTTCGGGCTTGCCGCGAGTTCAGACCTTTTCATTTTGAAAACCTCCTTTTTTTGTTTCCCATAAAATTGCAGATTTCCTGCCTATTATAGCACGAAATGACATGCATGACGACAGAAAATACGCAAAAACTTCTGTATTTTACACAAATTGTGGTGAATCAAAAGAAAAAGACACAGTTTTCGCTGTGCCTTTGTTCTTTATAAAGTGATGTTTTCGAGTTCGTCCATCCAGATGCGATAGCTTGCATCGGAAGGCATCCTGAGGTCACCTCTGGGCGATAAACCGGCAGAACCGACTTTCGGACCATCGGGCAGACAGGAACGCTTGAACTGCTGGGTAAAGAAGCGGCGTGTAAAAGTTTTCTGCCATTTCAGGATGATTTCCGGCGCATAAACACCGTCAAATGCATGGCAAGCCATACGGAAGATCTTTTTCGGGCTGAAACCAAAGCGCAAAATATAATACATAAAGAAATCATGCAGCTCATAAGGACCTACGATATCTTCCGTTTTCTGTGCGATCTTTCCTTCTTCCGGCGGTAAAAGCTCCGGACTGACAGGCGTATCGAGCACATCAAAAAGGATCTCTTTTAAGCTTTCATCGCCGCAGGTTTCCGCATAATAACGGACAAGATGACGGACAAGCGTTTTCGGGATATTGGCATTGACGCCATACATGGACATATGATCGCCGTTATAAGTCGCCCAACCGAGCGCAAGCTCACTCATATCGCCTGTTCCCAAAACCATGCCGCCTTTTTTGTTGGCAAAATCCATCAGCACCTGTGTGCGTTCACGGGCCTGTGAATTTTCATAGGCAACGTCTCTTCTGCCTTCTTCGAGCCCGATCTCTTTGAAATGTAGCTTTACGGCTTCTTTAATATCAATTTCCGTTAAAGAAACACCGAGTCTGCGTGCCATTTCGCATGCATTTGTATAGGTACGGTCTGTTGTTCCGAAACAGGGCATCGTGACTGCATCGATATTTTTCCGATCAATTCCGAGCGCATCAAAAGCTTTAACTGCTACCAAAAGCGCAAGCGTCGAATCAAGACCGCCCGAAATACCGATCACGATATTTTTGCAGATAGTATGCGAAAGCCTTTTTTTAAGACCCATCATCTGGATCATAAAGATCTCTTTTAAGCGATCCATGCCGCCGTTTTTCGGTGCAAAAGGCATCGGCTCGATTTCTCTTTCGAGGGCAAATTCCGTTTCGTTAAGAGAAAATTCTACCTCAAGAATATCTCTCGAATACTGCGTTTTTGCCATGCGTTTGCGGTCTGCACTGATCCTGCCAAGGTCAACGTCGGAGATGATCATACCGTTGACGAATCTTTCCGCTTCTTTTAAGATCGTGCCATTTTCTGCGATGATATGCTGACCACCGTAAACAAAGTCCGTTGTCGATTCGCCTTCGCCGGCTTCAGCCATGACATAAGCACAGATATTTTTTGCGGAATGTGAAGCGGCAAGCATCCTTCTGTATTCAGCACGGCTTGTCAGTTCAGCCGTTGCGGAAGGACAAACGATAAGGTTTGCACCTTTTGCCGCATGCGAAACAGACGGAGAATCCGCTGCCCAAAGATCAAAACCGATCTCTGCAGCAATGCGAAGTTTCGGCATATTCTTGCAGACGAAATGGATATCCGTTCCGAAAGGCACTTCTTCGCCCATAAAGGAAACGAAATCTGCCTTTTTCTCGCCTTCTTTGAAATATCTTCCCTCTGCATATTCGGCATGATGCGGAATATTGGTTTTTGGGATCAAGGCTAGTAGCTTGCCATTCTGTAAAACTGCCGCTGCGTTATAAAGATTGCCGTGCAGCAAGACAGGAAGACCGACAAAAATAAGCATATCGGAATACAGGCATGCCTCTGTGATTTTCATAAGCGCCTTTTCGCAGGAAATGAGAAGCTCATCCTGTAAAAAAAGATCTCCGCAGGTATATGCCGAAAGCGAAAGCTCCGGAAAAACGAGGATCTTGACATCCTTTTCCTTTGCCAACGCGATCGTTTCCATGATTTTTTCCGCATTAAAAATCGGATCTGCAACGCGGATCTCTGTATTTGCCGCAGCAACACGAATAAAACCGTCTTTCACGTTATTCTCCTGTTGAAAAATTGATTGCAAAAAAGACCCATCATAGCTTAAGACGGGTCTTCTTATTTCCCATGAACGCTCATATTGAGCGTTATCATGAATTTTGAGTCAGGCCATAAGCCGAGTTCTGTTATAAATGACTATCTATCTTGGCCAATCGTCGCCGAAAGGCTCACGCGATTACGAGGAGCTTGACGAGCAGCCATTAAATGCTCCCATTTCAATCTTGCACCGGACGGGGTTTACATGAGGCAATTGTTACCAAAAGCCCCGGTGAGCTCTTACCTCGCCTTTTCACCCTTACTTCATTACTGAAGCGGTATATCTCTGCTGCACTTTCCTTGAAGTCGCCTTCACCGGTCGTTAGCCGGCATCCTGCTCTGTGGTGCTCGGACTTTCCTCACCCATTTGGTCGATGAGCGCAGTCATTCAGCCTGCTCAAAAGTTCAAACTTAGTCTTTGATATAGAGGATCCTGCCGCAGTTTTCGCATTCGATGAAGCGGTCAGAATTCTTTACGATGGCTGTCATGCCGGAAGGAAGCTGAATATTGCAGCCGCCGCAGAGGTTATTCGAAAGAATGGCAACCGGGTCTGTGCGGAAGCCCTTGATGCGGTTATATTCTGCGAGCATTTCCTTCGGGAGCTTCTTTGCAGCTTCGTCTACGACAGCTTTTCTGCGCTCAAGTTCGCCGGAAACGGCTTCCATTTCCTTCTGATACTCCGCATAGAGTTCTTCATATTCTGCCTTTGCAGAGCGCATTTTATTCAAGTCTTCACGGACCTTATTATCGGAAGCTTCGATCTCCTGTTTGATCTGTGCAAGCATTTTTCTCATGGATGCGATATTATCGCCAAGCCTTTCCGCTTCCTTAACAGCCTGAAGGATCTCTTTTTCGTCGAGTTCTTCGGCATCACATTCGCTGTAATAGCCGAAATCCTTTTCGAGGTCTTCGAGGTCTTCCATATAGGCCTTGTTTTTCTTTTCGATCTCGTTGACTTTATCCTGCTTGATTTTTGCAGCCTTTTCCATATCGGCGAGCATTTTCTGGCCCTGCTGAAGGAATCTCTGCAGTTTGACAAGCTTACGCCTTGTGGGCGTATCTTTTACATTTCTTTCGTATTTTTCAAGATCAAGCTGCATCGCCTGATATTCCCACAAAAGATCAAGATTTTCCAAAAATTTTTCCTCCAAAATACTTTCCGTCAAATAAAATCATACGGAGCCTTCTCCGTCATATATGCATAAATATCTAAATTATATTTTAGCACATCTGATTTTGTTTGTAAATGGCATTGCATTGTGGAAACGAAAGCTTTTTCGCTGTCAAAGTGGCCTGTTTCGATAAGAAGCAGCCCAATTTCCGCAGAATCGATAAAATCGTTGTATTTGGCTTCGCCCGTAATGAGTGCATCCGCGCCGGCTGCTTTTGCCAAAAGATGGTAAGAACCGCCCGAACCGCCGATACAAGCGATCTTTTTGACCGTTTTTCTGATGCCATTCGTGCGGACTTTTTCGATCTTCAGCGTTTCTTTGACTTTGCCGATCAGCTCTTCCGCAGAGCATTCTTCACTATCGCCCACTCTGCCGATGCGTTCGCTGAGGTCAAGAATTTCGCAATCTTTCATGCCGAGCAGTTTTGCAAAAACAGCATCCGTTCCCACATCCGAACAATCAAAAGAAGTATGCGCCGAGTAGACATTCATATTCTTTTTAACAGCAAGAAGGACATTTTTGGCAACGGGATTTGCGGAATCGATCGTCTTTAAAGGCCTGAAAAGGATCGGATGATGCGTTAAAATCGTATCGCAGCCGAGCTTTTCCGCTTCGGCAATGGATTTTTCCGTTAAATCAAGACAGATGAAGACTTTTTTGATCTCATCGTGCAGAGAAATATTCATGCCGCTGTTATCCCAGGGAAGCGCAAGGGAAAGCGGCGCGATCTCTTCCACCATAGCTGAAAATTCTTTTCGTGTGATCATCTTTGCTCCTCCATTTTCAGGAAATGTTTATAAAATGCTTCGCAGATTGCTTTTTGTTCTTCGATCTCTTTTATCGGTGCAGGCGCTTTTTCGATGATCGAATTCAAATGCGCAAGCCTGCCTTCAAGGAACATCTGATATGTCGAGTCAAAATGCGTTTTCCACCAGCGACCATAGAGAAGCTCATCTTTCTGATATACAGATTCTTCGCCTTTTTTTACGAGGAAGATCGGATAATAATGTCCGCCGGGAAGCGCATCTTTATCGTTCTTTCTGTTTTTCTGTGTTTTTTGCTCATCTTCTTCAAAGAGGATATCTTCGCGTTCGATGATAAATCCGTTCGTATTCAGAAATTCGCGCAGTCGCTCTGGGTATGTATGCGGACACAAAAGGAAATGCGCAAAGGAATCTGTCTTTTCCCTATCCGCAGAAAGAATATCGATGATCTGCATAGCGCCCATTCCGGCAATGACAACGGTTTCCGCTTCGCCATTCAAGAGCGGTTTTAAGCCGTCGCCCAGCCTCGTTTCGATCTGCATACCGCTTTCAGCCGCAAGCCTTTCCGCTTTTTTGAGCGAAGGTTCGCTGATATCCGTTGCGATCATACGCTCTGCCTTACCCATTTCGATCAGCAAAGCCGATAATTTTCCGTGATCGCAGCCGACATCTGCGGCAACTTTTGAAACCGGGCAGCAGTCTGCCAATTTTTGAAGTCTTGTTGATACTTTAATTGCCATAAACTTTTACATACAGAAAAGCGCCCGAAGAAAATTTCTCCGGGTGCTGCTCTTTTATCTGTCTTCTCTGAAATAATTGACGCCGAGATAAGAAGGCATCTGAGATTTTCTCTGCGAGGATTTGCGCGCCGAGCTGACAACAAGGACGAGAGCCGTCATCAGGAAGGGCAGCATATCGAAGAATGCATTGGGGATCTCGATAACCGATTTCGGAATATAGAACTTGAGAACACGGAGTGCACCGAATACGAAAGATCCGAAGATCGCCATACCGGGCTTCCAGTTTGCAAAGATAACCAGTGCAGCTGCGATCCAGCCAAGACCACCGACATTATCGTTGATCCAAACACCGCCGTTGATGATCATCGAGCAATAGGCACCGCCGATACCGCAAACTGCACCACCGAGCATGATGTTGAGGTATTTCTGCAGGTTGACATTGATGCCGACCGCGTCTGCTGTTGCAGGGTTTTCTCCGATCGAACGAACGGCAAGACCTTTCTTTGTCTTATAGAGATAGAACTGCAGGAGGATCGCAATAGCGATACCGATATAAACGAAAGGATTATACGAGAAAAGAAGCGTTCCGATTACCGGAATATCCGAAAGACCGGGGATATTCAGGTTTGCGATCGTTGCCGTGATCGTTTCGGGCAATTTCAGCGTACCGTTCGGGCTCTGTGCCAAAGCGAAAACGCCGATGAGGTTTGCCAGACCGACACCAAAGATCGTGAGTGTCAGACCGGTTACGTTCTGGTTTGTCATAAAGGTAACGGTAAGCAGCGCATAGATAAAAGCTGTGAGCATACCGCCGACAGCTGCCGCAAGAATGGCGATAAGGAAATTATCTGTATAATAACCAGCCATGAAGCCTGCACAAGCACCAACGGACATCATACCCTCTACACCGAGGTTTAAGTGACCGACTTTTTCGTTTAAGATCTCACCGACCGTGCCGAAAAGAAGTGGTGTACCGGAGCTGATCGCTGCACAGAGGAATTTAATGATCATATCCATATTCACTTAGCCTCCTTATGGTTTCTTAAAACAAAGCGATAGCGGACGAAGAATTCACTGGCAACAACGAAGAACAGAACAATGCCCTGCAGAACGTCTGCACAGTCTGCGGAAAGCCCATAGCTCGACTGCACGACTGTACTGCCCTTTTCAAGGATACTGAATGCACCGGCAATACCCATCGAGATAAACGGATTGAGGTTGCCGAGCCATGCGATGATGATCGCCGTAAAGCCGACACCGCCTGCAACGTTTGTCGTGAGCGTTACATCTGCACCTGTTGCCTGAACCATACCGCAGATACCGCAGACAGCACCGGATAAGAACATGGTGCGGAGTGTGATCTTTTTGATATTCATACCGGCATAACGAGCGGTTTCGTGGCTTTCACCGACAACGGCGATCTCGTAGCCCTGTTTCGTATATTTGAGATAAACAAAAACAATAACCGCAAGAACGATCGCAATGATCCAGCCAAAATGTACGCCCAAAACTTTATCGAGCGCTGCATTGGAATCGAAACGGGCGATCTTGGAGAAACCTGCTGCTTCCGGGTCTTTCCACGGACCGTCACGCAGATAGGAAACGATATGCTGTGCGATGTAGTTCATCATCAGCGTTAAGAGCGTTTCGTTCGTTCCCCAGCGGATCTTAAAAGCCGCTGCGATAAGACCCCAAAGGCCGCCGCCGATAGCACCGGCAAGAAACATGACAAGGATCAATACCCAATGGTTCCAATGTGCACAGTAAAGAGCAAAATAGGAAGCAAAAGCTGCACCCATGATGATCTGACCTTCAGCACCGATATTCCAGAAACGCATTTTGAAAGCAAGCGTTACGCCCAATGTCGAAATAACAAGCGGGATCATAACTTTGACAGTACCTTCGCGCGCAAGTTTGCTTCTGAAAGCACCCGAGAGGATCGTTGCATAGACCTGCAGCGGGTTATAGCCCATGATAAGAAGGAAAACCGCACCGAATGCAAGTGCAAGCACGATAGCGCCGACCGTCAATAAGACACGCTGTTTACCAACGCGTTCTGCCCTGCCGACTACGCGGATTAAGGGTTCTCTTTTATTCATTTGACAGCCTCCTCATATTTCATACCGGTCATCATCAGACCGATCTGTTCTTTTTTGACCTGCCTCGGGTCAACGATACCTGTGATCTCACCATGACACAATACCATGACTCTATCGCAAAGCGCACAGAGAACGTCGAGGTCTTCGCCGATAAACATAACGGCAACGCCCTTTTTCTTCTGTTCGTTGAGCAGCGAATAGATCATATAGGACGAGTTGATATCAAGACCGCGGACGGGATATGCCGTAATAAGAACGTTCGGTTCGGAAGCGATCTCTCTGCCTAACAATACCTTCTGAACATTACCGCCCGAAAGCCTGCGGACAGGTGTCGAGATATTCGGCGTAACGATCGAAAGCTCTTCGACCATTTTTTCGGCAAGCTCTGTGGAAGGTTTCTTATCGACAAAGATACCGTCGCTGTTGCGGTAACTCTTGAGCATGACGTTATCGACAAGGTCCATCGAAGGAACAAGGCCCATACCGAGTCTGTCTTCGGGAACGAAACTCATGCTAATGCCGCGCTGTGTGATCTCAAGCGGTTCTTTGCCCAAAATATTTTCCTTTTTATAAAGAATTGCACCATGCGATGCAGGCAGAAGACCGGCAATACATTCGCAGAGTTCTTTCTGTCCGGAACCGGCGATACCGGCAACGCCAAGAATTTCACCGCGATTGAGCTCGAAGGAAATGTCGTTGATCGCAAGACCGCCATCGGATTTTTTAACGGTCAGGTCGACGATCTTGAGCATGGTTTCGCTGTGTTCAACTTCGGGTCTTTCTATTTTTAATTCGACCGCATGACCGACGATGAGCTCTGTCAGCTGCTGCGGTGTCGTTTCTTTCGTGATAACGGTGCCAACGCTCTTGCCTTTTCTTAAAAGCGTGACACGATCGGAAATCGAGAGGACTTCCTGTAATTTGTGCGTGATGATGATGATCGCACAGCCCTGCTCTTTCATCTTGCGGAGAATATCGAAAAGCTTTTCAATTTCCTGCGGTGTTAAAACAGCGGTAGGTTCATCGAGGATCAGGATCTTTGCGCCCGAATAAAGAACTTTTAAGATCTCCGTTGTCTGTTTTTCGGAAACGGACATATCGGAAACACGTTTGTTCGGGTCGATCGAAAGACCGATCTCATCGCACATTTTTTTGATTTCTGCTTCAAAAACAGATTTCTTGACTTTTTTATCCTGCCCCAAGAGGATATTATCCCCTGCGGTAAAGCTTTCAACAAGTTTAAAATGCTGATGGATCATGCCGATGCCAAGCGCTTTTGCGTCTGCCGGCGAGTTGATCGAAACCTGCTTTCCATCGACAAAAATTTCGCCCTTATCAGGGTGATAAATGCCCGAAAGCATATTCATGAGTGTTGTCTTGCCGGATCCGTTTTCGCCAAGAAGCGCAAGGATCTCTCCATAAGCAAGATTCAACTCGATCTCATCGTTGGCAATGACAGTATTGCCAAAGATCTTCGTTATTTTTTTACATTCTATCGCATATGGCATAGCATACCTCGTAAAATAATGGAAATTCCCCTAGGCACAGCTTTTGTCTGCTGTGCGAAGGGGATATTTGCCGGTCTCTTAAACGAGACCGAAGTTATGAAGTTTACGCTTCTTTTACGGTCTTGAAATACCAGTTAACATCGGAATAATGTTCGCTTGTAGCTTTGTCGCCTGTGTTTGTTTCGATTTCGCCATCGAATACATCCCATTCGCCGCTAGCAATCTTATCCTGAGCTTCTTTGATAGCTTCAGCTGTGCCATCTTCGCAGAGATCGGAAAGTTCGGAAATACCTACGAAACCTTCAGCAAGGCCGCCATAGTAGTTTTCGCCTGTCCATGTGCCGTCGATAACGCACTGTACTGCCCATGTATAGAAGATATCCCAATTCCAGATTGTGCTTGTCAGAACAGCCTTCGGAGCGTCTTTAGCCATATCGGAGTTGTAGCCTACGCCGTAAACGCCAGCTTTTTCAGCAGCGAGCATCGGGTTCGGTGTATCGCAGTGCTGGGAAAGAACGTCGCAGCCAAGGTCGATAAGAGCCTGTGCAGCAGCGCCTTCACCTTCGGGATCGAACCAGGAGTTTGTAACCTTTACATATACTTCAGCATCGGGATTGACGGAATAAACGCCCATTGCGAATGCGTTGCAGCCGCTTGTTACTTCTGCGTTATCTGTGCCCCAAGCGCCAACATAACCGATCTTGTTGGTCTTTGTCTTGAGACCAGCAGCAATACCGGAAAGGTAACGAGCCTGGTAAATTCTGCCGAAGTAGTTGATGAAGTTCTTGCCGTTGGATTTGTAGCCTGTGCCGTGGCAGATGATAACATCCGGATATTCTTCAGCGATAGCTTCGCATGTATCCATGTAGCCCCAGGATGTAGCGAAAATGATGTTGCAGCCTTCTTCGATGCATTCGAGAATAGCATTTTCGATAGCTGTTGTATCAGAGTCGTTTACGTTGTTCTTGCGGATGATCTGTTCATCAGCAAGGCCGAGAGCTTTCTGCATACCAACGATACCCTGATCGTGTGTATAAGTATAGCCGGAACCTTCAGCGGGGTCTGTGATGTGGATTACACCAACTTTGATGTCTTCTTTTGCGATAGGAGCAAAGAGACCTTTGGATTCTTCTGTGTTTTCTTCAGAAGTACCTGCGGATACTGTTTCTTCTTCTTTTGCAGCGGGTGCGCATGCTACGAAGAGAGATGCCATCATAACGACGACTAACAGCATGGATAAGAACTTTTTCATATGGTCCTCCATAAATTTTTTTAAAGCGCTTTGCGCTTTTGTAGCTTAGTCAATAAACTGAACGCCTTCTTCGGGAGACATCGAGATGACTCTTGACAAAGATTCAACTCTGAAGCCGCTCTTACGAAGAAGATCACCGCCCGGCTGGAAAGCTTTTTCGATAACGATGCCTGCACCGACGACTTCCGCACCGGCTTCTTCGGCAAGCTGCCTTAAACCGATGAGCGCATTGCCCATTGCGAGGAAATCATCTACGATGAGGATCTTATCGCCCTTATTCAGGAAATCCTTGGAAACGGTGATATCATAGGTGTTTTTATGTGTGTAGGATTCGACTTTGCAGGTATAAACATCGCCCGAAATATTGAGGGTCTTGTTTTTCTTTGCAAATACGAGCGGACATTTAAAAGCGAGTGCCGTCATGCAGCCGACTGCAATACCGGAAGCTTCGATCGTCATGATCTTGTTGACGCCTTCATCCTTGAAGAGACGATAGAACTCTTTGCCGATCTCTGCCATGAGCTCTGCATCGATCTGATGATTGAGGAAGCTGTCCACTTTAAGGATATTTCCTGCTGCGACTTTACCATGTGTTCTGATCTTATTTTTTAACAGCTCCATACGAACCTCGCATAAATTTCTAATACAAATGTTAATATACTATAAACATTGGAATTGTTCAAGATTTTTATGAAAAAAAACTCGAAAACTGCAAAATTTTTATTTATTAAAATCAAATCTCCATAAAATTCCGAACATTTAAATTCGGGTATAGCTTCATCTTTCAGCTTCTATCGTTTTTGCTTCCCAAGAATATTTCATTTTTATTAATAGTCCGCTTATTGCCGAATAACTGCTGAAAATTTTCAAAAAACATATTGACAGGCTTGCTGCTATCGGTTATATTATTAGTACAAAGTCCTATTAAGGAGCGACTATGAAGCAGATCCGCAATACCGTACAGAAAAAAACGATCCTCGAAGTGGTCGGCAATATGAAAAACCACCCTTCTGCGGCAATGGTATATGAGGAAGTGCAGAAAGTTCTCCCGAAAGTCAGCAGAGCAACAGTATACCGCGTTTTGCAGGATGCAGCCGATAACGGAGAAATTTTGAAAGTTCAGGTCTCAAACAGCGGGGATAGATTTGACTTTAACACAAAAAAGCATTATCATGTTAGATGTACTAAATGCAATGAAGTTTCCGATGTCTGTATCGAATATCTGAGCGGACTTGAAAACCGCGCAGATGCTAATTCCGATTATCAGATCAGCGAACACAACATTGAATTTTACGGCATTTGTCCAAAGTGTCAGGTCATAAACGAAGAATAACATTTCGTTTTTCCCGGTCAATAACCTGAAAGGTAACCGCATCCTATGAACAACAAAGTTATGAACAAAATCAGTTATGGACTCTATATTCTTTCCGCAAGAGAAGGCGAAAAAGATAATGCCTGCGTCATCAACACACTCGTTCAGGTGACAGAAACACCGAAACGCATTGCCGTAACAGTAAACAAGCAGAATTATACGCATGATATGATTCTCCGCACAGGCAAATTCAATGTTTCTATCCTTTCCGAAAAAGCACCTTTCAGTGTTTTTCAGGATTTCGGCTTCCGTAGCGGAAGGGATTGCGATAAGTTTGAAAATGCAAGCTTTATTAAAAGAGCGGAAAACGGCATCTATTACCTGACAAAAGACTCCAACGCCTATATCAGCGGCGAAGTCATCGATCAAAAAGATTGCGGCACGCATACCATGTTTATTGCAGATGCTGTCGGCGGCGAGATCTTAACTGAAGATGCTTCCATCACCTACGCTTATTACCACAAATACACAAAACCGAAACCGGCTGCCACAACAGCCAAAGCAAAATGGGTATGTGCGGTTTGCGGCTATGAATATGAAGGCGATGAACTCCCCGAAGGTTATACCTGCCCCTTATGCTATCACACAGAATTTGAAAGAGTCGGCGGCGAAGAAGCTGCTGCACCTTTAAAAATTGAAAATCAAGAAACTATTATCATTTCGCAAGGAGAAGACACAATGGAATTAAAAGGCACAAAAACAGAAGCTAACTTAATGGCGGCATTTGCAGGCGAATCTCAGGCTCGCAACAAGTACACCTACTATGCATCCCAGGCTAAGAAAGACGGCTATCAGCAGATCGCAGCTATCTTTGAAGAAACAGCCAACAACGAAAAAGAACACGCTAAGATGTGGTTCAAAATCCTCCACGGCGATGCAATCCCCGGCACACTCGAAAACCTCGCAGATGCAGCAGCAGGCGAAAACTATGAATGGACAGATATGTATGCTACATTCGCAAAAGAAGCTAAAGAAGAAGGCTTCACAAGAATCGCTGCTCTCTTCGAACTCGTAGCCAAGATCGAAAAAGAACACGAAGAACGCTACAGAAAGCTCATCGCTAACATCGAAGGCGGCCTCGTATTCTCCAGAGAAGGCGACACAATCTGGCAGTGCGCTAACTGCGGCCACATCGTTATCGGCAAGAAAGCTCCCGGTATGTGCCCCGTTTGCGCTCATCCGCAGGCTTACTTCCAGATCAAAGCTGAAAACTATTAAGAAATATTTAAAAAGCTCCCATATGGGAGCTTTTTTATTATAAATAATAACTTCTCATTCCGCGCCAAAGAAAACAAATCTATGCTATACTGCTAAAAAAAGACCTGTGAGGTTTTTATGAGCGAACTGCAATGCACACTCTACCCTTTCGGAACGAAAACACCGCTGCGATTTGTCGCGGTCTGTTCCTTTTTTCAGGGAAAATATCTTTTATCACGCCACAAAGAACGGACAACATGGGAAACCCAAGGCGGACACATCGAACAAGGTGAAACGGCGATGGGAGCTGCTGTGCGCGAACTTTTTGAAGAAAGCGGAGCTTCGGGCACACTCTATCCGCTTTGCGATTATAAGGGGTATATTGGCGAACGCTTTGCTTACGGTGCGGTATTTTTGGCCGACATCAAAGAAATCGGCAGCTTACCCGAAAGCGAAATGGCAGAAGCAAAGCTTTTTGACACCTTACCGAAAGAACTCACCTACCCGTATATGACGCCGGTATTTTTTGAAGAAGCAAAAAGACTTGCCGAAAAACTTGATATGATAAAAAAAGATGAGCTTTAAGCTCATTTTTTTATACGAAAAAAGCAGCTTATAAAAGCTGCTTATGATTTCGTTACATATCCTGTTCAACGTCTGCGTTTTCAACTGTAGAGATCGCACTCTTGGAGAAAACCATCTTGACCTTATCGGGACCTGTTTCGATCGTCATGAGGGAACCTTTGATGTCTACGATCGTGCCGTAGATACCGCCGATTGTGCGGATATAATCACCGGGCTTCACAGCGTCGAGCATTGCTTTGATCTTCTTTTCCTGTTTCTTCTGCGGGATGATGAGGACAACAACCATGAAAACAAGAAGAAGGATAGGCATAAGGAAGGAACCGATCTGGGACCAATCTAACTGAGGCATAAAACATACACTCCTTTATCAATAGTATTTCAATTTTATAATCAAATGCGGCTGTCTGTCAAGCCTTGTTTTGATTGTACTTCGAGAGGATCTCTCTTCTGTATTCTTCATAGCAATCTGCAATGATGCTTTCACGCATCTTTTCCATCAAACGGACGGAATAGCGGATGTTATGGATTGAGAGAAGAACTGCGCCTAAAATCTCTTCTGTGCGGATCAGGTGATGGATATAGGCTTTTGTGAAGTTGCGGCAGGCGTAGCAATCACATTCCGGGTCAAGCGGCGTGAAATCGCGTTCAAAACGGGCATTGCGGATGTTTACTCTGCCTTCGGGCAAAAGCGCTGCGCCGTTTCTTGCGGTTCTTGTCTGTAAAACGCAGTCAAACATATCGACACCTAAACCGACACCGTTGACAAGATAATCCGTCGTACCAACGCCCATTAAATAGCGGGGTTTATTTTCATCGAGATGCGGAGTTGTTGCGGCAAGCATTTCATACATCAGCTCTGCCGGTTCACCAACGGAAAGACCGCCGATCGCATTGCCGGGGAAGTCCATATCGTTGATCGCTTTTGCGCTGATCTCACGGAGGTCTTTATACATACCGCCCTGTACAATGCCGAAAAGCGCCTGATCTTCACGGGTTTTGGCGAGCTTGCAGCGTTCAGCCCAGCGATGCGTCATTTCCATCGAGTTTTTGGTATATTCATAGCTCGAAGGATAAGGTGCACATTCATCAAAAGCCATGATGATATCTGCGCCTAAAGCCTGTTCGATCTCCATTGCCTTCTCAGGACCGATGAAATGCTTCGAACCGTCAATATGGCTGCTGAAATAGACGCCTTCTTCTTTGATTTTGCGGAGTGCGCCCAAAGAGAACACCTGAAAACCGCCGCTGTCCGTTAAAATAGGCTTATCCCAATGCATAAACTTATGCAGACCGCCGGCTTCCTTGACGAGCTCATGACCCGGTCTCATATAAAGATGATAGGTATTGGCAAGCAGGATCTGTGCTCCTGTATCTTTGACGATATCGGGCGTTAAGGATTTTACCGTTGCCTTTGTGCCGACGGGCATATAGACGGGTGTTTTGATATCTCCATGCGGAGTATGCAGAACACCGGCTCTTGCGCCTCCGCTTCTTGCTACAACTTCAAATTCAAACAAATCTTTTATCCTTTCTGATCACTTTTTCGGATGATGGAAGAAACAAGCATCCCCAAAGCTGAAAAAGCGATATTTCATCTCAACTGCAGTTTTATAGAGCTGCATGGTATTTTCATAGCCTGCAAATGCGGAAACGAGCATGATCAGCGTACTTTCCGGCAAATGGAAATTGGTAATAAGAGCATCGACTGCTTTATAACGGTAACCGGGATAGATAAAAATCTGTGTGTTTCCGCTGCCGGCATGAACGATGCCGTTTTCATCGGAAGAAGATTCAAGCGTTCTGACGCTCGTCGTTCCCGTTGCGATGATGCGCTTGCCGCGTTTTCTTGCCGCATTGATACGCTCGGCAGCATCCGCAGATACACTGTAAAATTCGCTGTGCATATGGTGTTCTTCGATGCTTTCCGCTTTGACGGGTCTAAAAGTACCGAGACCAACATGCAGCAAAACAGGAACAATATCTACACCTTTATCGCGGATCTTCTGCATCAGTTCGGGCGTAAAATGGAGACCTGCAGTCGGTGCAGCAGCGGAGCCTTCTTCTTTTGCGTAAACAGTCTGATAGCGAGTCTGATCGCCAAGCTGTTCCTTAATATACGGCGGAAGCGGCATTTGACCGAGCTTATCCAAAATTTCTTCAAAAATTCCCGTATAGGAAAATTCAACTTCGATCAAGCCTTCTTCGCCTTTGCCCCTGATAACGAGCGAAAGCTCCGGGGAAAACTCCACAACATCGCCAATGTGCAGACGTTTGCCCGGTTTGCCGAGCGCTTCCCAAACATCTGCGGTTTTGCGGTTTAAGAGCAGGATCTCAATATGAGCGCCTGTTTCCTTTTTGACACCGAAAAGGCGTGCGGGAAGGACTTTTGTTTCGTTGATGACAAGGACATCGCCTTCTTCAAGATATTCGATGATATCACGAAAATGGCGGTGTTCCATTTTTTCTTCTTCTATATTAAATGCGAGCAGCCTCGAAGAATCTCTCGGCATGACAGGTGTCTGCGCAATAAGCTCTTCGGGCAGATCGTAATAAAAATCACTTGTATTCAAAACCTGACCTCTTTATTCTTCATCAAATAATGTGCCCTGTTTATGTTTTTCGGGCTTTTCGGGGCGTTTCATGGCTTCGAGACCGAAATGACGATAGGCAGCATCCGTTGCGATTCGTCCTCTTGGTGTACGCATGATGTATCCCTGACGCATGAGATAGGGTTCATAGACATCTTCGATCGTGCCGACTTCTTCGCCGGTTGCAGCGGCAAGCGTTTCAAGACCGACAGGACCGCCTGCAAACTTTTCAATGATCGTTTTTAAGATGATCGCATCGATACTATCGAAACCTTCTTTATCGATCTCGAGCATTTCCAGCGCTTCATCCGCAACACGCTTAGTAATGATGCCCTCTGCTTTGATCTGTGCAAAGTCGCGGACACGCCTTAAGAGTCTGTTGGCGATTCGAGGTGTTCCTCTCGATCTTCTTGCGATCTCGTATGCGCCCGTCGGGTCAATGGCGATTCCCAAAATCCCTGCGGAACGGTTGACGATCGTGGTCAAATCTTCGGGTTCATACATTTCAAGGCGGTTAATGATGCCGAAACGGTCACGCAAAGGCGAAGTCAGCATACCGGCTCTTGTCGTTGCGCCGATGAGCGTAAAACGCGGAAGGTCGATTCTGAGCGATCTTGCCGAAGGTCCTTTGCCGAGGATGATATCCAAAGCATAATCTTCCATTGCGGGGTATAAAATTTCCTCAACGGAAGCATTCAGGCGGTGAATTTCGTCAATAAAGAGGATATCGCCATCGGAAAGATTGGTGAGAAGCGCAGCCAGATCGCCCTGTCTTGTGATCGCAGGACCCGTCGTGATGCGGATGTTGACACCCATCTCGTTGGCAATGATATGCGAAAGGGTCGTTTTGCCGAGACCGGGAGGTCCATAGAGCAAAACATGGTCGAGAGGTTCTCCCCTTTTCTTCGCTGCCTCGATGTATATTTTCATTTTTTCCTTGACGCTGCTCTGACCGATATATTCATCGATCGATTTTGGTCTGATGCTGAGCTCTGCAGCCGCATCATCGCCGCGCATCTGTCCGGAAACAATTCTGTCGTCTTCCATTATGCTCTCCTATCCTCAAAGGCTCAGGCGTTTTAATGCCATGAGCGTGAGCTCTTCTGCCGTTCCTGCGAGTTCTTTTACCGAAGCGATCGCCTGTGCAGCTTCCGCACGGTTATAACCAAGCGAAATGAGTGCTTCCAGAGCTTCGGAAACAGCGCTGTTCTGCCCTGCGTCAATAACAGCCGCTGCCGGTGTATCGCTTCCCAAAACATCGGCAATATCGACTTTATCCTTAAGCTCTAGGATAATGCGGTTTGCCGTTTTGGGTCCGATGCCGTTTGCTCTAGCAAAAGCTTTGCTGTCCGAAGACATAAGCGCCGTTGCGATCTGTGAAAGATCCATGGCGGATAAAATAGACATTGCCGCTTTCGGGCCAACGCCGGAAACACCAATCAGTTTTTCAAACATGGAGCGTTCAGCAGGCTGCATGAAGCCATAAAGCGCCATTTCATCTTCACGGACGATGAAATGTGTATAGAGCGTGATCTCTTCTCCGCTTTTCAAAACGCCCGAAGCTTTCGATGTGATATAGATGCGGTAAGCGACACCGCCGGCTTCAACAGCTGCGTAATTTTCCTGTAAATATGCAAGTTTTCCTCTGATATATTCGTACATAATTGATCCTTACATTCTGAAATCCTGCCCGAAATGGAGGCTCTGTGCGTGTGTCATGGCAACGGCAACAGCGTCTGCAGCGTCATCCGGCTTTGGGATCTCTTTTAAACCAAGGAGGAGCTTGACCATCTGCTGGATCTGGTTTTTATCCGCTCTTCCGTAACCGGTCATGGCCTGCTTGATCTGCAGCGGTGTATATTCATACAATTCCTTCGTTTGTTTATACGCAGCGGTAACGGCTGCACCTCTTGCCTGTGCGACGGCGATTGCCGTTTTTACGTTTTTTGCAAAGAAGAGTTCTTCAAAAGCGATGGCATCGGGCTTATATTTTTTGATCAGCTCCGTCATGCTGTCATAGATAATATCAAGGCGTTCGGGGATCTTCATGCCCGCAGGCGTTAAGATCGCACCGTAATCGATCAGTTTCATCTTGACATTATCATAATTTATCAGGCCGTAACCGACGATGGCAAGACCTGGGTCGATACCCAAAATAACCATACGATTCCTCGCTTTTCGCTTCTTTGCATAATATCTCTACTATATCATTCTTAGTATAGTATGTTTTATATGCAAAGTCAAACAAGGCCACTAAAGAAAACTTCCCAAAATCCGTAAGGAAAAAAGAATTTATAAAAAATTATAAAAAGGTATTGCATATTTATAAATTCGGGTGTATATTAGTTCTTGGATAAAAACCTTTTGGAGGAATATATATGAAAAAACAGTATAAGAAAGTCGTCCTCGCCTACAGCGGCGGTCTCGATACTTCCATCATCATTCCGTGGCTCAAAGAAAACTATGACAACTGCGAAGTAATCGCTGTCTGCGGCAACGTTGGACAGGGCGCTGAGCTCGAAGGTCTTGAAGAAAAAGCTTTAAAGACAGGCGCTTCCAAGCTTTACATCGAAGACCTCGTTGAAGAATTCGTTGAAGATATGATCTTCCCCACAATCAAAGCCGGCGCACAGTATGAAGGCAAATACCTTTTAGGCACATCTTTCGCACGCCCCGTTATCGCAAAGAGACTCGTTGAGATCGCCCTCGCAGAAGGTGCAGATGCGATCGCTCACGGCGCAACAGGCAAAGGCAATGACCAGGTTCGTTTCGAAATGACCGTTCATGCTCTTGCTCCGCATCTCGGCATCATCGCTCCCTGGCGTGAATGGGATATCAAATCCCGTGACGAAGAACTCGAATATGCAAACAAGATGGGTATTCCGGTTCCGGTTAAAAAGAACAGCAACTACAGCATGGACGCAAACATCTGGCATCTTTCCCACGAAGGCGAAGACCTCGAAGATCCGTGGAATGAACCCAAGAAAGAAATGCTCCACATCTGCGTAGCTCCCGAAGATGCTCCCGATGTACCTACCTACCTCGAACTCGATTTCGAAAAAGGTATTCCGGTAGCTATAAACGGCGAAAAGCTCGGCAGTGTTGCCCTTGTTGAAAAACTCAACGAACTCGGCGCAGCAAATGGCGTTGGCATCGATGACATGGTTGAAAACCGTCTCGTCGGTATGAAATCCCGCGGTGTTTACGAAAATCCCGGCGGCAGAATCCTCTTCACAGCGCATCAGGGCCTCGAACAGATCACACTCGATCGTCAGACCATGCACTATAAAGAAGGCGTTGCTTCCAAATTTGCTGAACTCGTTTATGATGGTTTCTGGTATTCTCCGCTTCGTGAAGCTCTCTCCGCTTTCGTAGACAGCACACAGCAGAACGTTACCGGTACAGTCCGCATCAAACTTTATAAAGGCAACTGCACAGTTGTTGGCTTAAAGAGCCCGTATTCCCTCTATAACGAAGAATACGCTACATTCGGCGAAGACGCTGTTTACAACCAGAGCGATGCAGAAGGTTTCATCAACCTCATGTCTCTCCCGCTGACAGTCCGCGCTCTTATGAAGCAGAACCATCCGGATGCAAAATAAGCATCAAGCTAAAAACTGAACTGACTATGAGGGAACCCCTGCCAATATGGCACCGGTTCCTTCGGTTTTAGAAAAGAGGTATTTATGGCTAAACTTTGGGGAGGCCGATTCACCAAAACAACAGATGAATTTGCAGAAGGCTTCCATTCCTCCATTTCTTTTGACTCACGCCTTGCCGTTCAGGATATTACCGGCAGCATCGCACACGCAAGAATGTTAGGCCAGCAGGGCATCATTGCCAAAGAAGATTCCGAAAAGATCATCGAAGGCTTAAAGACGATCCTTGAAGATGCGATCATGGGCAATATCGAGTTTTCGCCGCATGATGAAGATATTCACATGAATGTGGAAAAGATCCTGACAGAACGCATCGGCGAAGCAGGCAAAAAACTCCACACAGGCAGAAGCCGTAACGATCAGGTCGCACTCGATTTCAAAATGTTCGTCAAGGAAGAATGCGAAGAAACACAGAACATCTTAAAAGATCTGATCTCTGCACTTCTTCATATTGCGGAAAACAACCTTGAGACGATCATGCCCGCCTATACGCACCTGCAGAAAGCTCAGCCGACTTCCCTCGGTCATTACATGATGGCTTATGCAGAGATGTTCTGGCGCGACATCACACGTTTTGCGGATTGCCTCGAGCGTGCAGACTATATGCCTCTTGGATCGGGTGCTCTTTGCGCAACGACTTACCCGCTTGACCGCTATATGACGGCAAGCGAACTCGGTTTCAAAAACATCACCATGAACAGCATGGACGGTGTTTCCGACCGTGATTTTGCCATTGAATATCTTTCCGCTGCTTCGATCACGATGATGCATCTTTCCCGTTTCTGCGAAGAGCTGATCTTATGGTCGACGAATGAATTCAGATTCGTCACGATGGATGATGCCTACTCCACAGGTTCTTCCATTATGCCGCAGAAAAAGAACCCCGATATGGCAGAACTTATCCGCGGCAAAACAGGCCGTGTTTACGGCAGCCTCGTAACGCTCCTGACCGTTATGAAAGGGCTTCCGCTTGCGTATAACAAAGATATGCAGGAAGACAAGGAATGCGTATTTGACGCCGCAGATACGCTTGCAAGCTGCCTCAAGGTCTTCACCAAGATGATCTCTACCCTGCGTTTCAATAAGGAAACCCTGTATATGCAGGCAGGCAGAGGCTTTACCAATGCAACGGACGCTGCGGATTACCTCGTTAAAAAAGGGCTTCCCTTCCGCGATGCGCACGAAGTCATCGGCAAGCTCGTTCTCTACTGCGAAACAAACGGACTCGCCATTGCAGATCTTTCCGAAGAAAAGCTTTCGGAATTCTCTCCGCTTTTCGGCAGCGATGTTTATGACAATATTTCCCTTGAAGCCTGCGTTTCAAGGCGAAACATCCCCGGTGGTCCTGCAAAGCAGCAGGTCACAGCGCATATCGAGCTGATGAAAAAACGCCTCGGTTTATAAAAGTAAAACAGCCTTCTCTTTGCGGGAAGGCTATTTTTTTATGTGTTTGCATATATATCTTCTGCATGACAAATTATCGGAGGAGATATGGATGGCAAAAAAGAAAAATAACAGAAATTCGAATCATTCAAGAAAAAATGCGGTCATGGCCGCAATCAGAGCTTCTTTCTACGGCTTGATTTTAACGATCGCCATGATCCTTGCCTTTGCGCTGATTTTGAAGGAAACAAGACTCGGCGGCGAGATCATATCGCTTGTTGATCAGGGAATTAAAATGATTTCGATCTTTTTATCCGCATATCTTGCGGCAAAAAACAGCGCAGAAGATATGATACCGAGCGGCATTGCAGCCGGAACTTTATATATCGTACTCGGCTATTTCAGTTTTTCGCTGATCGAAGGCTGTTTCGGAGATATCAAAAAGCTCTTTTTGGACCTTCTGATGGGTGCTGCGATCGGGCTTATCACGGCATTGATCTGCGGAAAAACAAAGAGAAAGAAAGGAATAAAACGGGCATAAACGGATATCCTAAAGAAAAAAGGAGTTTTTATGAAAAAAGAGAAAGATTTTTATGCGCCGAAAACCGATCCGCAGGGCAGCTATACAGGAAAACCCGAGGACCCGAACGAAAAGCCTGTACAGGATGTCGACGATCTTTGATGTCGACGATCTTTGATGCCGACGATCTTTGACAAACAAAAACCCGATAGAGTTTTATGCTCCATCGGGTCATTTTTTATCCTGCATAAGGTAAATATTCAAAGCAATCGTATTCGGAGGTGCCTTCGATCATCCATTCGTAATCCTTCGCTGAAAGCTGAATACAGCCTTCTTTCCCGTCGATCGCAGTTATAAACAGGACTTTATCGTCATCGGTGACTGCTGTGATATAGATTTCCGTCTGTGCGGCAAGGCTTCCCGCTTTTTCCACACCGTTTTCCATATAGACAACGGGAATATCGATCATCGTTTTGATGGAAGGTCTGTGGTATGTTTCCGTATCATGGATCTCCCAAAGGCTTCCCTCACAAGGCACGATCGCACCGTCTTTCATCACGAAAGTTCTCTCCGCAATCCATGTTCCCAGATAATCCATAGCTTTTTTGAAAACGATCGTACCGTCTTCGTTGATCATGTCGATATAGGCATATAACACGGATCCTGCTTCTTCGAGGGCATTTTCCTGCATACCGCAGATTTCAAATTGCCCGTCGGCATAGCGCAGGCAATAGCTTTCATAATCCGCAGAGGCAACATCGCCATTGAAAAGAAGATATTGATTCTCAAAATCAAAATTACCGATAAAGACTCTGGTTTCATAGAGAAATTCCGTTGTGAAATCATAGACCACGCCGTCCGTTTCTTCGACGGTTACGGCAGTCGGGAATTCACCTGTTTCCGTTTCATAGAAAGCGACTTTTTCCATTTCGCCGTCAAGGTCGATATCAAAGGAAACGGGAACCGCATTTTCAAGCTCGATAAAAGAGAAAAGCGGCTTTTCTTCTGTCATTTCGCTCGGTTCTTCTTCAGGGAGTTTTTCTTCCGTGATCTCTTCCTGTATTTTTTCGGTTTGTTCGGGCTGAACGGTTGCTTCGGGCTTTGTTTGCCCACAGCCGTTCAAAAGAACAAGCACGATAAAGAATACGGCAAATTTCTTCAGGAATTTCATCATTTAATCCTCCCAATTTTCCTCATATTCTTCTTCACGGGGTTCCGTATCAAACCACGGTCTGTCTGCGAGCTGTTTTAAATCATCTTTTGTTAAAATAGAATCCGTTCCCAGGCAGGCATTACAGCGCGAACGGCAATTCGGGCAGATACATCCGGAAATCAGATCCTCTGCATGGACCATATAAACACCGCAATTCGGACAAGCACAACGCATTGTTTCACCTCAAAAAAGTTTTCACTATATTATAACATAGTTTTCGTCACAGTTTAGACATAAATTTGTGCCATCTCGGAAAAAATTCTGTGCTATAATGGTCTTAAAGTTGAACATAAGGAGGAATCATGAATACAACGCTTTGTTACGTTGAAAAAGACGGCAAATACCTGATGCTGCATCGGGTAAAGAAGAAAAATGACCTCAATCACGATAAATGGATCGGCATCGGCGGCAAATTTGAAAAGAATGAAAGCCCTTATGAATGTGTCCTCCGCGAAGCAAAGGAAGAAACAGGTCTTGATCTTGAGAAACTGCATTTCCGCGGCATCGTTACCTTTATTTCGGATGCATGGCCTGAGGCTGAATATATGCACCTTTTTACCGCAGACGAATTTTCCGGCACGATGACCGATTGCGATGAAGGCGAACTCGTTTGGGTAAACAAGGAAGATGTGACCAAACTCCCGATCTGGGAAGGCGATAAAATTTTCTTAAAGCTTTTGGCAGAAGATGCGCCTTTTTTCTCGCTGAAACTCGTTTATGAAGGCGATACGCTCGTTTATGCCAAACACGAATGCTGAGGTGATACGATGAAAAAGATTCTTTCTTTCCTGCTTGCTCTTGTCTTTTTGTTTACTGCAAGCGGCTGCAAGATCCTCGAGCTTTATGAAGAGGAAGCCAGCGAAGCTTTTACCGGAACACCCGAGGTTTCCTTTGAGCCGATAGAAAGCGAAGATTTACCCGAACCAACTCCGACGGAAGAAACAGCGGAAACAGAAGAAGTTTTGCCCACAGAAACACCCATAGCTACACCGAGCCCGACATTTATCCAAATGGAACCCCAGGCAACGATCACACCGGTTGAACAAACAAGCGAAGAAAAGCTTTCGGCAATGATACCCGTTTTGGACAGCATCATCCGCACAAACGAACGCACCGGCAAGACCTATTCTTCGGAAAACACCTATGTTTGGGAAGCACTTTTTTCCGTGGCATCCTATTGGGGTTGTGAATTTGAAACCGATTTTGAAGGCGGTATGATCACCGTTTCGGGCGAATTGATGGAAAGCTTTTGTTTTGCCCTTTTCCATAATCTTTCTGAACTGCCCGTAATTCCCGAAGCTTTCGGCTTGATTTTGCGCCAAGACGACAGCTACACGATGAAAAGCAGCGAGCTTGGCAGCAATTATACAGAGATCGAAAGCTTTACGGAAAATGACGACGGTTCGGTCATGCTGACCGTTTACCATTGCAGCGCTGAGGACGAGATCTTATCGGTCTATGAAATGAAGCTTGTTCCGCAGCCAAACGATCACTTTGCCTACTCCATCGTTTCGGCAAATAAAACCGCATAAACAAAAAGGCACTTTCAAATCTCTCTGAAAGTGTCTTTTATTATGCTTTTTTCAGTCTTTCCAGACAAAATGATAATTGATCGATTCGCCGCCATCGACAATGATGCTCTGCCCCGTGCAGAAGCGATTTTTGACCGTAAGGAAATATGCCCATTCCGCAATTTCCTCCGCAGTTGCCCATCGCTTGAGCGGAGTTTCGCCCATGATCTCTTCCCAAAGCACGGGATCATAGACAACAGGATCATTAAGAGGTGTTAAAACACCGCCCGGATCAAGGCTGTTGCAGGTTGCGCCAAATTTAGCAATGCGCATGGCAACATTCTTTGTATAGGCGATGACACCGCCTTTGCTTGCGCTGTATAAGGGGAACTCCGCACCGGTATGACCGCTTGCCGAACCGATATTGAGAACGGAAAAAATATTTTCATGGATGCCGTATTTTTCCGTCACATCGATCAAAGCGTTTAAGTTGATCGCAATATCATCTTCGTTCTGTGTACCGGCATTATTGATCAGAATATGGACCGGCGGAATTTCCGGCATTTTTTCGATCTCTCGGACATCAAGAACAAAATGCTGATAGTTTTCATGGCAGATCGAGGCTTCGTTTCTGTCGATACCGAAAACCGTATGCCCTTCTCTTAAAAAAAGCTCTGCGATCGCTTTGCCGATGCCCTGTGCGCTTCCTGTTACCAGTATATTCAAATCTTTTCTCCTTTTTTAGTAAAAGCGAAATACTCTCTGCCGACTTCATCCTTTTCCCATCGCTTAACAACACGATAGGCATAAGGCGAAAACAGAATTTCCATCAAAAGCTCTGCCAAAGCGCCCGTTAAGGCACAGCTTGTACATTGCAGGAGCGTCCACGAAAAACCATCCCAATACCTCGGCGCAAAGAACATAAACACCAAAATGGAAAAAATAAAATTATCCATGAACTGCCCGAGCATCGTGGAAACATAGGTGCGGATAAGAAAAACCCTTTTTTCGTTTTTATTGCTTGCTAAGAGCTTGCCCAAAAGCCAGTTGACGCCGTTGTTGATACAGGCGGAAAGCAGGAATGCTGCCGTACTGCTGAGCAGAATGAACCAGGTTCCGTTTAAGATGCGGTCAAACTCTGTATAATCTGCCGCGGTCGAAGGAATGCTGCCTGCGATCGCATAGATCACGCAGCACATCAGGTTGATCGCTGCAGCAAGAACGGAAATACTGTTGGATGCTTTTGGACCGAAATGCTTTGTCAGCACATCCATGCACATAAAGGAAAGCCATGAGATAAGCATACCGCCATCAAGGGCGATAAACTCCGTCTGCACAAGGGTTTTGTTGGCAAGGAGGTTCATTGAAATAACGCTCACGACAAACAATGTCACGACAGTTGCAGGAACACTGCGCATAAGAACCGCGAATTCTTTTATTTCCCGACGAAGATATTCCATCATGTGCCTCCTTTCAAAAGCTTTCCGCAACAGTATAGCATATTTGAAACAAAAAAAAAACAAGAGCCGGGAAATTCCGGCTCTGTATTTGTTAAATATTGAGTTTTGTATCGCAGTAGATGCAGCGGAAGATGCCTTTATCGACTTCTTTGAACAGATGCGGAAGGTCTCTTTCCGTCGAGCTGATGCAGCGGGGATTGATGCAGGCTGCACCTTCGAAAGAAACAGCACCTTCGGGTTTTGCCGTCGGGGTATCTTTTTCCGCAAGAAGCTTTAAGATCAGCGCCATACGGATGTATTTGCCGTTTAAAGCCTGCCTGAAATAGCAAGCTCTCTTATCCGCATCGACTGCAACAGCGATCTCATTGACTCTCGGCAGCGGGTGAAGGATGCAGAGGTCTTCTTTTGCTGTGGCAAGCTTATCCACGCCCAGGATATAGGTATCACGGAGTGCGAGATAATCTTCAATATTGGAGAATCTTTCCTGCTGAACACGGGTCATATAGAGGATGTCAAGCTCAGGCATGACTTCTTCAAGGCTCGTTGTTTCGCGATATGCGATGCCGTTGTTTTCAAGAACGCCGTAGCGGATGTAACCGGGAAGCTTTAATTCATCGGGAGCAATTAGGATAAAGCGGATATTTTCATATCTTGCCATTGCCGTGATCAGCGAATGAACGGTTCTTCCGAATTTTAAGTCGCCGCAGAAACCGATCGTCAGATCATGCAGTCTGCCCTTTTCTCTTTTGATGGTGAAAAGGTCTGTCAATGTCTGCGTCGGGTGATGATGACCGCCATCGCCTGCGTTGATGATCGGAACATAGGCGTTCTGCGATGCGACATAAGGCGCGCCTTCTTTCGGATGACGCATTGCCATAATATCGGCATAACCGGAAATGATCTTTGCAGTATCAGCAACGGTTTCACCCTTGGATGCAGAGCTTGTATTTGCCTCGGAGAAACCGAGAACATTGCCGCCAAGCTCATACATTGCCGCTTCGAAGCTCAGTCTTGTTCTTGTCGAGGGTTCATAGAAAAGCGTTGCGAGCTTTTTGCCCTTGCATTTTTCAGCATAATCGGCAGGATTTGCGATAATATCATTGGCAACATCGATAAGCTCGTCGATCTCTTTTGTCGATAACTCAAGAATATCGATCATGCTTCTCATTTTGCGCCTCCGATCCAGCTTTCGTCGGAAGGATTATTTCTGAAAGCGGTGAGTCTTTCAATGTCGGATTCTTTGATGTAGCCCTGTTCAGCTGCAACGCGAATGATGACATCGAAATTTGTGAGGCTCGTGTTTTCAACTTCAGCAGCTGCGAGTCTGTCGAGACCTTTTTTCATGCCATAGGTGAAGATGGAAACGATGCCCAGAACTTCTGCGCCTGCTTCACGAAGAACGTTGACGACTTCGATAACGCTGCCGCCTGTGGAGATGAGGTCTTCAACAACGACAACTTTCTGACCGGCTTCGAGCTTGCCTTCGATCTGGTTCTGCCTGCCGTGGTCTTTTGCGCCGGAGCGGACATAGCCCATGGGCAAACCAAGAATGTGGCCTGTGATCGCTGCGTGAGCGATGCCTGCTGTGCTTGTGCCCATCAGGACTTCACATTCCGGATATTTTTCTTTTATTAATTCTGCAAGAGCATTTTCGATATCGTTTCTGACTGCAGGTGCTGTTAAGGTCAGTCTGTTGTCACAATAGATCGGGCTCTTGATGCCGCTTGCCCATGTGAAGGGTTCATCGGGTCTTAAAAATACTGCGCCAATGCTTAAAAGGTCTTTTGCGATAAGTTTCTGCATGGTAATCCTCCCTGTTTATCCGACAAATTCGTTAAGACATCTTTCGTATGCTGCAACCGGGTCTTCTGCCGCTGTGATCGCTCTGCCGACGACGATATAGTCGGAACCGATCTCTTTTGCCTTTGCGGGTGTTGTGACTCTTGCCTGGTCGCCTTTATCGCCATCTGCGAAGCGTACGCCGGGTGTTACGGTGATGAAGTTCTTGCCGCAGACTTCGTGTACTTTGCCTGCTTCGAGCGGAGAACATACAACGCCGTCAAGACCGGATTCCATGCTGTTTTTCGCATAGCTCATAACGGTTTCGTCGATCTTTCCGGGGATCAGGAGCTCTTTATTCATCACTTCTTCGCTGATAGAGGTCAGCTGTGTAACGGCGATAAGAAGCGGTCTTGTACCATCGGGTCTTGTCAGGCCTTCGATCGCACCTTTCATCATTGCGGATGCGCCGGCAGCGTGGAGGTTTGTCATATCGACATCAAGACGGGAAAGGCAGTTCATCGCTTTCTTTACGGTGTTCGGAATATCGTGGAGTTTGAGATCGAGGAAGATCTTATGACCTCTCTTTTTGATCTCACGGACGATTTCGGGACCTTCTGCATAGAAGAGTTCCATACCGATCTTTATAAAGGGTTTCTTGCCCTTGAATTTATCAAGGAATTCGAGCGTAGCTTCTTTCGAAGAAAAATCACAAGCAATAATGACATCTTTTCCCATCAGTGTGCGCCTCCTATAATTTCACTTAAACTATTGATACCATATTTTTCCATGACACGGGGAAGATCAAGGATGATATCCCTCGATGCATAGGGGTTGACAAGGTTTGCTGCGCCGATTTCAACAGCCGTTGCACCTGCGAGCATCATTTCGATGACGTCTTCCGCTGTGGAAACACCGCCCATACCGATGATCGGCAGTTTTACCGCATCATAGACCTGATAAACCATACGGACTGCGACCGGGAAAATTGCCGGACCGGAAAATCCGCCCATTTTGTTTGCGATAACGGGTTTCTTCTTCCTCAGGTCAATGCGCATACCGAGCATGGTATTGATAAGCGAAATGCCGTCTGCACCGGCTTTGGCACAGGCTTCTGCGATCTCAACGATGTTGGTAACATTCGGTGTGAGCTTGATGAAAACGGGTTTTGTCGTAACTGCTTTGACTGCTTTTGTTACTTCTGCAGCTGCCTCGGGCGATGTTCCGAAAGACATACCGCCGTTGTGGACATTCGGGCAGGAAACATTGACTTCAATGAACCCGACCTGTTCTTCCTTATCGATCTTTTCGCAGCAATAGACATATTCATCTACGGAAAAACCGCTGATATTGGCGACGACCGGCTTATGGAAGACTTTTCTCATTTTCGGGAGTTCTTCGGAAATGACTTTTTCGATACCCGGGTTCTGCAGACCGACGGAGTTGATCATACCGCTTTCACATTCGGCAATTCGAGGTGTCGGATTTCCGAAACGGGGTTCTTTTGTCGTGCCTTTAAAGGAAAAACTTCCCAAAATATTGATATCGTAAAGCTCTGCAAATTCATAACCGAAACCGAAAACACCGCTTGCAGGGATGATCGGGTTATCGAGCGTAAGACCGCAGAGTTCGACTTTTGTATTTACCATATGATCTCCTCCTTTTCAAGGACGGGACCGTCTTTGCAGATCCTCTTGTTGCCGTATTTCGTCTTGCAGGAACAGCCCATGCATGCACCGAAACCGCAGCCCATTCTTTCCTCAAAGGAAAGCTGACCGCTTGTTTTTGTTGCATGATACAGCGCTTTCAGCATCGGTTCGGGACCGCAGGTATAGAAATAGCTGTACTCTTCGGGTAAGGCATCGGTAACGAAACCTTTGACGCCAACACTTCCATCTGCCGTAGCAACGGTAACATCGATCCCGAGAGCTGCAAATTCATCGGCGAAGAAGATCTCTTCTTCCTTATTGAAGCCAACGATGACGCTGGGCTTTTTGCCTTCTGCAATGAGCTTTTTTGCGAGCAGATACATCGGCGGAACACCAACACCTCCGCCGATAAGAAGCGGTTTATCTCCGCTTTTTGCGGTATCAAAGCCGTTGCCGAGACCTGTTAAAAGGTCGAGCTTTTCGCCTTTTTCCATTTCACTCATCTGTTCCGTACCTTTACCGACAACTTTATAAATAAGTGTCAAGACATCGCCTTCGCAGTCACAGACAGAGATCGGTCTTCTGAGGAAATGACCTTCGAGCCGGATATTGACGAACTGCCCCGGTGCGGTTATGGAGGAAGTATCCCCCATAAGCTGCATCAGGTAAACATCTTTTGCGATTTTTTTATTTTCGATGATCGTAAATATGCTTTGTTTCAATTTTATACTCCATCAGGCGTCGATCGTGGAAACGGAAAGCGTTGTTTCTTCGAGGACGTCAAGCAATACACGAACGGTATCCAGTGCTGTGAAGACGGTGACGTTGTTTTCAGCGGCACAGCTGCGGATCTCATAACCGTCGGACATATGGTTTGCGGATTCCATGCTTCTTGTATTGATAACATAGGATACATAGCCGTTGCGGATGGATTCGAGGATCTCTTCGCTGCCTTCGCTGATCTTTTTGCGTTCACGTGTACGGATGCCGTTTTTGCGGAGGAAGTCTGCCGTTCCCTTTGTCGCCTCGATATTGAAGCCGAGTTTATAGAATCTGCGGATCAGCGGGAGTGCTTCTTCCTTATCTGCATCTGCGATCGTTGCGAAAAGCGTTCCGAAGTTGAGCATATTCATGCCCGAAGCCTGCATCGCCTTATACATCGCGCGGTTGAGTCTGTCATCATAACCGATCGCTTCGCCAGTGGATTTCATTTCAGGCGAGAGATAGGTATCCATACCGTGAAGTTTTGCGAAGGAGAATGCCGGAACCTTGACATACCAGCGTTTCTTTTCTTCGGGATACATGATATCAATGCCCTGTTCCTTTAAGCTGACGCCGAGGTTGACCAATGCACCGATATCGGCAAGGGAATAGCCCGTTGCTTTGGAAAGGAAGGGAACCGTTCTCGAAGAACGCGGGTTGACCTCGATAACATAGACATTTTCTTCTCTGTCAACGATGAACTGGATGTTGAAAAGGCCGATGATGCCGATGCCGAGACCGAGCTTCTTTGTATAATCGAGGATCGTATCCTTAACTTTCTGCGATAAGCTGAAGGAGGGATATACGCTGATGGAGTCGCCGCTGTGAACGCCCGTTCTTTCGACGAGTTCCATAATGCCGGGTACGAAGACATCTTTACCGTCGCAGGCAGCGTCAACTTCGACTTCTTTGCCGACAACATATTTATCGACAAGGACAGGTCTGTCTGCATCGATCTCTACTGCTGTGCGGAGGTAATGACGGAGGCTTTCCTCATTGGTAACGATCTGCATCGCTCTGCCGCCAAGAACATAGGACGGACGAACAAGAACCGGGTAACCGATTGCTGCTGCTGTTGCAACGCCGTCTTCGATATTGGTAACGGCTGCACCTTTCGGCTGCGGAATACCAAGCTTTGTCATGACGTTTTCGAAAGCATCTCTGTCTTCTGCTCTGTCGATCGCTTCAACATCTGTACCGATGATCTTAACGCCTCTTCTCATGAGCGGTTCAGCGAGGTTGATCGCTGTCTGACCGCCAAGTGTTGCGATAACGCCTTCGGGCTTTTCATGTTCGATGATGTTCATAACATCTTCGACTGTGAGCGGTTCAAAATAGAGCTTATCGGAGGTTGTGTAGTCTGTGGAGACTGTCTCCGGGTTGTTGTTGATGATGATGGATTCATAGTTCAGGTTCTTGATCGTCTTAACGGCGTGAACGGTCGAATAGTCAAATTCGATACCCTGACCGATACGGATCGGACCGGAACCCAGAACGATGATCTTTTTCTTATCACTGACTCTTGCCTCATCCTCTTCTTCATAGGTGGAATAGAGGTAAGGAACATAGCCGTCATATTCTGCGGAGCAGCTGTCGATCATCTTATAGACCGGGAAGATATTGTTTTCTTTACGGATCATGTAAAGATCATCTTCGGGCATATTCCAGAGCTGTGCGATAAATTTATCGGAGAAGCCCATCTTCTTGGCATCTTTTAAGATCTCAACATTGCCCTTGTTTTCTTTGACAACGTTTTCGAAAAGAACGATGTTGCGGATCTTTTCGATGAAGAACATATCGATATGCGTTGCATTGCAGATCATGCCGAGGTCAACACCCATGCGGATGAGCTGTGCGATCGCATAAAGCCTGTCGTCTCTGCCTTCTTTGATGTATTCAAGGAGTTCCGTTCTCGAATAATTGTCAAATTTCTTATTGTAGACATGGCATACACCGATCTCGAGCGAACGGACGGCTTTTAAGAGGCTTTCTTCGAGTGTTCTGCCGATGCTCATGACTTCGCCTGTTGCCTTCATCTGTGTCGAAAGGACATTCGATGCGGAAACGAATTTATCGAAGGGGAATCTTGCGACTTTTGTGACGACATAGTCGATGGTCGGTTCATAGCAAGCCGGTGTGTTTGCGAGCATGATCTCATCAAGATGCATACCGACGGCGATCTTTGCGGAAACTCGTGCGATCGGGAATCCGCTTGCCTTGGAAGCAAGTGCGGAAGATCTCGAAACTCGCGGGTTGACTTCGATAAGGTAATACTGGAAGCTCTGCGGGTCAAGTGCAAACTGAACGTTGCAGCCGCCTTCGATCTTGAGCGCACGGATGATCTTAAGCGCACTGTCGCGGAGCATATTGAATTCTTTCTTTGCGAGCGTCTGGCAAGGTGCAACGACCATAGAGTCGCCTGTATGGATACCGATCGGGTCGATATTTTCCATGCTGCAGATCGTGATCGCCGTGTCATTGGCATCACGCATGACTTCGAATTCGATCTCTTTATAGCCTTTGATGCTCTTTTCAACGAGAACCTGATGAACCGGCGAACGCATAAGCGCATTCTTCATCAGTTCGACCATTTCATCTACGTTATCGGCAAAACCGCCGCCTGTGCCGCCGAGTGTAAATGCAGGGCGAAGAACGACCGGGTAGCCGATCTCTTCAGCTGCTTCGAGGCCTTCTTCAACGGAATAAACCGTTTTCGAAGGAAGAACGGGTTCGCCGATGCTGATGCAGAGGTTTTTGAAGAGTTCTCTGTCTTCTGCGAGGTCGATGGATTTATAGTCTGTGCCTAAAAGTTCAACCTGACATTCGCGAAGGACGCCTTTTTTATAAAGCTGCATCGCAAGGTTGAGGCCTGTCTGACCGCCGATACCGGGAACGATCGCATCCGGTCTTTCGTGGCGGATAACTTTGGCAACATATTCGAGTGTGAGCGGTTCCATATAGACCTTATCGGCCATATTGACGTCTGTCATGATCGTTGCCGGGTTGGAGTTGCAGAGGATGACTTCATAGCCTTCTTCTTTTAATGCAAGGCAAGCCTGTGTTCCGGCATAGTCGAACTCAGCAGCCTGTCCGATAACGATCGGACCGGAGCCGATGACAAGGATCTTCTTTATATCAGTTCTTTTCGGCATAATTATTTTTCCTCCATCATGGCGATAAATCTGTCAAAGGGATTTACCGTACCTTCGGGGCCTGCTGTATCATCCGGATGATACTGGAGGCTGAATACGCGGTCTGTTTTTGCTTCCGTTCCTTCAACGGAACCATCAACAACATTCTTGCAGGTTACGCTAAGGCCTGTACCTTCGAGGCTTTCCGCGCAAACGGCATAACTGTGGTTCTGTCCTGTGATAAGAACTTTGCCGTTTTCAAGGACTTTGACCGGGTAATTGCCGCCTCTGTGGCCGTTTTTCATCTTATAAACTTCCGCACCGTATGCGAGGTTGATCAGAAGATGGCCAAGGCCAATACCAAAAATCGGGTGTCTTCCGCGGAGCTTTTTTACGAGTTCGATAACTTCTTTGACTTCGTGCGGATCTCCGGGGCCGTTGGAAATGAGGATGCCATCCGGATTCATGTTTTCGATCTCTTCGATCGTTGTGTTCCAGGGAACGATCGTAAGGTTGCAGCCTCTTGCGTTAAGGCTTCTGATGATGCTGTGCTTGATGCCGCAGTCGATCGCGATAACATTGTATTTCGGGTTGAATGTTCTCGAATACCAGCGCTTTTTGCAGCTGACGACGGAAACAGCATTCTTTCTGATCTCTGTATTTTTGATGATTTCGAGAGCTTCTTCGGTCGGTCTGTCGAAATTGCAGATCATGCCTTTGATGCTGCCGTTATCACGGATGAAGCGTGTGAGCTTTCTTGTATCGATGCCCTCAAGACCGGGAACTTTATCTTCTTCCAGTGTTTCGCCAAGTGTTTTGGTATAGCGGAAGTTGGAAGGCGAATCGTTGTATTCACGAACGATCAGCGCACCGATCTGGGGATTGTTTGTTTCGTTATCTTCCTCTGTAACGCCATAGTTGCCGATCAGCGGATAGGTCATGACGACAGCCTGATAGGTATAGGAAGGATCGGAAATGATCTCCTGATAACCGACTACTGCTGTATTGTATACGAGTTCGCATACGCGCTCGATATCTGCGCCGAAAGCATAGCCGGCATATACATCGCCGTTTTCAAGGACTAATTTTCTGTCGAATTGTCTTGCCATACGATTCCTCCGTTTGCAAAAGTCATTAAACATTTCCCAAAAGCTTTCACGCCGGCAAAAGGTGTGCTCTTGCCTTTGGATAAGAAGTCTTCCGGGTTGATTTCATATTCATGTGTGAGGTCGAAAACCGCAAGGTCTGCAGCTTTGCCGATCTCTATTTCACCGCCGATGCCGAAACGCTCTTTTGCGTTATCGTGCATAAGCGACATTAACTGTTCTAAGCTTATGATCCCCGTCTTTACAAGCCCTGTATAGGACATGGCAAAGGATGTCTCAAGGCCAACGATACCGTTCATGCTGAAGCCCAGACCTTTGGACTTTTCCTCTGCGCTGTGCGGTGCGTGGTCTGTTGCGATCATATCGACCGTTCCATCGAGGATGCCTTCGATCAATGCGAGCTTATCTTCTCTGCTGCGGATCGGCGGGTTCATTTTGAATCCACCGTCATCGCAGATCATGGTATCATCGAGGACAAGGTAATGCGGACCTGTTTCACAGGTGATGTCGATGCCCTGTTTCTTCGCTTCTCGGATGACGCGGATGCTTTCCTTCGAGGAAATATGGCAGACATGATATTTGACGCCTGTTTCGCGGACGAGCTCGATATCTCTTGCGATCTGCATCCATTCGCTCTTATCGGAAATTCCTTTTAAGCCAAGCGACCTTGCAAATTCACCGTCGTGGACGATGATGCCTTCGAGAAGGGATTCATCTTCGCAATGTGCGGAAATGATCTTTCCCAAAGCCTTTGCACGGCGCATCGCTTCGCGCATCATGTCATCGCTCTGTACGCCTTTGCCGTCATCGGAATAACCGATCGCATTTTCTGCCATTGCTTCAAGATCGGCAAGCTCTTCGCCTTTCTGCCCTTTTGTGATCGCCGCAAAGGGATAGACACTGACTTTTGCCGTTTTCTTGATGGCATCAAGCTGCACTTCGAGGTTTTCCGCATTATCGGGAACAGGGTTTAGGTTCGGCATCGGGCAGATATGCGTAATACCGCCATGTGCTGCTGCCATAGTGCCTGTTTCGATGGTTTCTTTATACAAAAAACCCGGCTCTCTGAGGTGAACATGCACATCTATCAAACCGGGAACAATAATACAATCGGAAAAGTCAAATACCTTTGCTTCCGAACAATGAGGAATAACTTCCTCAATTTTTGAAACAAAACCGCCGTCTATAAGAATATCAGCCTTTTTGAACTGACGATCCATATAAACTTTTGCATTTTTCAGCAAATACTGCATGAATGACTCCTTTGATCCTTTACATAAAAAAAGCTGCCTGCCGGCAGGTTGAATTTTCAGTCCGAAGCTTTTTATCAGCTTGCTGAAATCCGGTTACCGCCGGAAATACATTTCAATTTAATGTATCACAAGAGGCCTGCGATGTCAAGTTATTTTCCCCTAATTGTCCATAAATCAACAGAAATTTTCCCGGTAAAATTACCTTGGGTTTTATACCCTGCCTCACTTGCTATTATAGCACTATTTGTATAAAAATACAAAAAATACCCGAAATTAATTCGGGTATTCCGTATATTTTTATTAAAATCAGTCTGTACTGCGGCAAAGGAGATCGCCCATATCTTCCCTCGGGAAACCGCCTGCACCAACAGCCATATAGCCCATATCAACAGGAAGGTCTGTTGCGCTGATGGAGCTTGCCTCATCGGAAAGCAGGAAGACGATCGGCCCTGCACATTCTTCTGGCATGATCATACGGCCCATAAGATGCGTCGGCTGCGGCTGATTTTTGACTTCTTCAGCATCCTTTGCACCTCTTGCCATGGAGTTTTTGACCGTTTCGTTGGAGAAAACGCCTGCGGGAGAAATACTGTTGACGCGGATATTCGGCGCTAAATCGACGCCTGCCTGTTTTGTCAGCATATCGACAGCACCTTTTGCGGAGTTGTAGGTCCAGCTTCTCGGCTGTGCGATGTGTGCGGAAATGGAAGAAACATTGACGATCGCACCCTTGTGATCATCGGGATGCTGCAGCTTATACTGCGAGATCATCGTTGCATAATTGATGACACCGCCGCGCATAACGTTCATCCAGTTTTCTCGTGTAGCAGTCCATGCATAGCGTGTGAAGGCAAACGCATTGTTGACGAGGAAATCGACCTTACCAAAAAGTTTAATACCCATTGCCATGAGGTCGATACAGGTCTGTTCCTTGCTCATATCGCCGATGAAAAGATGGATATTTGCTTCGGGATGATCTTTTTTGAACTGTGCAAGCGCTCTTTCGCCTTTTTCCTGATTTCTGCCGGAAATGATGATGTCAAGGCAGCCTTCTTCGACAAGGCGTTCAGCCGTTGCATAACCGATGCCGGATGTTCCGCCGGTAACGATCGCGGATTTTCCTTCAATACCTTTAAAATTCTTCATAATCTTACCTCAAATTCAGAAAAAGCGGCTTAGTTCGAACCGATGTAGCCTGTAAGCGAAGGACCAAGATCCGGATCCGGATAACCGCATGCACCGACCGCTGTATAACCGGAATCGACAGGAAGGTTTGTTGCCGTGATTGCCGAAGCATCGTCGGAAAGAAGGAATACGATCGCACTCGCACATTCATCCGAACGGATCGGTCTGCCATGGAGATGCTGTTTATCTTCTTCTGCAAGAAGCTCTTCCATCGTCTTATCGGGGTGAAGTCTTGTGATCTCATCCGTCATAACATTTGCCGGGGAAACGCTGTTGACGCGGATGTTCGGTGCAAGGTCTATGGCTGTGCATTTTGTCAGCTGACGGACAGCGCCTTTTGCGGAGTTATAGGTCCAGCTTCTCGGCTGCGCAACATAAGCAGAAACAGAAGAAACATTGACGATCGCACCCTTATGATCTTTCGGATGCTGGAGGTAATACTGCTGGATCATCGTTGCATAGTTGATCGGGCCGCATTCCATAACATGTTCCCAATCCCATCTGCTTGCCGTCCAAGCCCAACGGGTGAACGCAAAGGCATTATTGACAAGAAAATCGACTTTACCGAATTTCTCGATGCCCATTGCCATAAGGTCGATGCAATTCTGTTCAACGCCCATATCGCCGATAAAAATATCACTCTCTGTATCGGGGTAAGCTTCCCTGAGTTTAGCCAAGGCAGCCTCGCCTTTTTCACGTTTTCTGCCGGTAATGATCACTTTGCAGCCGAGCGAAAGGAGCCTTTCTGCCGTAGCAAAGCCGATACCGCTGGTTCCGCCGGTGATGATCGCAGATTTTCCGCTGATTCCTCTCATATTCTTTCCTCTCTCAAGTTAACAATATTGTTCCGCATAAAGCGGGAGATGTTAAGTTTTATACTGATTGCACAAATTTATTATATATGAGAAAAAGAAAATTAACAATAGTTTTTAACAAAAACAGCATGGTTTTGTTAGTACCATGCTGCTTTTATTAAAGTTCTTATTTTTCATGCCAAATGGCAATGATTTCCCCAGTTCCGTCTTCGATAAGCATATACGCCGTTCCTCCGCCATAAAACAGAGGCAATGTTCCATGAATCATATACACGCCATATTTCTCATCATACAACACACGATAAGGACGTTCCTCTACGGTATCTTCTCCATAAATCTCGATCCATAATTTTTCCGCTTCCAAAACCATAGTACGACGATCCTCTGTATCGCTGATCTTTATACCATGCACAGGCCAGTCGAGCCTTTCAGCCAGTTCAGGATAATCCCGAATATATGATTGATAATGTTCATCCTCCAAATCAAACGAGCCTGTCCCTATTTTGTACAAAGGTTTATAGAACAAGACAAAAAGCAGCAATCCTGCACACAGAAGGATCATGAGCACTTTTGTTTTTTTCATAGAAAACCCCTTTCAGCAGATATTACCAATGATAATTCTTTCCACAACATCATATTCATCATACACAAACTCGATGTAAGTAAAATAATCAAAATTGCAGTAACTGTATCGATCATCCTCTGATTTGTTCAGTTTTCCGTAAATCTTCTCGATTTCTTCTTTTGTACTGCCGACGTGTGCACCAAAAAGGCCGAACACATAATCTTCATTTGTTATTTCGATACGGGAAACACCAAAATCGACATCCTGCAACCCCTTTGTTATCGGGTTTGCCGAACATCGAAAAAGAAGTCCTTCCTCTTCATAACAAACCTCGATCGTATGACACCATGATTCCCGCTTCACATATGCAATGCTGTCGGGTTCACCGAAAACCGTTTTGATTTCAGCGAGATCGGTATTTCTTTTTGATAATCCAAAAACTCTGCCATACTGTTCGTCCGTCATGTGAATACCATAAGGAATGATATGGAATCGGAAGACGAACAGCAATGCAAGCATCACGATCGGAATGAGCCAAAGTAAAACTTTTTTCATGCAGATGCCTTCTCTCATTCCATTTCAAGCTCGTAGACATAACCAAAAAACCCTAGTCTGTAGCAATTTCCATCATCCATTTCAACGATAATACTGCGTTCGTTGTCATAAACTTCCTCGCCTTCCCTGATGCTTACGATCCACGAAGAAGGCATTCTGCCTGCACGTTTTTCAAGAAAGCAGTATTCGGCAATACTATACGGAACCCCTTCTTCAGTCCATTTAACAAGAGTATCCATATCCACATAGGAACCGCATTTGCATGGTAAGCCGTATGAGATAAAAGCATGAACACTTTTGTTTGGAATACCGTCAAGCAAATGAAAATAGAGATTGAGTTTCCACAGATTATGCCGGAAAGTTTTTTCCTCTTCTTCCGAAATGATCTCACCCACATCCGGACTGCTGCGATTTATCACAGAGCCTGAAAGCTCGAGCTTTTCTTTTTCAAGTCTTTTGACTTTTTTATCCATGGAAGCGATCATCAATACGCTGACGACGACATAGACGATGACGACGATCATCAGAATCTTTTTCTTCATTTCGTGATCCTCCTGTTTATTTCAATGCCAATAAACCGCACTTCAGCAAAAGTTTCCGCAAATATTCTTTATAAACCTTTATGGTTTAATTATATACCACTCCCATTTTTAGTCAAGGCGGATTACCGCAAATAATCAATTTTTTGCCGTTCCGCTTTACAAAAGACCGGCATCCCGTTTATAATAAAACCACAGCAAATACAACGGAGGAATTTGAAATGATCCATAAAATGGTACACAATAACTTCAACGTACTCGACCTCGAAAAATCCCTCAAATTCTATGAAGAAGCTTTCGGTCTGAAGGTTGTCCGCAGAGTCGATAACGATGATTTCACACTTTGCTTTATCGCAAACGAACACGGCGAACACCAGATCGAGCTCACATGGTTAAAAGACAGAACAGAACCTTATAACCTCGGCGATAACGAAATTCACCTTTGCTTCTGGACAGATGATTTCGAAGCTTCTTATCAGCATCACAAAGAAATGGGCGTTATCTGCTTCGAAAATCCGGCTATGGGCATCTATTTCGTCGAAGATCCCGATGGTTACTGGCTTGAAGTAACAACAACCTGATCATTCTCACATAAAAAACTGCTGCCAAATCGGCAGCTTTTTTCTTTTTGTAAAATATCCTGACAATATAATGAAGAAATACACATTTTATTCATATCTATTCTGCGCAAAATGTGTTATATTATAATGTAAAGCTGCAGCTTGCAGCACGAGAAAAACAATACAATTATATGGAAGGCATGACCTGCTTTTCCATGCTATCAAAGGGAGGAAAACTTATGATAGAAGTGACTGACCTGACGAAGATATATACTGAAGCAAAAGCAGTCGATTCAGTCAGTTTCACCGTTGAGGATGACAAGGTCTACGGTCTCCTCGGCCACAACGGCGCAGGCAAGAGCACCATCATGAACATCATGACGGGCTATATCTCCGCCACATCCGGTACTGTCAAAATAGACGGCATCGATATTTTTGAACAGCCCGAAGAAGCCAAAAAGCTCATCGGCTATTTGCCCGAACAGCCGCCTGTCTACCTCGATATGACGCCTGTTGAATATCTTCGCTTCGCTGCGGAATTAAAGGGCATCAAGCGCTCGCAGATCAAGAGCCGCATCGAGTATGCCCTCGAAGCAACAGGCTTAACCCCAATGCGCGGAAGACTCATCAAAAACCTTTCCAAAGGCTACCGCCAGAGGACAGGCTTGGCACAGGCGATCATCGCTGACCCGAAAGTCGTCATTTTAGACGAACCGACAGTCGGTCTTGACCCGCTGCAGATCATCGAGATCCGTGACCTGATCAAAGAGCTCGGCAAAAACCGCACCGTCATTCTTTCGAGCCACATCATGCAGGAGATCAGCGCTGTCTGCGACAGGCTTCTCATTCTGGCAAACGGACACCTCATCGCAAACGATGAACCCGCAAACCTCATGCGTTTGATGTATGGACAGAATTCCCTTTCCTTGACGGCAAAAGGCACAAGAAAAGCGATCATGGAAGCGCTTTCCGGCATCAAAGAGATCACAAAGACAGACTTCCTCCGCTCCGAAGCGGCAAATACATCGAAGCTGCTCATCGAATGCGAACCCGAAAAGGATATCCGCGAAAAGATCTTCTACAAGATGGCTGAAGCGAAGCTCCCGATCCTTGAATTCTCCGGCATGAACATGACGCTCGAAGATATCTTCATCGAGCTGACCAAAAACAATCAGTAAGGAGGAAGGCCAATGTTAGCAGTATATAAAAAAGAACTGAAAGGCTTCTTTAACGGCATGATGGGCTATGTCTTCTGTGCATTCCTTCTTGTCGTTGCGGGCGTCCTCACAATGGACTATTGCTTAGGACCTGAACCGACAAACACATTTGAATACATCTACGGCAATATGCCGATCGTCTACATCATCATCATTCCGATCCTTGCGATGAACACGATCGCCGGCGAAATGAGAAATAAAACCGACCAGATGCTCTATACATCGCCCGTCAGCATCACAAAGATCGTCATGGGCAAATACCTCGCAATGTGCACGGTGCTCTTCATTCCGCTTGCCATCACAGCGATCTATCCCTTTATCCTCACGACCTATGGCAACATTGCGATCTGGACCTGCCTTGCATCGATGTTTTCCTTCTTCCTGCTTGGCTGCTCTCTCATTGCGGTCTGCATGTTCGTTTCCTCGCTGACGGAAAGCCAGATCCTCTCTGCTGTTATCAGCTTCGGCGTGCTCTTCCTTCTCTATACGGCAAGCTCGCTGCAGTATTACATCGGCAGAACGGAGCTTTCCTCCGCAGCATTCTTCTGTGCAGTGGCAGCGATCTTTGGCTTCGTCGTCCGCAAAGTCACAAGAAGCATCGGCACAGGCATTGGTTTTGCTGCGATCCTCATTGCAGGCGTTGCCTTTATGTATTTCAAGATGCCCGAAACACTCTGTGATGCAGCTACAAAGCTCGTCGGTCTTTTCGCAGCATTCACCAAGATCGAAAACTTCATCGGCGGTATTTTCGACCTGAATATCATCGTCTATTATCTCTCGATCATCCTTTTCTTCAATTACCTTTGCGTACAGTCCATTGACAAACGCAGATGGAGCTAAAGGAGGCAGGCACTATGAAATTCAATCTGAAAGAACAGGCAAAAAAGGTATTTGAATCGAGGAGCTTCCGTGCAGGAACCTACTCCGTTCTTTCCTGCATCGTTTTAGGCATCATCCTCATCGTCATCAACCTTCTTGTCAACAGGCTTCCTGCAGGTATGACGGAATATGACATCACAAACACACAGCTCTTTACGATCTCCGAAGAATCCAAAGAGATCGCAGCGGCTGTCGATACAGATATCACCGCATACCTCGTTGTTGAAACAGGCGGCGAAAACAACACGATCGTTGAACTCTTAAAGCGCTACACCGCTATCAATGACAAGATCCAGGTCCAGTATGTTGACCCGGCTGTCTATATCGACTTTACCAAGCAATATACCGAAGAACAGCTCGAAGAAAACAGCCTGATCATGGTCGGCAACGGTCGTTACCGCATCGTCAATTACAGCGATATGTTCCAGTTCGACCTGACGGATTATTACACAAGCGGCACTTATATCACGACCTTCAACGGCGAAGGTATGATCTCCTCCGCACTGGATTATCTCTGCAAAGATGAGCTCCCGCTGATCTATTCCCTCAGCGGTCACGGCGAACCCGAACTTTCCGATACATGGGTCAACTACATCAAAGGTCAGAACACAGAGCTTGAAACAGTCAACCTGCTCACAAGCGAAGCTGACATCACAAAAGCAGACTGCATCATCATCAATGCGCCGACAGCAGACTATACAAACGGCGAAATCGAAACGATCCGTAAATACCTCGAAGACGGCGGCAGAATGATGCTCATCACAGACTGGGTATCGGAAGAACAGCCCAACCTTATGGGCCTCATGGAATACTATGGCTGCGAATATGTTGACGGCATCGTCATCGAAGGCAACGCAAACTATTGCCTCTCCGGATATCCGCATTACCTCGTTCCGGATCTTATGCCCGGCGAAATCACGGAAAAACTGATCGCAAAACGCACGCTCGTCTGCACACCGGCTGCACACGGCATCAGACTCCTTGATGAAACACGCTCGACCTTAGTCTGCACGCCTATCCTTAATACCTCGGCAGATGCTTATGCAAAGGTTGCAGGCTTTGAAATGGCAACACTCGATAAAGAAGAAGGCGATATTGATGGTCCTTTCTCCCTTGGCGTTGCCATCAGCGAAGATTATTTCGGAACAAACACAAAGATCGTCTGGTTCTCTGCATCGACACTCCTTGACCCGGAATTTGACGCAAATGTTGCAGGCGGCAACTCCAACCTCGTTTTATCCGCATTCTCCTGGATGCTCGATACAGATACGGCGATTCTGAGCTTCACAAAGAACGTCGGTATCGAAGCATTGATCGTTCCTTCGACGCATAAGACAGCTTTGAGCGTACTCTTTGCAGTCGTTATTCCGCTGAGTTTCCTCGTTGTCGGCTTCATCGTCTGGCTCAGGAGGCGTAAGAAATGAGAAGCAAAAAAAGCTTTTTCGTTCTTATCATCGCTCTTGTCGTCATCGTTGGCGCTTATCTTCTCGTTGATACTTTTGTAGAAAAAGAAGATACAAGGCCTATTCCGCTTGACGACAAGATCGGTACGGCCGATACCTTAACACCGCTCGTTACGATCGACCGCACAAGCGTCAAATCGATCAGCTACACTTCTCTTGATATGAAGCACACCTTCACGATGGAAGACGGTATCTGGATTTATGAAGAACACAGGGATTACCCGCTTTATCAGGCATATATCAATAACCTCCTGACCGCTGTCAGCAACATCAATTACACCCGTATGTTTACGGATAATGCAGAGATCACGGAATATGCCAACTTTGATGAACCTCTCTGTGATATCGGCGTTACCTATACAGACGGATCGACCGCACATTATAAGATCGGCACATTAAACCCGACGACAAAGACCTATTATTTCCAGATCGAAGGTGATCCGGCGGTTTATATGGTCAAAGAAGATGCGATGGCGGCTTTCTTCAAAACGATCTATGAACTCTCTATCCCCGAAGAGCTTCCGCAGATCGGTACCAATGAACTGACAGCGCTCGAGATCATCAAACCCGGCTCAAACCTCAAATTCAGCAAGGTTGAGCCCGAAGACGGCGATTTCTATACCGATACGATCCTTTGGAAATCCCTTGAAAACGGCGTAATAAGACCGGCAGACGGAACAGCGGTCCTTATCTTTACGAATGACCTCTTCACCGTTGTTTTAAGAAACCTCGTCGGTTATACCGATTTCGAATCGACAAAGCTCGAAGATTTCGGTCTTGATGAACCTTCCTGCATCTACCGCGTACACACAGCGGATGGCCCTGTTATGGGTCTTGTCATGGGCGATACGACCGATGAAGGACGCATCTATTTCATGCTCGAAAGCAGCAAGTTCATTTATGAATGCACAACGACCTTTGCAGAAAAGCTCGTCAATGACGATGTCTTAGATTTCCTCCCGGCATCTGTCTGCAGCATCGGGCTTGACGAAATCATCTATGCCGACGTCACGATTGAAGGCGAAACACACACACTGACCGTTGAAAATGGCGGTGATGAAGCAACCTACCGTGTTGACGGAACGGAAGTCCCGCATATTCCGGTCGCAAACTTCATCATTGAAATGACCGCAATGATCGCTGCAGACACGATCGAAGATTCCTCCGCATATCAGGATGAACCTTATCTCACGATCGATTTCGTCCGCAATACGGATAAATTCAGCAATATGACGCTGAAATTCATCCCCTACGACATCAACTATTACCTCGTTGAATTCAACGGCATGCGCAACATCCTCGTTACCAAGCGAGATGTTGAAGAGCTCGCGGCAACTTTTAAAGTACTGCTCGACCTCTGAGAATAAGAAAAGACGGAAGCTGAAAATGCTTCCGTTTTTTTGTGCCGATAATTCATAATTTCCTGTTTTTTCCCGTACATATAACAAAAAAACATGGAGGAATAATGAAAAAGAACGCTTCTTTTGTCGTTTTGCTGATATGCTGCCTGATGTTTTTCTTTTCGCTTTTTATTGTATTGCCGCAATTTTCGCACGATCCATCCGAAGTTGCGGCGGCAATGATCCCCTGCGTTGTCTGTATCCAGAACTATGCGGAAGGTGAAAATGATGAACCGAAACTCATTTCCGAAGGCTCGGGATTTTTTATTTCCGAAAACGGGCTTATCGCAACAAATGCGCACGTCGTCCGAAACGCTGCACATCTGAAGGTCATTTTATCCGACGGCAGAAGCCTTGAAGCAAAGCTTTTGGGCCAAGACACAGGAACGGATTTGGCGGCACTCAAAATCGACGAAATGGGCTGCCCTGCGGTAAAAATCGGCAATACAGAGCAGCTTTCCGCAGGTGATACTGTTATGGCAATCGGTAACCCGGGCGGATATGATTTTGCGGGATCTGTCAGCATGGGCATCGTTTCCGCAAGCAAAAGACCGATAGCCTTATCGGAATTCGGTTATACCTTACCAACGATACAGACCGATGCGGCGATCAACCCCGGAAACAGCGGTGGTCCTCTTGTCGATAAACAGGGGAAAGTCGTCGGTATCTGTTCGGCAAAATATGCCAAAGACGGTTTTGAGGGCATGGGATTTGCCATTTCGATCGATGAAGCGATCCCGATTTTAAATGCATTGATCAAATACGGCGAAGTTCCCGAAAGAAGTGTTTTGGGCGTTTCGGGCTTCTGCCTCGATCAAGCAACGGCAAAGGAATTCGGCTTGCCTGCCGGTTTTTATGTTGATTCCATAAGAAACGAAAACGCCGCTTTCCTGCAAAAAGGCGACGTTATTCTTGAAATTGACGGGAATGCGATTGACTCCCCTGTTGTCATCAAAGATACGACTCTCGAAAAAAAGCCCGGCGACTATGTTACGCTTGTTTTCTTTTCCGCAAAAGACCGTAAAACGCACGAAGCAAGGCTCATCCTCATCAGGGCGGCATGATAAAAGGGTTTTCCTATGAAATTTTTGTAACAAGTTTTTGCTGCTTCTTTTCTATTGCGGGCATTTCGTTTACAATAGAAACAGGAGGAAAGCTATGAAAAAACTACTTTTTTTACTTATATCCTTTTTGTTGATGTTTTCTTCGGCATGCCTGATCGAACGTGAAGATGCCATAAAGATCCTCATCCCCAAGATCGGCAAGGCAGACTGCATCATCATCTATAAAAATAACGATTGCGTCATGATCGATACGGGCGAAAGCGAAGATGATGCGGAGATCGTAAGCGTCATGCAGGAAAATAATATCAACCGCATCGATACGCTCATCATCACGCATTTTGATAAAGATCATGTTGGCGGTGCTGCTTATCTCATCGATCATTTTGAGATCGGCCGCATTTTAAGGCCTGTTTACACCTCCGGTTCGGATGAATACAACGCCTTTATGGAAGCAGCTTTCCATAAGGAACTGCAGACGGAGATCATTGCCAATAAGACCTCTTTTCATTTTGAAGGGATCGATTTTGAAGTCTATCCTGCCGAAAAGAATGAATACGAAAAAAACGCCGATAACAATTCTTCGCTTGTCATCAGCGCCGTTTACGGGGAAAACAGCCTGCTCTTTGCCGGCGATGCGGAAAAAGAAAGGCTTTCCGAGCTTAAAGATTTCGGCAGCTATGATTTCTTAAAAGTTCCGCACCACGGTTCATACAACGATGAAACTGAAGATTTTATCAACAGAACATCCGCAAAATATGCCGTCATCACCTGCAGCGATAAGAATCCACCGGAAAAAGAGACCGTTTCGCTCCTCAAAAAAGCCGGTGCAAAGGTTTATGAAACAAGAAACGGCAATATTGAGATCCTCATGAACGAAGAAAAAATGCAGATCAGCCAAAAATAAAGAAGAGTCCTTTTGGGACTCTTTTTTATTCCGCTGCATTAAGCGCTACGAGCGTCAGTTTTGTTGTCATTTCTTTCTTTTCGGATGCACGGTAATAGGTAATATCAACCGTTTCGCCGGGTGCTTTATTTTTCAGCGCTGCTTTTAACTGCTGTAAGGTCAGAGTTTTTTCACCGTTGATCGCCGTGATGATATCGCCAACGGCAAGATCACCGGCATTTTTGTTGTTTACTGCCGAAACGTACATCCCTTCGACAACGCCGTAATATTCCGCCATGGTTTCATCAAAGACATAACCTTCGATGCCAAGGCCGCTTCTTGTAACGACTTTACCGTATTGCATGAGCTCGTTTAAGATCGGCATAGCCTCCTTTGTGGAGATCGCAAAGCCAAGACCTTCATAGCGTGTATCGACATATTTCATGGAGCAAATGCCGACAACTTCACCCTGCATATTGACCAAAGCACCGCCGCTGTTTCCGGGGTTGATCGCAGCATCGGTCTGTATCATATCGAGCGTATAACCGCCGCCGATATAATCGAGCTGTCTGTTTTTTGCGGAAACGATACCCAATGTCACGGAATTTGCATATTCCGAACCACCGGGATTGCCGATCGCCATGACGGTTTCTGCAATTTCGAGCGAATCGGAATCGCCGATCTCCGCTGCATCAAGACCCATCGCATCGATTTTGACAAGCGCAAGGTCTGTATCCGGATCAGAACCGATGAGTTCTGCCTGGTACACTTCGCCATCGGCAAGCATGACTTTCAAAAGCTCCGCACCGTCGATGACGTGCGCATTGGTTGCAATATAGCCATCCTGCGTCAAGATCACACCGCTGCCTTCACCGGCAAGCTCGATCGTTCCCACGGTTTCTCTGTTGCCATAGGGGAAACCATAGCTGACGGTCTGATAATTCTGTATGCAGACGACCGAAGGCATGACCTTTTTGGCGACTGCTTCAGGTTCCATATCGTTTTTGAAGATCGTAAGGGATGAACCCTGTTCCTCTTTCGCATTTTCTGTTTCAGGTTCGGGTGTTGCTTTTGGCAAAGCCGATGGCGCTTCCGTTAACTGCGGCAAAGTTTCCATTGCTGCAATGGAAATCGTGGGTTCCGGTGTATTTGCAGGTTCTTCGTTTTGTTTGCCGAATCCATCTGCAAGCTTCGCCACGCCCGCAACGAGCATCACGAGGACAATGACGGCAACGGCCATGACCAAAAATATTCTGCCGCCGTTCCCTTTTTCATAATTCTGATCCTGTTTCATCTATTGACACAAAACTCCTTTGTTTTCTTTATAGGAATACTATAACACAAACCCCCGAAAAGAATCCTTATCCAATACTTGAATTTATTATAAACGAATTTTGAACAACTTATTCGCCATCCCAAAGCTGCCCATCGAGCAGCACATAGCCTTTTTCAGCAAAAATAACGCCTTCTGCACGGAGCATCTCTTCCTGCACATCACTGCCGCCAAAAGCAAAAGCCGGCGCTACTCTTCCCTCACGGTTGACCACGCGATGACAAGGGATGATCCCCGGTTCGGGATTCACATGAAGCGCATAGCCGACAACACGCGAAGCCCTTGGACTGCCTGCCAAAACGGCGATCTGCCCGTAAGTGGCAACTTTACCTTTCGGAATACGGCGAACGACCGCATACACTTTCTGATAAAAACTTTCTTTTTCCATGTTAATTCAAAACGACGCCAAATTCGCCTGAGCTGATCTTTTCTCTCGCTTCTTTTTCGATAAAGGCGGCATCCGAAGCAAATTCACCGTCTTCAAGCATTTTTGTTGCCAATTGCAAAAGCTCTGCATCACGGATAAGATCCGCTGCACAAAGGGCATCCTTTCCGCTCTGTCGCTGACCGATAAGATCGCCGCTGCCACGCATTTCGAGATCTTTTTCCGCAATATAGAAGCCGTCTGTCGAGTCACGGATAATCTTTAAGCGTTCAGCAGTTTTTCCGCCGCTGACGAGGAAACAAAAGCTCTCTTTATTACCTCTGCCGACACGCCCACGAAGCTGATGAAGCTGTGCCAAGCCAAATCGCTCTGCATTTTCGATGACCATGATCGTCGCATTCGGCACATCAACGCCTACCTCGACAACGGTTGTGGAAACGAGCATCTTGGTTTCGCCGTTTTTGAAGCGCTGCATAATTTCCGCTTTGTTTGGCGTGAGCCCATGGAGAAGCTCCGTTTCGGGGATCAGCCCAACGACATCCTCCATCAGGGAAACGGCACTTTTTGCGTTAATATCGGGGTTATCCTCGATCAAAGGGCAAACGGCATAAGCCTGTTCACCCATGGCGATATGTTCCTTGATAAAGCGATACATATCCGCTCTTTTTGCCTGCGAAACGATATGTGTTTTGATCTTTTGCCTGCCTTTTGGGAGTTCATCCAGGATGCTGACCGTCGCTTTATTATATAAAATAAGCGCAAGTGTCCTCGGGATCGGCGTTGCAGACATGATCAGCGTATGCACACCATCCATTCCTCCGCCGGCTAAGGCGGCTCTTTGGGCAACACCAAAGCGATGCTGTTCGTCTGTAATAATAACGGCCGCTTTGAGCCCATCCATGATCCCATAAAGCAAGGCGTGCGTTCCGATCAGAATGCGAACCTCACCGGAAATCAGTTTTTCTCGCAGGAGATCGCGTTCTTTTTTCGTACTCGAACCCGAAAGCATATAAACACCCATTTCGGGCAATAGTTTTTTTGCATTTTCATAATGCTGTTCGCAAAGGATCTGCGTCGGTGCCATCAGGATCGAGAGCTTCCCTGCTTTTGCCGCAGCATACATGGCAAAAAGCGCAACAACGGTTTTGCCCGAACCGACATCACCCTGCAAAAGTCTGTTCATGGGTTCTGTCTTTGCGATATCGGCAGCAATTTCTTCCATGGCGCGCTTCTGAGCGCCTGTCGGTGTAAACGGCAGTTTGCCGATAAATTCGGAAACGAGCTTTTTCCCGCCGGATATCTTTTCCGCAACGCCTCCGCTGGATAAAAGATCGGTAATTTTCGCATATAAAAGGAGTTCACGCAGAATGATGCTTCGTTTGGCGGCTTCTGCATCTGACATATCGGCAGGTCTGTGTATCGCAAAAAACTCCTGTTCTTTGGGCAGGATACCGTATTTTCTCATGAAGCCACGGGAAAGATCATCAACATCCCATTCTGCCTCATCCAGCGCATTACCGATAAACTTCCGCATGGAAGCCTGTGAGATCCCTGCCGTTAAATGATAATACGGAATGATGCCGTTATCGCCCGGTTTATATACATTCGGGTTCTGCATCTGCACCTGATTGCGGAAAACGCGCACTCTGCCTTCAAAGACATATTCTTCACCGACTTTGAACTTCGTAAAGCTATAGGGCATATTGAAGATCGTGATGCTCATGACTTCCGTCATATCGGAAACTTCAAAGGAGAATATGCTCATTTTTCCGGCACGCTTGATCCATCTTGGCGGCTTTACCACACGCGCTTTAACGGCGCCTGTATCGCTCTCTTCCATTTCGATGATGCTTTTCGGCATAGAAAGGTCTGCATAGCGCATCGGCAGATTCATCAAAAGGTCACCGACCGTTTCGATCTGCATTTTTGCGAGCAAAGCGGCTGCTTTTGCGCCAACACCTTTAATGCTTGTTACATGATCTGTCAGTTTCATTCCGCGGAAATTCCTTCTCATAAAAAACCTGCACCTTTATTAAAAAGATGCAGATTCTTTCAAATTCATTTTAATTATTCAACAGAAATGATGTAGCTGTAAACGGGCTGTTTGCCTGCGTAAAGCTCTACATCACAATCGTAAGCTTCTTCGGCAGCTGCACGGAGTGCTTCGGATACGTCTTCCGATGCATCTTCGCCTGTGTAGATGGAGATCATACTGTCATCTTCGCCAACCATCTTGGCTAAGAGCTCCATGAAGCTTTCCATCAGGTCTGCTTTGTGCGTAACGATATCGCCTTCGAGGATGCCTAATTTTTCGCCTTTTAAGATCGTTTCGCCATTCATATGGGAATCACGGACGGCATCTGTGATCTCTGCAGATTTGACGTTGCCGATCGCTTCCGTCATGACTTCGATGTTTTCCTCAAGGCTTACTTCGGGATTATAGGCAAGAACCGCTGCAAGACCCTGCGGGAAGCTCTTCGAAGGAATAACATGAACGGTTTTTCCTGCAAGTTCGCCAGCCTGCTGTGCTGCCAGAATAATGTTTTTGTTGTTCGGCAGAACGATGACATCATTCGAAGGTGCTTTCTTAACGGCATTGGCAATATCATCCGCACTCGGGTTCATGGATTGACCGCCGGAGATCACACCATCGATCTCAAATTCACCGAAGATCGCCGTCAAGCCTTCGCCTGCGGAAACGGTTACGAGTGCCATCGGCTTTGTAATTTCGGGAACTTCTTCCTCTTCTTCCCAAGCAAGCTCTGTATGCTGTTCACGCATATTTTCGATCTTGATATCGGAAAGCTCGCCAAGACCAAGCGCATACTGCAGGACTTTGCCCGGCATATTGCTGTGGACATGTACCTTTAAAAGACCAAGATCGCCAACGACAACGAGACTATCGCCAAATGCGAGGAGTTTATCTCTCAGCTTATCAATATCTTTTTCGGTAATACCCTTGTGGAAATTCTTGATGAAGAATTCGGAGCAATAGCCGTATTCGATCTCTGCTGTGGAAATATCGTTCTTTGCAGAAGCCTTAACCGGAGCTTCACCGACTTTTTTCGGTTTCAGGTCAAGGGTTGTTTCGATCTCGATGCCGGAAACAGCCATTTTAAAGCCTGTATAGATCGCAATAAGACCTGCACCGCCTGCGTCAACAACACCAGCTTCCTTTAATACGGGAAGCATTTCCGGTGTGCGGTTCAGCATTTCCATGCCGTCTTCGATGACACGGTCTAAAAGCAGCTCAATGCTGACGCCTTCATCCGCATATTTTCTGCCGGATTCTGCCATCGCTTTGGCAACGGTCAAAATCGTACCTTCCTTCGGTCTCATAACGGCTTTATATGCTGCGGCAACACCTGCTTCCATAGCCGATGCAAATTCATTACTGCCGATCGTTACGGTTTCTGCGGGGATCGCCTGCATAAAACCACGGAAAAGCTGCGATAAAATAACGCCGGAGTTACCCCTTGCACCACGCAGTGCGCCGTTGCTCATTGCCTTCATGATCTCACCAACGGTCGCGTTTTCTTTGCAGGCGTTGACTTCCCTTGCAGAAGAAACGATCGTCATGAGCATGTTTGTTCCTGTATCTCCATCGGGTACAGGGAATACGTTCAGATCGTTTAAGATCTGTTTATTCTGTTCCAAATAGGCCGCAGCAGAGTTTGCCATATCGCGCATCAGCTTTGCGCCTATCAACTTATCAGCCAAAATACTGGTCTCCTTCCAAATCGCGGTTTAATGCACTCTGATCCCGCTGATGACAACTTCAATATCTCTCACAACAAGGCCTGTTGCGTTTTCGACATTGTATCTGACGGTTTCGATAATACTCTTTCCGATCACAGCAAGAGAGGTACCATATTCAACGACGATGTTGAGCTGGATCGCAAGCTGGCGCGTTTCATCTGTCGTGATGCGAACGCCCTTTCTGAAGTCTTCTCTCTTTAAGATCTCATTGATGCCTTCTCTAGCGGTTATGGCCGTCATACCGACGACGCCGTAGCATTCCATTGCGGAAAGGCCGGCGATATTGCTGATATATTCATCCGTAAAGGTGATCTTGCCATTATCATTTTCCAAAATAGCACCCATGGAACATAACCTCCCAAAATAATTGTTACTTATATTTTATATCTTTTTTGCGTCCATTTCAAGTTATATGCCGAAAGCTTCACAATTCGGACATTATTTTACACGAAAAATCGGGATGAAAAGGCTTTTTTATGAAAAAGGACCCGGTCGGTCATGATTCACTGGCCGGCTGAGCCCTTTTTTATCATTTATTCTTATTTCAGAGCGTCCTTAAGGCCTCTGCCGGCTTTGAAAGCGGGAACTGTTGTAGCTGCGATTTCGATCGGCTCTCTTGTGAGCGGGTTGTTGCCTTTTCTTGCATTTCTCTTGCGAGCTTCGAATGTGCCGAAGCCGACGATCTGAACTTTTTCACCGGACTGAAGTTCAGCTGTTACTGTATCGATGAATGCAACCAGTGCTTTTTCTGCATCTTTTTTGGAAAGGCCGGCTTTTTCTGCCATTGCCGTGATCAGTTCTGCTTTTTTCATTTGTTAACTCCTTATAAAAAAACATGTCATATTTTTGCAAATTGAATTCACCTTCCGGCGAACCCGATAGCTATTTTACTACTAAAATGGTCTATTATGCAATACCCTTATTGAAAGTTCCTGCTCTTTTTGAAGAATAATATGCAACTTTTTGTGAAAAGCTATTCGTTTTTTTCATTTTTGACCGATTCAAGGTAGCGACCGCAGGCAGATGCCAGCGAAGCCTCTGCACAAAAGCCGTTTTTTATGAGCGCATAAACAGCACCCATGAGCATATTTCCTGCTTCTTCTTCTGTTTTGCAGGTCATAAATGCTTCCGTCAGATAAGCAAATTCTTTCCCGTATTTTGCTGAACGTGTGATGAGCTTTTCCGCACGAAGAAGGACGTCCATCGCTTTCGGGATATCCTCGAGTGCTTCCGCAAGAGAATGGATATTTTTTTCTTTCTTTTTGATCTCTTCCCAGTTTTCGGGTGCAAAGCCTTCTCCGCTGCTGCCAAGGAAAATATGCGGATGACGGTGCATCATTTTTTTGCAGATCTCCGTACAGATGTCGTATTCATCGAAATCCTGCATTTCATCGGCTATCTGTGCATGGAACATGATCTGCAGAAGGACATCGCCAAGCTCATCGGAAAGCGCAAACATATCGTCACGGTCGATTGCTTCGGATGCTTCAAAAGCTTCTTCGATCAGGTAACGTCTTAAGCTTTCATGCGTCTGTTCACGATCCCAGGGGCAGCCATCAAAATCATCACGGAGCATGATGAGCACCTGTTTCAAATCTTCATAAGAGAAGCATTCCTTATCATAGAGCGTCTTTTTATCGATCGCAAGGCAGCAGTTATAGCCGTAGGAAAAGGCATTTTCAGCCTCTTCAAGCGGCATATAGCGGCATTTAGAGCCGTTAATGACCGCGACCTCTGTTTCCGGTTTATACCAGCGCTTGAGCTTTAAGATGACCTCCGAAGCCGTATAGGCATCATCGATCGCAGAGATCAGGATCGCATCGTTTGCCTGAAAACGGGTATTTAAGAATTCTTCCGCATCGTATAAGCGCATACCGGCGTTCATTTTCATTTTTGCCAAAGCAGCCGCTTCACTTTCAACGGAAAGACCACCCATGACCGTAAGTTCAAGAGAAGGATCGATTTCCACAGCAAGGCGAAGCGCTTCATTATCCGAAGGCTGACCCAAGGTAAGGAAAACCGCATCTTTTAAAAGCAGAAATGCCGCTGCTTTTTCGTTGAAATCGTCAAAATCTTCGCTTTCGTCATAAAGTGCATCGAGCGTTTCAAAAGACAACCCTATTTCGGACAAATACTCCGCTGTTTCCACGTTACCCGTCTGTAAAACAAGTCTTTCTGCCTGTTTTGCGGCTTCAAGTACGCCAAGTGTAAGCGTTTCGTGTCTGCCTGTGCCCATTCCGGCTGCCAAAAGCTTTGTCATCTGTTCCTGCTCCTTTTCTGATCTCCGAAAGCCTGAGGCTTCCCGTCGCAAATAAAAGTATAGCATAAATAACCGCAGCTGCCAACACGGAAACAAAAACGGATGCAAACGGGTTTTCGATCAGTTTTGCGATCACAGAAGCAAAAAGCCCCATAAACCATGCGGATAAAAGCGGCAGGAAGAAATGATGCAGGTATCCCTGTTTGATTTGCAGCAGTCGGATCGTTTTGATCCCGGCATAAAAAGCCGCGGCAAGATAACAGGCAGAAGTCCCGAAAGCCGCACCATAGATCCCGATACGGCGGATCATGAACCAAGAGAGAGAAAGCTTGACAACAGCACCGATGACAAGACCTTTGATCGGCGTGAGCATTTCCCCGAAACCCTGCAAAACGCCCGTCAGCGTCTGAAAAATCGAAAGCGAAAGGATAGAAGGTGAAAGCATTTTGAGCAAACCCGATGCAATTTCAAGCTCTTCTGCAGAAAGACGCGGATACATCATCGTCAATATTGGCTGACTTAAAAAATAGCAGCCGAAAGCCGCAGGAAGCCCGAAAAAGATACCGATCTTTATACAGAGTTTCGCCTGTTTTTCCGCATGATTTTTGTGATTTCCAACGGAAGAAGCCGTCAATGCCGGCACAACGGCTGCTGCAAGCGAAGACGTGAGAATACCCGGCATATTGGCAACGGGAACGGCAAAACCCGAAAGCAGCCCGAAAAGCGAAGCTGCCCTTGATGCGGATTCTCCATTGGCAAGAAGCGCATTCGTCACGACAAAAGAATCGAGCGAAGAAACGATAGGCATCACGCAGGAACCGATCGTTATAGGAACGGAAACACGCAATATTTCATGCAAAAGACTGCGTTTACTTTCGGTGTTTCTTTCCGTCATCTTTTCTTTTTTGGTAAAAATGTATTTTCCCGCAACGACAAGAAATGCGGAAAATTCGCTGATCGTCACGCCAAGAGTTGCACCTGCTGCGGCAAAGGCAGCCCCATAAGGCAGGAATTTCTTTGCAAAAAAGAGCCCTGTGATGAGCTTGACGCTTTGCTCAACAAGCTGAGAAACCGCCGTCGGGATCATATTGAGAAGGCCCTGAAAATATCCACGGAAAGCTGCGACCATAGAAGCAAAAAGCAGTGATGGTGCGATCGTCAGCATCGGGTAAACGGCATTTTCCATACCGATGAGCTGCGAGATTTTTGGCGCAAAAAGAAAAAGAACCGCACAAAACAGCATTCCCAGAACAAACAGCAAAAAAAGTGCGACAAGAAAAAGCTTTTTGGCAGCGGCAGCTTCACCTTTTGCGATACGCTCGGAAACAAGCCTTGAAACGGCCGTTGGCAGACCGGATGTTGAAAGCACGAGCAGGAGCGCATAAACAGGATATGCCGCCTGATAATAAGCCATACCTTCCGCACCGATCATATTGCCAAGCGGTATGCGGTAAAAAGCGCCGATGAGTTTTGACAAGACACCGGCAAAAACGAGCAGCAATGCACCCGATAGAAAATTCTTTTTCAAGGAGTCCTCCGAAAATTTACTTCGGGGCATTTTATGCGGAATAAAGGTGAAATATGAAAAAGCGAAGCTTATTGCTTCGCTTAATTACACTAAAGAATACTCATATAAACGCACAATACTCCCATTTTTTTCAACCATTTCATAAACACAGCCCGATTTTGCATAGAAAAAATAACTTGTTACTTCACCTCCGTCTATGGATGACGTCATTTTTTGTTTGTAGAATACATTTTCTTCGCCAATATCCGTAAGGACAGTTTGCGTGTTTTTACCAATTACATGAGTCAAAGCATTCGGATCGATAACGGGAAGATGACCTTCGCTATGTATGACCTCCGTGTTGTTTTTTATGATCAACACATCTGTAACGGCATGATTTTTCAGCGGATCTGCCGCATAGATAAACTGATAAGAACTCCCTTCATCCCTGTCGTTATACTCTGCAGCAAAAAGCACAGTTCCAAAATCGCTTTCTTTGGAGGAAACTTTTTTCAGATAGACATCGTTTTCTATATATTTAAGATCACTCAGTTTTGTACCAACACGAAGTTCCTGTAATGTGGTAAGATCATCTAAAATATCGGCTGCAATATCCTTTTTCGGCAGTTCAGCAAGCGCTCCATCCGAAAGAAAACTGATATGATCAATGACAAAATCCTCTTTCGAATGTGTTTTTTCTGTTTGATATCCGAAATACCCATTTTCATCAGGTTCGACTTCGATTTCTTTTGGCCGATAGGCAACAGATATTTTTGCACCATTTCCAAGGTCATGAAACGAATATATGCGAAGGATAGCTTTTCCATCTTCGACCTGATGCAAACCGCAGCGAAACTCTCCGTTCAGGTCTGCTTTTTCTTCAACATCCGCCAATGTCCGGATATCTTTTACAAAAAAATCCGATAACTGAGGCAGATCATCATGCAGATACATCGTTTGATACGCGTACAAATGTGCATACTGCGTATCTTTTTCCCTGAAATTATAGTGTTCTTCTTTGAAGAAGACGTAATAATAGCCGCCTTCATCCACTTGATAGATCGTATAACAATGATAAGGATTTTTGGCTTGCCGGACAAATTGGACAGGAAAACACTTGTTTATCTCTGAAAAAGACCTTTTAATAAAGCAGTCATAGCTTTCCTTGCCGCAAAATGCAAATTCTTCATATCTTGTCAGGTTTTGTTCAAAATAATCCTGCAATACAGAAAGCGGATAGGAAGAAAAAGGAAGTTCAGAAAACTCAGTTGTATTATCCATCCCATAGGGATAAACTTCAGCCAAAGCATCCTGTGGGTTGCCTACTCCGCTGATACTAACGATTTCATCCGCAGTCATTTGCGCCATTATTTCTTCTATCGTTTTTTCTTCTTCGGGTACATTTGCCGCAGTTAAAAACACCATCCCCAAAGCAAGTATAAAAGATAAAACCCTTTTCATAAAATCATCCTGTAAATCTGCTGAATCTGGTTTTATTGTAAAGTGTTTATGCCAATGCTGTCAATCTTCGCATAAAAAATACTTTATCTTAAAAAACTTTCATACACAGTTCATATTTCTGCGCTATAATATTATTGAAATGAAAAATTATCCTAAGGAGTTACTATATGAACTGGCTGCAAAGATTTTTAATGGGAAGACACGGCGTTGATGAATTTTCCATGGCGCTGATGCTGCTTGCCTTGCTCACGACGTTTATTTCGGGTTTCCTGCCCGGTGCTGCGGCAATGATCGTTGAACTTATCGGTTTTGCGATTCTTGCCTATGGATTCTTCCGCATATTATCGCGAAAGCATGCGCCGCGTGTTGCCGAAAACATGAAATTTCTAAAAGTATGGAATCCTGTCAAAAATTGGTTTAAAATAACAAAGAAGAGGTTCAGCGAAAGAAAGACACACAAATATTTCCGCTGTCCCAAATGCAACAAAATGCTTCGCGTTCCCAAGGGCATCGGCAAAGTGAATATCACCTGCCCCGAATGCCGCGAAAAGTTTATCCGCAAATCTTGAACCCTGTTTTTGAAAGGAAGAATTATGGAGATCATCAGGCTTTACAGCAAAGAGGAATATCCCTACAAAACACCCGGTGACTTTATCCCGCAGATGACGCTTTATATGCACGACGACGAAAAGATCCGCCCGGCAATGGTCGTTATTCCCGGCGGCGGTTACGGCGTTGTTTCGCCGACAGAAGCCGTTCTTATCGCAGAAAAATTCCGCGACCTTGGCTATAATGCTTTTGTCGTTACTTATACGGTCCGTGTTGACGATAAACTGGATCCGCTTATGCGCCAGCCGATTGCCGATATTTCGCGCGCGATCAGGCTCCTCAGAAGCGAACCCGAAAGATTTAAGATCGATCCCGATCGTGTCAGTGTTGTTGGTTTTTCCGCAGGCGGTCATTTAGCCGGAAGCATGGCTGTTCACGCCGATGAAGATGGCATTCCCGACGGTGTTTCCGCAAGACCGAATGCAGCGATCCTTTCCTACCCCGTTATTTCCGCAGGCGATTTTGCACACAGAGGTTCTTTTGACAATCTGATCGGCAAAAACCCGACCGATGAGCTCATGCAGTGGGCAAGCCTTGAAACACAGATCGATGAAAATACCTGCCCTTGCTTCCTCTGGCATACTTTTGAAGATACACTCGTTCCGCCGGAAAACAGCCTGCTCTTTGAGCGTGCATTGGCGGAAAAGAATATCATGCGTGAAATGCACATTTTTGCGACAGGTCACCATGGGCAGAGCCTTGCCACACAGTTCTGGAAAGACGGCAATTACTACTATGAAGATGTCATGGCACAGTATGAAGCGATGATCGCCTATGAGCTTGAGCATCACGAAGGCTACGGTGAAAATCTTCCCTTCAAAATGGAAGACATCAAAGACGCAAAAGAAGGCGCTGCGCTTTTTGCGAAAAATGTCATGCCCGGTCCCGATGCACAGGTCAACGAAAGCCTGCAGATCTGGCCGATCCTTGCGGACAACTTCTTAAAACGCCTTTACATGAAGAAATGAGGCAGGAATATGCAGATCATTCCTTTATATAAAAAAGAGGATTACACATACAATACACCCGGCAATTTCGTTCCGACGCTGACGGCCGTTCTTAATGAAGATGAAAGCGTACGCCCTGCGATGATCATCGTACCCGGCGGCGCTTACCTGACGGTCTCACCCGCAGAAGGCATCCTGATTGCTCAGAAATTCCGTGATCTTGGCTATAATTGTTTTGTTCTGACGGCAACAATGAACGTCAACGGTATGCTTGCACCACTTCGCAAACAGCCTTTCCACGATCTTGAAAAAGCCGTCCGTTTCATCAGAAAAGAACACGAACGCTTCCATATCGATCCGGAAAAAGTTGTCGTTCACGGATTCTCCGGCGGCGGTCATATTGCGGCAACACTCCTTTGCCATGCAGATGAAGAAGGAAAAGAAGACGGCATTTCCGCAAAACCGAATGCTTTCGTATTCTCCTACCCTGTTATTGACACAGAGAAATTCGATGCTGTGAAAAAATGCCTCTTTGGCGACGAACCGACAGAAGAAGAAATGAACTGGGTCTCCGCAGTAAAAAATATTCCTGCCGATGCGCCGCCATGTTTTATCTGGCACACAAACGGCGATATTCACGTTCCGCCGGAAAACAGCATCATCCTCGAGCGGGCACTGGCTGAAAAAGGCATTTTCCACGAACTGCATATTTTTGCCACAGGACACCATGGGCAGAGCCTTGCCACAGAAGAATGGAAAGCAGGAAACTATCCCTCTGACGATGCCGTTGCACAGTATGCAGAGGCAATTCGCCACGAAATCGAACATCGTGACGGCAGTTTCCGTTCCGCACTTTTTGATATTGAAAAAATTACCGATCCCGAGGAAGCGATCGCACTGCAGAAGGCTTCTCTTTACCCGAGTGCCGATGCAGAAGTCAACGAAAGCCTGAAGATCTGGCCTGTTCTTTGCGACACATTCCTCAAAAACGTTTTGAAATAAGGAGTTTATATGCCCCATATCGCAGATTTATATGTTGAAGCTTTCCGCGAAAATGCACTTGCGACTGCAAAGCTGAATTATGCCGATCCCTTTTCTTTCGGCGATTATAACCGCGCGATCGACGATATGCGCAACGCCGCATCGGAGATCAACCGCTATTATCCCGACCGTATTCCGAAGCTTGTGGAATATCTTGATGATGAAAGCGGTTTCGTCCGCCGCTGGGCAGCGATCTGCCTCATCGAGCTGGTAAAGATCGACGAAACAACGCAGGAAAAAGCGGTTGCCGTTATCACGAGCGAAGCGGAACGCCTTTCGATGGAAGAAACAGAAGAACCGAATAAAAAAATGAACGCAGAGCTCCTCCGCCGTTGGCTCACAAACTGGGCTTTGGGCAAGGTTGCGACGGTTAATGAATAAGAAGAACCCCGAAGCAATTCGGGGCTTTCTCTTAAAAAAGGAATGATCATGGAAAAATTCAGTATCGGCGAAATGCAGGAAATGCAAAAGTGCCTGCAGGAAAAATACAAAGGTAGATGGAAGCCTAACGTTCCCGAAACGGGTGCGGATAAACTGCTCTATATGATCGGCGAGATCGGCGAAGTGATCGACATCATCAAAAAGAACGGTGCGGAAACTGCCTGCAGCGATGAAACTTTGAGAAGAGATCTGATCGAAGAACTGGCAGATGTGCTCATGTATTATAATGATGTCCTGCTTTGCTACGGGATCACGGAAGAAGAATTAAAAAAATCCTACACGGAAAAATTCAAGAGGAATATCAACCGCTGGTAAATCAGAAAGTAAAAGCCGGACTGCGCTTTGCAGTCCGGCTTTTTTCTTTTCGCACTATATAACAAAATGTACCCTTACTGTTTGGTAAATTGGAATTTGTTTTCTTAATTTATATCAATTGTACTCAAACTCAAAATCACCATCCATACATTTGCCTGACGATTCGAGAATAATGTAAATTGATTTTTCGTCATCATATTTATCAGCAAGTATAATAGTTTCGTCGTAAGATTCGCCGCCTTTGACAGTATGGAGCAATTCTTTTTCACCATCAACACCGATATAAACATTCATCTCACCTTCAGCAAGACTTGCATCAAAATCAAGTGTATGCTCAGCAATACCATCTCTTCTTAATTTAAAATTATACTTTCCCTTAAAGGTATCAAATGCCATACTTGCTTCGTCACCTTGACAGGATGTAATCAAAATGGTTGCAGAATAACTCTTTATATATCCCCCGCAACTACAGAGCATAAATAATGTAAATATCAGTACCAACACAAAACACACTTTTTTCATACCTGTATTCCCCTTTATGTTTTGTTGTATCAGACAGAAATATATCCACCAATAACCCGTTGAATATACTTTCTTTCCCTTATAGTTTTTTCTGCATCATGATCTCCGCGGCAAAATGCCCATCCGGCTGCAGGAAAGCATTCGGTCTTTCGGCAACAACCTCAAAACCGCATTTCTCATAAAGGATGCGGCCGCGTTCGTTGCCTTCGATATAGGAAAGCTCGAGAAGCTCTGCGCCGTATTCCCTTGCCGTTTCTTCCATAGCGGTGAAAAAGGCTTTGCCGATGCCTAAATTCCAGTATTTTCTGCGGATACCAAGCGCAATTTCTGCACGATGCGCGATCTTTTTCCTTGTATTGAAAGTGACCTGACAATTTCCGGCGATTTCGCCATCGATCTCGCAGATGATCATCTGTGCATAAGATGCGGCATTGAGATTGGTAATGAACATGAGCTCCTGTTCGACGGTTTCGGTACATTCATCAGCCATACGGAGCAGATTATCCGTTTCGGCGCAGATATCACGAAGAAAGACGAGCAAAGCAGCGGCATCTTTTGGCAAAGGGCTCCTGAAAACAGCTTTTCTGCCGTCTTTTAAGTGGATCTCTTTTGGTTCATAAATCATCTGTATTCGCTCCAATCGCTGAATTCGTTCATCAGGCGGTAATTAAGCTCTGCGATCTTGATCTCCGCTTCTTTTCTTGCACGGGCTTTTTTGCCCCAGATCGGGCCTGCATTCAAAATCATGATCTGCCGCTGATCATAGATCATATCGATGATCTCATCATACTCTTTAAGCTTTTTCAGGAGACGCTGATGTTTATCGCGCATTTCGGCGAGTTCATCCAGATACTTCTGATATTCTTCGGGGTGATCTTTCCAGAAGAGTTTTTTCTGCTCCATTTCCTGCTGATATTTTTCCTCACGGCGGCGCATTTCAAACTCTCTGTCTTTATGACGCTGGAAAACGGAAAGTACCCTTGCACGCTGCAGCTCATACTTTTCTTCTTCCTTCTGCGGCATGATGCGGTTGATCGGGTTTTCATCTTCCTTGCGATATTTGGGTTCATCCGCGCGGATCTGATAGCAAAGCTCGTCATATTCGGCGATATAGGCTTTTTTATCGGGATATGCACGACCGCCAAAACATTTTTCCAGCAAGTTTGTGTCCGTGAAATAATAATAGTCGATGCAGATAAAATGAATCGCTTCACAGGCAAGCTTACGTGCAGCCATGAGCTTTTCCGCATCGTCTTTATATTTTTCCATGGCATAACGGGCCGCTTCGAGCGTTAAAAGAGCGGCTTTATCTGCATTTTCGAGCAAATACAGCTCTTTTTTGCACATGAAACCTGTTGCCTGCTGTGCATAAAACTCACCTATTCTTTCGCGCATGAAATTTTCCGCAAAGGCAAGCATCTTTTCCAAATAGATTTGTGCAAGTTCTGCGTCTTTTTCCGAGCGCTGAATGGCAAACAGCATTTCTTTTAAGCGGAATTGACCTTTTTCCGAAAGAACAAGAGCCGCATAACCTTTTTTCAGCATGGATTCGGGGTCATCATATGCTTCTTCAACTGCTTTTTTATAATATGCATAGGCTTCGGGCAGGTTATCTTCCGCAAAGGCACGATCACCAAGCACGAGAAAAAGCCTGTTTTTGCTTAATTCTTCCATTTCACTCCATCCGATTTTTACTCTATACTATAAATAATAACGCATTAAGGATAATTTTACAATAAAAGCTTTGTCAAACGCCGTTTTTTAGGGTATCATAGGGAATATACTTTTTATCTTGGAGCGATCATGGCAGAATTTTTTACAGAACTTTTTTCAAATAAAATGCTGATCAGCGCCGGTATTGCATGGACAGCGGCACAGGTCATTAAATTTATCATTGATTTTTGGGTCAATAAAAAAATGGACGCGGAAAGGCTTTTCGGTCCCGGTGGAATGCCCAGCTCTCACTCTGCGGCAGTTTGTGCGCTTTGTGTTTCTGCGGCAAAGCTTTACGGACCGGCTTCACCCTATTTTGCGATCAGCCTTGTTTTGGCGCTTGTCGTTATGCACGATGCCAGAGGCGTTCGCCTGCAGGCAGGTTATCAGGCACAGGTTTTGAACCGCATCATCGCTTCGCTCAAGGAACAGGGCAGCAAACCCTTTGAAGATGTCGAACTCTTAAAAGAGATCATCGGGCACACACCCTTTCAGGTACACGTCGGCGGTATCATCGGCATCATTACCGCACTCATTTTTTCATAACAGCAATAAAAAAGAGACTTCGGGAAAGAAGTCTCTTCTTTATTATCCGATTTTTCCGAATTTATTGTCAATGCCATCGAGGATAAAGGCTTTGCGAAGAAGATCATCCGGCGCAAATTCATCGTTTTTGCCGTTCAAAGGCGCTTCATCATCCGCTAAAAGCTGATAGGGATCATAATCACCCGAACCGATGAAATTGACCGCTTCAAGGAGTCTTTCCGGGCTGACTTCGCCGGCAACAGAGAAATAATACGGTTCCGTCGGAACACAGCGTCGGAGCTTCAATTCATCTTTGAACATATGCTTGAGTCCTCTGCCGATCGTTCTGAACTGCTTGCTGCCGACCCAGGGGATAATAAACATCGTGTCACCGCCTGCCGCTATAACAGGACTTGCAAGAAGACCTGTTTCCTGCACAAGTCTGCGTGCTTTTTTGAGCCTGTTCTGTGCATTCGGGCGAAGATAGGGATACATTTCGCTGCCTGCGAGGATCTCCTTCATCTTTTTCAGAATTCTCGGATCGATATCGCCTGTACCGCCTGTCCAAAGCGTATCGGATTTGCCGTTGATCAGCTCGACCTGTACGGTTTTATGCCTGTGGTCAACCTCCAGTATGCGCCAGGAACGGCCTGCAAGCGTCATTGCATAACCCGGCGGCGGAATCGTCATAATACTGCCGATCTCTTCGCTTTCACAATAGACGGCGTATTCCTCTTCATCTTCAAACATCGCATAAAAATGGAAATTGTTGATGATGCGCTCGCCCGTTTCACCGACGATGAGATCACCTTCGTCCATTTTTTCGATATGACCGGTCAGGATGAGGTGTTTTAAGAAATTGCCGTAATCGCCAAGCGAAATATTTTCAAATGGCGGGAGAAGCAAAACTTCTTTTGCAAGATCCTGCGGGAGCATATTGGTATGGCTTTTTAAGATGCTCATGGTCTGATGATACAAAAGGCCCATAGGCATCTTTTTTTCGATAATGGGTTCGACCCATTTTTCTTTCAGATACAGCTCGATAACGGCGATCGAACGCAGCAGCGTCCACGGGATCTTTGCCGGAAGAGCCGCCATATCGTCAAATTCTTCCGCAGAAACAAAGATCATTTCCGCCGCATTACCACGCCTTCCCGAACGGCCGAGCCTTTGCACAAAGCTTGATGCGGAATACGGCGCACCGATCTGCAAAGTTCTGTCCATTCCGCCGATATCGATACCGAGTTCGAGCGTTAAAGTTGCCGCAGAAACGGCAGGACCAGTTCCTTCACGCAGAGCAAACTCCGCTTCTTCGCGCAATGCCGCCGAAATACTGCCATGATGCACATAGAAAACATCTCGGTCGTTTCTCTGTGCAGCGATTCGGCGCATATTGCGGATGACTTCCTCCGCTGTATCGCGGCTGTTTGTAAAGATGATGCACTTTTTCTTGTGCGTGGCATCATAGACAAAACCGTTATAAGCAGCTTCTGCCTGTGCGGCGAGTTCGGTTTCTTCGGTCGTTTTGGCATCTGGGATCATAAAATGCTCAACGGCGATGCGCAGGCTGCGCTTGATATCGAGGTCATTGACATCGACGGCATTGCCTGTACCGCTGCGGAGCCATTCGGCTGCACCTTCGTAATCCTTTAAGGTTGCGGAAAGACCGATCCTCGTCGGGTGAACGCCTGCCATTGCCTCAAGACGGTTGAGATCACACAAAAGCTGTGCGCCTCTGTCTTTGCCCATAAAGGCATGTACTTCGTCGATGATGATATAGCGCAGGTCATGGAACATCTGCGGAACGGCGTTTGCCTTGTTCATGAGAAGGCTTTCCAAAGATTCGGGCGTGATCTGCAAAACACCGCTCGGGTTTTTAACGAGCTTTGTTTTTTCGGATTGCGGCGCATCGCCATGCCAATGCGTGACTTTGATATGCGCTTCTTCCAAAAGATCGGAAAGCCTTTCAAACTGGTCATTGATCAGCGCTTTTAACGGCCCGATATAGAGGATGCCGATGCTTGCCGAAGGGTTTTCATAGAGCTTCGTCAAAGTCGGGAAAAAAGCAGCTTCCGTCTTGCCGCTTGCCGTTCCCGAAGCTAAAAGCAGGTGATGATCCGTTTCAAAAAGTGTCTTTGCCGCTTCGACCTGTACTTCCCTGAGTTCAGACCAGCCTTTTTTATAAATATATTCCTGAATAAAAGGCGCCAGGCGATCAAAAGTGTTTTCCATACTCATATGTTATCCCCTAAATTTCAAAGCCCATGAGGAAATCGTCTACCTCATCGGGGTCTTCCTTTGCTGCTTCAACTTTATGATCTTTCAAAATATCGGCCATGCGCATTTCCGGGTTCTGTTGGAGGAGATCCAGCGTATCGAGGAAATCACGGATGACTTCACGCGGTGTAAGTAGGGTTTTTGCGCCCATTCTGCCGACGGCATTTTCAAGGAAAGAGATCAGCTCTTCGTCGCTTGCATTCATTTCATAGCCATGATGCTCGGCATGAAGCTCCCTTAATTTCTTGAGAAGCAGGAAAACCTCTTCATCGGTCAGCTGTTTTAAGCGGATAACCGGCGCAGAAAGGTTGCGGAGTTCTTCCGTTGCGTAACGACCCTGCATGAGCCTGCTGCGAAGCGCTTCATAGGAAAATAGTCCGCGGCGTTCATCTTCAACAAACTGCGGTGTACCGCCCATAAGGAAATAGAGGTGTTCAGCTTTTCCCTGCATCGTATCGTTAAAGATCGAAAGGATCTTTTCGTAATTGGCTGTTCGGGACTGCGAATTGGGGATCTTATAGAGGTTGACCGCTTCATCGATAAAGACGACGAGCCCCTTGTAGCCGATTTTTGTGACGAATTTTGCCCAAAGCTTGATGAAATCATACCAGTTTTCATCCGTGATGATCGAACCGACGTTAAGCGCGCGTTTTGCTTCTGTTTTTGTCGTATATTCGCCCCTGAGCCAACGCAAAGCTGCCTGTCGTTTTTCCGTATCGCCTGTTTTATAAGCCTGCCAATAGCCGACCATGACCTTTGCAAAATCGAAGCCGTGGATGAGCTCGACCATTTCGCCTGCTGTTTCTTCGATCTTTTCGCCAACGAGGATGATCAGATCTTCATCCGCAATGCCGGAGTTTTCCGCTTCGACTTCCTGACGGAGTGCTGCGATCCATTTCTGCAAAATCAGCTCCAATGCACCGCCATCGGGTCTTGTTCGTGTGGCAAAATTGATCATCAGCTCACGATATGTCGCAAGACCCTGCCCTTTTGTGCCGACAAGCCTTCTTTCGGGCGAAAGGTCTGCATCTGCGGTGATGAAGCCTTTCTCAAGCGAATAGCTGCGGATCGTCTGTAAAAGGAAGCTCTTGCCGCTGCCGTATCGACCGCAGACGACCCTGAAACCGCCTGCACCTGCCTCAATACTGGCGAGATCTTTTGTCAAAGCCTCCGTTTCCGCACGACGGCCGACCGTAATATAGCCAAGTCCAGTGCGAGGCACAACACCGCTCGAAAGCGAGTGGATCAATGCCGTTGATATTCTTTTTGGAATCTTTGTTATCATAATACCCCCGTTAATCTGAGCGCTGTTTCCTGATAATCTTCGATGATCATGCCGCTTTCGATCAGGATATCGCCATAGAGCTCCATGGCTTTATCGTTGATCGCTTCTTCAAAAAGCTCCGGCATTGAGCCTGCAGCCTCTGCAATGCGCTCCATTTCCGCTTCATCAAGCCGCAGAGCTGCTGCGATATAGGCCCTTTCTTCCGTAGAAAAAGGACTTTCTTCTTTTTCTGTCGGTTCTGTTTGTTTGATTTCTGTCTTAATCTCTGCCTGTTTTTCCAGTTTTGTTTTCGTTTTAAGCTCCGGCAGATCGAGCTGATTCATTGTGTAAATACCTCGGTTTTCCACGAGTAACAGTCTGCCCGTTTGGTAGAGCGTTTTTTCATTGATGCTGTCGATCGTGAGGATAAACTCCGCATCTCGCTGATAGAGCTCTTCCTCTTTCAGCTTGCCGCCATGTTCCGCGAAAAATGCGATCAATGCCGATTCTTTTTCGGTAAAGGCAGTATTCTTTGGCGTATCCTCCACGGAAAGCATCTCGATCGTTTCTGCAATGTCCTTTTCCGCCTTGATGAGCAGTTTTTTATCGATGCGAATGCTGAGGTCGAGCTTTTCTTCCTCTTTTTTGACTTCTTTCGTATCCTTGATCAGGTAGCTCGTGATCAATTTTTTCAGTTCAGGATCAAAAGTTACCGCACGCAGTTTGGAACGGTAGCCCATTTTTTCTCTTAAGGCGTTTTCCGAAGCACGCATGAATTGTGTAATAAATTCCCGCAGACGGAAATCCGCCACATAACTGCGATAGGGATGCTTTTTCAACAGGCGTTCATAACAGAAAACGGCATTTTGGAAAAGCGTTCTGTCACGCAAAGTTTCGCGAGGCTGATATAGCTCAAAAACACGCTTGCCCTGTTTCTTTTCGAGATAGGAATCGACAAGAATAAGCAGTTTCGGAATCGTTTCATGGAAAAGTGCTTCGTTTTCCGCATAAAATTTGTTATCCGCCGGGTCATAATCGGAAAGCAGCGAGATCATCGCATAATTGAGCGAAAGCGGCGTATGCTTAAGCCCATATTCCAATATCCTGTCCAGAATATTGCCGTAAGTATATTGCGAAGCATAACCGAGATACTCCGAAATATCGCGGTCGATCCTGAACGAAAAGGTATAATCGAGCAGCCAGCCGGGAAAATACTGATCAAGCTTCGGGAAATCCGCACGGTATGCGAGGTATAGCGACACCAGCTCATCAAAACCTTCCTCCGCAAAAAAGCCGATGTTATTGATGATCTCATAAGCATAAAGCTCGATATAGGCTTCGGAAGTTTTGAGGAAATGATTCTTTTTCGCTTCGCTGCGCCAATAGAGATAATAGGCAAGCTGCCGTTCATCCATGCGGTCAAAAGTCGGCAGATAGCACCTGAAAGCAACAAAAGGCGCCTCTTTTGCGCTTACATGAAGATAGCGCAGGGCATCGTTCATAAAGCGATCTTCGACCGATTGCGCAAGGATCTGATAACGGTTTTCCCTTGGTTTTTCCGTATATTTTTCGGTATTTTTTTCTTCTGTTTTTGTTTTCTTTGCAGGAATGGTAAAACTTCGGCTTTTCTCTTCACCCATTTCCCACAAAAAGTCATTTTCAAACGTAGGTGCTTCCTCCTCTTTTCCCTCTTTTATATCATATACACGGGAAAGAGTCTGGAGTTTCATACTTGTCTGCCGAATATCGTCTGTTTTTGATAAAATTTCGTAAATATAATAAAGAAGTTCGCTTTTTTCTGCTTCGGGTGTTTTTCCCGCTTCAAATTCTTCTTTGAAGCTGCGGTACTTTTTTTCGAAAGCTTCTTTTTTCTTTTTGAATTCATCGATCTGGAGGTTCTTTTCCGGCACGACAAAACCACCCTTTGCCTCCGCAGTTTCTGCCATGAAAAGGGCTTTGTTTTCATCAAACACAGGCTGCCCATCCGCAGCGGTTTTTTCCCTTTCTGCAGCAGCCATCGGCTTATTCTTTTTTTCGGGAAGAGTGAATTTTCCTCTGCCTTTTCCTTCGATCTCGTATTCCTCGAACTTCATCAAAAGCACCTGCCTATCCTATAATTATAGCATAGTGCTTCTCATTTGAATACGGGAAAATGCGAATTTAACGGTAAAAAACGGCTTCGGTAAGCCCGTAGCCGCTTTTTGGTACATCTTTTTTTAATACGCTGCAAACTGCGAATAATACATATTGGCATAGAAGCCGTTTTTCTCCATCAGTTCATCGTGCGAACCCTGTTCGATGACTTCGCCGCCGTTCATGACGAGGATCGTATCTGCGTTGCGGATCGTCGAGAGTCTGTGTGCAATGACGAAACAGGTCTTGCCTTCCATCAGCTTATACATCGCATCCTGGATCAGGCGTTCGGTCTGCGTATCAACGTTGGAGGTTGCTTCATCGAGGATGAGCATCTTTGAATCGAGCAGCATCGCACGGGCGATCGTCAGAAGCTGTTTCTGCCCTTTGGAAATATTGACGGCGTTATCGGAAAGAAGCGTATCATAGCCTTTTGGCAGCGACATGATGAAATCGTGTATTTTTGCCGCCTTAGCCGCTTCGATGACTTCTTCTTTTGTGACACCTTCTTTGCCGTAGGCGATATTTTCATAAATTGTTCCATAGAAGAGCCATGTGTCCTGCAGAACCATCGAATAGGATAAACGCAGGCTCTTTCGCTTAATATCGCGGATATCGTGCCCGTCGATATAGATCGCACCGTCGTTGACATCGTAGAAGCGCATAAGAAGATTGACGATCGTCGTTTTTCCTGCACCTGTCGGCCCGACAATGGCGATGAGACTGCCTTCTTTGACATCAAGGCTGAAATCTTTGATGATCGTCACATCCGGATCATAGCCAAAGCGGACATGATCGATTTTTACATTTCCCCGGACATCCGAAAGCTCGATTGCATCTTCCCTATCTTCCGGTTCGGGTGCGGAATCGATCAGCGTGAATACACGGTTTGATGCGGAAAAACAGCTCTGTAATTCAGAGAAGATATTGGCTGCTTCGTTGATCGGTCCGGAAAATTTCCTCGAATACAGAACAAAAGAGGAAAGATCACCCAAAGATAATCTGCTGCCGAGGTACATCAATGCGCCGAAAACGCTGACGAGCGAAAGCGAAATATTATTGATAAAGTTGACCGTCGGACCCATCATAGCGCCATAGTATTCCGTATCAAAGAAGGCTTCGACCGCTTCGTGATTTTTGACATCAAATCTGTCGATCATCGTCTGTTCCTGATGATATGCCTTTGTCGTTTTCTGACCCGAAGTGACTTCTTCAACAAAGCCGTTCATTTCACCCAGTTTTTTGCTACGTTTGCGGAAAAGCGGGCGCATGGTCTTTGATTTATAGATCGTAAAGAGGATCGAAACGGGGATCGTAAAGCAGAAAACGAGAACAAGCGGCGGAGAAATGGCGATCATGGCAAAAAGTGAACCCAAAACCGTGATGATGCTTGTCGAAACCTGCAGCAAGTCCGTTGAAAGCGATGCGGAGATCGTATCGACATCGTAGTTGATGACGCTGATGATATCGCCCGTCTGCGTTTTATCAAAGAAGCCGACAGGAAGATCGACAAGCTTTTCAAAAACGTCTTTTCGGAGCTGATAGGAAACGCGCATGGACATCCGCTGCATGACTCTGCCAAGAATATACTGCATAACAGAAGAAACCGCATAGAGAATGATCATCAGCACACAGTAATAAATGACCTTTTCAAAATCGACCTTGCCAACACCCGGTTCGATTGCATTGACCGCATAGCCCGAAAGCGTCGGTCCGATCAGGTTAAAAAGGTTGCTTGCGACCGTCAATATGAGACTCAAAGCAAGAAGGAGCTTATGCCTTGCCATATATTTTAGAAGGCGAAGCAGGATCTGTTTTGTCGTGTAATTTCTTCTTGATCTTTCTTCTCTTTCCATACCTTAACCTCCCATCTGCGTTTTATAAATATCGAGGTAGATCGGGCAGCTTTCCATGAGTTCCTCATGCTTGCCTTGGCCAACGACCTTGCCGTTTTCGATGACGATGATCTGATCTGCATTCATAATGGAGCTGATGCGCTGTGCAACGATGATCGCCGTCGTTCCCGAAAAATTATCATGAATGGCTTTTCTGAGAGCGGAATCCGTTTTATAGTCGAGTGCACTCGAGCTGTCATCGAGAATAATAATTTCAGGATCTCCGGCAAGCGCTCTTGAGATCAGGACTCTCTGTTTCTGACCGCCGCTGATATTGGCGCCTTTGATCGTCAGTTTATGCAGGGTACGCTCTTTTAAGCCGTCGATAAATTCCTTTGCCTGTGCGGAAGCGATCGCCGATTCGACATCTTCATCTGTGAGCTCTTCCCTGCCGTAAACGATGTTCTCACGGATCGTATCGGCAAGAAGAATATCATTCTGAAATGCGACACCGAATTTTTTATATAAAACTTCCGGTTTGATGCCCGTAATATTATCGCCATCTATGCGGATCTTGCCCGACTGCGGATCGTAGAAGCGCATGAGCAGCTGAATGATCGTCGATTTTCCCGAACCGGTTGCACCGATGATGCCCAGCGTTTCGCCATGTTTCAATTTGAAAGAGAGATCATCGACATTATTTTTTACACGGTTATAGGAGAAGCTGACGTGGTCAAATTCGATATGGTATTCGCTGTCAATATGATCGGCTTCTTTGATGGGAAGACCGTCATTTGCGGATAACACACGCTCGATGCGGTCTGCAGAAGAAGATGCCCTCGAATACATCATAAAGATGCGCGTAACGGAAAGCATGGCGTTTAAGATGATCGTGACATAGGTCTGGAATGCGATTAGCTTACCGACCTGCGATAAACCGGCATTGACACGGTATGCGCCGACGATCAGGATGATCGTAACGCCAAAATTGAGCAGGAAGTTCATGCAGGGGCTCGTGATCGACATAACGGCATTGGCATGCTCTTCTTTTTTCGCCACTTCATCGTTGACATCGTCAAAATGGTTCTTTTCGTAATCCGTCTTGGAAAGCGCCTTGATAACGCGGATGCCGACGGCATTTTCCTGCACAACGCGGACAAGCGAGTCTACGGATCTGTGCAGGTCGTTGAAAAGCGGAATACCTTTCCTCGAAACAAGGAACACAACGATACAGATAAACGGCAGGATAGCGACCTGGATCCACGTGAGAACGGGTTCAAGGGTAAAGGTGATGATGATGCCGCCGATGAGCAAAAATGGTGCACGAACGCCGAGCCTCTGCATCATGCCCAAAAATCTGTGGATGTTGTATGTATCCGATGTGAGGCGAGAAACAAGCGAAGGAACGGTAAAATCGTCCATCTGTTTGCTCGAAAGATAAGAAATTTTTGAGAATGTATCGTGGCGGATCGCCCTTGTCGCATCGGCTGCGATTCGGCTTGCACGCTGATTTGCGTTGACGTTCGTTACCCACGCAAGAACAGAAAAGAGGATCATTCCTGCGCCCCAGAGATAGATCAGCTTCGGGTCTTTCTGCGGGACGACATTATCGATGATATAGGCCAGGATATACGGAATAAAAAGGTCCATGACAGCGCCGATAAACTTGATCGAAGTGCCAATGATCATTTTATTTTTATAGGGTTTTAAGTATCGGATGATCGTCCGCATCAGTCTTTCCTTTCCACATAGGCTTTTGCACGCTCGAGGATGAGCCCAAGCATATCATTCAGCTTTTCAGTCTCCTCTTCGCTGAAGCCTTCTGTTAAATAGTTATTCCAGTTTGTCAGGATCGCAATGATCTTCGGGCGTGTTTCGATTGCCTTTTCCGTCGGGTAAACGAGAAGCACACGCTTATCTTCGCCTTGTCTGCGTGCAACAAAACCATTTTTTTCGAGGTCTGCGAGCTGCCTTGCGGCATTGCTCTTATTGACAAAAAGCATTTTTGCCAGCGTATCCTGCGAAACACCGGGATTACTGCAGACACGAAGGATATAGCTGTATTGATTGGCGCCGATGCCAAGCTCTTCAAAGGCTTTCCCACGGTATAAGGCGGAACATCGCGCCAGAATATTTAAGTTGCGGGTAAAATTCGGCATGATTTTCCTCTTTTTATGAAATTCTATCGGTGAAATGGTTGGTTTCAAAATTCGTTGCTCGTGCAACTAATTAAATTTTACACCTATGTGTTTTTCTTGTCAAGTTTTGGGAAATCTGCGCACAAAAAAAGCCCTGATACAGGGCTTTTGGTTTTATTTATTCAGCTGCTTTCTCGCATAGATCGCAGAACCGATGATGCCGTTCATCTGTCCGTCGGGCGTATAGCGATAGGAAAGATTGTTGGCAGGCAGCGGTTTTCTTGCGAAATGATAGACCTTTTCTTCGAGCATTTCTCGCGGGAAACCGGGCATATTGATAACGCCGCCGCCAAGAATAATATGATCCGGATCAAAAATGCTGACTTCCGTTGCGATAACAACGGCAATATTGGAAATGAATTCTTCGATGACGGCTTCATTTTTATGCTTGATGAAAAGCTCGGAAAAATCCGTTTCGGGGAAGTATTCTTCCCTGATGGCAGCAAGTCTTTTTCCCGCTGCAACGGTTTCCGCACAGCCTTTGTTTCCGCAGCCGCACTGACCCGATGCACCCGGGAAAGGCATATGCGCAACTTCGCCTGCTCCGCCGTTTTTGCCAGAAAGATATTTGCCGTCGATGCAGACGGAATTGCCGAAGCCTGTACCAACATAGAAAGCGATGATCGTTGTATCTTCCGTTTCGAGGCCGAAAAGATCGATATCAAATTCAAGGAGGCTCTTGACATCGTGATTTAAAAAGCAGGGAATGCCAAGTTTTTCCTCAAGAAGATCGGCAAGCGGAATATCCTGCAGCATAGCGATATTAGCCGTGGAGAGGACTCTTCTCTTTTTCTTATCTAAGATCGAAGGCAGACCGATCGCAACGGCAAGCGGTTTTTCCCCGCAATCATGGATATAGTTTTCGATATAATCTGCAAAATCGGCAACGCTGCTGCCGAAAACTTCCGGCATCGGGAAGCGTGCTTCATGTCTGATTTCTTTATTCTTGTCTACATACCCAAAGCGGACCCATGTTCCGCCGACGTCAATTCCTAAAATCATGCTTTTTTCTCCTTTTTTCCGGGTAAACACCAAAGCGTTACCGTAAGTATAACGATGACACCGCCAATAAGCGCAAAAACACCCGGCTTTTCGCCATCAAATATCAGTACCCAAAGCGGGTTTAAAATCGGTTCTATTGCAGAGAGCAGCGAGCATGCAAGCGGCGGGCATGTCCTTGAAGCGTGTGCAAAAAGGATATAGGGAATGCCCAGCTGAAATACGCCAAGAATGACGATATAGAAAACAGACATTGCCGTGATCTCATTTCCCGGAACAAAGAGGAATGGGATCCCGATGATCGCTGTAAAAAGATGCCCGAAAAATGTAATGGAGATCTTATCTTCCGCAGGCGCTCTGCCCATGCCGATATACATGCCGGCCAAAAACATTCCCGAAAAGATCGCGATGATGTTGCCCCATATCTTTCCCATATCGAGCTGATCAAAGAAGAAAAGAAGGATACCGCCGAAAGTGAAAACAACGGCAAAAACGTCTTTTCTGACGAACTTTTCCTTAAAGAAGAGAACGGAAAAGATCATGATAAACAGCGGCAGCGTATATTGAATGACGATCGCATTGGCTGCTGTTGTGAGCTTATTTGCCGAAACAAAAGCAATAAAGGCAAGCGCCATCAAAACCGAGCTTACAGCGACCTGTTTTGTTAAGCGAAGCGGCATTTTGCCGATCTTTGTATAAATAAGAACCGTCAGCGCAGAAAACAGACTGCGCACACCGGCAATCGCAAAAGGATTCCATTTAACCAGCTTGATCAGAATGCCGCCGATGCTCCAGAGCACCGCACAGATGAGCATTTCGATCATCGCTGTTCTTTTTTCGTTAAGCATAAGTGATCTTGTCCGTGCCTTTGGCGATCGCAATAAAGGCACATTCTCCTTTTAAGTGTTCAAGAGCATTTTTTGCCCTTGCTTCATCGGTAAAAAGCCCGATGCAGGTGCTTCCGCTGCCTGTCATAAAAGCAGCATCCGCTGTTGATCGAATTTTTTCAAGAAGCGACCCGATTTCCGGAAGAAGCTTTTTTGCCGGTTCTTCGAGCGCATTATAAATGGCAAGAAGCGATAAATCCCCCGTTTCAAGCGCTTTGATGCAGGCGTTGATATCGCCTTTTTTGATTTCTTCCGAAGGCATTTCGTCATATAAACGGAAGCAATCTGCCGTAGGAATTCCGCCATGCGGTTTTGCGATCAGGTAATATGGGTCGATCTTATCTTTGATCGGGATGAGTTTTTCGCCAATACCGCCTGCCCTTGCGCAACCGCCGAACAGCATAAAAGGCACATCCGCTCCCAAGCTTTTGCCCATTTGCATGAGTCTTTCGAGTCCGAGCGAGGTTTCATAGAGAACATCAAGCCCCAAAAGAACCGCAGCAGCATCCGCAGAACCACCGCCCATACCGCTCATCATCGGGATGTTCTTTTTAATTTTGATCAAAACACCGCCGCTGATACCCGTTTCATTGAAAAAGAGTTTTGCCGCACGATATGCGATATTCTTTTCCATATCGACGCCTTCTACACCCGAAACAGAGATCGAAGCGTCTTTTTTGAGGCTTACTTCATCATAGATATCGATCAGGCGCATCAGCATATCAAGCTCATGCATACCGTCTTTCAAGATTCCTTTAATATCAAGAAACAGATTGATCTTTGCAAAAGCGCGGAGCTGCAATTCTTCTTTTCCCAAAACAGGCTCCTTACATCAACGGGTTTGTGAGGACGAAATTGAACACGAACTGATCGAGGATGACGAGCGCGCCAAGAATTGCCGTATAGATCGCAAAGCCATAGAGCTTTTTATTTTTAACGAGATTATACATGAAACGGATCGCAAAGAAACCCGAAACTGCCGCAAAGATCGTTCCGAAAAATGTCGGCCAGAAGAAAAGCCCTTCAGGTGCACCGTTTTTGATCAGGTCAAAGCTCTGCAGAACGACCGAACCCAAAATGGCGGGAATACTCATCAGGAAGGAAAATCTTGCTGCTCCTTCTCTTTCCACTTTGGAAATGATGCCGCCGGCGATCGTCGAACCCGAACGGGAAAGACCGGGGACAATGGCAAAACCCTGCGCCACGCCCATGATAAGCGCTTCTTTGTAATCGGGGAATTTTATGCGCTTGCCTTCACCGTAAACGCCCGAAAGCTTATACAGATCGAAAAGCTTTTCCGAAAGCGTCAGCACAAGCGAAGTCATAAGGAAACCGAAACCGAGGTATTTGCCCTCAAAAGCGCCTTCAAAGAAGCTATCGAAAAGCAGCGTAAAAAGCACAGCCGGAACCGTTGCCAAAGCCAGCATATAGGTCAGCTTCTGGAAAGGTTTCTTTAAAATTTTGACGATATCTTTATAAAAAACAAGGCAGACAGCCGCCAAAGTACCGACATGAAGCATCGTATCGAAAAAGAGGAACTCCCCTTCTATGCCAAGAAGACCCCTGAACAGCACGAGATGTCCGCTTGAAGAAACAGGCAGAAATTCGGTTAAACCCTGCAGGATGCCAAGCAAAATACCCTCAAATATGTTCATATGATCCATCCTTTCTTTGATCAAAATCATATTACTTCAATGATATTATATCAGCAGCCGTGTTTTGCCGCAAGCAATGCCACAAATATATTACATTTCAGGGCGTTTTATGAACGGATAAACTCTTATAGATATTCTATTTGAGCGTTTTTCTCTGAAAAACTCTCTTTTCCGGCGCTTATGGTGAGTAAATTCACAAAAAACGGTTTACCTTTCCGGTGAAATTGATTATAATAGGAGCAGTATGATGAATTTTTAATTCTTAAGGAGTGTTTATCATGAAATTATCCCCTTTGCAGGTGGCAAGATATCAGTATCAGCCCAAACTGCCCGGCATGCTCAGAAACGGCATCGCTGAGATCTGCGTAAAGAACGGCAATGCAACCGAAAGCGTTGCTGACCAGGAAAAGATCAAAGCGCTTTTCCCCAATACGTATGGCAAAAACGAAATCACCTTTGAAAAAGGCACAAATACTTCCGAATCCAAGAAGCAGACAGTCGGCGTTATCCTTTCCGGCGGTCAGGCTCCCGGTGGACATAATGTTATCTGCGGTCTTTACGATGCCTTAAAAGCAACAAGCAAAGACAATGTTCTTTACGGCTTCAAAGGCGGCCCGAGCGGTCTTATTAACGACGATTACATCATTTTCGATGATGAATACATCGATCAGTACAGAAACACAGGCGGTTTCGACATCATCGGTTCCGGCAGAACAAAGCTCGAAACAGAAGAACAGTTCGCAATCGTTGAAGGCGTCTGCAAAAAGCACGGCATCACCGCTATCGTTATCATCGGCGGCGACGACTCCAATACAAACGCTGCAGTTTTAGCTGAATACTTCGCTGCACACAACAGCGGCGTTCAGGTTATCGGTTGCCCGAAGACGATCGACGGTGACCTCAAGAACGAAGATATCGAAATTTCCTTTGGTTTTGACACAGCAACAAAGACATACAGCGAAGTCATCGGCAACATCGGCAGAGACGCAAACTCCGCAAAGAAATACTGGCACTTCGTTAAGGTTATGGGCCGTTCCGCTTCTCATGTAGCGCTTGAATGTGCTCTTGAAACACAGCCCAACATCTGCCTCATCGGCGAAGAAGTTGCTGCAAAGAAAATGTCTCTCGCAGAAATCGCAAACTATATCGCTGATTCCGTTGCCACAAGAGCTGCAAACGGCATGAACTTCGGCGTTGCCATCATCCCCGAAGGCATCGTTGAATTCGTTCCGGAATTCTCCGTACTCATCGCTGAGATCAACGAACTTCTTGCAGGCGAAAAGACAGCTGCATTCAACGCACTCCCGACATGGGAAGAAAAATATGCTTTCATCGAAAACGGTCTGACAAAAGAGTCCATGTCTGTATTTGAGATCCTTCCCGAAGGCATTCAGCAGCAGCTCTTCCTCGAAAGAGACCCGCACGGCAACGTTCAGGTATCCCTTATCGAATCCGAAAAACTGTTCTCTGCTCTCGTTAAAGACAACCTCAAGGCAAGAAAAGCCGCAGGAACCTATAACGGCAAGTTCAGCCCGCTGCACCACTTCTTCGGTTATGAAGGCAGATGCGCATTCCCGTCCAACTTCGACGCTGACTATTGCTATTCCCTTGGCTACAACGCATTCATGCTCATCCAGTACGGTTACACAGGTTACCTCTCCAAGGTTTCCAACCTT